>JACKOQ010000001.1:0-600000 GCA_024234215.1 Pseudomonadales bacterium
TGCTCGGCCACACGCATGTTGAAACGACGATGATCTACACCCATGTGCTGAATAAAGGCGGGCGCGGGGTGATCAGCCCGCTGGATTTGTAGCCTTCGATTCGCCAGTCAGTCGCTCATTCCGGATGCAGCTCCTTGCGGATGGAAGAATTGGGGACAGACCACGGTTTCATGCTTTCCAGATCAGACAGTTCGCCGGCAGTTGCGACATTTCACCCGCCTGTCCGACGAGGGATCGATTCAATTCCGGCTCCATGTTCTCCTATTTTTTCTTGCCATCAAATTCAATGACGACCCCTTCTTTGGCCGAAGCCGAAACGGGTTTGATTTTTGAAAGCAGCGCCGGAGCGACGTTCCAGCGTTGACCCGAGTCGGTGATGAGGGTCACTGTTTTCTGGTTGTACTTGATGAGTGTGCCGGTCAGCCTGCCGCGACCCGGCGGCTCGAATGACACCTTGTCACCGATGCTGAATTTGAGCATTTCAGTGTGCTGGTGCATCGATTCAAGAAACTTGAGCCTTTGCACGATGCGCTGATTCAGTTCGATCAGCTCTGCCTCGGTCATTGTGTCGATGTCGATCTTCATGAATTGTTCCAGATCATTAAGTGGCTGAATCGTGTGTCAGTGCGCATGCGCCGGTCATGCCTTTCCGACCGTCACCGCCGCGCGGGCCAGCGCCTCGATCTCGCTCCAGTGGCCGTCGCGCAGCAGTCGGCGCGGTGTCACCCAGGAGCCGCCGACGCAGAGCACATTGGGCAGTTTCAGGTAGTCGGCCAGGTTGGCCGGGCCGACGCCGCCGGTGGGGCAGAAGCGGATTTCGGGCAGCGGGCCGTGGATGGCGTTGAGAAAGGGGATGCCGCCGGCCTGTTCGGCCGGAAAGAGTTTGAGAAAGCCAAAGCCATGATCGCGTGCATTGAGGATTTCGCTGGGGGTCATGACGCCGGGCAGCAGCGGAATCGGTCCCTGCTGGCCGGCCGCCGCCAGCGCGGGCGTCAGGCCGGGGCTGACGGCGAAGCGGGCGCCGGCCTCGACGACACTCTGGTACTCAGCGGCAGTGGTGACGGTGCCGGCACCGACCACCCAGCCTTCGTCATGGCCGGCCAGCAGTTCGATGGCCCGCAGCGCCACCGGGGTGCGCAGCGTCACCTCCAGTGCGCGCACGCCGCCGGCCAGCAGCGCGCGGGCCAGTGGCAGGGCCTGTTCGATTCGCTCCAGCGTGATCACCGGCATCACCGGCGCCAGCTTCAGTATCGCTTCGATCTCCATCGTGCAGCCCTCGGCAGTTCGTGGTGACAGCCTTGTGGCAGCAATCCTTATGCCGCTGTCGCGCGCCACTCGGCGAGCCAGGCTTCGCTGCGTTGCCACAGTTGCGCGGCGAGGTCGGCACGGTTGCTGAGCGCGGTGCCGGGCTTGGGCTGGCAGTCGACGAAGTAACCACCGGTCACGCTGGCCATTTCGGCGGCGGTGGCGAGGTAGATCGAGGTTTCTGCCCCCTTGCGCGCGGAGCGCAGGAACAGCCGCATCCAGCCCGGGTAGTCGGTGATGGCGGTGTCGACGCCGCCCGGGTGCAGGGCGTTGGCAGTGATGCCGTCGCGCTGGTGGCGGCGGGCAAACTCCCGGGTGCAGAGCAGCAGTCCGAGCTTGGAGCTGCCATAGGCGCGCACCTGTCGGTAACGCGCCGGATGGGGCCAGTCGTCGAAATCGGGGCGGCCAAAGCGGTGCATCATCGAGCTGACGTTGACCACCCGCGCCCTGCCACTGGCCCGCAGCAGCGGCAGCAGTTGCTGGGTCAGCGAGAACGGCGCAAGGTGGTTGACGGCGAAGTTGAGCTCGTGGCCATCGGCCGAGCGGGTGAACTGGGCAGGCATGACGCCGGCGTTGTTGATCAGCACGTCAAGGCGTGAGCAGCACTGAAAGATCTCGGTCACGGCGCGGTCGACCGAGGCCAGACTGGCCAGGTCGAGATCCACCAGATCGATCTGGCAGGCGGGCTGGGCGCTCAGCAGTTGCTGGCGGAGGGTCTCGGCCTTGGATCGGTTGCGACAGGCCAGAATCAGCCGTCGGTCGGGCGTGGCCAGGGCGCGGGCGGTCTCCAGTCCGATGCCGCTGGTGGCGCCGGTGAGCAGAACGGTGAAAGCGGCCATGCAATCCCTCCTGGATCAGATTGGTGCACTTTTTTGATGGTGACCGATCGCTGGCGTGGCGTCCAGCACCCTGCCGGCATGCCGGTCCGGGTGGCGAAAGAGTCGGCTAAACCACCACCCGGCGCGCGCGGCCCTCGTCGTCGAGGGCCACCAGGACGAACTCCCCTTCGGTGATCTTGTAGGGTTCCGGGTCGGCGGGCAGGCAGGTCCAGACCTCCACCAGAATGCGCATCGAACTGCGGCCGATTTCGAGGATCTCGGTGTGACAGTTGACGCTGGCGCCAATCGCGATCGGCCGCATGAAGGCGAGCTCTTCGATGGCGACCGTCACCACCCGTCCCTTGGCCAGGTTGGCGGCGGTGATTTCGGCCGCGAGGTCCATCTGCGACACCAGCCAGCCGGCCGAGATGTCGCCATGGGCATTGGTGTCGCGCGGCAGGGCAACGGTCTTGAGTGCCAGTTCACCGCCGGGCTGCGGCGGCAGTTCATCTTCGGTCATCGGTGGGAGGACTGTTATTGTTGTGGGCAGGGGGCGATCCGGCGGCATTATAGGCATTCCAGGCTGCGTTGGTGACAATTGCAACCGTGACGGCTTTTGCTACCGTGTTCGGCCCGTGACGCGAGCCATGCCAAGGTGTCTGCCATGTTGACCATTCTCTCCCCGGCCAAGAACCTCGATTTCGAGACGATACCCTGCACCCGCCATGCCAGTCAGCCGGAGTTCGTCGAAGCCAGCAGCGAACTGGTCGGGCTGCTGCGGCCGATGACGGCGCAGCAGTTGGGCGAATTGATGCAGATCAGCCCCAGGCTGGCCGAGCTGAACCAGCGTCGCTATCAGCAGTGGCAGCCCCGCTTCGAAGCGGGACCCTGCAAGCAGGCGCTGCTCGCCTTTGCCGGCGAGGTCTATGTCGGGCTGGAGGCCGCCAGCCTGAGCGAGGCCGATCTGCTCCATGCCCAGCAGCATCTGCGCATCCTCTCCGGCCTCTACGGACTGCTGCGCCCGCTCGATCTGATCCATCCCTATCGGCTGGAGATGGGCACCCCGCTCGCCAATCCCCATGGCCGCGACCTCTATCACTTCTGGGGTGATCGGATCACCGACGCCCTCAACCGGCAACTGGGGGGCAGTGGCGTACTGATCAATCTGGCGTCGCAGGAGTACTTCAAGGCGGTGCAGCCGAAGCGGCTCGCTGGCCGGTTGATCACGCCCCAGTTCAAGGATTACAAAGGTGGCACCTACCGCACCATCGGCCTGCTGGCCAAGCGGGCGCGCGGTGCGATGGCGCGCGCGATCATCCTCAACCGCTGGGAGAGGCCCGACGCGCTCAAGACGTTCGACTGGCAGGGCTACCGCTTCAACGCCGAGCTCTCATCCGCCGCTGAGTGGGTGTTCAGCCGCCGGCAGGCGTGAGCGGAACGGCCCGCGGATCGCACGGCCCACAGGGAGGAGCACGACGATGGCAACCTGGGACTGCGATCCGGTCACTGCCGACGAGGCCGACACGCTGGATGCGCTGTTTCGCGCGCGCGTGCGGCGCACGCCCACGGCAGTGGCCTACCGCGCCTACGACCGGCAGCGTCAAGGCTGGCGTGATTACCGTTGGAGAGAGATCGGGCAGGCGGTGCAACAGTGGCAGCAGGCGCTGCGGCGGGAGCCTCTTCAAGCGGGTGACCGCGTCGCCATCGCCCTGCCCAACTCTCCGCAGTGGGTCATCTTCGATCAGGCTGCGCTGGGGCTGGGATTGGTGGTGGTGCCGCTCTATGTCGACGACCGTCCCAACAACACCGCCTACATCCTGGAGGATTGCGGGGCGCGCCTGCTTCTGCTGGTCGACGAGACCCACTGGCTGACGCTGGCCGGGGCGCTCGCCGGGATCCCGACACTGGAGCGCATCCTGCTGCTGGAGGATGATGCGGCCTGCAGGTTCGACGATCCTCGGCTGCGCAGCGTGGCCGGCTGGTTGCCGACGCCCGGCGCAGAGCAGCCGCCACTGCCGCCGGTCGAGCCACGACAGTTGGCGACGCTGATCTACACCTCCGGCACCACCGGACGCCCCAAGGGGGTGATGCTGAGCCATGCCAACATTCTGGCCAATGTCCATGGCATTCTGAGCCGGATCGAGGTCTACCGGCAGGATCTGCTGCTCTCCTTTCTGCCGCTCGCCCATGCGCTGGAACGGACCGCCGGCTACTATGTGCCGATGGCGGCCGGTGCCACCGTGGCCCATGGCCGTGGCATTCAGCTTCTGGCGCGCGATCTGTCACGGCAGCGGCCGACGGCGCTGATCTGCGTGCCCCGCGTCTACGAAACCCTCCATGGCCGACTCAGCCGGCAACTGATGCAGCGCGGAGCGCTGCTCGCGTGGCTGTTCCGCTGGGCGGTCGCGGTGGGCTGGCACCGCTTTCAGTACCGGCAGCGGCGGGCAGGCTGGCATCCCCGATTGCTGCTCTGGCCGCTGCTGCAGCCGCTGGTCGCCCGGCCGCTGCAACAGCGCCTGGGTGGACGGCTGCGGCTGGCGGTCAGTGGCGGCGCCGCGCTGCAACCCGAGGTGGCGCGGCGCTTCATCGGCCTGGGCATTCCGATCGTGCAGGGCTATGGCCTGACCGAGGCCAGCCCGGTGGTCAGTTGCAACACCCTGCACGACAACGATCCCGCCAGCGTCGGACGGCCGCTGCCCGGCGTGGCGCTGCACATCGGCGAGCAGGGTGAGGTGCTGGTGCGCGGTCCCAATGTGATGCTGGGCTACTGGCACGGCCGCGCCGACGACCCGGCGATCGATGCGCAGGGCTGGCTGCACACGGCGGATCAGGGCTGGCTGGAGGATGGACGGCTCCATCTTCGCGGTCGGCTGAAGGAGACCATCGTGCTCTGCAATGGCGAGAAGATCCCGCCGGACGACCTGGAGATGGCGATTCGGCTCGACCCGCTGTTCAGTCAGGTGATGCTGGCCGGCAGCGGTCAGCCCCGGCTGGTGGCGCTGGTGGTGCTGGAGCCGGAACTCTGGCGGGAACAGGCCATCCAGTGGGGTGTGGAGCCCGACGATGCAGCGCTGAACGATCCGGTGGTGAAGCAGCTGCTGCTGGCACGCATGAATGGACTGCTGAAGGAGTTTCCGGCCTATGCCACCCTCGGCCGGGCCCACTTCAGCCTGACCCCCTGGCGGGTCGCCGATGGCCTGCTGACGCCGACGCTGAAGCTGAAACGGCCGCAACTGCTCGAACGGTTCGCCAGGCAGCTGCGGCAGCTTCAGCAGGGGTCATGAACGGACGGGCCGACCCCGCACCGGCACTCAGAACAGCGCGCGGGCGCGCAGCGTGGCCGGAATCTCCTGCAGCCGCTTCAGCGCCAGCTCGCTGTATTCGGCATCGACATCGATCACCACATAGCCGGTGCGGTCGTTGGTTTGCAGGTACTGGGCGCTGATGTTGATGCCGCTGTCGGAAAAGACCCGGTTGATCGCGCTCATCACCCCGGGTTCGTTGCGATGGATGTGCAGCAGCCGATGCTTGCCGGGATGGGCCGGCAGCGCCACCTCGGGAAAGTTGACCGACGAGGTGGTGGTGCCGTTGTCGCTGTATTTGATCAGCTTTTCGGCCACCTCGACCCCGATGTTGGCCTGCGCCTCGATGGTGCTGCCGCCGATGTGGGGGGTGAGAATGACATTGTCGAACGCCTGCAGCGGCGAGACGAACGGGGTGTCATTGCCCTTGGGCTCGACCGGAAAGACATCGATGGCGGCCCCCAGCAGCCGCTTGTCGGCCAGGGCCTGCGCCAGCGCGTCGATGTCGACCACCGTGCCGCGCGAGGCGTTGATCAGCACGCCGGTCGGCTTCATCGCCGCCAGCTCGGCGCTGCCGATCATGTTGCGGGTCGCCGCGGTTTCCGGCACATGCAGCGTCACCACATCCGATGTCGCCAGCAGTTCATGCAGGTCGTGCAGCTGAACGGCATTGCCGATCGAGAGCTTGTTGACCACGTCGTAAAAACGGACCTTCATGCCGAGAGACTCGGCCATGACACCGAGCTGGGTGCCGATGTTGCCATAGCCGATGATGCCGAGCTGCTTGCCGCGAATCTCGTAGGCGTTGCTGGCGCTCTTCAGCCAGCCGCCGCGATGGGCCAGTGCGTTCTTTTCGGGAATGCCGCGCAGCAGCAGAATCGCCTCGGCCAGCACCAGCTCCGCCACGCTGCGGGTGTTGGAGAAGGGGGCGTTGAACACCGGAATGGCCTGCAACAGCGCCTGGTTCAGATCGACCTGGTTGGTGCCGATGCAGAAGCAGCCGATCGCCACCAGCCGCTGCGCCGCTTCGAGCACCTCGGCGTTGAGCCGGGTGCGTGAGCGGATGCCGATGAAGTGCACGTCGCGAATCCGCGCCTTCAGCTCCTCGCCCTCGAGCGCGGTCGGCAGTGCCTCGATGTTGCTGTAGCCGGCCTGGCGAAGGGTCTGCACGGCCGAGGGGTGGATGCCCTCGAGCAGCAGAATCTTGATGCGATCCTTGTCGAGCGAGAGTCTGGTCATGGCAAGGCTCCTGATAAAGCAACGGGTGCCTGTGGCTGCGACTGTGCAGCCCACATGGGGGGCGCTATGCTAGCAGCCCGCCGGAATCAGGCCAAACCGCGCTCGCTTGCGCACCACGCGTTCCGCCTCGGCTGCGGCATCCGCTAAGATGGTCGCACCTGGACGGTCGAGGGGGTGACGCAGATGAACAGCACGATCGTCGAGCGCGCCACGCAGCTGGGTCTGCTGCTGAAGCAGCGCGGTCTGCGGGTGGCGACCGCCGAGTCCTGCACCGGTGGTCTGGTGGCCGCGGCCATCACCGCCGTGGCCGGCAGCTCGGCCTGGTTCGAGTATGGCTGGGTGGTCTACTCCAACGAAGCCAAGCGCACCCTGCTTGGCGTGGCGGCCGATACGCTGCAACGGTTCGGTGCCGTCAGCCATGAAACCGTGCGCGAGCTGGCCCGCAATGCGCTGCTGCGGGCCGATGCCGATCTGGCGGTGGCGGTCAGTGGCATTGCCGGGCCGGGCGGCGCCACCGCGCACAAGCCGGTCGGCACGGTCTGCTTCGGCTGGGCCGGGCGCGATGGCCGGCTGGAGACCGAGTCGCTGCACTTCACCGGTGACCGTGCCGGGGTGCGCGAGCAGGCGGCGCTGCATGCGCTGGCCGGGCTGATGGCGCGGGCCTGACACACTTTTTCAATCAACTGCAGGCAAGACGGTGGAGTGCGCACTCCACCGCACCATGAGGAAAGCCGATGGATGCAAACAAGCAGAAGGCGCTCGAAGCGGCGCTGGGTCAGATCGAGAGACAGTTCGGCAAGGGCAGCATCATGCGGCTCGGCGACAAGGAGCGGCAGAACATTCCGGCGATCTCGACCGGTTCGCTCGGGCTCGACATCGCGCTGGGCATCGGTGGCCTGCCGCGTGGCCGGGTGGTGGAGATCTACGGTCCGGAATCTTCCGGCAAGACCACGCTGGCGCTCAGCACCATCGCCCAGTGCCAGCGCGGAGGTGGCGTGGCCGCCTTCGTCGATGCCGAACATGCGCTCGACCCGCTCTATGCCGAAAAGCTCGGCGTCAACCTCGACAACCTGCTGGTGTCGCAGCCCGACACCGGCGAGCAGGCGCTGGAGATCGTCGACATGCTGGTGCGCTCCGGCGCGGTCGACCTGGTGGTGATCGACTCGGTGGCGGCGCTGACGCCCAAGGCCGAGATCGACGGCGAGATGGGCGACCAGCATGTCGGCCTGCAGGCACGGCTGATGTCGCAGGCGCTGCGCAAGATCACCGGCAACATCAAGCGTTCCAACACGCTGGTGATCTTCATCAACCAGATCCGCATGAAGATCGGCGTGATGTTCGGCAGTCCGGAGACCACCACCGGCGGCAATGCGCTGAAGTTCTACGCCTCGGTGCGGCTCGACATTCGCCGCACCAGCTCGGTCAAGTCCGGCGACGAGGTGGTGGGCAGCGAGACCCGGGTCAAGGTGGTGAAGAACAAGGTGGCGCCGCCGTTCCGGCAGGCCGAGTTCCAGATTCTCTACGGCACCGGCATCTACCGCCTGGGTGAGCTGGTCGACATGGCCGTGCAGCAGAATCTGATCGAAAAATCGGGCGCCTGGTACAGCTGCCGTGGCGAGCGCATCGGTCAGGGCAAGGCCAACGCCGCCCAATATCTGCACGAGCATCCGCAACTGGCCAACGAACTGGAGGCGCAGATTCGCAGCCTCTGCACCATCACCCCGACCGCCACGGATGAGTCGGCCGATGAGCCGTGAGTGAGGCCCACCCCGCTGCCCACCGTGCCTGTCAGCGAGCTGCCGCCGTCATTCAGCCTCGATGCCGAACGCGCCCGGCTGGCGCACTGCCGCGCCAGTGACCGGATCAGGCTCGAGGCACTGCTCGGGCGCATCGCCAGCCGTCTGGCGGCCGCCAAGCCGGCCGACCGGCTGCTGAGCGAGTTCCGGCAGCAGCTCGACGCCTCGTCGAGCTGGGTCGAGGCGCGGCTGCAATCGATACCCACCATCGACTATCCGCTCGAACTGCCGGTGGTGGCCGCCCGCGAACGGCTGCTCGACGCCATCAAGCGGCATCAGGTGGTGGTGCTGGCCGGCGAGACCGGCTCGGGCAAGACCACCCAGTTGCCGAAGCTCTGCCTCGAACTGGGCTGCGGCAGCCGTGGGATGATCGGCCACACCCAGCCACGGCGGCTGGCGGCGCGGGCGGTGGCGCAGCGACTGGCCGAGGAGCTGCGGGTGCCGCTTGGGCAGCAGGTGGGCGCGCAGGTGCGCTTCAGCGACCAGAGCGGCCCGCAGACGCTGGTCAAGGTGATGACCGATGGCATCCTGCTGGCCGAGATCGGCCATGATCCGCTGCTGACCGCCTACGACACCCTGATCATCGACGAGGCGCATGAGCGCAGCCTCAACATCGACTTCCTGCTCGGCTATCTCAAGCGGCTGCTGCCCCGGCGGCCCGATCTGAAGCTGATCATCACCTCGGCCACCCTCGACCTCGACGCCTTCTCGCGCCACTTCGACGGCGCGCCCATCCTGATCGTCGAGGGGCGCAGCCATCCGGTGGAGATCCGCTACCGCCCGCGCGACGAGCGTGACGAGACGGCCGATCCGCCGCAGGCGATCGTCGAAGTCCTGCGCGAGATCGAGGCCGAGGAGGGCGGCGCGCCACGCGGCGATGTGCTGGTCTTTCTCAGCGGCGAGCAGGAGATTCGCGACTGCGCCGACCACCTGCGCAAAGCGCTGCTGCGCGACACCGAGATTCTGCCGCTCTATGCCCGCCTCTCCCATGCCGAGCAGCAGCGCATCTTCAGCCCGCACCCCGGCCGGCGGGTGGTGCTCTCGACCAATGTCGCCGAAACCTCGCTGACGGTGCCCGGCATCCGCTATGTGATCGACCTCGGCCATGCCCGCATCAGCCGCTACAGCTACCGCAGCAAGGTGCAGCGGTTGCCGATCGAACCGATCTCGCAGGCCAGCGCCCGGCAGCGGGCGGGCCGCTGCGGCCGGGTGGCGGCCGGCATCTGCTACCGGCTCTATGCCGAAGCGGATCTGCTCGGCCGTCCCCAATTCACTGAGGTGGAGATTCGCCGCACCAACCTGGCCGCGGTGATTCTGCGCATGTTGTCGCTCTCTCTCGGCGAGATCGACGAATTTCCGTTCATCGACCCCCCCGATCGACGGCTGATCCGCGATGGCTTCAAGCTGCTGGAAGAACTCGGCGCCGTCGACGGCCGTGGCACGCTGACGCCGATCGGTCGCCAACTGGCGCAACTGCCGGTCGACCCGCGCATCGGCCGGATGCTGCTCGAGGCCACGCGCGAGAACGCACTGCGCGAGCTGCTGATCATCGGCAGCGCGATCTCGCTGCAGGACCCGCGCGAGCGCCCGGTCGGCAAGCAGCAGGCCGCCGACGAGAAGCATCGGCTCTACCAGCACTCCGACTCCGACTTCATCACCCTCTGCAACCTGTGGGACCATCTCGAAGGGCTGCGCCAGAGCCTGACGCAGAGCCAGTTCCGCAGCCACTGCCGTCGCAACTACCTGTCGTGGCTGCGGCTGCGGGAGTGGCGCGAGCTGCACCGTCAGCTCCACCTGGCCGCCAGGGCACTGCATCTGCGCGAAAACAGCAGCCCGGCCGACCCTGACGCCATCCACCGCGCGCTGCTGACCGGCCTGCTGAGCCATGTCGGCGTCAAGCGGCCGGAGGGCGACTATCAGGGCACCCGCAATCGCCGCTTCTCGATTTTTCCCGGCTCGCCGCTGGCCAAGAAAGGGCCGAAATGGCTGATGGCGCTGGAGCTGGTGGAGACCTCGAAGCTCTATGCCCGCACCGTGGCCCGCATTGACCCGGCCTGGATCGAGCCGCTGGCCAAGGGGCTGCTGCGGCGCAACCACTTCGAGCCCCACTGGGAGCGCAAGCGGGGCGAGGTGGTCGCCTACGAACAGGTCACCCTCCATGGCCTGCCGATCGTCGAGCGCCGACTGGTCAACTACGGGCCGATCGACCCGGTCACCGCCCGCGACATCTTCATCCGCGCCGCGCTGGTGGAGCGCGACCTCGGCAGCCATCCCGCCTTCTTCAAGCACAACCAGGCACTGATTGCCGAACTGGAGGGGCTCGAAGCCAAATCGCGCAGCCGCGACCTGCTGGTCAATGACGAAGAGATCTACCGCTTCTACGACGAGCGCATCCCGCCCGACGTCTACGACCGCAAGCGGTTCGATGCCTGGCGCGGCGAGGCCGAACGCGCCCGACCCGACCTGCTGCGGCTCGACCGCGAGCGGCTGCTGCGCCGCGATGCCGACGAGGCGCTCGGCGACCGCTTTCCCGACCAGTTGCAGCTCGGCGAGATGACACTGCCGCTGAGCTACCGCTTCGAACCGGGCCATGCCGAAGATGGCGTGACCCTGCATGTGCCGGCGGCGGCCTGGCGACAACTGCCGCGCGCGCAGCTCGAATGGCTGGTGCCGGGGCTGCTGCGCGACAAGTGCATCGCCCTGCTCAAGAGCCTGCCCAAGGCGCAGCGCCGCCGCCTGGTGCCGCTGCCGGACAGCGTCGACCGGCTGCTGCCGGCGCTGCGGCCCAATGCCGAACCGCTGACCAGCGCACTGACCTCGGTCCTGCGCAGCGAGCTGGGCGTCACCCTGGCCGACACCGACTGGACGGATGGCACCATCGACGACCACTACCGGATGCGGGTCGAACTGCTGGATGAACAGAACCGGGTGCTGTTCGCCAGCCGTGATCCGGCCGCGCTCGATGCCTTTGTCGCCACGCTCGACCGCCAGCGGCTGCTGCCCCTGCCCGCCGGCTCGCCGTGGCGGCGCGAGCGGGTCACCAGTTGGGACTTCGATGCACTGCCGGAGTCGGTCGACACCCAGCAGGCTGGCATCCCGATCAAACGCTTCGTGCGGATGATCGACCACGGCGACCACATCCAGCTCGAACTGGGCGACGACCCGGTCGAGGCCCGTCAGAGCCGGGTGCGCGGCATCCTGCGGCTCTACATGCTGGCGCTGGCGCCGACCGTGCACTACCTGCGCAAACAGGTGCGGTTCGAGCGCGAGCGGGCGCTCACTTTCGCCGCGATCGCTGGCGCGCACGACCTGATCGACGAACTGATCGAGGCCGCCTTTCGCGCCATCCTGCTCGACGGCCGCCCGCTGCCAACCGACCGCGCCAGCTTCGAGGCGCGGGTGGCGGCCGACCGCAACCAGGTGGTGACGCGGGCCCAGGAGCTGGTCCGGCTGGTCAGCGAAATTCTTGCCTGCTACCGGCCACTGCGGCTGCAACTCGAAAAAACCGCCTCGCCGGCGCTGGCCGACAGCCACCGCGACATCGAACAACAACTGGCGGCGCTGCTGGCACCGGGCTTCATCACCGCCACCCCCTACCCTTGGCTGAGTGAATTTCCCCGTTACCTCAAGGCGATCGACCACCGGCTGCAACGGCTGCAGGGACAGTTGGCCCGCGACGCGCAGTCACGCCGTACCGTGGCCGATCTGTGGCAGAATTACCTCGACGCCAAGGCCAGCGGCCGGGCCGATCCTCAACGGCTCGACGAATGCCGCTGGCTGATCGAGGAGCTGCGGGTCTCACTCTTCGCCCAGCCACTCGGCACCCGCCAGCCGGTGTCGGAAAAGCGCATCCTCGAACGGCTGCGCCAGGCACGCGGTGGGCAATAGCCATCCTCTTGATCAGCAACAGAAAACAACCGAAGGAGCAGAACCATGTCCGATGATGAAAAAAACGCCCTGCTGAGCCGCGCCGCTGCGGCAGCCCTGCTGGCCCTCGGCCTCGCCGCCACTTCGACAGCAGCGCTGGCCGAAGGCAAGGGCGTGGAGAAGTGCTATGGCGTGGTCAAGGCCGGCAGCAACGACTGCCACACCGACAGCCACAGTTGCGCCAGCCAGGCCAAAAAGGATGCCGACCCGCAGGAGTGGATCCTGCTGCCCGCCGGCAGTTGCGAAAAGATCGTCGGCGGCGTGGTCAAGAAGTGACTGAGCGCGTTTGAGTGGGCAGCTCTTTCGACAGGTCGCGCGCTGGCGCCTGTCTGCCCGGGCAGGCCTGCGATGAAATGGAGCGGCGGAGAAAATCGAGCCTGAGCTTATTTTCCTTTTTGCGGAGGCCACTGCCTTGAATCTCAAAACCCTTTGCAGAGCGCACCTTGGAGTTTTTCTACTTGCCCTATCCTCAGCCGCTGTTTGTGACGCTGCTTCAGTCAACCCCAAGATCGCCTCGCACGCGGTCATCCCAATCACGCAAAATAGCTACCCGAAGTTATACGCCGCCTGGGGTGAGTCGGGCATCAAGAAAATCAACTCCCTCATGCTCCCCGCAGCAGAGAAAATTGCCTCATCATCCGAGTGCGACAGGGTTGATCTCGTCGAGATCTCGAAAAGCCGAAGCACGCCGGGCGGCAAGATCGTCTTCTTTGTTGATTGCGTGAATCGGAAACGCTTCTACATTGAAGACTCCGATCTTAAATCAGCCACCGCTATTCAGTCTCAAACTGCCAAGATGTCTGGCTTGGCAGACTCTCAAGCCACGCAAAGCTGCGAGAACGCGATCAAAGCCCAGCTTCACAACCCGCTCACCTTCAATCGGAAGTTCGGCACGACGTCTGTTTATCGTGCACCCACGACCGGCAACGTCGTCGTCCAGTTCACCTTCGAAGCCAAGAACAATCTTGGTGGCGTTCTACCCAGTGAGGCGCGTTGCGTGCTTACAGGCCGCGGCATCGAGGAAGCTTCAATCTCAAAGAACTAACGACACGTTGATTTTATCCACGTGAAATCGGGGACATGAAATCGGCGGCTCATTGTTGAAGGCAGTCCGAAGCAGGCCGTCCGGTCAGCGCAGCGGTTCACTGTGGTGGCTGTTTGAGCAGCAGGCGCCTGACTTCGCGCAAGGCGCGCGCTAGAATCGCGGCTGGCAGCGCCGGGGCAGGCACTGCGGAGCCACTCCGCAGTTGCGCCGTCCGGGGCAAGGTTCACTCACCGGCCGAGCCCAGGGCTCCGGCACCCCGCGGACACATTCATGCACAGTGCGCAGAATCTGGTCGTCGCACCGGTTGTCGCCGACATTTCCCTTTTCTTCAGTGCGAGGACTCGGTGATGGCCGGTCGCCGTGACCGCAAGGCGCCTCTGGTGGGGATCATCATGGGCTCGCAGTCGGACTGGGAGACGATGGGCCACGCCGCCGAGATTCTGACCGAGCTTGCCATTCCCCACGAGGTGGAGGTGGTCTCGGCCCATCGCACGCCGGACAAGCTGTTCGCCTATGCCGAGGCCGCCGCCGGGCGCGGGCTGGAGGTGATCATCGCCGGCGCCGGCGGCGCCGCCCACCTGCCGGGCATGACCGCCGCCAAGAGCGCGCTGCCGGTGCTGGGCGTGCCGGTGCAGTCGCGCAGCCTCAATGGCGTCGATTCACTGCTCTCCATCGTGCAGATGCCGGCCGGCATTCCGGTCGGCACGCTGGCCATCGGTCGCGCCGGCGCCATCAACGCGGGCCTGCTGGCTGCGGCCATTCTCGCCAACAAATATCCTGCCATCGGCACGCGCCTGGCGGCCTATCGCGCGGCCCAGACCGAACGGGTGCTGGCCGATCCCGATCCGCGGGCGAGCCAGTCGTGAGGGTCGGCATCATCGGTGGCGGGCAGCTGGCGCGGATGCTGGCGCTGGCCGGGCTGCCCTGGGCGCACCAATTTGTGTTTCTCGACCCGGCCGCCGACGCCTGCGCCGGGCCCTTGGGCAAACTGCTGGTCGCCGATTACGACGATGAGCGCGCACTGCTCGAACTGGCTGGGCAGGTCGATGTGGTGACCTTCGATTTCGAGAACGTCCCGGCACGCAGCCTGGAGGTGCTCGCCGGCCGGGTGCCGGTCCATCCCGGTGCGCGGGCGCTGGCGGCGGCGCAGGACCGGCTGCACGAGAAGACGCTGTTCCGCGAGCTCGGCATGGCAACGGCGGCGTTCGAGGTGGTCGATGGCGCTGCCGGGTTGCCGGCAGCCGTGGTGGCACTGGGGCTGCCCGCGCTGCTCAAGACCCGCCGGTTCGGCTATGACGGCAAGGGCCAGTGGCTGCTGCGCACGGCTGCCGATGTCGAAGTCGCGGCCCGTGAACTGGGTGACACACCGGCATTGCTGGAGCGGCTGGTGCCGTTCGAGCGCGAGGTGTCGCTGATCGCGGCGCGCGGCCGCGATGGCGCCGTGGCCTGTTATCCGCTGGCGGAAAACCGCCACCGCAACGGCATCCTCCACACCACCTTCTGCCGCACCAGCGATCCGCTGCAACAGGAGGCCGAAGCCCAGGTCGGACGCCTGCTCGAAGTGCTCGACCATGTCGGCGTGCTGGCCGTGGAGTTCTTTGTCTGCGACGGGGCGCTGCTGGCCAACGAATTTGCACCGCGGGTGCACAACTCCGGGCACTGGAGCATCGAGGGTGCCGAGACCAGCCAGTTCGAAAACCACCTGCGGGCGATTCTCGGCCTGCCGCTCGGCAGCACCCGCGCGCGCGGCGACTACGCGATGCTCAATCTGATCGGCGCGGTGCCCGACCCTGCACGGGTGCTGGCGGTTCCCGGCGCCCATTTGCATGATTACGGCAAAGCACCACGGCCGGGGCGCAAGGTGGGCCACATCACCGTCGCCTGCGCCGTGCCGGGCCTGCTGCCGCCGGAGTTGCTGGCACTCTGACCGCCGTTGCGCGCCACTCTGGCATCCGTTGTCTACACTTCACTCAACGCAATGACCACCCCTCTTTTGCCGTGGAGTGACCCCGATGACGACAGCTTCAACCTCGCCGACCCTGACTGCGGATGTTCTCGCCAGCGGCAGCCCGCTGGCCCGCCGCTGGCGCTGGGCCTGCCTGCTGTTCATTCTGCCGCAACTGCTGGTGGGCGGTCATGGGCTGCTGTTTTCCGGGCTCGATTGGCCGTGGCTGACGGTGCCGCTGGTCAATGGCCTGTTTGCCCTCTATCTGCTGCGTGAGAGCAGCCGGCCACTGAAGCTGCTGGAGGCCATCGGCCAGCAGTCGCAGCATCTGCACGCCGGTCATCCGGCTCAGCGGTTGACTGCCGAGCCGGCACTGGCCAGCCTGAATCCGCTGCTGGAGCAGTTCAACAGGCTGGGTGATGCACTGCACGCGCTGCGCGAGTCGGCGGCCCGTCACCCGGAAGAGCTGGCTCCCGGCAGTCACGCTGTGCAACCAACAGAAAACGATTTTCTGACCGACCTGCAACGCAGCGCGACCCGTCACCTGCGCGACAACCTGCGCACGGTGCAGGAAGACCTGCTGTCGATCAATCAGAAGCTGCAACAGGCGGCACAGCTCGCCGGCGACAACGCCGAGCTGGCGATCGACAGTTCGACCGGCATCGATGCGCTGGGCCAGGCACTGCAACGCATCGTCACCGAGGTCGGTTCGGTCGAGGCGGTGGTGGCCGAACTCGACGATGAGAGCCAGAAGGTGCTGAAGTCGCTGGAGATGATCGCGGCGATTGCCGATCAGACCTCGCTGCTGGCGCTCAATGCCGCGATCGAGGCGGCCCGTGCCGGCGAGCAGGGGCGCGGCTTTGCGGTGGTGGCCGATGAGGTGAAGGCGCTGGCGGAGCGGACCAAGGGGGCCACGGTCGAGATCGAGGGCAGCATGGGCCGCTTCAAGGGGCAGGTGGCCCGCATCACCGTCGAGTCGACCCGCAGCGGGGCCGCCGCCAGCGAGGCAGTGGCGAAGACCCGCCAGTTCCGCGACCATTTCGCAGCCCTGTCGACCGCCTCACGGCAGATGAGCGGGCAGATCGACCATGCCACCGACCACGCCTTTGCCACGCTGGTGAAGGTGGACCATGTGCTGTACAAGCAGAATGGCTACCTGGCGATTGCCGGCCAGGGCAACAACGAGGAGGCGACGGCGGTGCAGGTCGATCATACCGGCTGCCGGCTGGGCAAGTGGCTGCAGCAGGATGGCCAGCGCCTGTTTGGCCAGACCCACGCCTACCGGACGCTGACGGCGCCGCATCAGGCGGTGCATCAGCATGTGCGCAGTGCAGTGGAGCAGGCCAGGCAGCCGTGGGCGCAGGATCGTGCGCGGCAAACGGCCATCATGGCCGATGCCGAGGCCGCAGAAAGGGCCAGTGAGGAGGTGATGCGGCTGCTCGGTCGCATGGTCGATGAGAAGCATGACGCCACCGCTCGACACTGAGGCCGGCCAGCACGCCTGAACCGGATCGACCGGTGGCGATTCAGGTCGGGTTGCGCAGCGGCAGGCTCACCCGCAGCAGCTGGTCATCGAGCGGGGAGCGCGCCTCGACGAAGCCGAGTGCGGCACAGAGCCGGCGCATCGACTGATTCTGTGGCAGCACATCACCGTAGAGCTGGCCGATGCCGCGGTCGCGGGCATGGTCGATCAGCCGCTCCATCAGTTGCCGCCCAACCCCCTGTCCGCTCAACTCCGGCCGCAGCATGATGGCGAACTCGGCCGATTCGTTGTCCGGATCGGCCATCAACCGCACCACGCCGAAGATCTCGCCATCGCTCAGGGCAGTGGTCTCGGTGAGCACCAGCGCCATCTCACGGTCGTAGTCGATCTGGGTCAGCCGCGCCGCCAGCCGCTCGTCGAGTTCGGGCCGCGCCAGCAGTCGCCGCAGCCGCTGCTGTTCGGGCGTCAACAGCAGCAGTGCCGCCTGCAGTGCCGGTTCATCCTCGGGACGAATCGGCCGCAGCAGCAGTGCGCGTCCATCACCGAGTGTGACCCGGCTTTCGAGCGCCTTGGGATAGGGGCGAATCGCCAGCCGTTGCGAAGCGCTCAGCGTGCTCGGCCGCAGCCGCACCCGGGCATCGAGCGCGATCACCCCCTCGGCATCGGCCAGCAGCGGGTTGATCTCCAGTTCGACCAGTTCCGGCAGGTCGGTCACCATCTGCGCCAGCTTGATCAGGCTCAGCGCCACCGCGTCGAGGTTGACCGCCGGATGGTCGCGGTAGCCGCGCAGCAGCCGCGCCAGCCGGGTCCGGTTGATCAGTTCATGGGCCAGGCGCATGTTGAGCGGGGGCAGTTCGAGCGAGCGGTCGCGGATCAGCTCGACCGCCGTGCCGCCCTGACCGAACAGGATCACCGGCCCGAACTGCGGATCGACGAAGGCGCCGATGATCAGCTCGAAGGCGTTGGGCCGTCGGGTCATCGGCTCGACGCAGAAGCCTTCGATGCGCGCCTGCGGCTGGCTTTTTCGCAACCGGGCCAGCATCGCTGCGGCTGCCTCCTGCACCGCCGCTGGCGTGGCCAGATCGAGCTGCACGCCGCCGACATCCGACTTGTGCGGCAGATCGGGCGACAGCACCTTCAACGCGACCGGCACGGCAAATTGGGCGGCGATGGCCGCCGCCTCGGCGGGCGTGACGGCGCGCCGGGTCGGCACCGTCGCAATCGCATAGGCTTCGAACAGTGCCTTGGCTTCGGGTTCGAGCAGCCACTGCCGTCCCTCGGCCAGCGCCGCATCGATCAGCCGGCGCGCCTTCCGCTCGTCGGGGGTGAACTGCTCGGGAATCGATGGCGGAGTCTCGAGCAGCAGCTGCCGCGCCTTGGCGTGGTCGACCATGTAACTGAAGGCACGCACCGCCTGCTCCGGCGTGTCGTAGCTGGGGATGCGCGCCCGGGCGAAACCGGCGCGGGCTTCGGCCATCGAGGCGGCGCCGACCCAGCTGGTGAACAGCAGCGGCTGGCTGGCCGTGCCGCGCGCCGCGATCAGCGCCTGGGCGGCCTCGAGGCTCGATGCCACCGCCGTCGGGCAGTTCAGCGCCAAGAGCGCATCGATGCCGGGGTCGGCAGCCAGCGCCTGGTAGGCCGCGGCATAACGACTGCCCGGTGCGTCGCCGATGATGTCGACCGGGTTGCTCCGTGACCAACTGGCCGGCAGCAGCTGATCGAGCGCGGCCAGCGTCGCGGGTGCCAGCTCGGCCAGTGTGCCGCCGGCATCCATCAGCGCATCGGTCGCCAGCACCCCCATGCCGCCACCATTGGTGAGGATCGCCAGCCGGTCGCCGGTGATCCGTGGCGACATCGCCACGATCTCGGCAGCGCCGAACAGCGCTTCCAGGTCATCGACCCGCAACATGCCGGTGCGGCGAAAGATCGCCTCGTAGACCGCATCATCGCCGGCCATCGCGCCAGTGTGCGAGGCCGCCGCGCGTGCGCCCTCGGCATGGCGCCCACCCTTCACGACGATCAGCGGCTTGAGCCGCGCGGCCGCGCGCGCCGCCGAGATGAACTTGCGCGGGGCGGTGACGGCCTCGATGTAGAGCAGGATCGCGTCGGTGTCGGGGTCGTTGGCGAGGTAATCGAGCAGGTCACCGAAATCGACATCGGCCATCTCGCCCAGCGAGACCAGGTGCGAAAAGCCGATGCCACGCACGGCGGCCCAGTCGAGCAGCGAGGTGACGATGGCGCCCGACTGGGTCAGAAAGGCCAGCCGGCCCGGCCGCGCATTCATGTGGGCGAAGCTGGCGTTGAGGCCGCTGCCCGGCACCAGCAGCCCGAGGCAGTTGGGCCCGACGATGCGCATGCAGTGCGGTCGCGCGGCGTCGAGCAGCGCCTGCTTGAGCTGGGCGCCGGGCGAGCCGGCCGCACCACCGAAACCGGTCGAGATCACCACCAGCGCGCGGGTGCCACGCGCCGCCAGTTCGGCGGCCAGGGCCGGGATCGTCGCTGCCGGCGTGGCCACCACCGCCAGATCGGGCGTGTGGGGCAGGCTGGCGACATCGGCATAGCTGATCACGCCCCGCACCACCGGATGGTGCGGGTTGACCGGCATGATCGGTCCACTGAAGCCACCGTTGAAGAGGTTGTCGGCAATGACCCGCCCGACCTTGGCGGCTTCGTTGCTGGCACCGATCAGCGCGATCGAACGCGGTTTGAACAGTGCATCGAGATTGCGGATCGACATCGCACGCTCCTTGAACAGCGGCTGTGCTCAGTTGGCGAGTGACCGATAGAGCGCCAGCGGAAACAGCTCGGTCACCTGGATGGCCGGCCGGCCGCCGGTCTGGATCAGGTAGGTGCGCTCGATCCACTGGCCGGGACCGGGGTCGGCCGGGTGATCGGCCGCGACATGGCCGATCGAGACGATGCGCCGGTAGCTCTCCAGCGTGCTCTCGCGCAGCAGTTCCCCGATGCCGAGCCGCCCTGCGCGCAGCGCCTGCTGCAGTGGCTCCGGCAGCACGTCGAGCCGCAGGAAGGAGAGCCCCAGCGCATAGCAACGTCCGCTGTGGGCCCCCAGCAGCCGCACCTGCCGCCGCCACAGCGGCTCACCGGCAGCCACTTCCAGCAGCGGCATCGGCGTGCTGCTCCGTACCGGCTGTTGCTGCTGCTGTTCGATCCGGATCGGCTCCCAGAAATAGGCTTCGAGGGTCTTGGTCACCGTGCCGTCGGTGACCAGCAGCGTGCGCAGGATCGGTGGCAGCGCGGCAAAATCGACTGCGGTGACATCCGTGGCCGAAAGGGTGCTCTCCGGCATCCAGCCCTTGCTGTTGAAAAGCGTCATGTCGGCTCGCATCACTGAAAAAGAGGGCGGTGTCGCTGCGGGATTGTATCATCTGCCCACGCCACTCCTGTTTCGCAGACGAGCCTCGCGGGCGCCGATGAGCACGACCCTTTCACTCTGGCGCTTCGCCGTCGACCGTTATGCCCGGCCGCAGGTGCGGCAGCACTGCCTGCAGTTGCAGGATATGCATGGGCTGTCGGTCAACTGGCTGCTCTGGCTGCTCTGGCTCGAAGCGCAGGGCCGGCAGGCGACGCCAGCGCTGCTCGATCGGGCCGAGGCCGACACCGGCCGGCTGCGCCGCCAGCTCATCGAACCGCTGCGGCAGATGCGACGCAGCCTCGACCAGCAGGACGAGGCGCCGCTCAGACGGCAGATCGGTCGGGTCGAGCTGACTGCCGAGCGGCTGGAGCTGCGCCGGTTACAGCGGTTGCGGCCGCTGGCCGTGCCGATCACTGCGGTCGACAACCTGCATGGCTATCTGCACTGGCTGGCGCCGGTCGATCCGGCACCGATCGAGCCGCTGCTGGCGGCATTGCGGCTGCGGGTGCTGGCGGACCCCACGCCTTCGCTGCAAAACGGAGCGCCACCGTCGTGAATACGCAACTCTGCATTAGCGGGTAGAATGGCCCTTCACTCGCTTGACCACGCCTTTTCAATGCGTTTTTTTCAATCCTTCGAGGAATCATTCATGGTGAAGATGGCCAGGGTACATCAGCCGCTGGGTCTGATATTGGGGTTCTGCCTGACCACGGCGGCGCTGGCTGCGCCCACGGCTGCCAAGGGACCCAATCTGGACAGCGATGCCAGAAAGTTGAGCTACTCCGTCGGCATCAGCCTGGGCAACCGGTTGCGTGATGACTTCACCAACCTCGACATGGAGGCACTCACCGCCGGCCTGCGCCATGGCCTCGATGGCACCAAGCCGGCACTGAGCGAGGAGGAGATGCAGAAGATCTTCGCCGACTGGAGCAGCAAGAAGGCGACGGCCGATCAGCAGGCGCGCGAGAGTGCCGCGAAGAAGAACAGCAGCGAGGGCGAAGCCTTCCTCAAGAGCCATGGCAAGGAGAGTGGCGTCACCACCCTGCCCAGCGGCATCCAGTACAAGGTGATCAAGCAGGGCAGTGGCAAGAGCCCGACCCTGGAGGACAGTGTCGTCGTACACTACCGTGGCAGCCTGCTCGATGGCACCGAATTCGACAGCTCCCGCAAGCGGGGCGCGCCGGCCACCTTCCCGGTTCGCGGGCTGATTCCGGGCTGGACCGAGGTGCTGCAGAAGATGAAAGAGGGTGACCAGTGGGAGGTGGTCATTCCCGCCGAGCTGGCCTATGGCGACCAGGGCGCTGGCCGCAAGATCGGTCCCAATGCCGTGCTGCGCTTCGACATGGAGCTGCTGCAGGTCCAGGGCGGTGAGCCGGGTGCCGCATCCGCGCCCGCCGCGCAGTGAGCGGTGCGCTGCCTTTCATTCCAATAGACCGGAGGTGCCGACTGCCCCGTCGCGGCGGGCAGTCGGTGGCAATCTCCAGCGCTCATCTCTTCCGCTGCGGCGCAGTGTTGTCTGACAGCAACAACAGGAATGGCCGTGATGTCCGATTCGCTTTCCCTTCCCGTCGCACTCTCTGCCGAGCAGCTGTTCCGTCGCTGTGATCCGGCCGGACTCGGCTTCGCCACCACCGCCGAACTGCGGCCGTCCGGCGCCCCGCTGGGCCAGCAGCGCGCCATCGAGGCGATGGCCTTCGCGCTCGATGTCAAACGGCCCGGTTACAACATCTTCGCGCTCGGGACTCCCGGTTCCGGGCGTCACGCGATGATCGAGCAGATGCTGAAGCGGCGCGCGGCGACCGAAGCGGTGCCGGGTGACACCTGCCATGTGCACAACTTTGCCCAGCCCAACAAGCCGATCTGGCTCAAGCTGCCCTGTGGCATGGGAGTGCAGCTGCGCGATGCGATGACGCAACTGGTGGAGGATCTGCACAGCGCGATCCGCACCGCCTTCGAGAGCGACGAGTACCGCGCCCGCCGGCAGGTGATCGAGCAGGAGGCGATGGAGCGGCGCGAGGCGGTGATCGAGCAGTTGCGTGAAGAGGCCAAGGCCGAGGATGCACTGTTGATCACGCTGCCGACCGGCTTTGCCTTCGTGCCGGTGCGCAATGGCGAGATGATCAAGCCGGATGAGTTTCATCAACTGCCACAGGAGCTGCGCGACCGTTATGAGGAGCGCATCACCGCCCTGCAGAAGCGGCTGCAGGATGCGCTGGCACAGTTTCCGGTCTGGGAACGGGAGATGCGCAACCGCATCAAGGCGCTGAATCAGGCGGTGACCCTCTCGGCCGTCGGGCTGCTGATCGGCGAGTTGAAGCAGCGCTTTGCCACGCTGCCGGCCGTGCTGCGCCATCTCGATGCCGTGCAGGACGACGTCGTCGACAACGCACAGGAGTTTCTCGGTGGCGGTGAAGAGGAGACGGCGAACAACCCCTTTGCGCCCCAGCCCACCTTCACCCGCTATCAGGTCAACCTGCTGGTGTCGCATGACAATGGGGGTGGCGCTCCGGTGGTCTACTGCGACCTCCCCTCCCAGCCCAACCTGATCGGCCGGGTCGAATACAGGGCGCAGTACGGGATGCTCTCCACCGACCTGACACTGATTCGCCCCGGCGCGCTGCATCAGGCCAATGGCGGCTACCTGATGCTCGATGCCGCCAAGGTGCTGACCCAGCCGCTGGCCTGGGAGGGTCTCAAGCGCAGCCTGCGTGCCGGCGAGATCCGCATCGAGTCGCTCGACCGCGCGCTGGGGCTGAGCAGCACGGTGACGCTGGAGCCGGAACCGATTCCGCTCGACCTGAAGGTGGTTCTGGTGGGTGAGCCGCTGCTGTTCACGCTGCTGTCGCAGTACGACCCGGAGTTTCTGGAACTGTTCAAGGTGATGGCCGATTTCGATGACGACCTCGAACGCAGCCCGGACAGTGAACGCGCCATCGCCGCACAGATCGCCCGCATCGCCGGCGACGAGGCGATGCTGCCGTTCGAGGCGGCGGCGGTGGCGCGGATCATCGAACAGGGGTCGCGGGCCATCGAAGACAGCCAGCGCATCTCGATCCGGCAGGATCTGCTGCATGGCCTGATGGTCGAGGCCGACCACTGTGCCCGCCAGCAGGGCAGCAGTGCCGTGTCGGCAGCGGCGGTCGAGCGTGCCATCACCGCCCAGATCAACCGCGCCGACCGGCTGCGCGGCCGCCTGCAGGAGCAGATTCTGCGCGACACCGTCCGCATCGATTGCAGTGGCCAGCGGGTCGGCCAGATCAATGGCCTGGCGGTGCTCAGCTTCGGCAACTTCCTCTTCGGCCATCCCAGTCGCATCACCGCCCGCGTCCGCCCCGGCAGCGGCGGCGTGCTCGACATCGAACGCAAGGTCGAACTGGGCGGGTCGCTCCACTCCAAGGGGGTGCTGATTCTCTCCAGCTACCTTGCTGCGCAGTATGGACTCGATGGCCCGCTGTCGCTCTCCGCCAGCCTGGTGTTCGAGCAGTCCTATGGCGGCGTCGACGGCGACAGCGCCTCATCGACCGAACTCTATGCGCTGCTGTCGGCGCTGGCCGAGCTGCCGATCAGGCAATCCTGGGCCGTCACCGGCTCGGTCGACCAGTTCGGCCGGGTGCAGGCGATCGGCGGTGTCAACGAGAAGATCGAAGGCTTCTTCGACATCTGCCGCGCGCGCGGCCTGACCAGCGAGCAGGGGGTGCTGATCCCGGCCAGCAACGTCCAGCATCTGATGCTGCGGCAGGAGGTGGTCGATGCCTGCCGCAACGGGCAGTTCAAGATCTTCGCGGTCGAGACCATCGACCAGGGCATCGCGCTGCTGACCGGCGTCGCGGCAGGTCAGCGTGATGCCGAGGGCCGTTACCCTGCCGACTCGGTCAATGGCCGTGTCGAGGCGCGGCTGAATCGCTTCGCCCAACAGTTGCAGCGCAAGCCGCAAGCGGATGCCGAGGCCGATGAGGCCGACGATGGAGCCGGGCCATGAACCGCCAGCGGCCGCGCACGCTGCTGTTCGCCATCGATCTGTCGCCACCCAGCCTGCCGCTGCTCGATGCCGCCGCCGAGCTGGCGGCAATGCTGGAAGTCGAGCTGGCGGTGTGGCGGATCGAGGAGCAGCGGCTGCTGGAAGTGCTCAAACTCCCCTGGTGCCGCCGTGTGCTCCACCATGCCGCCGCGCCGGTCGAGCCGTGCGACAATGACCTGGGACGGGAGCTGCGGCTGCACCGGCAGCGCATCGAACAGGGACTCAGCGCCAGTGCCGAGCGCTGGCAGATCAAATGCAGCTTCAGCCACCTGCGCGATGAAACCGGGCTGGCGCTGTTCGAGCAACTGCACACCGACACCCTGCTCTGTGCCGGCAGCAGCCTGTGGCGGCAGTGGGAGGCCAGCCTGCCGCCACAGGCCATTCTTCACCCCAGCATCTGGCTGCCCAGCAGCCCGCTGCGCGGTGAAGAGGTGGTGGCCATCGTCACCCGGCACGATGCCGAGGCGGTGCTCGATGCGGTCAAACCGCTGGTGCGCCGCGGCCGCCGGCCGGTGGTGATCATCCTGGCCGAACAGCCCGAGCAGGCCCGGCAACTGGAACAGCGGGTGCGTGCCCTGTTGGCGGCCGAAGGAATCGACCCTCGAATCGAGCCGTGGCACTCCGGCGATTTCGACGAACTCTGCCAGCGTCTGCGCAGCCGGGCGATTCGCTTTCTGTTGCTGTCGAACCGCAACGACAAGGTGCCGCCACAGCAGATGGAGCGGCTGCTGCAGGCCGCTGCGGCGCCGGTGATGGTGGTGGCGGCAGACTGAGCCCCAATGCGAAGAGGCCAACCCGCAGGGGTTGGCCTCTTCGATCGCTCCGGTTGCCGCAGGTGTCAATCCTGACCGGCAGCCGCCTCCTTGATGCTGAGCTTGATCCGGCCACGGTTGTCGACATCGAGCACCTTGACCTGCACCTCGTCACCCACCTTCAGGTAGTCGCCGACGCTCTCGACCCGCTGATCGGTGATCTGGGAGATGTGCACCAGACCATCGCGCCCCGGCATGAAGTTGACGAAGGCGCCGAAGTCGACGATGCGCACCACGATGCCGGTGTAGATCCGGCCTATCTCCGGTTCGTCGGTGATGGCGCGAATGCGGTCGATCGCCGCATCGAGGGCGCTCTTGGTTTCGGCATAGATGCGCACCGAGCCATCATCCTCGATGTCGATGTTGCTGCCGGTCTCCTCGGTGATGGCGCGGATGGTGACCCCGCCCTTGCCGATGATGTCGCGGATCTTGTCGGGGTCGACCTTGATCACCTTCATCGACGGCGCCAGTTCCGAGACCTCGGCACGCGGGCGGGCGATCACCTTGTTCATCTCGCCGAGGATGTGCTGCCGCGCGGCATTGGCCTGCTGCAGCGCCACATCCATGATCTCCTCGGTGATCCCTTTGATCTTGATGTCCATCTGCAGGGCAGTGACGCCACGCAGGGTGCCGGCCACCTTGAAGTCCATGTCGCCGAGGTGGTCCTCGTCGCCGAGGATGTCGGTCAGCACGGCAAAGCCGTTCTCTTCCTTGATCAGCCCCATGGCGATCCCGGCCACCGGCGCGGAGATCGGCACCCCGGCATCCATCAGCGCCAGCGAGGCGCCGCAGACCGTGGCCATCGAGCTGGAACCGTTGGATTCGGTGATCTCCGACACCACACGGATGGTGTAGGGGAACTCCTCGAGAGTCGGCAACACCACCTCGATACCGCGCCGCGCCAGCCGGCCATGGCCGATCTCGCGCCGTTTCGGGCTGCCCATCATCCCCACCTCACCGACGCTGTAGGGCGGGAAGTTGTAATGCAGCATGAAGTTGTCGCGGTAGCTGCCCTCGAGGGCGTCGATGGTCGCGCCATCGCGGATCGAACCAAGCGTCGCCACCACCAGCGCCTGGGTCTCGCCACGGGTGAACAGGGATGAACCGTGGGTCTTCGGCAGCACACCGGTCTCGACGAACAGCGGCCGCACGGTGTGGTTGTCACGGCCATCGATGCGCGGTTCGCCGCGCACGATCGAGGCGCGGACGATCTTCTTCTCCAGCCTGGCGAACAGACCATTCAGCTCGGCCGCCGTCGCCGGCGCGAACTGCTCACTGACGATCAGCGCCTCGATGGCCCGCTCGCGCAGTTGACCGAGCCGGTCGCGGCGCTGGCTCTTGTCGGTGATACGATAGGCGGCCGCCACCTCGTCGGCGAAGGCGGCCTGCAGTGCGGCGTAGAGCGGTTCGTTGATGGCGGGCGGCTGCCACTCCCAGCGCGGCTTGCCCGCCTCGCGCACCAGCTCTTCGATCGCCATGATCACCACCTGCATCTCCTGGTGGGCGTAGAGCACCGCGCCCAGCATCAGGTCTTCCGGCAGCTCCTTGGCCTCCGATTCGACCATCAGCACGGCATCCTTGGTGCCGGCCACCACCATGTCGAGCGCCGATTTTTCCAGCTCGGCATAGGAGGGGTTGAGCAGGTAGCCCGCCTGCGGATCGAAACCGACCCGGGCCGCGCCGATCGGGCCATCGAAGGGGATGCCGGAGAGCGCAACCGCCGCCGAAGCGCCGATCATCGCCGCGATGTCCGGGTCATTGACCTTGTCGACCGACATCACGGTGCAGACCACCTGCACCTCCTGCATGAAGCCCTTGGGAAAGAGCGGCCGCAGCGGACGGTCGATCAGCCGTGAGGTCAGTGTCTCCTTCTCGCTCGGCCGCGCCTCGCGCTTGAAGAAGCCGCCCGGAATCTTGCCGGCCGCGTAGGTTTTTTCCTGATAGTTCACGGTGAGCGGAAAGAAGTCCCGGTTCGGCACGACCTTTCGATCACCGACCACCGTGACCAGCACGGTGGTCTCATCCACGCTGACCAGTACGGCGGCGGTGGCCTGCCGGGCAATTCTGCCGGTTTCGAGCGTGACGGTATGTTGACCATACCTGAAGCTTTTTCTGATTGGATTCACCGAATCATTCCTTAATGGATTGCAAGAGCCGGAGCTGGGCGTGCATCGATCAGCGACGCAGGCCAAGTCGGGCGATCAATTGGGTGTAGCGCGCGTTGTCGGTGCGCTTCAGGTAGTCGAGCAGCTTGCGGCGCTGGTTGACCATGCGAATCAGACCACGGCGGGAGTGGTGGTCCTTCTTGTTCTGTTCGAAATGGGGTTGCAGCTTCTGGATGTTGGCGGTCAGCAATGCAACCTGCACCTCGACGGAACCGGTGTCGCCCTCACTGCGCTGGTACTGCTTGACCACTGCTGCCTTTTCTTCTGCACTCATCGACATCTCATGACTCCTGATTGTGGAATATGCCTGTTGATGGACTCGGATCCATCACTGCTTGGCCGAACACCGCGCATATCTGCAGCCTTCGGCCCCATTGTGGACAGCGGTCAGTGGCTCGCGACCAGTCGTCGCGGTGCCAGCCGGCCATCATCCAGAATTTCACCCACGCCGATGAAGCTGCCCGCACCATCGACGATGCGCACCCAGCCACTGCTCGGCAGTTGCGGTGCCATTATCGGCTGCCCCTGCCTGAAGTAATAGAGCGTGGTCTCGTTCAGCTTCACCTGCGGGAAATCACTGACGCTGCTGCTGGCCGGCAGCAGCAATGCATCCAGCGCCGGGTAACCCCCCTGTTCGCGCAGTTCCGCCAGCGCATCGAGGGTCACCGTCTGCGAAATCTCGTAGGGACCGGCCTCGATCCGCCGCAACTGCACCACATGGGCGCCACTGCCCAGGGCCTTGCCGAGATCCTCGGCCAGCGTGCGGATGTAGGTGCCCTTGCTGCAGCGCACGTCGAGTTCGATCTCATCCTCGCCCAGCCGCAGCAGTTCGAGCGCATGGATGGTCACCCGCCGTGGCGGCCGTTCGACCTCGATGCCGGCACGGGCCAGCTCGTAGAGTGGCTTGCCCTGATGTTTGAGCGCCGAGTACATCGACGGAATCTGCTCGATCTCTCCGCGAAAGTGCGACAGGGCCGACAGCACGCGCTCCTGCGTCAGCTGCAGCGGTGCGAAGGTCTCGATCACCTCGCCATCGACATCGCCGGTGGTGGTGCGCGCCCCCAGCTTGAGGGTGACCTGGTAACGCTTGTCGGCATTGAGCAGATAGTGCGAGAACTTGGTCGCCTCGCCGAAGCAGAGCGGCAGCACGCCGGTGGCCAGCGGATCGAGGCTGCCGGTGTGTCCGGCCTTGGCCACGCCGCAGATCGCCTTGGCCCGCTGCAGCGCCTGGTTCGAGGTGATGCCGGCGGGTTTGTCGAGCAGCAGGATGCCATCGACCTGCCGGCCACGTGCCTTGCGCTGTCGTCCCACTGCTCTGTTCACTCCTTCGCCCCATGCGTGCGGTCTTGTGCGATGGCCTGGTCGATCAGCCGCGACAGGTGCGCGCCCCGCTCGCTGCTCTCGTCATAAAAGAAGTGCAACTCCGGCGTCGTGCGCATCTGGCTGACTTTGGAGAGCCGGCCACGCAGAAAACCGGCCGCGCCACGCAGCGCCTGCAGAATCTCCTGCCGTGCCTGCGGGCTGGGCTGGTCGACCACGGTCACATGGACGTTGGCATGGGCCAGATCGCGGCTGACCTCGACATCGGTGACCGTCACGAAACGGGCACGCGGGTCGCGCATCTCGTTCTGGATCTGCAGCGCCAACTCCCGCTTGATGAAGTCGGCCACCCGATCGGTGCGAGAAAACTCACGCGGCATGGTCCAGCCTCACTCGCCCCGGCCGTTACAGCGTGGGTGCGATTTGATGTTTTTCATAGACTTCGATCAGATCACCCGCCCGCACGTCGTTGTAGTTCTTCACCCCGATGCCGCACTCGGTGCCACTGCGCACCTCGCTGGCATCCTCCTTGAACCGACGCAACGACTCCAGTTCGCCTTCGTAGATCACCACCCGGTCGCGCAACACCCGAATCGGTTTGTTGCGGTGGACCACCCCCTCGATCACCATGCAGCCGGCAATCTGGCCGAATTTGGGCGAGTGGAAGACTTCGCGCACCTCGGCCACGCCGAGGATCTGCTCGCGGAACCGCGGTGCCAGCATGCCGGCCAGTGCCTGACGCACATCATCGAGCAGGTCATAGATCACACTGTAGTAGCGCAGGTCGACGCCGCCCTCCTCGATGATCTTGCGTGCCTTGGCATCGGCCCGGACATTGAAGCCGAACAGCACCGCCTTCGAGGCCAGCGCCAGCGTGGCATCGGTCTCGCTGATGCCGCCGACACCACCGCTGATCACCCTGACCTGTACCTCGTCGGTGCCGATGTCGGCCAGGGCGCTCTGAATCGCCTCCAGCGAACCGCGCACGTCGGCCTTCAGCACCACGTTGAGCGTCTTCACCTCGCCGGCCTGCAGGCTTTCGAACATCTCCTCCATGCGCGGCATGGCCGGCTGGCGACTGAGCTTCACTTCGCGGTACTTGCCCTGGCGGAACAGTGCCACTTCCCGTGCCTTTTTCTCGTCGCTGACCACCACGAAGCTCTCGCCGGCATCGGGCGTGCCATCGAAGCCGAGCACCTCCACCGGCAGCGAAGGACCCGCCGCCTCGGTCGGTCGACCGGCTTCGTCCATCATCGCGCGCACCCGGCCGTAGTAGGGGCCGGCCAGCACCATGTCGCCCTTGCGCAGGGTGCCGTTCTGCACCAGCATGGTGACCACCGAACCGCGGCCCTTGTCCAGCCGGGATTCGACCACCACACCGCGACCCGGCGCGCTCGGCACCGCAGTCAGTTCGAGGATCTCGGACTGCAGCAGCAGTGCTTCGAGCAGCTCATCGATGCCTTGTCCGGTGTGCGCCGACACCTGCACGAACTGGGTGTCGCCGCCCCACTCCTCCGGAATGACGCCATGGCGCACCAGCTCATTCTGCACCCGCTCCGGATCGGCGGTGGCCTTGTCGACCTTGGTGATGGCCACCACGATCGGCACCTCGGCAGCGCGGGCATGCTGAATCGCCTCTTCGGTCTGCGGCATCACACCATCGTCCGCCGCCACCACCAGCACGACGATATCGGTCAGCTTGGCGCCACGCGCCCGCATCGCGGTAAAGGCAGCATGGCCCGGCGTATCGAGAAAGGTGACCATGCCGCGTGCGGTCTCGACGTGGTAGGCACCGATGTGCTGGGTGATGCCGCCCGCTTCGCCGCTGGCCACCCGTGTCTTGCGGATGTGGTCGAGCAGCGAGGTCTTGCCATGGTCGACATGGCCCATCACCGTCACCACCGGCGCACGGGTGACTGCTTCACCTTCGATCGAGAGTGACGCCGTCAACTCATCCTCGAGGGCGCTGTCGCTGAGCAGCTTCACCTTGTGGCCCAGCTCTTCGGCCACAATCGCCGCGACATCCTGATCGATCACCTGGTTGATGGTGGCCATCGTGCCCATCTTCATCATCACCTTGATCAGCTCGCCAGCCTTGATCGACATCTTTTGCGCCAGATCGGCCACGGTGATGGTGGGTGGAATCCCCACCTCACGCGTCAGGGTCTCGGTGGGTTTGGCGAAGGCGTGCTGTGCAAACCTGCCCCGGCCATTTTTGCCGGGGATCTTCTTGCCGCCACGCCGAAAACCGGCGCGGTCGTCTTCATCGAAACTGAGCGTGCCACGCGCACCCTTGATCTGTGCCGCTGGCTTCTCTTTCTCCTTGACCTTGCTGCGTGGACGCGCGCGCTCATCCTTGACCTCGACCGGCTTGGTCTTGGCACGCGCGGCGGCGGCTTCTGCGTCGGTCTTGATTGGCTGGGCAGGCTGTTCCGGCTTGACCCCCGCGGCGTCGGTCTCGGTCGTGGTCGACGCGGCGCGCTCCGCTTCACGGGCCCGCAGCGCTTCGGCCTCTTTGCGTGCCTCCTCCTCGCGCTCACGCTGCCGAGACTCTTCGATCAGCCGCAAACGCTCCTCTTCCTGCTTCTTGCGCTGCACCTCCTCGGCGATTCGCTCGCGGGCCGAGCGCTCTTCGGCAGGCGCCGGAGGCACGACTTCATGCTGCGCCACGGGTGGTGGAGCGGACGGAACGGGCTGCGTCTCTTCTGCCGCATCGCGCCGGGCATAGACCTTCTTCTTGCGCACCTCGACATTGATGGTCTTGCCCCGCCCCTGTCCGGTCGCCAGCTTGAGCGTGCTGACCTCCTTGCGCTGCAGGGTGATCTTTCTGGTCTCGCCACCGCTCTCGCCATGGCTGCGGCGCAGGTGGCTCAAGAGCTTCTGCTTCTCCTCGTCGGAGACCAGATCATCGACGCCGGTTTGTGACAGACCCGCCTCATGCATCTGTTTGAGCAGACGATCAACTGGTGCGCCGACCACTTCGGCAAGTTGCCTGACGGTCACATCTGCCATGGGTACCCCCCTCTCTCGACCGATCCCAGAATCGTCTGATGGTTATTCATTCGTCGCAAACCAGTGCGCCCGCGCTGCCAGAATCAGTCGTCCAGCCCGCTCTTCATCCATCTCTTCCATCTCGAGGAGGTCATCGACCGACTGCTCGGCCAGATCCTCGCGGGTGACGATGCCACGCCGTGCCAGCAGTGCCGCCAGTGACGGATCCATGCCCTCTACTTCGAGAAGATCCTGCGCGGGCTCGACCTCGTCCAGCTTCTCTTCGTTGGCGATGGCCTGGGTCAGCAGCACATCCTTGGCCCGGTTGCGCAGCTCTTCGGCGATCTCTTCGTCAAAACCCTCGATGGAGAGCAGCTCATCGAGCGGCACATAGGCAATCTCCTCCAGCGTGGAGAATCCGGCCTCGATCAGCACGGCGGCCACCTCTTCGTCGACATCCAGCAGCGTGACGAATTTCTGCAGCAGGCCGACCGACTCCTGCTCCTGCTTTTCGATGGCGGCCTGCTCGCTCATGACGTTGATTTCCCAGCCAGTCAGCTCGGAAGCCAGGCGGATGTTCTGCCCGCCCCGGCCGATGGCCTGCGCCAGGTTCTCCTCGGCCACGGCGATCTCCATGGTGTGGGCATCTTCATCCATGACGATCGACACCACTTCGGCCGGTGCCATCGCATTGATGACGAACTGCGCCTGGTTGTCATCCCACAGCACGATGTCGATTCGCTCGCCACCCAGTTCGTTGGAGACCGCCTGCACCCGCGAACCGCGCATGCCGACGCAGGCGCCGACCGGGTCGATCCGGCGGTCGTTGGTCTTGACCGCGATCTTGGCACGGGCACCCGGGTCGCGGGCCGCCCCCTTGATCTCGATGATCTGCTCGGAGATCTCGGGCACCTCCAGCCGGAACAGCTCGATCAGCATGCGCGGATCGGTGCGGCTCAGAATCAGTTGCGGTCCGCGCAGCTCCGGTTTCACGTCGGTCAGCACGCTGCGGACCCGATCACCCATGCGGAAGCTTTCACGCGGGATGGCCTGATCACGGCTCAGCAGCGCCTCGGCGTTGTTGCCCAGATCGACGATGATGTGGTCGCGGGTCACCTTCTTGACCTGACCATTGACCAGTTGGCCGACGCGATGCAGGTACTGCGCCGAGATCTGCCCGCGCTCGGCCTCGCGCACCTTCTGCACGATCACCTGCTTGGCCGCCTGGGCAGCAATCCGCCCGAACAGGGTGTTTTCGACCTGCTCTTCCCAGACATCGCCCGGCTGCAGGGCAGGGCTCTTTTCGTGGGCCTCCTGCAGCGTCAGCTCGGTGCCCAGTTCGGGAACCTGGTCATCAGCCACCACCTGCCAGCGACGAAAAGTCTGGTAGTCACCGGTTTTCTGATCGATCACGACCCGGATATCGCTCTCTTCATCCTCGTAGCGCTTTTTGGTCGCGGCGGCCAGCGCCAGCTCGAGCGCTTCAAAAATGAGGTGCGGCGGTACCGCTTTTTCATGGGATACCGCATCCACCACCAGCAAGATCTCTTTGTTCATTCGACTGTCTCGCTTCGCTCAATCAAACTCAGGGACTATATGGGCCTTGTCGATGGCGCAGAGCGGCAGAAGATATTCGTGCTCTCCCATCATCAGCACCACGTCTTCCCCCTCGATGCCGGTCAATCTCCCGTCGAAGTTGCGCCGGCCCTCAAACAGCGTCCGCAGCCGGATCTTCACCCGACTGCCGATGAATCGGCGGTACTGCTCCAGCGTGTAGAGAGGGCGGTCGAGGCCGGGCGAGGAGATCTCGAGATGGTATTGCCCATCGATCATCTCGGAGACATCCAGCAGTGCGCCCACCTGCCGGCTGACCCGCTCGCAATCCTCGATGGTGACGCCCCCGGGCTGGCGATCGATGTAGATTCTCAATCTGGCACTCTTGCTGTGCACACCATCCTCGATTCCCCACAGCTCGCAGCCCAGCGCCTGCACTGCCGGTTCGATCAATTGCCACAGTTGCTGCGTCTTGGGGTTCATCTGCGTGACAGGACCGCACTCCATACCGTGTAGCTCTGTTGAGCCGAATTCAATCAAATTTTCACGAAAATAAAAAATGGGCCATAGGCCCACTTGCGAATCTCCTTTGACCACACCCCGGCTGCCATGCACCAGGGTTACAGACTCACTGATCAACCATCAATAAAAAGCCCCATGCGGGGCCTTTTTGATGGTAGCGGGGGCTGGATTTGAACCAACGACCTTCGGGTTATGAGCCCGACGAGCTACCAGGCTGCTCCACCCCGCATCAGTAAGGGACATTATTCTATCTGCTCAAACAGCATTGTCAACCAGCGATTGGTGCCGAAGAGAGGACTTGAACCTCCACGGGGTTACCCCCACTACCCCCTCAAGATAGCGTGTCTACCAGTTCCACCACTTCGGCGAAGGGACGGCGAGTATACCCTACTGCTTCGGCCCCGTCTCTACCTTTGGCAGCTCCTCGGACTGACCGCCGGCCGGTACTGGCGCAGCATCGGACGGCTTGACATCAGCAGAGTCGGTGGCGCTCCTGTCCGGCAGCAGCCCTTGGGCGGGGATCTCGCCGCCTTCGGTCGCGCTCGGCAGGCCCTGCTCGATCGCCGGCAAGCCATGCAGCGGGTTGGCTTCGCCGTCGGCCCTGTTCTTGGCAATGACGGCCAGGCTGATGCTGGTGGCAAAGAAGGCCATCGCCAGCCCGGTGGTGATGCGGGTCAGCAAGCTGCCGCCGCCGGTGCTGCCAAAGACCGTCTGCGATGCGCCGGCACCGAACGAAGCGCCCATCGAGGCGCCCTTGCCCTGCTGGATCAGCACCAGCGCCACCAGTGCTACGCCCAACAGTACATGAATGATCAGAATGATTGTTTCCATCACCGCTTCGCCGTAGTACAAATCGCCAAAAACTGTTCTGCATCGAGCGATGCCCCGCCGACCAGAACGCCATCGATGTCGGGCTGACTCAGCAACAGCGCGCTGTTGTCGGGCTTGACGCTGCCGCCATAGAGAAGCGGTACCGCCCACCCCCGAGCTGTCCACGCCAGCAACTGCTGCCGAATCGACCCGTGCACCTGCTGCGCCTCGTCAGCCGAGGCGGAACGGCCGGTGCCGATGGCCCAGACTGGCTCATAAGCGACCACGATGCGAGCTGCATCTTCGCTGTCGAGCCGCTCCAGCACGGCCTTGAGCTGCCGCTCCACCACGCTCAAGGTCAGGCCCGCGTCACGCTCCGTCACGGTTTCGCCGACACAGACGATGGGCTTCAGCCCATGCCGCAGTGCGGCCATGCTCTTGCGCGCCACCAGCTCGTCGCTCTCTGCGTACAGCTGGCGCCGCTCGGAGTGGCCGACGATGGCATAGCGACAGCCAAACTCCCTGACCATCGGCGCCGATATCTCGCCGGTGAAGGCGCCCTGCGCCTCTTCATGGATGTTCTGCACACCGAGTCGAAGGGTGCTGTTCGCCAGCAACTGCTCGAGGCGCCACAGGTAGAGGGCCGGGGGGCAGAGCACGATCTCGGTACCGCTGTCAGGGACGACCCCCTCGACAATCCGGCCCACCAACGCATCGACGCTGGCGCGGGAGCCATGCATCTTCCAATTCGCCACCAACAGCACCGGGCGCATCAGCCGCTCCCCACGCCGTCAGGGCGGGCGATTCTATCGCCGTGCAATCGTGCATGGCAAGCAACCTGCCATCTGTTAACCATTGGAACCTCCGACCAAGGCCGCCAGCTCCTGCGCCAACTGGCTGATCATCGCGGCATCTTCGCCCTCGACCATCACCCGGATCAGCGGTTCGGTGCCGGAGGGGCGCAGCAGCAGCCGGCCGCGCCCGGCCAGACGCTGCATGATCTGACGCTCGGCAGCGCGAATCGGCTCCGAGGCACAGAGCGCCCGTCGGTCCACCATGGCGTCGACCTGGACATTGATCATCACCTGCGGCAGCTTGCACATGCCCTGCTTGATCTCATGCAGCGTGCGATCGGAGCTGATCATCGCCGCCAGCACCTGCAGCGCCGAGACGATGCCATCGCCCGTGGTGGTCGCCGCCAGACAGAGGATGTGACCGGAGCTCTCGCCGCCGAGTTGCCAGCCGCGCTCCCCGAGTGCCTGCGTCACATAGCGGTCACCGACATCGGTGCGCGCGAATGGAATCCTGAGCTCCTCCAGCGCCAGCTCCAGCCCCAGGTTGCTCATTTTGGTGCCGACGACACCGCCGATCAGGCGACCCGAACGGGCCTGATCGGCGGCGATGATGTAGAGCAGTTCATCGCCATCGACGATCTCGCCGGTGTGGTCGACCATGATGACCCGGTCGCCGTCGCCATCGAAGGCAATGCCGAGATCGGCCCCCTCGCTCAGGACCCGCTGTCGCAATGCCTCAGGATGGGTCGAGCCGCAGCCCTGGTTGATGTTGAGTCCATCGGGCGAGGTGCCCAGCTCGATGACCCGGGCGCCCAGCTCACTGAAGACTTCGGTCGCGACATGGTAGGTGGCACCATGGGCACAATCGACCACCAGCGTCAGCCGGTCGAAATCGAGCGCCGACGGAACGGTGCTCTTGCAGAACTCCACATAGCGGCCAGCCGCGTCACTGATGCGAAAGGCCTTGCCCAACTGGTCCGGCGCGACTGTGACCATCGGCTCATCGATCTGCTGTTCGATGACCAGTTCGACCTCATCGGGCAGCTTGGTGCCCTGACGGGAGAAAAATTTGATGCCATTGTCGTAGTAGGGGTTGTGGGAGGCGCTGATCACGACGCCGGCGCGCGCCTTGAAGGTGCGGGTCAGGTAGGCGATGGCCGGGGTCGGCATCGGCCCGAGCAGCCCGATGTCGACGCCCGCCGCCGACAGTCCGGCTTCAAGGGCGGATTCGAACATGTAGCCGGAGATGCGGGTGTCCTTGCCGATCAGCACCTTGGCGTCGGGATGCTGCCGGGCGAAGACCCGGCCCACCGCCCAGCCGAGCTTCAGCACGAACTCCGCCGTGATCGGCGGCTGGCCGACCCGGCCCCGGATGCCATCGGTACCGAAATAACGTCTGCTCATCATCTGTCCACGTTTTCGTTGAAGATCGCCCAGGCCACGCGCAGCGCATCGACAGCCGGCGCGACATCATGCACCCGGAACAGTCTGGCGCCGCGCTCCAGCGCAACCACCTGGGCCGCCAGAGTGCCATGCAGGCGCGTCTCGACCGGACGGTCGAGGATGGCGCCGATCATGCTCTTGCGCGACAGCCCGACCAGCAGCGGCAGGTCGAGTTCAGCCAGATGGTCGAGGTGCTGCAACAAGCTTAGGTTGTGTGCGACCGTTTTGCCGAACCCGAACCCCGGATCGATGATCAGCCGTGAACGCGGCAGACCCGCTGCCTCACACTGCGCAACCCGCTGCGCCAGAAAGACCCGTACCTCTTCGACCACATCCTGGTAGCCGGGCGCCTGCTGCATGGTTTGCGGATCGCCCTGCATGTGCATCAGACAGACCGGCAGTTCCAGTTCGACCGCTGCCGCCAAAGCGCCCGGCTGACGCAGCGCCCGCACATCATTGATCAGGCCAGCGCCGTGCCGGGCCGCCTCGCGCATCAATTCCGGACGGCTGGTATCGATCGACACGATGGTGTCGAACTCCGCCGTCAGCCGCTCGACCACCGGAATGACCCGATCGAGCTCCTGTTGCAGCGACACCTCGGTGGCGCCGGGCCGGGTCGATTCGCCACCCACGTCGAGCAGTTGTGCCCCCTCGGCCAGCATCTGCTGCGCGGTCGCGAGCAGTGGATCGAGTTGCACGCCGCTGCTGCTGCGGTAGAGTCGGCCGCCGTCCGAAAAGGAGTCCGGCGTGATGTTGAGGATGCCCATGACGCAGGGTGCAGCCAGATCGAGCCGGCGCCCTGCGCAGTCGATCACCCTTGATGTAGCGCCCATCGGGCCGAAATCCTCCTGGTTCCAGAAACAGCGAAACCGGTTTCGGGCCGTCGCGAAACCGGTTTCGGTCAGTTCGACCGCAGACTCAATGTTCGCCTGCCGTGCCTCCGATCGAGCCCTTGCCCGATTTCTCTTCACTGGCGGGGGATTTCGCCCTGGGCGGGGCGGCATCGCGGTCGCTGTGCCAGCTCTCGGGTTCCCGTGGTGGTCGACCACTCATGATGTCGTCGATCTGCTCGAGGTTCAGGGTCTCATATTTGATCAGGGCCTCGGCCATGGCATGCAGCTTGTCGATGTTCTCGGTGAGGAGGGTGCGTGCCCTGTCGTAGCAGCTGTCGATGATGCTGCGCACCTCGTCGTCGATCTTGCGGGCGGTTTCCGGCGAGATCGAACGCTGCTGGCTGCCGCTGCTGCGACCCAGAAAGACTTCGGTGCTGTCTTCGTCATACATCAACGGACCCAGTTTCTCCGACAGCCCCCAGCGGGTCACCAGGCTTCTGGCGATGTCGGTGGCACGCTGGATGTCGTTGGACGCACCAGTGGTGACGCCATCGGGACCGAGGATCAGCTCTTCGGCCACCCGGCCGCCGAACAGGCTGCAAATTTGGCTGATGATCGAGCGCTTGCTGTGACTGTAGCGGTCCTCTTCGGGCAGGAACATGGTGACGCCGAGCGCCCGGCCGCGCGGGATGATGCTCACCTTGTAGACCGGGTCGTGCTCCGGCACCAGCCGGCCGACGATCACATGGCCGGCTTCGTGGTAGGCGGTGTTGAGCTTCTCTTTCTCGGACATCACCATCGATTTGCGCTCGGCGCCCATCATGATCTTGTCCTTGGCCAGCTCGAACTCATCCATGTCCACCTTGCGCTTGCCGGCACGGGCGGAGAAGAGTGCGGCCTCGTTGACCAGGTTGGCCAGATCGGCGCCGGAAAAACCCGGTGTGCCGCGGGCGATGACTGCCGGGTCGACATCGTCTCCCAGCGGCACCTTGCGCATGTGCACCTTCAGAATCTGCTCGCGGCCGCGAATGTCGGGCAGCCCGACCACCACCTGCCGGTCGAAGCGACCGGGACGCAGCAGCGCCGGGTCGAGCACATCGGGCCGGTTGGTGGCGGCGATGACGATCACGCCATCATTGCCCTCGAAGCCATCCATCTCGACCAGCAACTGGTTGAGTGTCTGTTCGCGCTCGTCATGGCCACCGCCGAGACCGGCGCCGCGGTGACGGCCCACGGCATCGATTTCATCGATGAAGATGATGCAGGGGGCGCGCTTCTTGGCCTGCTCGAACATGTCACGCACCCTCGATGCGCCGACACCGACGAACATCTCGACGAAATCGGAGCCGGAGATGCTGAAGAAAGGCACCCCGGCCTCGCCGGCGATCGCCTTGGCCAGGAGGGTCTTGCCGGTGCCGGGCTGACCGACCATCAGCACGCCACGAGGAATGCGGCCGCCCAGGCGCTGGAATTTGCCCGGATCCTTGAGGAATTCGACCAGCTCCTTGACATCCTCCTTGGCCTCATCGACGCCGGCCACGTCGGCAAAGGTGGTCTTGATCTGGTCTTCGCTCATCAGACGGGCGCGGCTCTTGCCGAAGCTCATCGGGCCGCCACGACCGCCCGCGCCGCCCTGCATCTGCCGCATGAAGAACATGAAGACCGCGATGATGATCAGGATCGGGAAGCTGGCCAGCAGCAGCTGCATCCAGATGCTCTGCCGCTCCGGCTGCTGCCCTTCGACCTCGACACCATGCTCGAGCAACTCATCCATCAGCTTGAGATCGGGCATGTTGGGCCGGGTCACTTCGAACTGACCGCCGTTGTTCTTGCGCTGCCCGACGATGGTGTAGCCATCACCCTTGATCGAGATGCGGGCGACACGGTCCTGATTCAGCTCTTCGATGAACTGCGAATAGCTCACCTTCTGCATGTCGGGCTGGATGCTGAAGTTGTTGAACACCGTCAGCAACACGGCCGCGATGATCAACCAGAGGATCAGGTTCTTGGCCATATCGTTCAAGGCAATGTCCTCGACTGGATGGATAATCGACCGGCTCTGCGATGGCACCTGCCAACCCGGAGCCCGCCTGCTTCATTCATGACTGACGGACCACTGCACGCACCACGCGAACAGCTTTGGATTTCATTATAACGACAGCCTCCACCTTAGCCAGAAACAGGGCGCTGGCCGCGAAAGCCGGTTCCAACCAGATAGACCTCCGGCGAGCGCGGCCGGGAGGCCTTGGGCTTGACGCAGCGCACCTGCTCAAAGGTGGTTCGGCAATTGCCGAGGTAACCGTCAAAGCCCTCGCCCTGAAACAGCTTGGCGATGAATGCCCCGCCCGGGGTGAGCGCCTGCTGGGCGAAATCGAGCGCCAGCTCGGCCAGCTCCATGGCCCTGGGCTGATCCACCGCCCGGTTGCCGCTGCTGTTGGGCGCCATGTCGGAGAGCACCAGATCGACCGGCTGCCCGCCCAGCACCCTTCTGAGCTGATCGAGGGCGGCCGCTTCGGTGAAGTCGCCCTCGATGAACTCGACCCCGCCAATCGGCTCCATCGGCAACCGATCGATCGCAATCACCCGGCCCTCCTCTCCCGTCATCTGCATCGCCACCTGGCTCCAGCCTCCCGGCGCAGCACCCAGATCGATGACCGTCATGCCGCGACGCAGCAGACGGTACTTCTCGACCAACTCAAGCAGCTTGAAACTGGCGCGCGAGCGGTAGCCGAGCTTTTGCGCCTGCTTGACGTAAGGGTCGTCGAAATGTTCCCGCAGCCATTGGCCACTGGATCTGCTGCGTGCCACACCGGGCTCCTGGTCAAAGGCTGTCAGAGGATATCGAGATGGTTACAATTGCCAGCTTTTCAACCCCAGCCGATGACCAATCACTCCACCAGGGAGCTACAGAAAACCGTGTTGAACGCCGCCGACCGAAAACAGTATCGCACGCTCGGCCATGGATTGAAGCCGGTCGTCACCATTGCCAACCATGGTCTGAGCGAGGGCGTGCTGAAGGAGCTGGAACGGGCGCTGGACGACCATGAACTGATCAAGATCAAGGTGATCAGTGGCGATCGCCATGCACGCCAATCGCTGATCGACGCGTTGATCGGCGCCACCGGTTGTACGCTGGTGCAGCAGGTGGGTCAGATCGCCCTGCTGCTGCGACGCAACCCCAAAGCCAACCCCGCTCTGTCGAACCTGCTGCGTCCGGCTGCACGAAATCGGTGACCCCAGGCGACCGATGGTTGCGCCAGAATGGTGCGATCAGGGCTGCGACCTGATCGAGCATGTCGGGTGCACAATTCCACGCACTGGTTGTATACATCGGCCAAAGCGGCACACCATCAAAGCAACAATGCGCCTGTTTCGCGCAGAGTGCGCCAAAACAGGTTTGGAAAACAGGATCAATGCACCATGTTGAGGCAATGATCCTTTCTCGATGCCGGGCATCGCGGCAAACCTGAGCGGTTTTGCCCCCTTTCAATCTGGCATGTTATGTGAATGGCTCCAGTGGCGAACCCGCCGATGAAGCGTGCTTCGGGCCGCTTCTCGTCGTACTTGCGCCTACACGCACCACAGGAGATTGAATGATGATGAAGAAACGCAACCTGCTGACGATCGCAACCACTGCTGCGGTCTCCATGGCTGGCCTCACCGCGATGAACAGCGCGTCGGCCGAACTGGCCGCCAATGTCGGTCTCTCCACGATTTACCTCTGGCGTGGCCAGGATGTCAGCGGTGGCTCACCGCAGTTTGCCGGTGACCTGACCTTCAAGGATGCCAGCGGCCTCTATGCGGGTGCCTGGATCTCCAGTGAGGCGAATCAGGCGGTTCTGGATACGACTGTGTCACCGCCCTCTTTGACCCAGGATGGTGGCCAGGAGTATGACCTCTATGCCGGCTGGGCGGCGACCTATGCCGGCATCGGCATCGATGCCAGCCTCTGGAACTACAACTACCCGTCCGATGCCGCCAATGATTCGTTTGGCGACCTCTCCGAGTTCGTGCTGGGACTCTCCTATGGCCCCGCCAGCTTCAAGTGGTACAAGAACATCGCCAATACGGCAGCCAGCAACGACTATCAGTACTTCACCCTGGGTCTGACCATCGACAAGTTCAGCGCCCTGGTCGGCACCACGGACGACAGCGCCAACAGCGCCGGTGAGTACACCCACCTGGATCTGACCTACAGCTACAACGACCGGCTGAGCTTCACCGCCAGCACGGTGGTCGACAAGCCCGATGATGGCTCGCTGGATGGTGACACGCTGCTGGTCATCGCCTACAAGCTGCCGATCTCGCTGTAACCGGAGTGGTCGCTGCTGAGCCGGTTCAGGCCGGTTCAGCAGCGGCATGAGAAGAAGGACGGGGTCACCGCAATGAGTCCGGCGCCCCCCAAAGACGTCAGGATCGGATCCACAAGAACCCAGACAGGATACGGAGGCACTGCGCGCCTCGCACTGTCGAACCTGAACCGTTTGGAGGATTGAATCAATGAGAAAAATTGTCTCCTGTCTTGCCCTGCTGATGGCGGCAGGCCTTGCCGTTTCCGGCTTTGCCGACGAGGCCCCGGCCGCGGCGGCAGCAGCGGCCGTGCCAGTGCCCAACAAGGGCGATGTCAGCTGGATGCTGGTGTCGACGCTGCTGGTGCTGATGATGAGCGTCCCCGCGCTGGCACTGTTTTACGGCGGCATGGTGCGCGCCAAGAACATGCTGTCGGTACTGATGCAGGTTTTCGTGGTCTTCTCGCTGATCACCGTGCTCTGGTGCATCTACGGCTACAGTCTGGCCTTCACCGAGGGCAATGCCTTCTTCGGCAGCTTTGGCCGGCTCTTTCTCAATGGTCTGTTCGATTCGTCAACCGGCACCTTCGCGATGGCGGCCACCTTCAGCAAGGCGACCGTCATCCCAGAGATGCTGTTTGCCGCCTTCCAGGCCACCTTCGCCGCCATCACCTGCTGTCTGGTGGTGGGCGCCTTTGCCGAGCGGACCCGCTTCTCGGCCGTGCTGCTGTTCATGGTGCTCTGGTTCACCTTCTCCTACATTCCAGTTGCGCACATGGTCTGGTTCTGGATGGGGCCCGATGCCTACAGCGATCCGTCGGTGGTCGATGCCATGAACGCCAAGGCCGGCTTCATCTGGGCGATGGGTGCACTTGATTTCGCCGGCGGCACGGTGGTGCACATCAACGCAGGCGTGGCCGGACTGGTCGGTGCCTATATGGTCGGCAAGCGGACCGGCTATGGCCGCGAGGCGATGAAGCCGCACAACCTGACCATGACCATGATCGGCGCGGCGCTGCTGTGGACCGGCTGGTTCGGCTTCAATGCCGGCTCGGCGCTCGAAGCCAACAACTCCGCCGTACTGGCCTTCATGAACACCTTCCTGGCCACGGCCTGCGCGGTGCTCTCCTGGACCTTCGCCGAGTGGCTCACCAAGGGCAAGCCATCGATGCTGGGCGCTGCCTCGGGCGCGGTCGCAGGACTGGTGGCCATCACCCCGGCCGCCGGGAATGTCGGCATCCCTGGCGCCTTCGCGATCGGTCTGATTGCCGGCGTGGTCTGCCTGTGGGGCGTGAATGGCCTGAAACGGATGCTGAACGTCGATGATTCGCTGGATGTCTTTGGCGTTCACGCGCTTGGCGGTATTCTGGGCGCGTTGCTGACTGGCGTGTTCAACTCGCCGGCCTTGGGTGGACCCGGCTTCGTCACCGACTGGGTCACGGCGCAGACCGGTTTCAGCAGCATCGGTGCGCAGCTGCTGGTTCAGGCCAAGGGCGTGGGCGTCACCGTCATCTGGTCAGCCGTGGTTGCCTTCATCGCCTACAAGATCAGTGACCTGATGATCGGTCTGCGGGTGCCGGTGGATGTGGAGCGCGAAGGGCTCGACGTCAACGAACATGGCGAGACCGCCTATCATATGAGCTGACAGAGTGACGGCCGGGCGGTACGCTCCGCCCGGCCGGATCAAGAATGGTTACCGCGAATTCAGAGGATTGACTGCATGAAAATGGTTACTGCGATCATCAAGCCCTTCAAACTGGACGATGTACGCGAAGCGCTTTCCGACATCGGCGTTCAGGGAATCACCGTCACCGAGGTCAAGGGTTTCGGCCGGCAAAAGGGCCATACCGAGCTCTACCGTGGCGCAGAATATGTCGTCGACTTTCTGCCCAAGGTCAAGATCGAGGTGGCCATCACCGACGAACTGCTCGATCAGGCGCTCGAGGTGATTGCCAAGGCCGCGAACACCGGCAAGATCGGCGACGGCAAGATCTTCGTCGTCAATCTGGAGCAGGCCCTGCGGATCCGCACCGGCGAAACCGGCAAGGATGCGCTCTGAGCGCTGACGACTGACAGAGGATTCAGGCAACCGTTCAGTTCACCGGGCTTGCAGGAGCCCGGTCAGGTTTGGCGAGTGGGAGACTTAAGGGGCGCACTGCGCCCCTCTTTTTTATGTGCGCTGCTTCACGAAGGTGAATGAAGCATCGTCATCGTGATCAGGCCGCTGACTATGCTTCGGGAAGGTTCTCCGCCCACCCCGTCCCAAGCAGATGTCACGCTTCATCATTGCCATCATCGCCCTGTTGTTCGCCATGCAGCTCCAGGCTGCCGATCGGGTCTACCGCTGGAGTGATGCCGCAGGCAGACCCCATTTTGGTTACCACCCCCCCGCTGACGCTCCGTCAGAGCGCATGCAGCTCACCTCCGCCCGATTTGCCGCACCACCGGGCGAGGCCCGGACACCGCAGCAGGAGATCGTCCGACTGCTGCGGGCCATGGAGGCCGACCACGCCGCTGACGCCGCCCGCCTGGCGCGGCAACGGCAGGAGGCTGCGGTGCGTGCAGGGCGCTGCCAGCAGGCCGAGCAGCAGCTCGCGCTCTACCGGCTCGGGATGCCGGTTTTCAAAGAGGGTGAACAGGGTGAACGGCTGTTTCTGAATGAGAGCGAGCGCTCTGCCGCATTCAGCGCCTGGCGTGGCGCGGCGGAGCGCGATTGCGACAGCGCGAGCTGACTCAGCCTGTCTCGGCCAAAGCGCCGCCATGGCGCAGTTCCGCTGCGGTTTCGTGCTGTTGCAGCAGCCACATCCGCGCGTAGACCCCGCCCTGCGCCAACAACTGCGCGTGGCTGCCACGCTCGACGACCTCACCCTGTTCCAGCACCAGAATCTCATCGGCGTCGACCACGGTCGACAGGCGATGGGCAATGATCAGCGTGGTCCGGTTGCGGGCGATTTCGGCCAGCGCGCTCTGAATCGACCGCTCGGTGGGTGAATCGAGCGCCGAGGTCGCCTCGTCGAAAATCAGGATCGGCGGATTCTTCAAAATGGTCCGGGCGATCGCCACCCGCTGCTTTTCGCCGCCGGAGAGCTTCAGTCCGCGCTCGCCGACCAGGGTCTGCCAGCCATCGGGCAGCTGTTCGATGAAGTGATGGATCTGCGCCGAACGTGCTGCGGCGATCACCTCCTCCCGGCTGGCCGTCGGGCGGCCATAGGCGATGTTGTAGTAGATGGTGTCGTTGAACAGCACGGTGTCCTGCGGCACGATGCCGATGTGGGCGCGCAGGCTCTGCTGGGTCAGTTGCCGGATGTCGACGCCATCGATGCGCACCGCGCCACCACTGACGTCATAAAAGCGGAACAGCAGCCGCACCAGCGTCGACTTGCCCGCCCCCGAACTGCCGACCACCGCCAGCCGCTGGCCGGCCGGAATCGAAAAAGTGACCTTGCGCAGGATCGGCCGGCGCGGATCGTAGCCGAAGTCGACGGCGTCAAAGTCGACCCGCGCTGCCGTGGTGGCCAGTGGCCGGGCCTCCGCTGCATCGCCCACCTCGGCCTCTTCGCGCAGCAGCGCAAACATCTTCTCCATGTCGGTCAATGCCTGACGAATCTCCCGGTAGGCCATGCCGAGCGCATTCAGTGGCGTGTAGAGCTGAATCAGAAACGCATTGACCGCAACCAGATCGCCGAGGGTCATGCTGCCCTGGACCACGCCATCGGCGGCCAGCCAGACCAGCAGGGTGACCCCGACGGCAATGATCGCCGACTGACCGCTGTTGAGCACCCCCATCGATTTTTCATTCTTGATCGCCGCCTGCTCCCACCGCTGCATCGCCGCGTCGTAGCGCTGCGCTTCAAAGGTTTCGTTGCCGAAATATTTGACCGTCTCATAGTTGAGCAGCGAGTCGATCGAGGCGACATTGGCCCGGGAGTCGAGCTCGTTCATCGTGCGCCGTATCTGGGTGCGCCAGTTGGTGACGACGATGGTGAAGACCACATAGATGACGACGGTGACCAGCGTCGTCGACACGAACCGCCAGTCGTAGAGGGTCATGAAGATCGCAGTGGTCAGGGCGATCTCCAGCAGGGTGGGGATGATGCTGAACAGCAGGAAGCTGAGCAGCGAGCCGATGCCGCGCGTCCCGCGCGCGATGTCACGCGAGACGCCGCCGGTCTGCCGATCGAGATGAAAGCGCAGGCTCAGCTGGTGCAGGTGGTTGAACATCTCCAGCGCCACCTGGCGGATGGCGCCCTGCTCCACCTTGGCGAAGATGGCGTTGCGCACCTGCACGAAGGCGGTCGAGGCCAGCCGCACGGCACCGTAGGCCAGGATCAGTCCAAGTGGCACCATCACCGCGATGCCCGGCTTCGCCGTCATGCCATCGACGATCTGCTTGAGCAGCAGCGGAATCGACACGGTGGCCACCTTGGCCAGCACCAGACAGAGCAGCGCCAGAATCACCCGCTGCCGGTAGCGCCACAGGTAGGGGAAGAGCGTGCGCAGGGTGGCCCAGTCCGAGCGTGACGACTGACTCTCCAACTCGGGCGCTTCATCGATTGGAGGGCGCATGCCGCGCATCGGCCTGTCTCCTCAACCCTTGAGCTGGTTGGCGTAGGTGGCCATGTCGAAGTAGTCGCGCCACACCTTGATCTTGCCAGCCTCGATCTCGAACACGCCGACGCAGGGGAGTGCCACATCACCCTGGCTGGTCTGCGCGCGGTCGACCCGCTCGGCCATCACCAGATTGCCGCTGGAAATCAGGTTCAGGACCTCCCATTCGGTGCTCTTCCAGCTGCTGGAAAAACCGGCGATCAGCTTCTCGACATTCTCCCGGCCGCACACCGGCTGGGTCGGCATGTTGTGATAGCAGCCATCCTCGGTGAAGTAGCTGGCCAGCTCCTTGGCATCGAGACGGCTCCAGGCAGTGATGAATTGGCGAATCAAGGTCTCATTGGCGTTCATTGGCGCTCTCCTTGGAGGATGATGGGTGATCGAATTCGGGTTGAAGCTGCGTCAGCAGCCGGGCCAGCAGCGCTGCCCAGTGCGCCTGGCCGGCGGCATCGGCCAGCAGATCCTGGCGAATCTCGATCTCGACATGGACGATGCCGCGCTGTTCGCCATGGACCGGGATGCCATAGTCGCTGCCGTCGCTGATGAAGTAGGGCTGGTTGTCACCGACCGTCAGCCCCGGCTCCTGCCGCAGCAGCTCGATCAGCCGCCGGCCCAGGCGCGGGTCGCGGTGGTAGAGCAGGCCGATCTGCCACGGTCGCTGCACGCCGAGGTAGCAGGGGGTGAAGCTGTGCAGCGCCACCAGGATGGTGCTGCGCCGCTGTCGCTGGCGCAGATCGAGTTCGGCGCGGATGCGGTCATGGTAGGGGATGAAGATCTCGTTCTGGCGCGCGGCGATCTCGGCCGGCGACAGAGCGACATTGCCCGGGATCGGCGTCTCTTCGCTCAGCGTGACGATCGACTGCGGACTGTCGAGCGGCCGGTTGCAGTCGATCACCAGCCGCGAGTAGTTCTGCAGGATCAGCCAGGCATCGAGCTGCGCAGAGAGCAGCTTGGCCAGGCCGGCCACGCCGATGTCCCAGCCGATGTGGCGTTGCCGATCACTGTCGCACAGGCCGAGGCTGCCGAGCACACGCGGCAGCCGGTGGCTGGCGTGGTCAGCGGTCAGAAAGAAGGGTGAGGCGCCCGCCGGGCAGCAGACCTGATACGCGGCGGGTTCATCGTCGGCGAGCAGTCGCTGGCGGCTGTGATCGGGGGCGGTTTGCATCGGGCCTTGCAATCATCACGTGGCTGCCGCGCCGACAGTGGCGCGGCGCGGCAGGGAGCTGGATCAGGCAGTGAGCTTGACTCCGGTCAGTTCGGAGAGCAGCAGCTTGACCTGCGGATAGTCCATCTTGCCATTCTCGCGACGCGGAATCTCGCCGACGATCCAGACCTTCTTCGGCTTTTTGTAGTTCGACAGCTTCTGTTCGCAATGCTCGATCAGCCGCTGCTCGCTCAACTGCTGGCCCGGCTTGAACGAGACCATCGCATTGATCGCCTGCCCCCAGCGCTCGTCGGGTACGCCCAGCACGCAGCAATCCTCCACCTCGGGCAGATCCTTCAGCACCTTCTCGACCTCTTCGGGGTAGACCTTTTCGCCGCCGGTGTTGATGCAGTGGGTACCGCGGCCGAGCAGGATCAGCGTGCCATCCTCGCGCAGCTTGCAGAAGTCGCCGAAGATCGAATAGCGCACGCCGCGAATGACACGGAAGGTCTTGGCGGTCTTCTCCGGATCGCCCCAGTAGCCGCGCGGGATGGCGCCGCTGACGGCGAGCTGGCCGATGGTGTCGCTGCCCGGCACCACCTCGTTGTCCTGCTCGTCGAACACCTTCATGTGCGGTGCCAACTGGAAGTTCATGCTGCGCACCGCCTCGCCGCTGTCCGAGGCCAGCGTCGGTTCGGCACGGCTCAGCCCCTCGGAGGCGCCGAGCGAATCCATGATCACCAGTTGCGGGTTGAACTTGAGCAGGCCGCGCTTGTGAATCGCCGAGAAGATGACGCCGGACGAAACGATGCTGCGCAGCGCGCTGGTGTCGTAGCGCTTGGCCTCCAGCTCGGCCGCCAGCGGTGCGGCAAAGGTGTCGCCGACGATGGAGAGCGAGGTGGCCCGTTCGCGCTCGATGATCTCCCAGATCTCCTTCGGGCTGAAGTTCTTGCTCTCGGCGAACAGCAGTGCGCCGCCCTTGGTCAGGGTCATGATCGCCGAGAGATAGCCGGTGCCATGCATCAATGGACAGGCGATCATGCTGCGGGCCTGCTTGCCGGCGGCGATGCTCTTGCGGGCCGCGGTGGCCAGCTCATCGAGCGAGCCGGCACTCTCGCGCAGGGCGGTCGCCGTGATTCGCTTCAGCAGAAAATCCTGCACCCACTGCTGCCCCAGCAGCCAGCGGTTGAGGCCGCTCTGCAGAAAGCGGTGAACGATGGTGGTGCGCTCGCCGCTGGCCGGAGCGAAAAACTCTCGTGGTGCATCTTTCATCTTTGGCAGCAGCGCGGCGAAGCCGGCCGTATTGAGCAGATGGCCATACTCCCAGAACTGCCGGTCCCACATCACCCCCTTGGGGTAACCGGTGGTGCCGCCGGTGTAGAGCAGCCACTGGATGTCGTCATTGTCGGGGCCGCGCCAGTCGAAATGGAGCGGCTGGCCGAGCTGCTCGGCCAGCGCTGCCTCGTAGCCGAGCTGGTTGGCCGAGGTTTCGGCACCCTCGCCGATCACCACCACCAGCTTCAGCGTGTCGATCTCGTGGCGAATCTCGTCCAGCACCGGCAGGAAGTCGGCATGGATGAACAGCGTGTGCGAGCCCGAGTCGCGCAGCAGATAGCGCAGCTCATCACCCTTGTACTTGTAGTTGACGTTGCAGGGAATCGCCGCGATCTTGCCGGCCGCCAGATAGCACTCCATGTGCTCCGGCGAGTTGCGTTCCATGACCGACACCCGGTCACCGCGCTGAATGCCGTGCGCCAGCAGCAGATTGGCCAGCGCATCGGTGCGCCGATCGACCTCGGCATAGCTGAACCGGCGCCTGCCCTGCACCATGCACTCGGCGTTGGGCACCGCCTTGGCCACTGCCGAAAACTTGCAATAGAGGTTGAGGTGGTGGTTGTCCATGATGCGGCTCCTGCTGAGTTCGCTGTTGTTATTGTCGTGATCGCTCCATCTCGCCGGCGCTCGGTGCGCCAGCCCGCCGAAGCTAGCCGATGGCTGCCATCAAGTAAAGTGGCCGTCGTGGTCTTCGACTGGCATCGGCGCCCGCCATCTGCTAAAAGGCGGCTGCAACCCCTCCATTCATTCATTCTCATCGGTACGGAAGGTCACCATGCGCCGCCTGCTCGCCACCGCTCATGCGCTGCTGCTCCTTGTACTCACGCTGCCGGCCGCTGCCGAGCAGCGCTTCAACCTCTGTCTCGACTCCCTGCGACAGCAGGCCAGCAGCCAGGGCATCCACGGCGCCACCCTCGATCTGGCCTTTGCCGACATCAGCCAGCGTCCCGAGGTGTTGCAGAAGGACCGCGGTGGGCAATCGGAGTTCATCTACACCTTCTGGCACTATCTGGGGCGCAGCGTGTCGCCGGAACGGGTCGAGACCGGTCGCAACCAGATCGCCACCCACCGCGAGCTGCTGGAGCAGATCAGCCGCCAGTACGGCGTGCCCTACCACTATCTGGTGGCGCTGTGGGGACTCGAAACCAACTTCGGCCGCTATCTCGGCGACATTCCGACCCTCGATGCGCTGGCCACGCTGGCCTGCGACCAGCGCCGCAGCAGCATGTTCGGCCGCCAGTTCGTCGAAGCGCTGCGGCTGGTCGACCAGGGCAAGATCGCCCGGGAGTCGATGCGCGGCTCCTGGGCCGGCGCGATGGGGCAGGTGCAGTTCATGCCCGGCACCTATGCGCTCTATGCGGTCGATTACGACGGCAATGGCCGCACCGACCTGTGGAATGACCTGCCCGATGTCTTTGCCTCCGCCGCCAACTACCTGAACCGCATCGGCTGGAAGGAGCAGGACCGCTGGGGTCGCGAAGTGCGGGTGCCGCGCGATCTGCCTTGGAATCTGACCGGCATCAAGGGCTGGCGCCCAATGAGCGAATGGCGACGGCTCGGCGTGCGCCAGGTCGATGGTTCACCGCTGCCCGAGGATGGGCGTCAGGCTGCGCTGCTGACGCCCGAAGGCTACGAGGGGCCCTGTTTTCTGGTCTATGACAACTTCAAGGTGGTGATGCGCTGGAATGCCTCCAGCTACTACGCGCTGGCGGTCGGCCACCTCGCCGACCGGCTGGCCGGCGGGCCGGAACTGCACGCCAGGCCACCGGTGCAGACCTTCTATCGCCGTGCCGAAGCGGTCGAGATCCAGCAGCGGTTGACCATTCTGGGGTATGAGCTGGGCCAGCAGGATGGCCTGCTGGGCGGTCGCACCCAGACGGCCATCAAGCAGTTCCAGAGCCTGCATGGGCTGCCGGTCGATGGCTACCCCAGCCAGCCGCTGCTCGAACAGCTGCGCCGATTGACTCCATCGCTGGCGGTTCCCGTCAATGCGGCCATCCACAGCCACGGAGGCAAGGTCGCCACGACAGTCGGGGAGTAGTGGCGCTGCGGGACCGCATCCGACTGCCGAGCGGTCACTCGCTCTCCTGCTGCGCCTTGGCCGCACCGTAGAGCTGCTCGACCGGCACCGCCGGATCGCGCATCACCTCGGCGCCCTGGGCACTCAATCGCAGATAGAAGCAGCCCTGCCGCCCGGTGTGGCAGGCCACCCCATGTTGCTCGACCAGTGCCAGCAGGGCGTCACCGTCGCAGTCGACCCGCAGCTCGCGCAGCCACTGGAACTGCCCGGAGCTCTCGCCCTTGCGCCACAGCCGCTGCCGCGAGCGTGACCAGTAGCAGAGCCGACCGCTGGCCAGACTCTCCTCGAGGCTGGCGCGGTTCATCCAGGCCAGCATCAGCACCTCGCCGCTGTCATGCTGCTGGGTGATGCAGGGAATCAGCCCGGCCTGGTCGAAGTTGAGCGCCGCCAGAAAATCACCGACCGCCACCTGGCTGGCGCGTGGCGCAACTTCGAGCTGCTTGAACAGGCTGGAGCGGGACATGACGGAACTCCTTCTGGGGCAATCGCGCTAGAATAACAGCCCCATTCCCTCCGATGGCAGCCACTCCATGCTCGATCTGCTGATTCTCAATGGCCGCATGGTCAACGAAGGGGTGATCGGCGAAACCGATCTGGCGATCCGTGACGGCCGCATCGAGGCCGTGGGCGGCGACCTGCAGCACCGGCCGGCGCGCACCACCCTCGATGCCAGCGGCCTGCTGCTGCTGCCCGGTCTGATTGATGATCAGGTGCACTTTCGTGAGCCCGGCCTGACCCACAAGGGCGACATGGCCAGCGAGTCGCGCGCCGCCGTGGCCGGCGGCATCACCAGCTTCATGGAGATGCCCAACTGCCAACCACCCACCACCAGCCACCAGGCGCTGCTGGAGAAGCATCGGCTGGCAGCCAGCAAGTCGGTGGCCAACTACGCCTTCTATTTCGGCGCCAGCAACCAGAATCTGGCGGAGATCCTCGCGCTCGACACCCGGCTCGCCTGCGGCATCAAGGTGTTCATGGGCGCCTCGACCGGCGACATGCTGGTCGATGATCCCAAAACACTGGAGCAGATCTTCGCCAACAGCCCGCTGCTGATCGCCACCCACTGCGAAGACACCCCGACCATCCTCGCCAACGAAGCGCGGTTCCGGCAGCAGCATGGCGAGCAGATTCCGATCGAATGCCATCCGCTGATCCGCTCCGAAGAAGCCTGCTACCGCTCCAGCTCGCTGGCGGTCGAGCTGGCGAAGCGGCACGGCACCCGGCTGCATGTGCTGCACCTGACCACGGCGCGCGAGCTGGCGCTGTTCAGCGCAGGTCCGCTCGCCGACAAGCGGATCACCGCCGAAGTCTGCGTGCACCACCTCTTCTTCAACGATGGCGACTATCGAAACAAGGGCACGCTGATCAAGTGCAACCCCGCCATCAAACAGGAGAGCGACCGGTTGGCGCTGCTGCAGGCGGTGCGCGACGACCGCATCGACATCATCGCCACCGACCACGCACCGCATCTGCTCGATGAAAAGGCCCGTCCCTACGCCCAGGCCCCTTCCGGGTTGCCGCTGGTGCAGGATGCCCTGCTGGTGCTGCTCGAACTGGTGCAGCAGGGTCAGTTGACGCTGGAGCAGGTGGTCGCCAAAAGCAGCCACCGGGTCGCCGAGCTGTTTGCGATTCGCGACCGTGGCTATCTGCGCGAGGGCTACCATGCCGACCTGGTGCTGGTCGATCCGCTGACGCCGACCGAGGTGACCCGGACCAAGGTGCTGTCGAAGTGCGGCTGGTCACCCTTCGAGGGTCACCGCTTCACCCATTCGATTCACACCACGCTGGTGAATGGCCAGATTCTCTATCGGCGCGGTCAGCCGGTTGCCGACATCACCGCGCTGCCATTGCAGTTCCGGCGCGACTGAGCCGGCTTGCCGCCGGGCCGGCACCGCTCAGAAGCGGTAGGAGCGCTGTTCGCGAATCAGCACCGGCTGGTAGCCGAACAGCGCATTCAGGTGGTGCAGAAAAGCATGCTGCCCGCTGTCGTTCCAGAGCTGGCTGATCTGCCCCTGCAACTGCCGGTACTGTTCGAGCTGCTGCGCCAGCTCGGTGGTGTCGGGGCTGCCGCGCTCGCTGCGCATCTGCGTGATCAGCTCCAGCCACATCTGACTGGCACCCATGATGTAGTAGGGCCAGGCGTTGCCGATCACCGCCGGCCAGGCCGGATCGCTGGCATCGGCCAGGGCCGGCCGGCTGTTGCGGGTCGGGTCATCGAGTTGAATCGCCCGCAACTGCCCGCCCTCCTGCAGCCGTTGCAGCTGCGGATTCGTGTTCCACTCCTGGTTGATCTGCCCGGCCACCTGCGGCGTCGCGTAGAAGATCAGGCAGAAGCGGTGGCCAGCGCCATCGGGCGCGGCGCGACGGTGCACACGCCACAGCGGCAACTGGTCGCGGTGGGCGGCGATCAACGGCCGCACCACCCGATCGGCGACGAACAGATCGAGCCCCCAATCCGGTTCACTGTCGCTCGACCAGTTGAACTGGCTGCAGGCATACCACCAGCCGCGTGCGCGCTCTGGCGCGGGTGCGGCAGGGGAGGGCGGGGGTGTCGGCGAGGGGAGGGCGGTGGCAGGCGCGCCGGTGGGTGGCACCACAGTGGCGCAACCGCCCAGCGTCAGCAGCAGCCACACCATGCCGGCCAGCGGCCAGTGTGAAGATCGATTCAATCCGGTCGGGCGTGGCACACAACGGCTCCAGGACAAGTGATCAGGCGATTGTAGCCGACAACGCTGCGTCGACGGGTTGGCTATGCTTGAATGGCATCCAGTGCCGCTTCTTCTCATCCTGCGAGGTCTCCCGATGGTCGGCCGCATTCTGCTCCTGATGGTTCTGCTGCCGCTGGCCGTGTGGAGCACGGCGGAAGAGCGGCTGGAGATCATCCCGCTCAGACACCGCACCGCCGAGCAACTGCTGCCGCAACTGACCCCCTTCGTCGAACCGACCGGCGTCATCAATGGCCGCGGCGACACCCTCTACCTGCGCGCCTCCAGCGGCAACCGCGCCGAGATCATGCGGCTGATCGAGAACCTCGACCGGCCGGCGCGCCAACTGCTGATCAGCGTGCGTCATGGCGACAGCGCACAGCGGCACGGGCAGGGCGGTGAACTGTCGGGCAGCGTGGGCGGCAGCGGCGTGCGCATCATCCGCTCGGGTTCGACGCTGCCGAAGAGCGGCACTGTGGAGATCAACCGCGGCAACAGCCAGATCGAAGCCAGCGGCTTTCAGGCATCGACCCGCAGCGAGGAGGAGATCGACCAGCGCGTGCAGGTGATGGAGGGGGGGCGCGCCTTCATCCAGATCGGCCAGTCGATCCCGCTGCCGATGCGGCAGGTGATCCTGCGACCGGACGGCGCGGTGGTCAGCGAAACCACCCAGTGGCATGACATCGGCACCGGCTTCTACGCCGCACCGCAACTGGTGGGCGACCGGGTCACCCTCGACATCTCGCCACTCCACCAACGGGCCGGCGACCAACCCGGCGCCACCGAAACCCGGGAGATCTCCACCACCGTCTCGGGCCGGCTGGGCGAGTGGATCAACCTCGGCGGCAGTGACCAGCGATCGAGCGAAGGGCGCGATGGCAGCGGCTACCGTGCCACCGAAGGTGGCAGCGACAGCTTCGGCATCTGGCTGAAGGTCGACGAACTACGCTGAAGCAGGCCCATACCAGGCGCGGCTGCGGTTCACCAGTCGCACCACCAGCAACATCACCGGCACCTCGACCAGCACCCCCACCACGGTGGCGAGCGCGGCGCCCGATTCGAAACCGAACAGACTGATGGCGGTGGCGACCGCCAGTTCAAAGAAGTTGGAAGCGCCGATCAGCGCTGAAGGGCCGGCCACGCAGTGCTGCTCCCCCAGCCAGCGGTTGAGGCCATAGGCCAGCCCTGCATTGAACAGCACCTGCAGCAGAATCGGCACCGCCAGCAGCAGGATGATCAACGGCTGGCCGAGAATCGCCGCCCCCTGAAAGCCGAACAGCAACAGCAGCGTCAGCAGCAGCGCCACGATCGACCAGGGCGCGACGGTGACCGCGGCCCGCTCCAGCGATGCCGCGCCCCGCGCCAGCAGCCGGCGACGCCAGAGCTGTGCCAGCCCCAGCGGAATGAAGACATAGAGCAGCAGGCAGAGCAGCAACGTGTCCCAGGGCACGGTGATGGCCGAAACGCCGAGCAGCAGTGCGACGATCGGCGCGAAGGCGAACAGCATGATGCTGTCGTTGAGCGCCACCTGCGACAGCGTGAACAGCGGATCGCCTTCGACCAATCGACTCCAGACGAAGACCATCGCGGTGCAGGGGGCCGCCGCCAGCAGAATCAGGCCGGCAATGTAGCCGTCGATCTGCGCCGTCGGCAGCCAGGGGGCGAACAGGTGGCGGATGAACAGCCAGCCCAGCAGCGCCATCGACAGCGGCTTGACCAGCCAGTTCACCGTCAGGGTGACACCGATGCCGCGCAGATGGCGCCGCAGTTGGCGCAGCGCGCCGAAATCGACCTTCAGCAGCATCGGAATGATCATCACCCAGATCAGCAATCCGACCAGCAGATTGACCTCGGCCAGCTTGATCTGCCCAATCAGGCAGAACAGCCCGGGGAACAGCTCGCCGGCACCAATGCCGAGCAGAATGCAGAGCGCCACCCACAGCGTCAGATAGCGCTCGAACAGCGTCAACCCGGCCGGCTCACCGCGCTGCATCAGTGTGCTCCGACATCCGGCAGCGCCAGGGCACCGATGCGCTCCAGTTCTGCCCTCAGCGCCGCCGGATGATCGGCCAGCCACCGCTCGATCGGCAGCGTCAGCAGCGCATCGATGCGCGCGCAGAGCGCCTGCCACACCTGCTCAAAGGCGGCATCGACGACGGCCTCGCTGCCAGTGACCCGGGCCGGATCGGGCAGCCCCCAGTGGGCGCGGACTGCCGGTCCCAGATAGGCCGGACAGCTCTCGCCGGCCGCCGAATCGCACAGCGTGATGATGATCTGCGGCCGACTCGGCAGGTGCGCCCACGACTTGCTCTGCAACCCCTCGACCGCAATGCCGGCCCGCGTCAGTTGCCGCAATGCCCATGGGTGGACAAAACCGGTCGGCTGACTGCCGGCGCTGCGGGCATGCAGCCGCCCGCCGGCGCGGGCATTGCAGCAGGCCTCGGCCATGATCGACCGGCAGGAGTTGCCGGTGCAGAGAAACAGCAGTTCGATCGGAGGGTGCATGGGTGGTCCGAATGGAATCGGACCGCCAGAGTAACCGAACCCGGTGACACTTTCATGGCAAACCAGGGCCTGCCCGCTTGAACTCCGGCCGGCTTTGGTCACGCTGCAAACCAGCCGGCATGGGGTTTCGGCATCTTGAGCTTTGATTCATGACCACCACCGAACACTCAATCGAACACGACCTGATTGCCACGCTCGGCGACCTCAGGACTTTACAGATACCTGCGCGGGGGTCTATAGATTGTCCGCGATACGACATCCAGATGCTGACCGAGGTAATTCAACCGGCGGCGTGTCGCTGGCAAGCCACGGGCCCCCTACTGGCTTCGCTTGCCACCGTGTGGGCCCGATTCAAGGCGGGGCTGGCGTGGCGGGGATATCTGCTGGCGTTTTGCCGTGTCCAAGAAAAGTGAGTCACGCAAAGATGAGAAAAACAGGGTCACATGTGACCCCGGCCATGCCTGCCCTGTTCGCCGGTTCGGTCGGCGCTATTCGACGGTGACCGATTTGGCCAGGTTGCGTGGCTGATCGACATCGGTGCCCTTGAGCACGGCCACATGGTAGGCCAGCAGTTGCAGCGGGATGGTGTAGATGATCGGCGCCAGCAGGTCGCTCACCTCCGGCACGGCGACCACGTGGCAGTTCTCTTCGTCGAAGGCGCGCGCCGCGCGGTCGGCAAAGACGTAGAGTTCGCCTCCGCGCGCCTTCACCTCCTGCAGGTTGGACTTCAGCTTCTCCAGCAGCTCGTTGTTGGGCGCCACGGTGATGACCGGCATCTCGCTGTCGACCAGCGCCAGCGGGCCATGCTTGAGTTCGCCGGCCGGATAGGCCTCGGCGTGGATGTAGGAGATCTCCTTGAGCTTGAGCGCCCCCTCCATCGCCACCGGATATTGATGGCCACGGCCAAGGAAGAGGGCATGGCGCTTGTCGGCGAAGTGCTCGGCGGTCGCCTTGATCTCGTCATCCAGGTTGAGCGCGGCCTCGACCAGCATCGGCAGCCGCCACAGCTCCTGCACCACCTCGCGCTCCTGCGCCCGCTCCAGGCCGTTGTGCTTGGCCAGCACCAGTGTCAGCAGCATCAGCCCGACCAGCTGGGTGGTGAAGGCCTTGGTCGAGGCGACGCCGATCTCGGGTCCGGCCTGGGTCATGAACACCAGGTCGGCCTCGCGGACCAGTGAACTGGCCGGCACGTTGCAGATCGCCAGCGTGGCCAGGTAGTCGAGCTGCCGCGCCATGCGCAGGGCCGCCAGGGTGTCGGCGGTCTCGCCCGACTGGGAGATGGCCACCAGCAGGGCACCAGGACGCACCGCCTGCTTGCGGTAGCGGTACTCGCTGGCCACCTCGACCTGACAGGGGAGGCCGGCCAATGCCTCGATCCAGTACTTGGCCACCAGTCCGGCATGGAAACTGGTGCCGCAGGCGACGATCTGCACCGCCCGCACCTGGGGAAAGAGCTGCTCGGCCATGACGCCGAACAGCTGGGTCAGCACCTGCTCTTCGGTGATCCTGCCGTCGAAGGTGGCCTTGATCACCGCCGGCTGTTCGTAGATCTCCTTCAGCATGAAGTGGCGGAAGTGGCCCTTCTCGGCCGCCGCGCTCGGCTGTTCCAGTTGCACGACCGGGCGTTCGACCGGGGTGCCGGCCTCATCGAGAATGGTCAGGTGGTGGGCGCCGATGGTCACCAGATCGCCCTCTTCGAGGTAGATGAAGCGGTCGGTCACCTGGCGCAGCGCCAGCGGATCGGAGGCGATGAAGTTTTCACCGATGCCGACACCGACCACCAGCGGACTGCCCTTGCGCGCCCCCACCAGCAGATGGGGCTGGTCGCAGTGGATCACACCGAGTGCAAAGGCTCCCTCCAGCCGCGCCACCGCGCTGCGCACCGCCTGTTGCAGATCGGGCTGCTGCTGGTAGGCCTGATGGATCAGGTGCACCACCACTTCGGTGTCGGTTTCGGAATCGAAGCGGTAACCCTCGGCGATCAGTTCGCGGCGCAGCGTCTGGTGGTTCTCGATGATGCCGTTGTGCACCAGCGCCAGCCGCTCGCCCGACATGTGCGGATGGGCATTCGACTCATTGGGCTGGCCATGGGTCGCCCAGCGGGTGTGGGCGATGCCGACCACGCCGGCCAGCGGCATCGCCGCCAGCGCCTCGGCCAGGTTCTGCACCTTGCCCTGACGCCGATGGCGGCCAACCGCTTCGCAGGCTGGATCGATCACCGCGATGCCGGCGGAGTCATAGCCGCGGTATTCGAGGCGACGCAGCCCCTCCATCAGGATCTCCGACACCGGCCGTTCGGCCACGGCTCCAACGATTCCACACATGGTTCTGTTCCACTAAGGGGTTGAGTGACTGCTTCAGCGACGCGATTTCCAGCCGTCGACGTTGCGCTGCTGACCACGGGCGATGCCGAGCGCCTCGGCAGGCACCTCCTTGGTGATGGTCGATCCCGCCGCCACCGTGGCATCGCGGCCGATCGTCACCGGCGCCACCAGCGCAGTGTTGGAGCCAACGAAGACGCCCGACTCGATGGTGGTTCGATGCTTCGATTTGCCATCATAGTTGCAGGTGATGGTGCCGGCACCGATGTTGACGCCGGCACCGATGGTGGCATCGCCGATGTAGCTCAGATGGTTCATCTTGCTGCCCTGTTCGACCACGGCATTCTTGGTCTCTACGAAGTTGCCGACCCGCACCTTCGCCGCCAGCCGGGTGCCGGGGCGAATGCGGGCAAAGGGGCCAATGGTGCATTCAGGGCCGATCACGGCACCATCGATCAGGCTGTTGGCCTCGACCACCACGCCTGCCGCCAGCACGCTGTTGCGAATCAGGCAGTTGGGGCCGATGGTGCAACCGTCGCCGAGGGTCACGTCTCCTTCGAGCACCACATTGACATCGAGGGTGACATCCTCTCCCGCCTGGCAGCGACCACGCAGGTCGAAACGGGCCGGATCGATGATCGACACCCCGGCAGCCATCAAGGCATTGGCCTGCTGGCGCTGGTAGCTGCGCTCCAGTTCAGCCAGCTGCTGCCGGGTGTTGACGCCGGTCACCTCATCGAAACTGGCCGGATACAGTGTGGCAATCGGCTTGCCCTCGGCCACCGCCATCGCCACCAGATCGGTCAGGTAGTACTCGCCCTGGGCATTGCCGGTACTCAGTTGCGGCAGCCAGCGGGCGAGCAGGGCAGTGGGCAGGGCCATGATGCCGGTGTTCACCTCGTCGATGGCGCGCTGGGCCGGTGTGGCGTCCTTCTCTTCGACGATGGCGACCACCTCACCCGCCGGATTGCGCAGGATGCGCCCATAGCCGGTCGGATTCGGCAGCCTGACCGTCAGCAGCGCCACTGCGTCAGCGGTGAGCTGTTGGAGCAGGGCGGTCAAGGTGGCCGGCGTGATCAGCGGCACATCACCATAGAGAATCAGCGTCTGTGCGTCGGGATCGAGCAGCGGCAGCGCCTGCATCACCGCATGGCCCGTGCCCAGTTGCTGCGCCTGCTCGACCCAGTCGACACGCGCATTGGCCAGACTCGCCCGCACCTGGTCAGCGCCATGGCCGACCACCAGATGAATTTTAGGTTGTGGCAACGCCTCGGCAGCGGCCAGTACATGGGCCAGCAGCGGGCGACCCGCCAGTGGATGCAGCACCTTGGGCTTGGCCGAGCGCATCCGTGTTCCCTGGCCCGCAGCCAGGATGACGACATTCAATGTCATGCAGGAGCCTCTGAAACGAAAAAGGGTGGCCGTGGCCACCCTTTCAAGTTTACGAGATAAATCGAATCTTGCTGAGGCTTCAGCCAGATTCAACCACCCGGTGTTTTCTTCATCCGCCGCAAGGTGCGCAGCTGCGCCACCGCCTGGGTCAGCTCAGCCAGGGCGTAGTCGAACTCGACGTGACGTCCACCCAGCGCCTCTTCGGCCTGTCTGCGCGCCTCTTCGGCCGCAGCTTCATCCAGATCGGCCGCGCGCACGGCGCTGTCGGCCAGAATGGTCACCATGCCAGGCTGCACTTCGATGAAACCACCCGAGACATAGATGAACTGCTCTTCGCCGGCGGGTGTCAGCAGTCGCACCGGACCCGGCTTGAGCGTCGACAGCAGCGGGGCATGGCCATAGTTGACACCCAGCTCGCCCAGCGCGGCGGTTGCCACCACCGACTCCACCAGTCCGGAAAAGATCCGCTCTTCAGCGCTGACGACTTCGCACTGGATTGTCATTGCCATGGCTTGTTTCTCTCGCGCAAAAGGTTATCCGCGGTCATCCGATGCAGCTCAGAGCTTCTTCGCCTTCTCGATCGCCTCCTCGATGCTGCCAACCATGTAGAAGGCCTGCTCGGGAAGGTGGTCATATTCGCCGGAAAGAATGCCCTTGAAGCCACGAATGGTCTCCTTCAGCGGGACATACTTGCCGGGTGAACCGGTGAAGACCTCGGCGACGAAGAAGGGTTGCGACAGGAAACGCTCGATCTTTCTCGACCGGGAGACGGTCAGCTTGTCGGTCTCGGAGAGCTCATCCATCCCCAGAATGGCGATGATGTCCTTCAACTCCTTGTAGCGTTGCAGGGTGTTTTGCACGCCACGCGCCACTTCGTAGTGCTCTTCGCCGACCACCAGCGGATCGAGCTGACGGCTGGTGGAGTCGAGCGGGTCGATCGCCGGGTAGATGCCGAGCTCGGCGATCTTCCGCGACAGCACCACGGTCGCATCGAGGTGGGCAAAGGTGGTGGCAGGCGACGGGTCGGTCAGGTCATCCGCTGGCACATAGACCGCCTGGATCGAGGTGATCGAGCCGACCTTGGTCGAAGTGATGCGCTCCTGCAGCACGCCCATCTCTTCGGCCAGCGTCGGCTGGTAGCCCACCGCCGAGGGCATCCGCCCCAGCAGCGCGGAGACCTCGGTGCCGGCCAGCGTGTAGCGGTAGATGTTGTCGACGAACAGCAGCACGTCGCGCCCCTCGTCACGGAAACTTTCGGCCATCGTCAGACCGGTGAAAGCCACGCGCAGACGGTTGCCGGGCGGCTCGTTCATCTGGCCATAGACCAGCGCCACCTTGTCGAGTACGTTCGACTCCTTCATCTCGTGGTAGAAGTCGTTGCCCTCGCGGGTGCGCTCGCCGACACCGGTGAAGACCGAGTAGCCGCTGTGTTCGATGGCGATGTTGCGGATCAGCTCCATCATGTTGACGGTCTTGCCGACGCCGGCGCCGCCGAACAGACCGACCTTGCCGCCCTTGGCGAATGGGCAGATCAGGTCGATCACCTTGATGCCGGTTTCGAGCAGCTCGTTGGTCGCCGCCTGATCGGCAAAACCGGGAGCGGTACGGTGAATCGGCATCCGCGCCTTTTCGCCGATTTCGCCGGCCTCGTCGATCGGCCGACCCAGCACATCCATGATGCGCCCCAGGGTCTCCTTGCCGACCGGCACCAGCACCGGCTGGCCGGTGTCGGTCACATCCAGTCCGCGCCGCAGCCCTTCGGTGCTGCCCATGGCGATGGTGCGCACGACGCCATCACCCAGCTGCTGCTGCACTTCGAGCGTGGTGTCGGTGCCATCGATGGTGAGTGCATCGTAGACCTTGGGGATCTGGTCACGGGGAAACTCGACGTCGATCACCGCGCCAATGATCTGGATGATTTTTCCGCTGCTCATGTGCTTGTTTCCTCAATCAAATCTGAATAATTCATCCGCCTCATACGGCGGCTGCGCCACCGACGATTTCGGCCAGCTCCTGGGTGATGCCGGCCTGACGCACCTTGTTGTAGGCCAGCTGCAGCTCGTTGATGAGCTCGGCGGCATTCTCGCTGGCGCTCTTCATTGCCACCATGCGCGCGGCCTGCTCGCAGGCGAAATTCTCGACCACCGCCTGATAGACCTGCGACTCGATGAACCGGGTCAGCAGCCCATCGAGCAGCTCCTTGGCATCGGGTTCATAGATGTAGTCCCAGCGGTGCTTGTACTGCTGCGCATCCTCGGCCTGCAGCGGCAGGAGCTGGTTCAGCGTCGGCTTCTGGGTCATGGTGTTGATGAAGGTGTTGCCGGCCAGCACGACCCGGTCGACCTTCCCCGCGGTGTAGGCATCGAGCATCACCCGGATCGGACCCACCAGATCAGCGATCACCGGGGTGTCGCCAAGCCGGCTGACACTGGCCAGCAGGTTGCCGCCGTAGCTGTTGAAGTAGGCCTGACCCTTGTTGCCGATGACGCAAAGGTCGATGCCCACCCCTTGACGGCTCCACTGCGCCATCTCCTGGGTCAGTGCCTTGAACAGGTTGATGTTGAGCCCACCGCACAGACCACGGTCGCTGGTGACGACGATGTAGCCGACCCGCTTCACCTCCCGCTCTTCGAGGTAGGTGTGACGGTATTCGGCCGACGAATTGGCCAGATGGCCAATCACCGCACGAATGTGGGTCGCATAGGGCTTGCCGGCCGCCATTCGATCGGTGGCCTTGCGCATCTTGCTCACCGCCACCATCTGCTGCGCATTGGTGATCTTCTGCGTGCTCTTGACGCTGGAAATCTGCTTCCGAATCTCTTTGCCACTGGCCATCGCTGAGCTGTCTCTGGAGGGTGACGCCCTGGCTGGTTACCAGGATTGGGTCTTCTTGAAGGTCTCGATCGCGCTGCGAATGCTGGCGGCGATCTGGTCGTTGTAGTCACCCTTTTCGTTGATCTGGCTCAGCAGCGCACTCTGCTCGGCACGCAGGTAGGAGAGCAGGGCGGCCTCGAAGTTCACCACCTGATCGACCGGAATGTCCTTCAGGAACCCTTCGTTGACCGCATAGAGCACGATCCCCATCTCGGCCACGCTCATCGGCGAGTACTGCTTCTGCTTCATCAGCTCGGTGACGCGCTTGCCATGCTCCAGCTGTTCACGGGTGGCATCGTCGAGATCCGACGCAAACTGCGAGAAGGCCGCCAGTTCGCGATACTGCGCCAGAGACAGACGAATGTTGCCGCCCAGCTTCTTGATGATCTTGGTCTGGGCCGCGCTGCCCACCCGCGACACCGACAGGCCGGCATTCATCGCCGGACGGATGCCGGCGTTGAAGAGGTCGGACTCGAGATAGATCTGACCATCGGTGATCGAGATCACGTTGGTCGGAACGAACGCCGAGACGTCACCGCCCTGGGTTTCGATGATCGGCAGTGCGGTCAGTGAACCGGTCTGGCCTTTGATCTCGCCCTGGGTGAACTGCTCGACATATTCGGCATTGACCCGTGCCGCCCGCTCGAGCAGGCGCGAGTGCAGATAGAAGACGTCACCCGGATAGGCTTCACGGCCCGGCGGACGGCGCAGCAGCAGGGAGATCTGCCGATAGGCCCACGCCTGCTTGGTCAGGTCGTCATAGATGATCAGGGCATCCTGGCCGCGGTCGCGGAAGTATTCGCCCATGGTGCAACCAGAGTAAGGGGCGATGTACTGGGTCGAGGCCGGGTCGGCCGCACCGGCGGCCACGATGATGGTGTGATCCATCGCGCCATGCTCTTCGAGTTTGCGCACGGCATTGGCGATGGTCGACTGCTTCTGGCCGATCGCTACGTAGATGCAGATGACGCCGGTACCCTTCTGGTTGATGATGGCATCGAGCGCAATCGCCGTCTTGCCGACCTGGCGGTCGCCGATGATCAGTTCGCGCTGGCCACGTCCGATCGGCACCATGGCATCGATCACCTTGAGACCAGTCTGCACCGGTTGGTCGACCGATTTGCGGCTGATCACCCCGGGCGCGACCTTTTCGATCGCATCGGTCATCTTGTGGTTGAGTGGACCCTTGCCGTCGATCGGGTTGCCGAGCGGATCGACGACGCGGCCGATCAGCTCCGGACCCACCGGCACTTCGAGAATGCGGCCGGTGCAGCGGGCGGTCTGACCTTCGGTCAGCCCCTTGTACTCACCCAGCACCACGGCACCCACCGAATCGCGCTCCAGGTTGAGGGCCATGCCATAGAGCCCCCCGGGGAATTCGATCATCTCCCCGTACATCACGTCAGCCAGACCATGGATGCGCACGACCCCATCGGAGACCGACACGATGGTGCCTTCGTTGCGGGCCTCGGCGCCAATGTCGAACTTGGCGATCCGCTGCCTGATAATCTCGCTGATTTCGGCTGGGTTCAGCTGCTGCATGCTCTTTTCCTCAAATCAGGTGTTCATCGCTTCGGCAAGTCGACTGAGCTTGCCTTTTACCGAGCCATCAATGACCAGATCACCAGCGCGTATCGTCACTCCGCCGATCAGCGCCGAATCCAGATGGGCTTGAATATGAATGGATTTGTTGAAGCGCCGGTACAGCGCCTCGGTGATTTTCTGAAGCTGCGCCTGGCTCAGCGGATGGGCGCTGGTGACGGTGACATCGACCGACTTCTCTTGCTCTGCCCGCAGAATCTCGAACAGCACAGCGATCTGCGGCAGCAATGGCAGGCGTTTCTGCTCAGCCAGCAGACCCAGAAAGTTCTTGACCGACTGACTGATGGTGACCTGCTCGCTGGCCAGATCGACCAGCATGGCCACCTGGTTGCCAGCGGTGAGCCGTGGCGACCCAAGAAGCTGCCCGACCTTCGGATCGCTGCTGGCCACCGCCAGAAAGGCGAGCACCTGCGACCAGTCGGCCAGACTTGTTTCAGCCAGCGCACTCTCGAAAGCGGCTCTGGCGTAGGGACGGGCAAGGGTGGTGAGCTCAGCCATTGGGTGACTCCGGTTACAGCTCGCCAGCCAGACGGTCGATCAACTCTGCATCGACTTCGTCGTTGACCGCCTTTTGCAGAATCCGCTCGGCACCGGCCACCGCCAGTTTCGCCACCTGGGTGCGCAATGCCTCCTTGGCCTGCATCAGCTCCTGCTCGATCTCGGCACGGGCTCCCTCCTTGATTCGGTCAACTTCGCGGCGTGCCTGCTCCTTGGCCTCTTCGATGATCGAAATACCCCGTCGGTTGGCCTGCTCGATGATCGCGGCTGCCTGATCCTTGCCTTCGCGAAGCTGCTCAACCACCCGCTGCTTGGCCAGCTCCAGGTCATGCTCGGCGCGGGAAGCGGCATCGAGCCCCTCGGCAATCTTCTTCTGCCGTTCCGTCAGCGCAGCCATCATCGGCGGCCACACGTACTTCATGCAGAACCAGGTAAAGAGGGCGAAGGCAATCATTTGCCCAAGCAGGGTTGCATTGATATTCACACCGACACCTCAGCAGGCAGAGGGGAAAACTGATGACGCGAGATCAACCAGCCGCCAATTGACCAACGAAAGGATTGGCGAAGGTGAAGAACAGGGCGATACCCACACCGATCATGGTCACGGCGTCGAGCAGACCCGCAACGATGAACATCTTCACCTGCAGCATCGGCGCCATCTCTGGTTGGCGGGCCGCGCCCTCAAGGAACTTGCCACCCAGAATGCCGAACCCGATCGCGGTGCCCAGGGCACCCATACCGATCAGCAGTGCGACAGCGATAGCGGTAAAGCCAATTACAGTCTCCATGGTTTCTCCCGTTTGTGGTCAAAGAAAAGGTCAGTGGTGCTCGTGCGCCATGCTCAGATAGACAATGGTCAACATCATGAAGATGAATGCTTGCAGCACCACGATCAGGATGTGGAAGATTGCCCAGGGTACCGACAGCGGCCACTGTGCAAAAAGCGGCAGCAGCGCAATCAGGATGAAGATCAACTCACCGGCATAGAGGTTTCCGAAGAGTCGAAGACCAAGGCTGACCGGCTTGGCCAGCAGACCCACCCCTTCCAACAGCAGGTTGAAAGGCATCATCCACTTGCCAAAGGGCTGCAATGTCAGCTCACCGACAAACCCACCCAGCCCTTTGATTTTTATGCTGTAAAAAACAATCAGCAGAAATACGGAGATCGACATGCCCAAGGTGGCATTGAGGTCGGTGGTGGGCACCACCTTGAAGTAGTGCACACCCAGCAGGCCGGCGATCCTTGGCAGCAGGTCGACCGGCAGCAGGTCCATGCAGTTCATCATCAGAATCCAGCAGAAGATGGTCAACGCCAACGGCGCGATCAGCTTGCTCTGACCATGAAAGCTCTCCTTGACGCTGGTGTCGACAAACTCGACCGCCATTTCGACGATGTTCTGCGCCATGCCCGGCACGCCTGATGAAGCCTTTTTGGCCACCGATCGAAAGAACAGGATGAACAGCAGCCCCAGACCGATCGACCAACCCATGGTGTCGACATGGATCGCCCAGAAGCCGAAATCGGCGGCCTCCTGCGCGGAGTGGGCCAAGCCCCAATGGCCATCGGGGAAGCGACCGAAGGCCAGGTTCTGCAGGTGATGCTTGATGTATTCAGAGGATGTGAGAGCGCCTTCTGCCATGACTTACCTTATACATCTCGTTTAGGGGCAACCGCAGCCAGCCTTGCCGATGCAGCCCAGCCCACCGCCTGCACAACCACGAATGCGCCAAACAGCGCAGCCACGCTCAGCGGCCTGACCAGTACAAAAACCAGACAGAACATTGCCGCGGTCAAACCGAGCTTCGCCGCTTCACCCCAATAGAATGCGCGGACGATCCTTGCCGCAGACTGCGCGCCCTGATGCGCGAACACCCTGAAGGCAAAGTAGCCATTGGGAATCACCGCGGTGAATCCGCCAAGCAGGGCCGAATAGGCCCAGATCCAATCCACACCGGCGCCGATGAGGCCAGCCACCAGGGTGGCAACGCTCTGGGCAAGAACCACGCGCTGGAATGCCGGTTTGCCGATCGTGGATGTTCCATGCGAGCGCCTTTGTCGGCCTCGCAACTGGCCATGAATCATGATCGAACCACTCTGCGCGTCGTGCCCTGCTCAGGCGGCCGCGATTATAGAGGGATTGGCAGACCCATTCAAGGAAGAAATTGGCGATTCAAGCCATTGCAGCTGTTTCTTCGTGCTCGGCGGCGGCCAAGCAGAATGCATCACTGCAGATGCGCCAGGATGCCATCCAGCTCGTCCAGGGTATTGTAGCGGATGACCAGACTGCCTTTGCCACTCTGACGGTGCTGAATCGACACCGCAGCACCGAGGCGCTCGGAGAGGTTCTCTTCGAGCCGCTGGATGTCCGGCTGCACCTGGGCTGCTGGCAGCTTTTTGCCACGGTGGTTGCCGGCATTGTCGGTGAGGCTGCGCACCAGATCTTCGGTCTGGCGCACCGAGAGCCCCTTGGCGACGATCAGGCGCGCCGCTTCGCGCTGTCTGGCCGCATCGAGCGACAGCAGTGCCCGGGCGTGGCCCATCTCCAGGTCGCCATTTTCGAGCAGTCTCTTCACCTCATCAGCCAGCGCCAGCAGTCGCAGCAGATTGGTGACGGTCGCGCGCGATTTGCCCACCAGCGCGGCCAGCTCCTGGTGGGTGAGCTGAAAGTCGTTGCTGAGCCGATGCAGGGCCTGCGCCTCTTCAAGCGGATTGAGATCTTCGCGCTGGATGTTTTCGATCAGCGCCATCGCGACGGCGGCCTCATCGGGAATCTCCCGGACCAGCACCGGAACAGTGTCGAGACCGGCCAGCCGGGCCGCGCGCCAGCGCCGCTCGCCGGCGATGATCTCATGCTGGTCATGGGTCAGTGGACGGACGATGATCGGCTGCATGATGCCCTGGCTGCGGATCGACTGCGCCAGCTCTTCCAGTGCCTCAGGGTCCATCTCGCGCCGGGGCTGATAGCGTCCGCGCTGAAGCTGGTCGATCGGCAGTTCGCGCAGCTCGCCCTGTTGGCCGGTCGCCTCGCTGGCAATACTGGCGCTCTTGCCCAGTAGCGCATCCAGCCCACGGCCCAGCCCCTGCCTCTTCTTGCTCGTCATCGTCGATCAATCCCCGGTGTCGTCCAGTCGGCGCAGCAGCTCTCCGGCCAGGGCCAGATAGGCGGTCGCACCCTTGGAGTTCTTGTCGTACAGCAACACAGGCAGGCCATGGCTGGGCGCTTCGGCCAGCCGCACATTGCGTGGAATCACCGTTCTCAACAGCCTGTCGCCGAAATGTTCATGCAACTGGCGCGAGACCTCCTGGGTCAGGCTGTTGCGGGGGTCATACATCGTGCGCAGCAGTCCATCGATCTGCAGTGGCGGATTGAGCTTCTGCCGTATCCGGTCCAGCGTGTTGAGCAGCGAGCTGAGCCCCTCCAGCGCATAGTACTCGCACTGCATCGGAATGATGACCCCATCGGCCACTGCCAGCGCATTCACCGTCAGCATGCTGAGCGAGGGGGGGCAGTCGATCAGAATGAAGTCGTAGCGGTCCCTGACCGCGGTCAGGCTCTCGCGCAGCCGCTGCTCACGGTCGGGCTGCTGGATCAGCTCGACCTCGGCAGCGGTGACATCCTCGTTGGAGGGAATCAGGTCATAGCCCACCTGCAGGTTGCCCAGCACCACCCGGTCGAACGGCTGCTCACGCATCAGCAGGTCGTAGATCGAGCTGGCGAGCTGATTCTTCTCGACGCCGCTGCCCATGGTGCTGTTGCCCTGCGGATCGAGATCGACCAGCAGCACCCGCTTTCTGGTCGCGGCAAGCGAAGCCGCCAGATTGACGCTGGTGGTGGTCTTGCCCACCCCGCCTTTCTGGTTGGTGATTGCGATGATGCGCGTCATCTGCTGGCCTGATTGCCTCTGTTATTTATTCTCTTTTTTGCACGATCACCAGGTGGCGGGTTGCGCTCAATCCTGGCACCTTCAGGGATTCGACCGCGACCACCTGGTGGGTTGGCGGAATGTTTTCCAGCTCATGCTGCGGATAGGTTCCCTTCAAAAGCAGATAGCGGGCCGCCGACGCCGCCAGTTGGCTGCTCTGTTCAATCAGGGTCGCCACGTCACTAACGGCACGGCTCATCAGCAGATTGAACGCAACCGGCGATCGATGCTGCTCCATTCTGGCATGAACCACCTGCAACTGTTCCAGCTGCAGCTCGGTTTTGACCTGGGTCAGAAAACGGGTTTTCTTGCCGTTGCTGTCGAGCAGCGTGATCGACAGCTCGGGACGGCAGATCGCCAGCGGAATGCCGGGCAGACCGGCGCCGCTGCCCAGGTCGATGATCGGCTGCCGATCGATGAAGGGCAACAGGATCAGTGAATCGAGCAGATGGCGTGAGACCAGCTTCTCTTCATCACCGCGGCTGATCAGGTTGAAGCGCCGGTTCCACAGCCGCAGACGCTGTGCATACTGCAGCAGCAGGTCGACCACCGCCGGCAAGGGGGGCTCACCCTGAATCCGGGTCAGTCCCTCGCTCAGCAGTTGCCGTTCGTTCTGCGCCTCGGTCATCACACCCTCAGCGGGAACCCGCAGCGCTCTGGCGCAGGGCCTGCTTTTTCAGATGGATCAGCAGCAGCGAGATCGCCGCCGGCGTGACGCCGGGTATCCGTGATGCACGTGACAGGCTGTCGGGCCGGGCCTGGGTCAATTTCTGCTTCACTTCATTCGACAATCCGGTGATCTGGTTGAAGTCGAGGTCGTCGGGAATCACCATCGACTCCTGCCGCTGCAACCGCTCGATCTCCTGCTGCTGCCGCTTGATGTAGCCCTCGTACTTGATCTCGATCTCGACCTGCTCGCTGGCCGCATCCCACTGCGGCGTCTCGCCGAGCACGGTCAGCAGAGCCTGATAACCCAGTTCAGGCCGCTTCAGCAGGGTCGCCAGGCTGTATTCTCGCAACAGCGGCTCGCCAATCAGCGCCTCGATGGCGCTGGCCTCGGCGGTGTTCGGGCGAATCCAGGTTGTGGTGAGGCGGCTGCGTTCACACTCGATCGCCTCGCACTTTTCGTTGAAGTGGCGCCAGCGCTCTTCATCGACCAGGCCAAGCTGGCGCCCGATCGCAGTCAGACGCATGTCGGCGTTGTCCTCACGCAGCAGCAGGCGGTATTCGGCGCGGCTGGTGAACATCCGGTAGGGCTCGATGGTGCCGCGGGTGATCAGGTCATCGACCAGCACACCCAGATAGGCCTGGTCACGGCGTGGTGTCCAGGCCGGCTGCTCCCTGACCTTGAGTGCCGCATTGATGCCGGCCAGCAGCCCCTGGGCCGCAGCCTCCTCGTAGCCGGTGGTGCCATTGATCTGCCCGGCAAAGAACAACCCCTCGATCGTGCGGGTCTCCAGTGATGGATGCAGGCCGCGCGGGTCGAAATAGTCATACTCGATCGCATAACCGGGCCGGCTGATGTGGGCATTCTCGAAGCCTTTGATCGAATGGACCAGCTCCAGCTGCACATCGAACGGCAGGCTGGTGGAGATGCCGTTGGGATAGAGCTCATGGGTATTCAGCCCCTCCGGCTCGACGAAAATCTGGTGGCTGCTTTTGTCGGCAAAGCGGGTGATCTTGTCCTCGATCGACGGGCAGTAGCGTGGACCCACTCCTTCGATCACACCGGTGTACATCGGCGAGCGGTCGAGTCCGCCGCGGATGATGTCGTGGGTACGGGCATTGGTATGGGTGATGTGGCAGCAGACCTGCGCTGGATGCTGCGCCGCACGACCCAGGTAGGACATCACCGGTGTCGGCTGGTCACCGGGCTGCGGCTGCATCACCGAGAAGTCGACTGTGCGCCCATCGATGCGCGGCGGTGTACCGGTCTTGAGCCGCCCCACCGGAAGTGGGTACTCACGCAGCCGTGCAGCCAGCGTGGTCGAAGCGGGATCGCCGGCGCGTCCACCCTGGTGGTGCTGCAGGCCGATGTGAATGACGCCGCCCAGAAAGGTGCCAGCGGTCAGCACCACCGTGCTGGCGCTGAAGCGCAAGCCCATCTGGGTGATGACGCCACTCACCCGGTCACCGCTCAGAATCAGGTCATCGACCGCCTGCTGGAACAGCAGCAGGTTGGGCTGGTTCTCGATGGTCTGGCGAATGGCGGCACGGTAGAGCACGCGGTCGGCCTGCGCCCGGGTGGCCCGCACTGCAGCACCTTTGCGGCTGTTGAGCACACGAAACTGGATGCCGGCGCGGTCGGTTGCCTGCGCCATGGCGCCCCCCAGCGCATCGATCTCCTTCACCAGATGGCTCTTGCCAATGCCGCCAATGGCCGGATTGCAGGACATCTGCCCCAGGGTTTCGATGTTCTGGGTCAGCAACAGGGTCCGGCAGCCCATGCGGGCGGCTGCCAGCGCCGCCTCAGTGCCGGCATGACCGCCGCCCACGACAATGACATCGAACCGGCTGGGGTGTTGCATGGCGCGCATCGACCTGAGAAAAGCAAAAGGGCAGCGATTATAGAACTCCGCTAAGCCAAAGCGAAATTGCCGGACTGACAGATATTATTCTGTTTTGATTTAAAAGATGGTTGTGGTTGTTAGGCTCGCCCTGGCCTGTGAGCAAGTTTTCAACACCATGATTTCAAGTAATTTTTCTCTTTTGGGCTGTTGTTGGTAAAGTGGCCTTTGCAGTGGGGGTGAGTTGGGGATAACCGCAGCGCATCGCTGGCACTGCCCGCTGTGACCGATCGATGCAACGGTTGCCCACAACGAAACAGCCGCGCTTTACCCAGCTTGTCCACAACCGAATCCGAACATCATCCGAGCTCATCATGCGCAACAGTGACCAGGCCGACGCCAACATCAAGAACAAGAGCTTTCTGCTGGTGCTGTTGCTGGTCACGCTGGCCTTCACGGTGATGCTGCTGCCTTTCTATGGAGCGCTGTTCTGGGCCGCAGTGCTGGCGATCATCTTCCAGCCGATTCAGCGGATGTTGATCAGACGCCACCCCCGGCATCAGAACCTCACTGCGCTGCTGACGCTGCTGATCTGCCTGTTTCTGGCGATCATCCCGGTGGTGCTGATCTCGATCTCGCTGGTCAATGAGGGGCAACTGCTCTACCAGAAGGTGCAGTCGGGCAATGTGAATGTCGGCGCCTACCTCGACAAGGTGCGCGGACTGATTCCCACGGGGTTGCGACCACTGATCGAGCGCTACGGGCTCGAGAACAATCTGGACCTGAAGAGCAAGATCACCGAGGCGCTGATGCAGAGCAGCCAGTTCATCGCCAACCAGGCGCTCAGCATCGGCCAGAATGCCTTCAAGTTCATCCTGAGCATCGGCCTGATGCTCTACCTGCTGTTTTTCTTCATCCGTGATGGTGTGACGATCCTCGAACGCATCCGGCAGGCACTGCCACTCGAAGAGACCAAAAAGAGCCGGCTGTTCGGCATGTTTGCCACCGTGGTGCGCGCCACCATCAAGGGCAACCTGATCGTGGCCGCCACCCAGGGCCTGCTGGGCGGGATCATCTTCTCGATCCTTGGCATCGAGGCTGCGGTGCTCTGGGGTGTGCTGATGGCGTTCCTGTCGCTGGTGCCGGCGGTTGGCTCCGGCCTGATCTGGCTGCCGACCTCACTCTATCTGCTGCTGAGCGGTGAGATTTGGCGCGGCATCGTGCTGATTCTGTTTGGCCTGTTCGTCATCGGTCTGGTCGACAACCTGCTGCGGCCGATTCTGGTTGGCAAGGACATCAAACTGCCCGACTATCTGGTGCTGCTCTCCACCATCGGCGGTATCGTGCTGGTTGGCATGAACGGTTTCGTGATCGGCCCGCTGATCGCCGCGCTCTTCGTCTCCTGCTGGTCACTGCTGCAGGATGATGCGCTGGGTTGAGGGGGGTTGTGCAGGAGAGCGCCTGTTTCGTGTGCCGCGCAGTTCCAACAGATCGGAGCACGAAAACAGCGACAGACCACGGTTCGTTCAATATCGAAGTTTTGGAAAGCGCCTTGATCAGGAACAGGAAACCGTGGTCTGTCCCTAATCAATTATGGCACGCGCCGCAACGATAGCGTTGCAGCCCGGAAACCTTGCCCCAGCGCACAACCCGAGGATGCGCACAATGCGGACAGACCGGCGCAGAACCCAACCGGCTTTCGATCACTCCATGCACCTCGGTGGCTTGGCTCTGCGCATGCAAGCGATCCGCCAGCAACTGCTTCTGGCGCGGCGTCAGCTTCTCAAGCTCCGCCGTCAATCGTCGAAAGGCTTCCGCTCTCATGCCTGCACCTATCCTGTTGATTCGATTGATGTCAGAATATAACAATATTTAAAAGGGACATAGCCTTTCAAAAGTATGGGCGAGCCCCCTAACAATTAATTCAAGCCGAACCGGCTTCGCCGGTCGGCTTAATTCAGCGCCCGACTCGCATTGCTGCGTGCAGGTGGGACGAACCACGATTACGTGCGAATTGGGGAACCGAACCACCTGCGGGTGGGGACAGACCGCGGTTGTAACATTCCCCGAAACAAAACCAGTCATGCGCGCAAGGTGGCGGCTATCGCGAGTGCCAGGCACTCTGTGGGCGGTGGAAACTCGATGGGTACGTGCTTTCCAGAAAAACCGCACCTTCGGATTGCATGACAAACCGGATTTCATCGTCCGAGACCTTTCCATGGTAACGGTGCACCACCTCTTTGGTGTTGCTCCAGTCTCCAGACTCGCGTGTTTTCGCAATGAATCGGGTTTGCTTCGCTCACCTTGCCTTCGAGAATTCTCTTTTCGCGCAGAGAAATGAAACCGTTCCATGGACCTCTTCCTTCGCCGTCGAAGGTGAATCTGAAATACTTTGCATTGATCCGAGTCATAAAAGTGATCTCGGCCTTCCATTCACCGTGATGTTGGGCCAGAGTTTTCGATCCTTGACCAGATCAAAGGTTTTGCCGCATTGGTGAAGGTCGACAGAACGTGACAATCGATCCCAGGATGATCAGCGAAGCGACGACCGGCGGATTGTTCCTGATCCGCAAATTGGAGTCTGTCGAGTCGTGTTTCGCAAGGATTCGCTCATAGCGATGACCCTTCCTGTTTGATGATCGCAGTGTCGCCACTGCCGCCATGGAGCGACCGGCTCGCATGGTGAACTTTTAACATTTTCTTAAAAAATGGACTCGATCTCTTTCTGTTTCCATCATGAATGGTGCTTTCTCAAACACAGTGCGCCATGACCGCCTGCAGCAAAGGCCCGCTGGGCCGGAGCTGGATGCATAAACTGGTGCTGTTTGAGCAGGTGGATGCTGATTGTAATCCTGGCCGAGAGGGGTGATGGGTGGCGATAGAAGTGATCGCTCACATTCATGAAAACCTGGCTGAACCGTGCACTGCTCGTCACGACTTACGGCATCACGCACTTCACCGACGAGCAGGTCACGGCGGCCAGGCTCGCCGGAAGATCTCTGCGGAATCATCTTGCGAGAGATCTCGTCATCGTCAGCCAGTTCCGTGTGGCGCCGGTACCGGTGCCAGGCGCCGTTTGCAATGCCCCGTCGTCCATTCGCGGATGCATGGGCTTGCTGCGGATTCATCGTGCTGAAACAGTCGATTCGTAGTCTGCGCGATACCTCGTCTGTTGCGCGCGCTGCGCGACAGGCCAGGGCATTTTACCGTCCGTTCACCCGCATCTGGAGAACCCGCCGCGAAGACCCGCAATCCTGCTCATGCGCTCGTTGCCGCCGCCTGCACGACTTCCGCACACGCGCAGATCACGTCGATCAATCAGCGGCTACACACGCTGAACAGCAGCTATATACGCTGGACACACGCTGAACGGCATGGGCCTCGAGGCCTCTGCCGTCACTTACGCGCGCGTGACCGCGGCAGCCCTGTTCTTTGTGGCGACAGGGCTCCGGGGGTCGTCGAAATTTCGCGCAGTGTGGTCAGACCTTAGGGACCATGGCGTTCGACTGGACCGGCACCGGATCGAAGAGCCTAACGATGCCGAAGGTCTCGCTTACCTCGGCAACAGTGAGTACGGTCGTCGTCGATGGGCAGCCACAAATCGCGTACAGGTTCACCTACGCGAAAGATGGCACTATCGCGCTCAATAACACCCAGCGTGGCCATCACCGGCAGCACCGCGAGCGTGGAAATGTCGGTACCGAAGGTATCCAGTGTCGATCCTCGCAACGGACAGTTCTACGGTCAAGCAGGACACTCCGGCGCAACTTCGTGTCAGCACACTGAATTTTCTGGTGGGCGGTGGCTCTGCGACGACCAGCAACCTATTCTCAGGTTCTGCTGACCTGTTCGGACTGAACAACCTCTCCGATGTCAGACTCTCTCTCCCATCGATGCACTCATCGGCCATTTCCGCGGCAAAGTAACCTGCTCATCCTCAGTCTGGATTCCCGCAAAGATCGTCGAGATCGACAGTACCGGCACGGTGCTGAGCCTTCGGTCTGACGGCGCTTACGACGCAGGCCATCGAAGCGTGACGGTCGATGGCTTCGAATGCGCATTTTATCTGGTGGCCGGATTCAGGTACGCCAATTCCCGCCTGTTCGTGCTCACTCCTCCGGCGCCGGTTCCCGTTCCGGCGAAGCCGTGTGGATGTTCGGTAGCGCGCTGGTTGGTAATGGCCATTTCCGTGCGCCGCCGCCGACTGTACCGGCGCCTGATGGCGCCCTGGTCCCGACAGGGATCGGCCATCATCTAGATGGCCGAATCGACAGCGACAGGCTGGTGCGGAGGCTATGGCAGAGACCGACCACGCCGCAGGTTGTGAAGACAAAAGGGGTCGGCGGCGCCGGAAGCGCCGACCTTCTTTTCATTCCTCCCAATTCCCGACTTCCAGGACTCGGGTGGCGATGCGACGGCGACGGCTGCAGGAAACAGCGGTCGTGGCTATCGAAACCGATGCCGAGTCCTGGCACCGCTTTAGGCGCGACAGCGACGCCGGGCGACCAATATTGTTGTTTGCGGCCGGGGGCCCCGTTTTTCGACCAGGCTGGGTCCGAGATTCACTCCTGCACCGCTTTGCTCGGGCGGGAATTTGCCGCGCACGGTCGATGCGTAGGTATAGCTGCTCAACGAATTCGCCGTTCGGACCGTAAAAGAATATTCTACGCCGTCGTCAGCGCTGCCCAGCCCAGGTGTCGCCCTCCGGTGTCCGGGTCGTCGACCATTTCATCAGTGCGAGAATCCCGCACCGAGGCGCAATGCCCCAATTGGTTCGCCACGCATCTTTGCTCGATGCGGGCTTCTTCCAGAATGATGATCGACTCACCGGGGAGTTGATCACGAAAGGTTGCTGTCGATGCCGGGCAGCGCGCACGTCTTCGATATCGGCCCCTGTAGCCCAGCAGATTGACGCCGACAGCGCCGAAGTTGGTCAGTTCCACAGAGTCTCCATTGATTGCAGACAGGTGCCCGCGACGGTCTGCGGCGCGACCTCGGTCACGACCAGCGCTGCCTGGGTGGTGGAAGCGAACAACATGCCGAAAGAAGCGGCGAGCAGGGTGGCTGCGTAGCGTTGCATCGAAAATCTCCCGGTTATTTTTGCCATGAGTGAGTGCCAGAAACGCAGCAACGTTGTCACAGGTTTGTGTCAGCCTGGTGAAGCAGCCGTTTTCATTTGGGGCAGTCATCCGCAAGGAAGAGGCGCAGCCTGCCGGCGAAGCGCCATCGGGGTTCAGAACGCCGGTCACGCGTTTGCGCAATGGCCCGGCGGTTTCTGCACGGGTCGGGCCGCTGAAGCATGGGCCTCGGCGGGGGCACGCCGAGCGCCTGGTGCGGCTGGCGGTGGTTGTAGAACCGGATCCAATCGCGATCACGCGCAGGATGTGCTTGAGGAAAACCGTGGTCCCCAACGCTCCTCTTCAGCGCTTTGCTGCCAGCCGGCGCTGAATGGCGCTGCTGATCTGTTCGGCGATGATGTCGTAGTTTTCATCGAAGTGGTGGCCGCCGGGGCGGGCGATGATTTCGCTGCCTTGCATGACGGGGTCGAGGCAGAGTGATTCGTCGGCTTCGTCGGTGCCGTAGAAGCATTGCAATTTGGTGCGATCGATGCGGGCGATCTCGGGCGCCAGCGGCATGGCTTCGTCGCTGGCGTCGGCGCCGAACCAGCCGCTGACCTGGATGCTGAAGTCGGCCTTGAAGGCCGGTACCAGCAGCGAGATCAGCCGCACCGAGGACTGCAACGGCGCCGGCAGGTGGTTGTAGATGGCCGGCAGGATGTCGGCGCCAAAGGAGTATCCGACCAGCACCACGTTCTCGATCTGCCACGCCTTGCGGTAGTGGATGAGGATGCGCGCCAGGTCGAGGGCGCTCTCTTCGGCCGTCCGTTTCGACCAGAAGTAGCGCAGCGCATCGATCCCCAGCACCGCCAGATCCTTCTGCTTGAGCAGTTCGCCGAGCGATTGGTCGAGATCGCGCCAGCCGCCGTCACCGGAGTAGATGATCACCAGTGTTCTGGTCGTCGATTGCGACGAGACTTCGACCAGCGGCAGGTCCTCCAGCGTCTGCGCCAGTTCGCTCTGGCTGGGGCTCTTCAGCACTTGTTGGGCGGCTTCGCCATAGCTGCGCGACAAGGGGGCTGGCTGCTCCAGCAGGGTGACCAGGTTCTGGCTGGCCTCATCGGCAGCCTTGACGAACTGGCCGACCCCGTTCTTGAGTGCGGTGGTCGTGCCGACCTGCCACCATCCTCCCAGCGCATAACCCGGATCGAACCGTTGGTCATGTGGTTCGAGACGGTTGCGATCGAGGTTGCAGAGCGGCTTGCCGAAACCGAGCCTGAATGATGCGACATCGACACTGACACCGCCGGCGAAGGCCAGCGCCGGCGCCTGCACCAGACTGGCGTAGACCAGCACGCCCCCCTCGCCACGGCCCAGCAGCAACGGCTTGCTGTAATGGGTGAAGCCCAGCTGCTGCTGGACGGAGTGGCTGATCCACTCCAGTGGGCCCGGCAGGTAGAGGCAATCCTGATTGAAGCCCTGTAGCCGTTGCAGCGCCAGCCGGGTGTCGATCACTGCCACGGTCAGCCCCTGTGCCACCAGGTCATCGATCGCCTGCAGGTCGACATCGGCCAGGCCCTCTTCGGATGAAAAGAGAATCGCCAACTGCTGCGTCTGCCCCTTCTGACCATGGACCGCGACGCTGCCCAGTTCGCTGGCTTCGAGTGTCAGCAGCGGTTCGGCTGCGAAGGCAAGGGTTGATCCGCCGCTCAGGCAGAGCAGCCAGAGCATGGCAAAGGAAAAGAACCGCTTCACTTCATGACGATCCCTTTGTAACTGCCGGCAATCAACGCGGCGGTGTCGGTGATCGCCAGCAACGCGCTGAGGCCGCCTTCTGAAACCAGGTAGCGCGGTTCCCAGATCGGATCGAACTTCTCCTTGAACTGGCGCAGACCCTGAAAGTTGTAGAAGCGCGCCCCCCGGTTGTAAATCAGATCGCCAAAGCGGTACCAGAGCGGGGCCAGGGGGTGTGCTTCCAGCCCCGACAGCGGCGCCATGCCCAGATTGAAGCGACAAAAACCCTGCTGCTTGAAGTGCTGCATCAGCCGGATGAACAGGAACTCCATCGTCAAGGACGGTGCATCGGGTCGGTGGCGCATCAGGTCGAGCGACGCCTCGGCATGGGTGGCGGTGGTCATCAGGGTGGCAAAGGCGATCGGTCGACCCTGTTGACGAACGATGGCGACACCGTTGCGGCAGATGTAGTCGGGAATGAATGCCCCCAGCGAAAAACCTTTCTCTTCGGTGTTGCGGGAGGTGAGCCAGGCGGTGGAGATCTCTTCGAGGTCTGGCAGCATCTGCGGCACCTGCGCCTTGTCGATCACCTCCATGACCAGGCCATCGCGTTCGCCGCGGTTGCAGGCATAGCGCAGATGCTTGTTGCTGGAGCCCTCGAGCGAAAAGCGATCGAGCAGCACCACGCCCTCCTCGCCCAGCTTCATCGGCGTCAGCCCCATGTCGAGGTAGATCGGCAGCAGGGCGGGCCGCGCCTGGTAGAATGCGATCCGGCCCCCGGCGCTGTCGGCCATTTCACGCAGTCGCCAGGCCAGCTCTTCGGCCGTATCCATCGATCCGACCGGATCACCCAGCGCAATCCAGCTTGCGCCACGGATGCCATACATCAAGAAGGCATCACAGGTTTCGGTGAACAGCAGCCGCTTGTCGCCCATCAGGGCCAGCTGGGCGGTGGTGTTGTCCTGCTGCTGAATGATCGCTTCGGCCTGCTCCAGTGCTTCGGCCGAGGGGTGTTGGGCGGGCTGCCTGGGTGGGCGCAGCAGCCAGTAGAGGCCGAGCGCGAACAGCGTGACCGTGACGCCGAAGGCCGAGCGCAGCGAACGGGAGGCATCGGCGCCGTAGGCAAACTTCCACCAGAGGTGGTTGGCATATTCGACATGCTGGTAACTGAAGAAGATCATCCACACCATGGCACCAACAGCCCCCAGAATCGCCATCAGCGAGGTGGTGGTGAAGGGCGAGTCGAGCAGTGTGGTGTGGCGGTAGAACTCGTGTCGGCACAGCAGCAGCGTCAGCGCGGTGGCGAAGAGCACCAGCCCCTCTTCATAGTCGATGCCCTTGATCAGCGAAAACAGCGCCCCGCTCAGACAGAGCAGCAGGGCCAACAGATAGGCGCCATTGAGCTTGCGGTACAGTCCATGCGCGACGATCAGCAACCCGAGACCGACGACCGAAGAGAGCAGGTGGGAGATCTCGACCAGCGGCAGTGCGACAAACACCCTGATCAGCGCCAGCCGCTCGGGGGTTGCTGGCGTGGCCGACGAGAGCAGCAGCACCAGACCGCTGGCGAAGACCATCACCGAAGCCAGATAGGGCACAGACCGGCCACCCAGCGACTGCAGATGGTCGAGCACGGCACTTCAGGTCGGCGACGCCCGGTCACGGAGTTCCTTGAGCGCCAGCAGCAGCATCGCCAGCAACAGCGGGCCCAGATGGTAGATGATGCGGTACATCAGCAGGCCCGCACCCAATCCCTCGGCGGAGACCTTGCCCGAGAGCGCCAACAGCATGATGCCCTCGAACACCCCAAGCCCGCCCGGCACATGGCTGGTGATGCCGGCCATGACCGCCAACGCATAGACCACCATGAATTCGACGAAGTGCAGGTCGCTCGACGGAATCAAGACATAGAGGCAGGCGCCGCAACAGAGCACATCCACGACGGAAACGGCCAGTTGAAACAGGGTGAGCCGCGTCTTCGGCAGTCGAAACGACCAGCGTGCCAGCCGTACCGGTGCGGTGCGCCCATGGGCCCATGACAGCAGCAGGGCCACCGCAATGAGCACTGCGGCACCCATCGCGCGCAGCCAGGGTGCCGAAACGCCAGAGAGCGTCACCAGCAACTCTGGCCGCACCGTCAGCGCCGCGGCACCGACGATGTGGATGCCAATGCCGAAGGCGAGCATGTTGAACAGGGTCACCCGCCCGACATCCGCCGCATCCAGCCCCTTGACCACATAGATGCGGTAGCGCACCGAACCACCCGACAGCAGGCTCAGACCCAGGGTGTTGGAGAAGGCATAGCCGCAGAATGAGGCAAAGGCGACGGTTGAAGCCGGCAGGCGCTGGCCAATGTAGTTGAGCGCCGACCAGTCATAGCCCATCAGCGCCACGAAGCTGGCCAGGGCAAAGAACAGTGCCAGACCAATCTGCTGCCGGTTGAGGCTGCCGATCTCCTCCAGCAGATGGGCGGAGGTGATGCCTGCCAGCATGTGGTGGATGGCCCACAGGGCCGCGATGAAGAGTCCCAGCGAGATCAGCGAGAAGAGGTGCGGCTTCAGGCGCGACAGCAGCGGGGGCACCAGCGGTGGCCGCCTCCGGGGCGGATCGATCTGACCGACTGCGTTGTCTGAAGTCGTGATCTCTTTACGATTCATCACACCAACAGCGGCATCAGAGTGAAGGGTTCGGTTGCATCACCCATCTCAGCCACTCGACCAGTCGACCCAGCCCAGTTGCGCCGTCAGCAGGATCAATGCCCCGAAACCGATGCGATACCAGGCGAAGAGGGTGAAATCATGGTTGGAGACATAGCGCAGCAGGCCACGCACGGCGACGAAGGCGCTGAAGAAGGCGCAGAGAAAGCCGGTGGCAAACAGCGGCCAGTCGCTGAACTGCAGGGCAGCGCCATGTTTGTAGAGGTCGTAGGCGGTGGCGGCAAACATCACCGGAATCGCCAGAAAGAATGAAAATTCGGTGGCGGCCTTGCGTGACAGTCCAAACCAGAGTCCGCCGATGATGGTGGCCCCGGCGCGGGAGACGCCTGGCACCAGCGCCAGCATCTGCGCGCAGCCGACCTTGAAGGCATCCAGCGGTTTCAGTTCATCGACAGTATCGATGTGCGATGGCAAGGCGCGCCGCTCGGTCCAGAGAATGAAGACGCCACCGACCACCAGCGCCAGCGCCACCGACAGCGGATTGAACAGATAGAGCTTGATCTGCTTGATGAACAGAAAGCCGAGCAGCGCGGCCGGCAGAAAGGCCAGCAGCAGGTTCAGCACGAAGCGCTGCGCTTGCGGATCGCGGTGCAGTTGACCGAGGGTCGAGGTGAGCCGCTGGCGGTACTCCCAGCAGACCGCGAGGATGGCCCCGAGCTGGATCACCACCTCGAACAGCTTGCCGCGCTCGTCATTGAAGTCGAGCAGGTCGCCGACGATGATCAGGTGGCCGGTGCTCGACACCGGCAGGAATTCGGTCAGCCCCTCGACGATGCCGAGCAGCAGCCCGCTCAGGATGTCACTCATGCTTCACCTGCGTTGAATAAGGAAGGATGAAAAGGGCCGGCCGAACGGCCATCCGGTTCCGGCAGCCTCAGGAGGCTGCCAGTGTCAGCCATGGAAAGGGCTGATGGGTGCGGGCCACCCAGAGCAGATAGCCGAGCGTCACCAGTGATGCCACCAGCGCCGCCGTGCGGATCGTCCGGGTCTTGCCGCGCTTCAGGGCGATGGTGCCCAGCACGATGTAGAGCAGCAGGGCAAGGAATTTGGCGGTCAGCCAGCCATCGATCAGCGGATATTGGCCGATCACCACACAGAGGCCAATGGCGCTGGCCAGCAGCAGGGTGTCGATGATGTGGGGAAGCACCTTCACCCAGCGGGTCTGCAACCGCTGCGGATCGAACAGCATCCAGCGAGCACGCACCAGAAAGAGTCCAATGGTCAGTGCCACCATCAACAGGTGGGTCATCTTCAGCAGGCTGTACATCGTTCGACCTCGCAGGATAAAGCCGGGGATTGTAGTGACCGCCAAGCCTGACCGCCAGCGGTGACAATTGTGCTGCCGTGCTTGTGCCCGGTTCGATAAAGTGGTTCGATTGATCCGACCGTCAGCCCACGGCCACACCGGCAGCGGTGGCGGCACTCTTCGACCATCAGGAGAAGCCCAGGTGAAGAAACTTTCCCGCTTTCTGCTGCTGCTGACCCTCTTCAGCAACATCGCGCTGGCCGACTGCTACAAGGATGGCAAGGCCTACCCGACCGGCACCGTGATCGACGGCTTCATCTGTACCGCCGACGGCACCTGGGTCAAGGCCTGATCCAGACCCTCGCACACCGGGAACCGCCGCATGGAGGCCAAGGCCACGCCTGAGAAAAACGGCAGCAGCCGGGTCACGCTGCTGCTCGATGTCATCAGCAAGCTGGTGCCGGCGGCCGCCGTGGTGGTCGCGGCCATCGTTGCCAACCAGTTTCAGGCCGCCAACAGCGCTGCCAACCTGCTCAACCAGCGCGAGCAGGCCGACAGTGCCCTGCGTGCCGGCATGTTGCGTGACCTGATCAATCCGATCACCGCCTCGGGCAAGGATCTCGGCAAGATGCCGCTCGATCAGGAGCAACTGCTGGTCGAACTGCTGGCACTCAACTTCAACGAGCATTTCGAACTGAAGCCGCTGATGCTGCATGTCGACGGCCGTCTGGCGCGCGAGCAGTCCGCACCGAACGGGCAGCAACCGAGCATCGATGCACGCGAATCGCTGCGCTCGGTGGCCCGCCGCGTCACCCAGCGGCAGTTGGCGCAACTGACCGCCATTGGTGACCATGCCCCGGCCGAGCAGAAGAGCTGCATCTACACCTATCGGTTGAAACTGGCCCCGGCGCAGCGGGCCGCCCAGACTGCCGTCGCGCCGCCCACGCCAGCCTGCACCGACCAGCCGATCAATCAGTTTTTCGGCGATCTGATCAGCCTTGAATCACCCGATGGCGCCTACAGCCTCGCCTTCACTCTTCGACCACCGAAAAACTGGCAGGAGCAGACCTTCGATGCCCTGATGTACATCTCCGGCCGAAACAGCACGGGTCAGCAGGTCAAGCGTGTTTCGGCCGAACAGGATTTCACCCTCACCTGGTTCGATTTTCCCTTTACCGATAACACCTTGCTGGCCGATGGCGTGCGTTTTTCGCTGGTGCTCGACCGCGTCGACGCCAGCCGCAACGAGGTTCAGGTCAAGCTGGTCTGGTTCCCGCGTGACTACTTCTCGCCGCGCGAACGCCCCGTCAACCACTTGCAGCAGCGCGAAAAGCTGGGATTGCTGCCCAAATAACCACCCTGCGGTCTGTCGGCACCGTCGCGCTGCCTTTTGTAGCGGAATCGGCTAAGCTGCCCCACCCCTGCGTCTGAAGCGCGTCACCTTTTGTCGATGCCAGACAGTCGGTTGGCTGCGGTTCTTGACGCTGAACTGCGTCATTGCCTGTCGGCCGAGATCGACGCCTGCCCAATCCAGAGAGCTCCGTTTTGCGCATCCTGTTCGCCGGAACCCCCGAATTTGCCGCCGTCAGCCTGCGGGCGCTGCTTGCCAGTCGCCATTCGGTCGTTGGCGTTCTCACCCAGCCCGATCGGCCCGCAGGCCGTGGCCGCAAGCCGCAGCCGAGCGCGGTCAAGCAGGTGGCGCTCAGCGCCGGCATCGCGCTGCGCCAGCCCGAGACGCTGCGCGATTCGGTGGTCGTCGCCGATCTGGCCCAGTTCGAGGCCGATCTGATGGTGGTGGTCGCCTATGGCCTGCTGCTGCCGGAGCCGGTGCTCGGGCTGCCGCGCCTCGGTTGCCTCAATGTGCATGGCTCGCTGCTGCCCCGCTGGCGCGGCGCCGCGCCGATCCAGCGTGCCATTCTGGCTGGCGATCAGCAAAGTGGCGTCACCATCATGCAGATGGAGCGCGGCCTCGACACCGGCCCGATGCTGCTGCGGCGGAGCTGTCCGATCCAGGCCGACGACAGCAGCGCCAGCCTGAGCCAGCGGCTGGCCGACCTCGGTGCCGAGGCGCTGCTGGCCGCCCTCGATCTGCTGGAGTCCGGTGACGCACGGTTCGAGCCTCAGGACGAAGCAAGTGCCAACTACGCTGCCAAGATCGGCAAGCAGGAGGCCGAGATCGACTGGCGCGAGCCGGCCAGGTCGATCGATCGCCAGGTGCGCGCCTTCAACCCTGCGCCGATCGCCTTCACCCATCTGGATCAGATTCGCCTCAATGTCTGGGCCGGTCGGCCGCTGGAGCATTCGGCCGATGCGCTGCCCGGCACGCTGCTCGGCCACAGTGAACAGGGGCTGGAGGTGGCCTGCGGCCAGGGCCGCTATGCCATCACCCAGTTGCAGTGGCCGGGTGGGCGGCCGCTCGCCAGTGGCGAGATCTGGAACGCCCGCCGCCAGCAACTTGCTGCGGGACGGCAGTTGCGCCTGCCGCTGTCGTCATGAAGGGCGCACAGTCGCCCCGCCTGCTTGCCGCGCTGGCGGTCGCCGGCGTGGTGCAGCAGGGGCAGTCGCTCGGCACCGTGTTGCCACCACTGGAGGCCCGCTGCGCGCCCCGCGACCGGGCGCTGCTGCTCGAATTGAGCTATGGCACGCTGCGCTGGTATCCCCGCCTCGACCGGCTGCTCGGTCTGCTGCTCGACCGGCCGCTGAAGCCGCGCCAGGCCAAGTTGAAGGCGCTGCTGCTGGTCGGTTTTCATCAGCTACTCAACCTGCGCATTCCGCCCCATGCGGCGATTCACGAGACGGTGGCGGCCGTCACTGGCCTGGGTGAGCCTCACGCCAAGGGGCTGGTGAACGGCGTGCTGCGCAACCTCGACCGCCACCGCGATCGATTGCTGCAGCAACTCGATGACGATCCGGTGGCCGCCACGGCCCATCCGGCCTGGCTGCTGGCGCTGCTGCGCGAAGCGTGGGGCGATGCAAGTGATCACTTACTTGCCGCCAACAATGGCCATCCCCCCTTCACATTGCGGGTCAACCTGCAACGCATCAGCCGTGCGCAGTGCCTGCAGCGACTGGTCGAAGCGGGTCTTGAAGGGGTGCCCGGCACGCTGGCCGACAGCGCCATCACGCTGCAAAGCGCCTGTCCGGTGAGCCAGTTGCCGGGCTTCGAGCAGGGGCTGGTCAGCGTGCAGGATGAGGCGGCGCAACTGGCCGCCATCCTGCTCGACCCGCAACCAGGTGAGCGCTTACTTGACGCCTGTGCGGCGCCTGGCGGTAAAAGTGCCGCGCTGCTGGAGCGGCAACCGGGGTTGGCGGAGCTGGTGGCGATCGACATCGACGCGGCACGGTTGCAGCAGGTGCGCGACACCCTGCAACGCTGCGCGCTGGATGCCACGCTGATGGCTGCCGATGCACTCGATCTGGCCAGCTGGTGGGATGGCCGCCCCTTCGACCGCATCCTGCTCGATGCGCCCTGTTCGGCCACCGGCGTGATCCGTCGCCATCCCGACATCAAGCTGCTGCGGCGTGAGAGTGACATTGCGCCACTGGCCGCCCGGCAGCGGGCACTGCTCGAAGCGCTCTGGCCCACGCTGGCCAGCGGCGGCCGGCTGCTCTATGCCACCTGTTCGGTGTTGCCGGCCGAAAACGCAGCGGTGGTCGCGGATTTTCTGGCCGACCATGCCGATGCGCGGACAGCGCCGCTGCCGATCACCGGTTCGGTCGCCAGCGCCATCGGTTGCCAGTTGCTGCCGACGCCGGGTGGTCCCGATGGCTTCTACTACGCCCTGCTGGAAAAGCGCTGAGCCGGTTCATTGGTGGTCGGGATGGCGAAAACAGTCGACCAGGTGGTCGTTCACCATGCCGATCGACTGCATCATGGCATAGCAGATGGTGCTGCCGACGAAGCTGAAGCCGGCCTGCTTCAGCGCCTTGGCCATCCGGTCCGACAATGGCGTCGTCGCCGGCACCTCGGCCGCAGTGCGAAAGCGGTTGACCTGCGGCACGCCATCGACCATCCCCCACAGGAAGGCCGCCAGGCTGCCATGTCGCGCCTGCAGCGTCAGCACCCTGCCGGCGTTGTGGATGGCCGATTCGATCTTGCGCCGGTTGCGGATCAGGCCCGGATCAGCCAGCAGCGCCTCCACCTCGGTCGGACCGAACCGGGCCACCGCCTGCGGATCGAAGCCGGCGAAGCAGTGGCGGTAACGCTCGCGCTTGCGCAGCACGGTGATCCAGGAGAGTCCGGCCTGCGCCCCCTCCAGCGTCAGCAGTTCGAACAGCCGCTGGTCATCATGCAGCGGCACCCCCCATTCGTGGTCGTGGTAGTGCAGATAGAGTGGATCATCGCCGCACCAGGGGCAGCGTTGCGGGGTCGCCTCGGTCCGATTCATGTCACTCCTTCAGGGCGAGCGGGTATAATTCCTCACTTTATCAGGACATAGGACACTCTCTTGGTCAATGCCATTCAAGCTGATGTCTCCACCTTTCAGGGGTTGATCCTCGCCCTGCAGCACTACTGGGCCGCCCAGGGCTGCGTGGTGATGCAGCCCACCGATCTGGAAGTGGGCGCCGGCACTTTCCACTGGGCCACCTTTTTGCGCGCCATCGGCCCGGAGAGCTGGAACACCGCCTATGTGCAGCCGTGCCGACGTCCGACCGATGGCCGCTATGGCGAGAACCCCAACCGCCTGCAGCACTACTACCAGTTCCAGGTGATTCTGAAGCCCTCGCCGCTCGACATTCAGGAGCGCTATCTCGACTCCCTGCGGATGCTCGGCATCGACCCCACCCTGCATGACATCCGCTTCGTCGAGGACAACTGGGAGTCTCCCACCCTCGGCGCATGGGGTCTGGGCTGGGAGGTGTGGCTGAACGGCATGGAGGTGACCCAGTTCACCTACTTCCAGCAGGTCGGCGGACTCGACTGCCATCCGGTCAGCGGCGAGATCACCTATGGCCTGGAGCGCATCGCCATGTACCTGCAGGGGGTCGACAGCATCTTCGACCTGGTCTGGGCCCGCGGCCCGCAGGGGGTGGTCACCTATGGCGATGTCTTTCACCAGAACGAGGTGGAGATGTCGGCCTACAACTTCGAGCAGGCCAACACCGAGGTGCTGTTCCGTCACTTTGCCGAGCACGAGGCGGCCTGCCAGCGGCTGCTCGACGCCAACCTGCCACTGCCGGCGCACGAGATGGTGCTGAAGGCCTCGCACACCTTCAACCTGCTCGATGCCCGCCGCGCCATCTCGGTGACCGAACGGCAGCAGTACATCCTGCGCGTGCGCACCCTGGCCCGCGGCGTGGCCGAGCGCTACTTCCACAGTCGCCTGGCGCTCGGTTTTCCGCTGGCGCCCGAACCACTGCGGCAGGAGATTCTGGCCCTGCACCGCGCCGAACAGGAGCCACACCATGGCTGAGGCCGATTTTCTGCTGGAGATTGGCACCGAAGAGCTGCCACCCAAGGCGTTGCCGGCCCTGATGCAGGCGCTGGCCGATCTGGTTGCCGCCGGATTGCGCCAGGCAGCCCTCTCCCACGGCCAGATCGAACCCTTCGCCACCCCCCGCCGGCTGGCGGTGCGGGTGCGCGCGCTCGCCACCCGCCAGCCCGACCGCATCGAGGAGCGGCGCGGCCCGGCGCTCTCGGCCGCCTTCGACGCCAGCGGCGCAGCCACCCCGGCGGCACTTGGCTTTGCCCGTTCGGCCGGCGTGTCCGTCGAACAACTGGAGCGGCTCGAAACCGACAAGGGGGTCTGGCTGGTGCAGCGTCGGCAGATCGAGGGGGCCGCCACTGCCGAGCTGCTGCCCGATCTGCTCAACCAGGCGCTGGCACAACTGCCGGTGCCGAAGAAGATGCGCTGGGGCAGCAGCCGGGTCGAATTCGTCCGGCCGGTCCACTGGGTGGTGATGCTGCTCGGTGACCAGGTGGTCCCGGGCACCCTGCTCGGCGTCGAAGCGGGCAACCTCAGCCATGGTCACCGTTTTCATGCACCGGGCGCCATCGCGCTGTCCCATCCCGAGCACTATCCCGCCCTGCTGCGGCAGCAGGGATGGGTGATCGTCGATTTTGCCGAGCGACGCGAGCGGATTCGCCAACTGGTCGAGGCCGAGGCCGCCCGCATCGGCGCCCGCGCCGAGATCGACCCGCTGCTGCTCGACGAGGTGACCGCCCTGGTCGAGTGGCCGGTGGCGCTGCTGGGCAACTTCGATCCGCTCTTTCTCGATGTGCCGATGGAGGTGCTGATCTCCTCGATGAAGGCGCACCAGAAATATTTCCATCTGGTCGATCGCAGTGGTCGACTGCTGCCGCACTTCATCACCCTCAGCAACCTGCAAAGCAGTGATCCGGCCCAGGTAATCGCCGGCAACGAGCGGGTGATCCGGCCGCGCCTGGCCGATGCCCGCTTCTTCTACGACAACGACCGCAAGCAGCCGCTCGATGGCTGGCGTGCGCCGCAGCGCGAGATCATCTTCCACAATCAGCTCGGCACCCTGCATGACAAGAGCGAGCGGCTCGCCCGGTTGGCTGCGATCATCGCCGGCACGCTGGGCGCCGATGCGGCCCTGGCGCGTCGCGCCGGTGAACTGGCCAAATGCGACCTGCTGAGCGCGATGGTGGGCGAGTTCCCCGAACTGCAAGGCACCATGGGCCGCTACTATGCCCGCCACAGCGGCGAACCCGAGGTGGTGGCCATCGCCCTCGAGGAGCAGTATCGCCCCCGTTTTGCCGGCGATGCGCTGCCCACCACCCCGGTTGGCAGCGCACTGGCGCTGGCCGAAAAGCTCGATACCCTGGTCGGGCTTTTCGGCATCGGCCAGCCGCCCACCGGCACCCGCGACCCCTTCGCGCTGCGCCGTGCCGCCCTCGGCACGCTGCGCATCCTGGTCGAAGGCCGCCATGACCTCGACCTGCCGGCACTGCTCGAAGCGGCCCGCGATGGCTATCCGACACTGCCGCAGCACGCCACCGTCGTGCCCGAGCTCTACCGTTACCTGCTGGAGCGGTTCCGCGCCTGGTATCAGGATGAAGGCATCGGCAGCGATGTGATCAGCGCAGTGCTGGCGCGGCCCAATGCCAATCCGCACGACATCCATCTGCGGCTGCTGGCGGTCAACCACTTCGTCACCCTGGAGTCGGCGGCCGCGCTGGCTTCCGCCAACAAGCGGGTCGCCAACCTGCTCAACAAACAGGAAGGTCAGACCGAAGGGGCCATCGACAGCGCACTGCTGGTCGATGCCGCCGAACAGCAACTGGCTGCGGCAATGGCGACCAAGTCGGCCGCGCTCACCCCGCTGCTGACGGCACGCGACTACAGCCAGGCGCTGACACTGCTGGCCGGCCTGCGTCCGCAGATCGATGCCTTTTTCGATCAGGTGATGGTGATGGTCGAGGATGAAGCGCTGCGCAACAACCGACTGCGGCTGTTGGCGGCGCTGCGCGCGCTCTTCGTGCAGATCGCCGACATCTCCGAACTGCGCAGCGGCGGCAAATGAGACCGAAGCTGGTCATTCTCGATCGCGACGGCGTCATCAACCATGACTCCGACAGCTATGTGAAGTCCGCCGACGAGTGGCAGCCGATTGCCGGCAGCATCGAGGCCATCGGCCGCCTCTGCCGGCATGGCTACCAGGTGGCGGTGGCCAGCAACCAGTCTGGCCTCGGTCGTGGCCTGTTCGATCAGGCGGCACTCGATGCAATGCACGCCAAGATGCGCCGGTTGATCGCGGCCGAGGGCGGCACGCTGGCGGCCATCCGTTACTGCGCCCACGGTCCCGATGCCGGTTGCGACTGCCGCAAGCCGGCGCCCGGTCTGCTGCTGGAGATTGGCCGGCTGCTCGGCCTCCCGCTCGACGGCGTCCCCTTCATCGGCGACACGCTCAAGGATGTCGAGGCCGCCCGCGCGGTCAACTGCCGGCCGATGCTGGTGCGCACCGGCAAGGGCGAGCGCACACTGATGCAACATCCAGAACTGGCGGCCACGCTGCCGGTGTTCGCCGACCTGGCCGCCGCGGTCGACGACCTGCTCAACACCCCTGCCTGAGGAGAGCGCCCATGCGCCGTCCACCGACCTGGCTCACCGCACTGCGCAGTGGGCTCTTTTACCTCGGCTACAGCCTCTTCACCGTGCTCTTTTGCGGCACTGCGCTGCTGTTCGTCCCGCTGCTGCCGCCGCTGACCCGCTTCTACTACCTGCGCAACTGGAACCGGGTGATCCTCTGCTGGCTGCGCATCTGCTGCGGCATCAAAACCCAGGTGGAGGGGTTGGAGAACATCCCTCCAGCGCCCTTCGTGGTGCTCAGCAAGCACCAGAGCCCATGGGACACCATCTACCTGCAACTGCCGTTCGGCCCGCTCTCCACCGTGCTCAAGCGTGAACTGCTGTCCATTCCCTTCTTCGGCTGGGCGCTGGCGCTGATCCGCCCGATCCCGATCGACCGCGACAAGCCGCGCGAGGCGCTGCGTCAGGTGATGGAAGCGGGCAAGGAGCGGCTCGCCGCCGGGGTGTCGATTCTGGTCTTTCCCGAGGGCACCCGCATCGAGCCCGGTCAGCAGGGCAAATATGCCAAGAGCGGCGCCAGCATCGCCTGCAGCATGGGGGTGCCAGTGCTGCCGGTGGCGCTCAACGCCGGCCTCTGCTGGCCGGCGCATGGCTTTTTGAAATACCCCGGGACCATCCGGGTGGTCATTGGCCCGGCGCTGCCGAGCAGCGATGTCAGCAGCGCTCAACTGACCGAACAGGCCCGCGAGTGGATCGAGTCGACGGTCGAGCGGATCAGCCGCGTCGAGGGCGTGTGATGCCTACGCCCGCCAGACCCAGCCCGAACAGTGCGAGCATGGAGGGTTTGGCCGCTGCGTTGGGGTCGGGCTGCTGCGGCAACTGATTTTGGGAGAAATCCGTGTAAAAACGGAAAAACGGAAAAACCATTGGGGCACCGCTACATGAGTGAACTCAAGACCTGCTTCAAGCGCGTCGACTACGACCTCGCGGGTTTAATGCACTACCTGGACATCGGCGACATCGGCCTGCCGGACATCCAGCGCCCGTTCGTTTGGAAGAACGCCAAGGTTCGCGACCTGTTCGACTCGATGTATCGGGGCTTCCCGGTCGGCTACCTGCTGCTCTGGGAGAACGCCCAGCCCAACGGCGCCAAGCAGATCGGCGTCGGCGCGAAGCAGCATCCAGTGTCGTCGCGGTTGATCGTCGACGGCCAGCAGCGCCTCACGTCGTTGTATGCGGTGTTTCGGGGAAAGCGTGTACTGGACGAGAACTACAGTGAGCGCCAGATCGAGATCGCCTTCCGCCCTCGTGACGGTAAGTTCGAGGTGGCCGACGCAGCGATCCGCAAGGATCCCGAGTGGATCGCGAACATCTCGGAGCTGTGGGCGTCCGGCAAGTCGAGCTACCAGATGGTCAAGGGCTTCCTCACTGGTCTGAAAACCCGGGTGACCGTGACCGATGAAGAAGAGGAACAGATCAGCCACAACCTCGATCGGCTGTTCGATCTCCAGAAGTATCCCTTCACCGCGCTCGAAATCGCCTCGTCGGTCGATGAGGAGCAGGTGGCGGACATCTTTGTCCGCATCAACAGCGAGGGGGTAAAGCTCAATCAGGCGGATTTCATCCTGACGCTGCTGTCGGTGTTCTGGGACGAGGGACGCAGAGCGCTTGAGGATTTCTGCCGATCATCACGGCAGCCGCTTGCGGCTGGCTCGGGGGCATCGCCGTTCAATCATTTCATCGAGCCCGATCCCGACCAGTTGCTGCGCGTGTCGGTCGCGTTCGGCTTCGACCGAGGCCGGCTCAAGAGCGTCTACCAGGTGCTCCGTGGCAAAGACCTGGAAACCGGGGTCTTCTCGCCGGAGCGGCGCGATCAGCAGTTCGCCGTGTTGAAGAAAGCGCAAAGCCAGGTGCTCGACCTCAAGCACTGGCACCAATTCCTGAGCGCCTTAATCGGCGCGGGCTACCGCAGTGGCGAGATGATCTCTTCGCAGAACGCGCTGTTGTATGCCTATGCCTTCTACCTGATCGGCCGCATCCGCTGCGGCGTGCCGGAGCACCAACTGCAACGGTTGATCGGGCGCTGGTTCTTTTTTGCGAGCCTCACCGGCCGCTACACCAGCTCACCGGAAACCGTGATGGACGGCGACCTGAATCGGGTTCGGGGCATCGGCGAGGCACAGCCCTTCGTCGCGGTGCTCGAAGAGCTGATGGCCAGCGCCCTCACGAACGATTTTTGGATGATCACGCTGCCGGCTGCGCTCGAAAGCTCGTCAGCGCGCAATCCGGAACTTTTCGCCTACGTGGCGGCCCAGAACCGTCTCGGCGCTCCGGTGCTGTTTTCGCACAAGAAGGTGAGCGATCTCATCGACCCGGCGTTGAAGACGAAAAAGAAGCCACTGGAACGGCACCACCTGTTCCCGCGCGCCTGGCAGGAAGCGCAGGGCGAAACCGACCTCAAGGTCATCAACCAGATGGCGAACTTCGCGCTGCTTGAATGGCCGCAGAACATCGGCATCAGCGACGACCCGCCGAGTGACTACGTCCCGACGATCCGACCGCGGTTCAGCCCCGGAGAGTGGCAGCGGATGCATGAGCTGCACGCCCTACCTGAGAACTGGGAAACGCTCGGCTACTCTGAATTCCTCATTGCGCGGCGGCGTCTGATGGCGGGCATCATCCGGCGCGGGTTCGAGAGCCTTTGACTGTTTAAAATCTATCCTCTCGGCGGTTGAGACGAGAGTTTCAGGATTTCTCAGCGTTGCATGAGCGCGGTGTTCCAATTCATCCGAAAGAATGCAAGCGACAATTCAGGCAGAGGCTGCCGATACGACCTTGCCGTTTGCAGGAAAGCCCGAATCCGGGTTTTGGATTCGGGCTTTCCTGGAGAGGAAAATTGAAAAATATATTATTTTTCAATAAATTATCTACACATCCAGGTTTGACACCTTGAGTGCGTTGGTCTCGATGAAGAGCCGGCGTGGCTCGACCTCATCCCCCATCAGCGTGTTGAACATCAGGTCACAGGCAATCGCATCCTCGATCGTCACCTGCAGCAGCCGGCGCGCGGCCGGATCCATCGTGGTCTCCCACAGCTGCTCCGGGTTCATCTCGCCGAGTCCCTTGTAACGCTGGATGGTTGCACCGCGCCGTGACTCGGCAATCAGCCACTCCAGGGCCTGACCGAAATCGGTGACCGCCTGTTTGCGCTCGCCGCGCTGCACATGGCCGCCATCGCTGAACAGGCCATGCAGTTTCACCTGCAATGCACTGATCGCGCGGTACTCGCCCGACGCCAGAAAGTCGTGGTCGAGCAGATAGCGCTGGGTGGTGCCATGCACGGTCAGGTCGATCTGCGGGCAGAAGAGATGCCGCTCACGGTCTTCAGCGATCTGGCACGCCCAACGCTCGTTGCGGCTTTCGCCACCCTTGTGGAGCAACAGGCCCTGCAACTGCTCGACCCATGTCTGCACCTGATCTGCCGCAGGCAATGCGGAGAGCGGCAGCAGCGGCACTTCGAGCAGCGCCCACAGCAGCGTGGGCGGGTAGAGCCGTGACAACCGCTCGATGGTCCGCTTGACGCTCTGGTACTCATTGACCAGTTGCTCGAGCGCCACGCCCTGAATCGGTGGTATACCGGTTGCCGGCACCAGCAGTGCCTCGTCCAGCGCGCCCTGGGTCAGGTAGCCATCGAGCGCCTGCTCATCCTTCAGATAGCTCTCCTGCTTGCCCTTCTTGATCTTGTACAGCGGTGGCTGGGCGATGTAGACATGGCCGCGCTCGACCAGTTCGCGCATCTGCCGGAAGAAGAAAGTCAGCAGCAGGGTGCGGATGTGCGAACCATCCACATCGGCATCGGTCATGATGATGATGCGGTGGTAGCGCAACTTCTCCGGGTTGAATTCATCGGCGCCAATGCTGCATCCAAGCGCCGTGATCAGGGTTCCAACCTCTTGAGAAGAGAGCATTTTGTCAAAGCGGGCCCGCTCGACATTGAGGATCTTGCCTTTCAGCGGCAGAATCGCCTGGAACCTGCGGTCGCGCCCCTGTTTGGCTGACCCTCCGGCGGAATCGCCCTCGACCAGAAAGAGTTCAGAGAGCGCCGGATCCTTCTCCTGACAGTCCGCCAGCTTTCCGGGCAGGCCAGCGATGTCCAGCGGCCCCTTGCGGCGGGTCATCTCGCGCGCCTTGCGTGCGGCCTCTCGCGCCCGCGCGGCATCGATGATCTTCTGCACGATCGACCGGGCATCCTGCGGATGCTCCAGCAGGTAGTCGGTCAGGTAGCGGGCCATCTCCTGCTCGACCGCAGCTTTCACCTCAGAGGAGACCAGCTTCTCCTTGGTTTGCGATGAGAACTTGGGATCTGGCACCTTGACCGAGATGATCGCGGTCAGCCCTTCACGGACATCGTCACCCACCGTGGTCACCTTGCTCTTCTTCGCCAGCCCCTCCTGTTCGATGAACTGGTTGAGCGTGCGGGTCAGGGCGCTGCGGAAACCGGCCAGGTGGGTGCCGCCATCGCGCTGCGGAATGTTGTTGGTGTAGCAGAGGATGTTCTCCTGAAAGCTGTCGTTCCACTGCAGCGCCACCTCGACGCCGATGCCATCATCGCGCTGCTTGCAGAAGTAGAGCGGGCGGTTCAGCACGCTTTTGTGCTGGTTCAGGTAGGTCAGGAAGGCATTCAAACCCCCTTCATAACAGAACTCCTCGGAGTTTCCGCTGCGCTCATCCTTCAGCCGGATCGACACGCCGGAGTTCAGAAACGACAGCTCGCGCAGCCGTCGGGCCAGAATGTCATAGGAGAAGTGGATATTGGTGAAGATCTCGCTGGAAGCGGCAAAGTGACACTCGGTTCCGGTGCGGTCGGTGTCGCCAATCACATGCAGCGGTGCTTCGGGCGCACCGTCGTGGTAGATCTGCTCATGGACCTTGCCATCGCGGCGAACGCGCAGCCGAAAGGTCGATGAGAGCGCATTGACCACCGAAACGCCCACGCCATGCAGACCGCCCGAAACCTTGTAGCTGTTGCTGTCAAACTTGCCGCCCGCATGCAGTACGGTCATGATCACCTCGGCAGCCGACACCCCCTCCTCCTCATGGATATCGACCGGCATCCCGCGACCATCGTCGATCACCGTGATCGATTCGTCGGGATGGATGATCACATCGACCTGCGAACAGTGGCCGGCGAGCGCCTCATCGATCGAGTTGTCGACCAGTTCGAACACCATGTGATGCAGACCACTGCCATCGTCGGTATCGCCGATGTACATGCCGGGCCGCTTGCGGACGGCGTCCAACCCTTTCAACACCTTGATACTGGAAGAGTCATAGACATTCTCTTCCGCTTGATCGCTCATCATCTTCTCCAAAAAGAGGTTTCTACCGTTCGCGGTCAATCACACTGCATTCACGAAGTCGGCCCTGTTCCACGTGGAACAGGCGAGACCCTGCCTGACCGAACCAGCTCAGATCGATACTGTCCCGTTCCAGGGCGGTCAAAAATGCCTGCGGTCGTTCCTCTGCCAGCAGTTCACAAAACAGCTGCCGGTGGCTGCTGTCGAGCTCTGCTGCCAGGTCGTCGATCAAAAAAACGGGCCGCTTGCTGCCGCTGCTGCGCACCATCCGCTCCTGCGCCAGCTTGAGCGTCAGCACCACGCTCTTGATCTGCCCCCTGGAGAGTCGTTCCGCCACCGCGATCCCGTTCCATTTGAGTCGCAAATCGGCGCGGTGCGGTCCGTGGGTGGTGAAACCGCGCGCACGGTCGCTCTCCAGATCACGCTCCATCTGTTCAAGCAGCGGAATGGCGTTGTCCCAGCCTGGCTGATAGGTCAACTCAAGGTCAGGCACCGCTCCGAGCCGTTCGGAGAGGCTGGTCACCCAGGGTGTCAGCGCGGCGGTGTAGTCTCGCCGCGCGGCGTCCACCGCCTCGGCATGGCGCGCCAGCTCTCGGCTCCACAGCGTCAGTTCGCCCGCAATTTTACCATGCCGTGCCCGCAATAACTGATTGCGTTGCCGCAGGCAGCGGCGCCAGCCTTGCAGAGTGGCAAGGTAATCCTGTTTCACGTGAAACAGACCCCAGTCGAGGTATTGCCTGCGCAATTGGCTGGGCCCTTCGATCAGTTGAAACGTCCAGGAGTTGATCACCATCAATGGCAGCGTTCGCGCAAGGTGTGAAGCCACTGCAACCCGCTCGCCTGCCGCCTTGGCGGTGATACCAGTGCGCCGATGCAGCGCTACACCAATGGAAAAAGGATGGAGATTCGACATGTTGTCGACATCATCTGAAGGGGCCAGAAAGCGTCCGACGCAGAGGGCCTGCTCTGTGCCATGCTGGATCAGGCCCGTGAGATTGGCCTTGCTGCTGGTGTGACGGAAGCTGCGTCCAGCGCCGAGAAGGTGAATGGCCTCGAGCAAGGAGCTCTTGCCACTGCCGTTGTCACCGATGATCAAATTGAAGCCGGCGGCAGGCTCAAGCTCCAAATTGGTGAGGTTGCGCAGATGGGTCACCTGGAGCCGGGTCAGCAACATGGCATCAGGCCAGGAGCAGCCGCCATCCGGCGAAAAAAGGTGGCCGAAACGGGTGGTTATGCCTCAAGTACCGGGACTTGCATCGCCAGATCCAGAAGAGGGAGGACGGCATCCGCTCACAGCTTCATCGGCATCACGACATAGCAGCCGCTGGCATCGTTCGGCACATCGATCAGAACGCTGCTCTCCGCGGAGCTGAAGGTGAAGCGGGCTTCATTCTGATCGAGTGCAGCCAAGGCGTCGGTCAGGTAGCCGACGTTGAAGCCAATCTCCATCTGTGGGCCCTGGTAATGGACCGAAAGCTCCTCTTCGGCCTGCTCCTGTTCCGGATTGCTGGCAATCAACCGCAACGTGTCGCGGTCGAGTTGCATGCGCACGCCGCGATATTTTTCGTTCGACAGAATCGCCGCACGGTTGAATGCATCGCGCAGCGCCAGCCGCTCACCCAGTAGCACCTTGTCTCCACCGCGTGGAATGACCTTTTCGTAGTCGGGAAACTTGCCATCGACCAGTTTGGAGATGATCACGACATCGCTGCTCTCGATGCGCAGATGGTGCTGGGTCAGTTGCACTCGCACCGGCTCCTCGCTCTCTTTGAGCAGCCGGGCGATTTCGAGAGTGCCCTTGCGCGGAATGATGGCCTGCACCCGGTTCGACAACAGCCCCGTAGCCACCGATTCGATGTTCTCCACTGTGTACATCGCCAACCGATGGCCATCGGTTGCCACCCCCCGCAATTGTCCCGCACCGCCGCTGATCTCCAGCAGCATGCCGCAGAGATAGAAGCGGACATCCTGTTGTGCCATCGCAAAGCTGGTCTTCTCGATCAGCCGCTTGAGGATGCTCTGTGCCACTGCAAAGGCGGCCAGCGCAGGCGCCTGTCCCTCATCGACATTGGGGAACTCTTCGGCCGCCAGCGTCGCCAGGCGATAACGGCTGCGCCCGGCACGCAGATGGAGCCGGCCTTCTGCGGTTTCAATCTCGATGCTCGCGCCATCGGGCAGCGAGCGGCAGATGTCCAGCAACTTGCGTGCCGGGACCGTGGTCACTCCCTCTTCGTGGGGCTGCTCCAGCGCGATCTTGCCAATCAGCTCCACCTCGAGATCGGTAGCCGTGACCGCGAGAAGGCCGCTGTTCACCTCCAGCATCACATTGGCCAGAATCGGCAGCGTCTGCCGCCGCTCGACCACGCCAATGACCTGTTGAAGTGGCTGCAGCAGAGCTTCCCGCGTTATCGCGAACTTCATGATCTTCCTCGGTTTTATGGGTTGTGCAGCCAGTGATCCCCTGGCGGAATGGCTGGTTTCAAACGGTGAGCAATCGTAGCAGGTTTTTGTAATCTTCAGCGATATCGGCACTGCTGTTGCACAGCTCCTTGATCTTGCGGCAACCATGCAGCACCGTGGTGTGGTCGCGTCCGCCAAAGGCCTCGCCAATTTCCGGCAGGCTGCGGTTGGTCAGCTCCTTGGCCAGTGCCATGGCCACCTGCCGAGGACGCGCCACCGAGCGGTTGCGCCGTTTCGACAGCAGGTCGGAGCGCTTGATCTTGTAGTACTCGGCCACCGTGCTCTGGATATTGTCGATGCTGATCTGTCGCTCCTGTAGGGCCAGCAGATCTTTCAGCGCCTCCTTCACCAGCTCCAGGTCGATCGGCCTGCCGGTGAAGCGTGCGCTGGCGACCACCCGTTTGAGGCAGCCTTCGAGCTCCCGGACATTGGAACGGATGCGCTGCGCGATGAAAAAAGCGACATCATGACCGACCTGGACGCCCATCTGCTCTGCCTTCTTCAGCAGGATGGCCACCCGCGTTTCCAGTTCGGGCGGTTCGATGCAGACCGTCAACCCCCAGCCGAAACGTGATTTCAGTCGATCCTCCAGGCCGGTGATCTCTTTCGGATAGCGGTCGCAGGAGAGAATCATCTGTTTTCTTCCCTCCAGCAGCGCGTTGAAGGTGTGAAAGAACTCCTCCTGCGAACGGTCCTTGCCGGCAAAAAACTGAATGTCATCGATCAGCAGGGCATCCACCGACCGATAGAAGCGTTTGAACTCATTGATTGCGTTGAGTCTGAGCGCCTTCACCATGTCGGCGACAAAGCGCTCGGAATGCAGGTAAACCACGCGTGCGGAGGGATTCTTCTGCAGCAGTGCGATGCCAACCGCATGCATCAGATGGGTCTTGCCCAGTCCGACTCCGCCATAGATGAAGAGCGGATTGTAGGCATCCATCCCGCCGCCGCTGACCGCCAGTTGCAGCGCGGCCGCACGAGCCATCTGATTGGATTTGCCCTCGATGAAGGTGTCGAAGGTGAAATCGGCATTCAGGCCACTTTCGTGGTGCACCGCCCCTTCGGCTTGAATGACATCACCACGTCTGGCGCGCGGCGATGTCGTGATTGCTGTTGCAGTCTGCGATGGAGCAATGCTCTGGTGCTGCCCATTCATGGCGGTCTGGGGCGGCTTTTCGCTGCTGCCAATCTCCAGCACCACCTGCCAGGCGGTGCCGCCGCAACCTTCGCGCAGCAGTTCACGAATCCGATCGAGGAACTTCTCGCTCACCCAATCAAGCACGAACCGGTTGGGCGCCAGCAGGCAGAGTTCTCTTGCCTCGTCCCGACCGCATGCCTGCAATGGCCTGATCCAGGTGTTGTACTGTTGCGCACTCAACTCCCGCTGGAGTTGGTCGGCACATCTGGTCCATGCTGCAACCACCTGGCCCCCTGTTCTGTGTTCTGATGTTGCTGCGGGAGCGGCCCATTTTAGTCAGACCACCACCGTTAATCCACAAAAATCCATGCGAGCATGAGAAATAAAAACTTTGTTATTCAGTGAATTAGAATATTCAAGCGGGCTCGCCAAAATCTTTTTGCGTGGATTCACAGAGCAGCTTCACAACCTGTTGATAACTTGTTCATTTCAGTTGCATGACCCGCTTTGCTGTTTGCGGCAGGCCGCATCAGCCGTGAGCGCTTTGTTGCCGAGCGGCGATTTTTTTCAGCACAGGCAGCAGTTTTCCATCATTTCTTTCGCCAGTGTGCGGTCACCGACTTGTGCTGTTGCCGGCCACGCCTCTATGCTCGCCGCCATCCGAGCGAGTCGCTGGATATAACAAGGCCATCAACGGTCAACAAGAACAGACTGCGGAGGATGATCCGATGATCAATTACATTACCTTGGGCACGAATGACCTGGAGCGGGCAGCGAAGTTTTACGATGAACTGCTGGCGCTGGTCGGTGGCAAACGCGCCATGACCAGTGAGCGCTCGGTCGGTTGGGTTGGGCCCAAGGGCGCGCCGATGCTGATGATCATGAAGCCATTCGACGGCAAGCCGGCCACGGCGGGGAATGGCACCATGGTGGCACTGAGTGCTGACTCACCGGAGCAGGTCGCAGCGCTGCATGCCAAGGCACTGGCGTTGGGCGGCAGTGATGAGGGCGCGCCGGGCCCGCGCGGGGACAGTTTTCATTGCGGTTATTTCCGTGATCTCGATGGCAACAAATGGAATGCGTTTTACCGGAACCGCTAGAAAGTCTTTTTCATCAAGACAGTGCGGGTTGAAGGGAGTGAGTGCCGCTGTGCCGGGCGGCGGGTGTGGCGATGCCGTCTGCTGGAGTGGTCTGCATCGCCGCGAACCCGCCATGCAATTGCCATGGGGTGGATACTCGCCTAGAATGCCGCCCTCCTTGCGAAGTCACGCTTGACATCGTCCAACGTCATCTCCAGGTCAAGGTCATGAAGAGAACCTTTCAACCCAGCGTATTGAAGCGCAAGCGCACCCATGGATTTCGCGCCAGAATGGCCACCAAGAACGGGCGGCAGGTCATCCAGCGTCGCCGTGCCAAGGGGCGCAAGCGTCTGAGTGCCTGATCAACCACCCGCTGCAGAGCGAGCGTTCGGTTTTTCTCGCCCGCTGCGCCTGTTGAAGGCAGGTGAGTTTGACGCGGTATTCAAGCACAATGTCCAGCGGGCCTCGAGCCGGGAGCTTCTGCTGCTGGCGCGGCCCAATGACCTGGGCCATCCGCGGCTGGGTCTGGTGGTGGCCAAGCGGCAGGTTCGCCGTTCTGTCGACCGAAATCGTCTAAAAAGAGTTCTTCGCGAAACCTTCAGGCAGCAACAACATGCGCTGGGCAGCCATGACATTGTCGCGCTGGTGCGGGCTCCCTTTCAGGAACTCCCGTCAGAGCAGCATCATCGGTTTGCGGAGCAGCAATGGCTGAGGCTCTTGAAGCGCCTGCATTCGTCACCGGAACTCGATCGCTGACATGCAAACAGTGATCTTGGGCCTGATCCGGCTTTACCGCTACTGCATCAGTCCGCTGCTCGGTCCCAACTGTCGTTTTCACCCCAGCTGTTCCAGCTACGCCGAAGAGGCGATCACCCGCTTTGGTCCGCTGCGCGGCGGCTGGCTCGCCCTGAAGCGAATCGGCCGCTGCCATCCCTGGCACGTCGGTGGGCATGACCCTGTGCCCCACTCCCTTGACCCCTCGAACAGATCCCGAACGTCATGAACAACCTCCCGCGCTATCTGATTCTCGCCGCGCTCGCCGTTGTCGGTTACCTGCTGCTCAATGCCTGGCGCAATGACTATGTGCAACCAGCCGCTTCCGTGCCCGAGATAACACAGCCACAGAATCAAGGCACGGATGTCGGCGCGGTGGAGCAACCGACCAGCAAGGTCGCCAATGCGGAATTGCCACAGAGCGTGCCCAAGGCGGCCGTCCCGCTGGCCACCGTCCCGGAGAAAAATGGCAAGAACAGCGGTCTGATCGAGGTGAAGAGCGACCTGCTGACGCTGAAGATCGACCCCACTGGCGGTGACATCGTTGCCGCGGCACTCAACCGTTACCCGGCGCGGATCGAAACACCCGATGTGCCATTCAGCCTGCTGGCGCGCAATGGCCGCACCTATGTCGCGCAGAGTGGCCTGATCGGCCCCGATGGGCCCGATGCCAGCCCGGAGGGCCGGCCGCTCTACAGCAGCGAGCACAGCAGCTATCAACTGGCCGAAGGGCAGGATCAATTGATCTTCGATCTGCGTCACCAAAGCGCCAGCGGTGTCGTCATCACCAAACGCTTCACGCTGACGCGGGGCAGTTACCTGATCGATGTTCGTTACCTGATCGACAATTCGTCGCAGCAGCCCTGGCAGGGCAACTTCTTCGCGCAACTGAAGCGTGACAACAGCCCCGATCCATCGGCCGGGAATCAGGGTTTCGGTGTCAACCCCTACCTCGGCACTGCCCTGTATACGCCCGACAAGCCCTACACCAAGGTTCCGTTCGACCAGATCGCCAAGGAGCCGCTCTCGCTCGAAATCAAGGGTGGCTGGGTCTCGATGGTGCAGCACTACTTCATCTCTGCCTGGGTGGCCGATCCCGACAGCAGCTTTCTTTACGAGACCCGCAAGCTGGGCGGCAAGGAGCAGTACATCATCGGCTTCAAGCAGCCGACCGAACTGAGCGTGGCGCCAGGGCAGAGTGCCAGCGCTGGTGCACGCCTCTACATCGGTCCCAAGATCCAGAAAAGTCTGAAAACCATCGCGCCCGGCCTTGATCTGACCGTCGACTATGGCTGGCTCTGGTTCATTGCCCAGCCGCTGTTCTGGATTCTGGACTGGATTCATGGGTTGGTGCAGAACTGGGGTGTGGCGATCATCCTGCTGACCGTGCTGGTCAAGGCGGCCTTCTTTCACCTCTCGGCCACCAGCTACCGCTCGATGGCCAAGATGCGCAATCTGCAACCCAAGATGTTGGAGCTGCGCGACCGCCATGGCAACGACCGCCAGCAGCTCTCGCAGGCCACCATGGAGCTCTATCGCAAGGAGAAGGTCAATCCACTCGGGGGCTGTCTGCCGATTCTGGTGCAGATGCCGGTCTTCATCGCCCTCTACTGGACCCTGCTGGAGAGTGTCGAGCTGCGCCATGCCAGCTTCCTGTGGCTGAATGACCTGTCGGTGATGGATCCCTACTTCGTCCTGCCGATCGTCATGGGCGTCACGATGTTCATCCAGCAACTGCTGAGCCCGGCGCCGCCCGACCCGATGCAGGCCAAGGTGATGCGACTGATGCCGGTCATGTTCACCTTCTTCTTCCTCTGGTTCCCCTCGGGGCTGGTGCTCTACTGGCTGGTCAACAACCTGCTCTCGATCGCCCAGCAGTGGTTCATCACCCGGCAGATCGAGGCTGCCGCCAACTGAGGGCTCGGTCGCGCCATGTCGGTCATCGGCAGCATCGATCGCGACACCATCGTGGCCATCGCCACCCCGCCCGGTCGGGGTGGCATCGGCATCCTGCGCTGCTCCGGCCCGCTCAGTCTGAGCATCGCCGAGGCAATTCTCGGCAAGAGGCCAACCGCCCGCCATGCCCACTTGGCCGATTTTCTCGATGAGCAGGGTCGGCTCATCGACCAGGGCATTGCCCTCTACTTTCCCGCTCCCCACTCCTTCACCGGCGAAGAGGTGCTGGAGCTGCAGGGCCATGGCGGCCCGGTGGTGCTCGACCTGCTGCTGCAACGCGTGCTTCGGCTCGGCGCCCGCCTGGCCCGGCCTGGCGAGTTCAGCGAACGCGCCTTTTTAAACGACAAGATCGACCTGCTGCAGGCCGAGGCGATTGCCGACCTGATCGACAGCAGCTCAGTGGCAGCGGCACGCTCGGCGCTGCAATCGCTGCAGGGCGAGTTCTCACGGCAGATCAACCAACTGGTCGAACGGCTGATCCGGCTGCGGGTCTACATCGAAGCCTCGATCGACTTCCCCGATGAAGAGCTCGACCTGCTGGCCGACCCGCAGATCGGCCAGCAGCTTCTTGATGTGAGCAATCACTTTCGCGCCATCCTCAGCAAGGCGAAGGATGGCCAGCGGCTGCGTGATGGCATGTCGGTCGTCATCATCGGTCGGCCCAATGCCGGCAAGTCGAGCCTGCTCAACCAACTCGCCGAGCATGACCGCGCCATCGTCACCGACATCCCCGGTACCACCCGCGACCTGCTGCACGAAGAGATCACGCTGCAAGGGGTGCCGCTGCATCTCACCGACACCGCCGGACTGCGGCAGGCCAGCGACCCGATCGAGCAGGAGGGAATCCGCCGCGCCCGCCAGCAGGCCGACCAAGCCGATTGCGTCCTGCTGCTGGTCGATGCCACCGCCGACCGCAGCCACTGGCTCGAGCCGATCGACGCCGATCGCAACGACCCGCTCTGGCAGCGGCTCACCCTCGTGCGCAACAAGATCGATCTGCTGGATGAAGTGCCAAAGATGACGCGAGAAGCTTTTTTTGCCGAAGGTGAGCGATCACTCATATTGCCGGTCATCGCCCTCTCGGCCAAGACGGCAGCCGGCATCGACCTGCTCAAACAGCACCTGCTGGAGCGCATCCAGTTCCGGCCCAGCGAAGAGGGCGGCTTTCTGGCGCGCCGACGCCACCTCGATGCCCTGTTGCGGGCGCAGGCGCTGCTCGAACAGGGCCAACGGGCCTTTGCCGCAACGGGTCAGGGTGAGCTGTTGGCGGAAGATCTGCGCGAAGCCCAGCAGCAGCTCGATGAGATCACCGGCCGCTTCGGCAGCGAGGCACTGCTTTCAAGAATTTTTTCATCGTTTTGCATCGGCAAGTGACATCTGTTCCACCACGCTGATCGAGCGCGACAGCGGCTGGCTGGGGCCATATTGCTCGGTGGAGTTGAGCGCGGTGCGGGCGAGGCGCACTTTTGTTGGAGCAGCCATCCGTGATAGAGAAAAAAGATCGCTTGGATCAGCTTCGTAAAACCGTGGCCCTCAATGCTGTTCCTCTTCATTTTTCCTGCCAAGAGGAAGCTTCATTTCTTGGTGAGATTCTTGTGGGCGCCAAGCGTCGCACCTACAACTGCGCCTGCCGCAGGACCAACAAGCGGCAAAGCCACGCCAATCGCAGCGCCCACCGCCGCTGCAGCGACAGCGTCTTTCACAATCTCTGATTTAGCTGCCTCGGATGCCAGGAGAGCTGCCTTCGTACCCATGACCTTGCCGATCTCGGTGCCCTTTTGAGTGAGGATACGAAGGTCTTCCTGATCAAGCTTCCCGTCACCGTCCTGATCCAAGACGGTGGTGATCACGGTTTCGGCTGAATTCTTTACGCAATCAGCCGCAGATATAGCGATCTCAGTGGCAGTGGTAATAACAGCTTTGGTGGCCTCGGTGGCGGTAGCAGTAGCAGCCTCGGTAACCTCAACAGCAGTGGCAGCGGCCCCTTTGGCGGCCTCTGCAAGTTCGTAGAGATACTTTCTCATTGTTCCTCCTCGATTGACGCCAGCAGAATTGGGGAGCTTGGAGTCACGTTTTGTCATCTTACATCTGCGGCATGCACCGGGAACAGGACTGGGCAGTCTTGGGGACAGGTCACAGTTTCCTGCATGCGCTGGACGTGTGTCTGCCCGAGCGAGCCGTCACATCATGAAACAGTGGCAGAAAATTGCATTTACCCTGTTATTCAATGCCATCAAGCATTTCTTCTGCGACTTTCCACGGCAGTCGCCGTCCGTTCGCTCTCATGCTATCCAGGGCCGCCCTAGCCGCCGCCACGGTGATGCACTGCTCGCGCACCATCTCCACGATCAGCCAGATCGTGCCCTTGACCTCGACCTGTTCTGCTTCTGCCGCTTGCCTCAACGCGGCATCACCTGTCAGCAAGGGACATTTCTCGACCTCGGCCAATGCCAGTGCGAACAGGTCATTCCTCCCCGGCTTGGTATGGATCTGGCTCAGCGCCTGAACACGCTCGACACTCCTGGCCGACAACGTGCGGGTCTGCAGGCCCATATCCAGCCAATGGGCGTGCTGCTCTTGCAGTTCTTCGAAGTAAAGAACGTCAGGCACTGCGAACTGATACCCAAGGCTGAACATTGGCGCGACCAGATCGCCCACTTCCATATCCAGCAGGATATTGGCATCACTGATCAACAGCAGCATCGCCGCTTTCCATCGAGCGGACGCGCCGGAACTGTTGCAGTGGCATGTTCATCAGCTCAGCGGCCTTCGACTCGCCGATGTATTCTTCAGCCAGCGCGTGGAACACCAGTTGCTCGAAGATGTGCGTTTTCTCGGCGGGATAGCCCCGACCGGGCTCCTTGATGTGCCAGCCTTTGGACCGAAATAGCTTGGTCAGGTTATTGCGATAGGCGGGCGAGATGATTTCGAGATCTAGGGCTCGATACAGAATTCCGGCCATCGACAGACCGAACTCTTCCTTAAGTAACGCCAACTCTTTGAATTCAATGGCATTGCGTGGATTTCCGAGTTTTTCTAGTGCAGACGCACGCGGAAACAGGAAGGCGCCGGCAAAGCGGTTGCACGCCTTTTCTTCACTCAGAGTATCGCCAAGACGGCCTTCGAGTATGAGATGTCCGAGCTCGTGTGCCAGCGTGAAACGCTGACGATCTCCTGGCCAATGACGCCCGACGACTACAATGGGCATGCCGGCCACTCGGGCCGCGAGCCCATCAAATTTAATGTCGGCATCGGCGTCGATCATGAAAACTCGAATGCCGTGAGTCTCCAAAACGTCGATCAAATCAGGGATGGGATCAAAACCCAACTCCCATGCCTCGCGGACACGGTCGGCCTCCTCCTCGATCTGATTCATCGCAGTGATGAGGAGGTCCGGCACCTCGATCGTGTCGAAGGCCTTTACGGGAGACTGTGGAAAAAGGTTCTCCAATTCGACGCGGCGTTCGATTTGATCGATCACTTCGTGAGTAATCGTGTCCAGCCGTTTTTTGGGCAAGGAGCTACGTTTACGGTACTCAATGCCGTCAAGATCGACCGTTTCTGGGCGGAAGAAATATTCGGTACGCACCTGAAGCGCCCGCGACAGCCCGATCAGGATATCGCTCGATGGCATGGCGATGCCGTCTTCATATTTTTTGATGGCCGCGTGCGACACCCCGACGCGTTCCCCTAGATCACGCAGGGATAGCCCAGCCGCTTTTCGAGCCCGATGCAGCCGAATGCTGAACATGACCGTTTTTTCAAACCTGAGAGTGTGGTTGATGAGGTTTACAAAAAATATTCATATGTATGGGAATGTAAACATTATCTGCTGCCCGTTCAAGACTCAAGTGAGATGAATCGATGACTTCGAGCACGCAGGATCGGTGTGATGGGAGGCGGTATAGATTCAATATAAAAGTATGGGGCCGCGGCAGCACGTGATCACGCCTTGATGTCGTGTGCCACGAATCAGTCGTGGCGCGGCCACTGTTGAGCGGGTTCAGATTCCACCCGACTCCCGCCGATCGAACGACACGCCCTTCACCAACGCCCACACGGGCATGCCGACGGACAGCCCCAGACTCGCCACCGCCTCGCGGGTGATGCGCGCGCGCACGTGCTGGGCCGGGGTGCCGGCGAGTTCGAGCAGCACCTCGGCGTAGGCGTCGGCCGGAGCGGCATCGATACGCAGCACGTGCGCCTGCAGTTGGTTGCGGATGCTGACGCCCTCGACGCGGGCGAGCGCGATGGCGACATCCCGCGCCCGCACGCGCAGGCGCACCCGTGTGCCGGGCGCGGCGTCGATTTGCGGCAGCGTCAGGTGCTGGCCGGACAGGTCGAGTTCGGTCAGCGCGTAGTCGGCCACTTGCCGCTGCACGGTGGCGTCGAGCAGGGCGCCGGCCTCGAAGTGGCCGGACACGGCCTCGGCCTCCGGGCGCTCCAGCACGCTGTGCACCTCGCCGCGCGCCACCACGCGCCCATTGGTGAGGATGAGTACCTCGTCGGCGAGCTGGGCGACTTCCTCCACGGCGTGCGAGACGTAGATCAGTGGTATGCCGAAGCGAGCGGGCAGGGCGCGGATGTAGGGCAGCAGCTCGGCCTTGCGTTTTAGGTCCAGCGCCGACAGTGGCTCGTCCAGCAGCAGCAGGCGCGGGTTGGCGAGCAGCGCGCGGGCGATGGCCACGCGCTGGCGCTCGCCGCCGGACAGGCCGGCCGTGCGCCGCTCCAGCAGCGGCATCAGATCGAGCGCAGACATCACCTCGTCCAGCGCCGGTGCCGGCGCGCCGCCGTTGGCCGGCCGGGCGCGCTGTTGCGCGAAGCGCAGGTTGCCGCGCACGCGGCGGTGCGCGAACAAGCGCGCGTCCTGGAACACGTAGCCGATGCCGCGCCGGTATGGCAGCAGATTCACGCCGGCCGCGCTGTCGGCGAGCAGCGCGCCGCCGAGCGCGATGCGCGCGCGCTGCGGCGTCTCCAGACCCGCCAGCGCGCGCAGCAGCGTGCTCTTGCCGCTGCCCGACGCGCCCATCACGGCGGTGATGCCGGTCAGCTCCAGCGTTTCGTCCAGCTCCAGCGCAAAGCCGGCGCGGTGCAGCGCGAGGGCGACGTCGAGCCTCATGCGGCGTGTACCGGGTAGCGGCGGTTCAACACATACACCAGCACCAGCACCGCGAACGAGAACGCCAGGAGGCCGGCCGAGAGCACATGCGCGGCGGCGAAGTTGAGCGTCTCGACCTGCTCGTAGATGGCGATCGAGATCACCCGCGTGCGGCCGGGGATGTTGCCGCCCACCATCAGCACCACGCCGAACTCGCCGAGCGTGTGGGCGAAGCCGAGCACGATGGCGGTGAGATAGCCGCGCGCCGCAAGCGGACTCGCCACCGTGAAGAAGGCATCGAGCGGGCGGGCGCCGAGCACCGCGGCGGCTTCCAGCGGCCCGCGGCCGACCGCCTCGAACGCGGCCTGGAGCGGCTGCACCACGAACGGCAGTGAGTAGAGCATCGACGCCAGCACGAGGCCGCTGAACGAGAAGGTGAGCGTTTCTCCGGTCAGCGCGAGCCACGGCGCGCCGAGCGCGCCGCCCGGTGCGAACAGCACCAACAGATAAAACCCGAGCACCGTCGGCGGCAGCACCAGCGGCAGCGCCGTGACGGCCTCGACGAGCGGCTTCACCCGTGTGCGGGTGTGCGCCAGCCACCAGGCGAGCGGCGTGCCGACGATGAGCAGCAGCGCCACCGTCACCGCCGCCAGGCGCAGCGTGAGCCAGACCGGGGCGAGGTCGATCATTTCAAGGGGCAAGGTTCAAGGGGGTGGCAGGTCGTAGCCGAGCGATTCGATCACTTCTCGCGCCGCGGGCGTCTTGAGGTAGTCGAGCAGCGCCTTGGCGGCCGGGTTGCTCTTGGCACGCGTGATCAGGATGGCGTCCTGCCTGAGGGGCGGATAGAGAGTTTGCGGTACTAGCCACTGGCTGCCCGGCTTGTTGCCGGCGAGCACCGACGAGTAGGCCACGAACGCCACCTCGGCGGCGCCGCTGCCGATCATGGCGTACACCTGACCGATGTCCTCGGCGCGGACGATCTTCTCCTGCAGGCCGGCCCACAGGCCAAGCTGCTCGAGGGTGCGTTGCGCCGCCGCGCCGTAGGGCGCGACCGCCGGGTTGGCGATGGCCAGATGCCGGAACGCGCCGGCTTTCAGGTACGCCTCGCCGTCGCCGAAGGCGCCCGGCTGCGGACTCCACAGCACGAGGCGCCCAATCGCGTAGGTGAAGCGCGACACCGGCACGCCGAGACCCGACTTGGCGAGCGCTTCGGGCCGCTCGGCGTCCGCCGACAGCAGCACGTCGAACGGTGCGCCCTGCTGAATCTGCTGCAGGAACTTGCCGGACGAGCCCAGCACCACGGTGAGCTGATGGCCGCTGGCCTGCTCGAAGGCGGGTTCGATGCGTGCCATCGCTGCGGCGAAGTTGGCGGCCACCGCGGCGACGACCTCCTCGGCGCAGGCGGCGGGCAGGGCGAGCAGCAGCACGGCGGTGAGCGCGACGCGGCGCGGGATCGAACAGGGCATGGTGCAGCTCCTCGATGAGTCGTGTGGGTCAGAAATCGATGTGCAGACGCGTGCCGAGGATCGACGGCTCGTCGTGGTTGGCCGCGTTGCCGGGCCGGTCGAGCTCCAGCACGCGGATGTAATTGAACATGACGCGGATGTTGGAGGTGAGGTAGCCGTTGACTGCCAGCGTCAAATTGCGTTCCTGGCCACCAACGATGCCGCTGTCGTTCAGATCCACCTCGCTGAGGCGGGCGGCGAGCTCCCAGGCGCCGAAGCCACCAAGACCGATGCTGCCGTTCGGCGTGACGCGATCGAACACGCCTTCGGATACTTTGTAGGGGCGACGTTCGCCGGTCATCAACCATGCCGCCTGCGCGTACCAGCCCGAGAAGTCCGCGTCCCCCGCAGTGTCGTCGCGTTCGAGTGCCGTGTGCATGTATTCGGACTGGAAGGTCACCGGGCCCCACCGGCTCGCCAGTTCCGCATTGGTGGAGACGAAGTCATCGGTGTTGGCGAGGATGCCGGTGTCGACCAGATAGACGCCGGTCAGGTTCGACTCCGGTCGACTGCGAAAGCGCAGCGCGTTGCTGGAGTCGTTCGGATCGTGTCGGCGAACGCCGGCGCCGAGGTGCAGCACCGCATCGGGCTTCAGGATGGGCGCGTAGGTGGTGCGGGCCGCGACATCCCTGCCTTCGTCGCCTTCCTTGTCGACGTCGCCGTCGGGCTTTTCGCCGAACAGACCACCCGCCAGACTCCAGTTGCTGCCGGCGCTGCGCAATTCGGCGCCGATGCCGCGGCCGGGTGTCAGGATGTCGTTGACGCCGCGCTCCAGGAAGATCGTCGTGTTGTCGCTCGTGAGCTGCTCCATGCCGAAGGGCATCTTGAAGTTGCCCACCGTGAGCAATGCCGGGGCGAAGCCCTTGTAGCGCAGCCAGGCATCGGTGATGCCCTTGTTGCGCGCGGCGGAGTCGACGAATTCATACTCGAACAGGTAGTCGAAATCGCGCGCCAGCGTGCCGCGCATGTACATGCGCGCGCGGCGGAAATCGGTGCCGTTGCCCAGATCCTGCTTGTCCTGGTCGTAATGCGCGGTGTCGACATCGATCCGGCCGCCGGCCTGGAAGCTGAAGTCGCCGCTCGGCGACTGGAATTTCAGGCTCTTGCCATCGGTGACCGGGCGGATCACGGCGGCCGATTCGACCTTTTGCCGTGCCTGGCGCTCGGCATCGAGCTGGGATTGCAGTTGGCCGACCAGCCGTTCGAGCTGGTCGAGCCGCTGCTGCATGGACTCGATGTTGGCCGATGCATCGGCAGCCTGTGCCTGGCTGAATGCGAAGATCGCCGCCAGCGTTGCGGCGATGAGGGTCGGGCGTGGCATGGTGTCTTCCCCGGGATATGTGGATTGGTCGGGGGGCTCAGGCGTTGACGCCCAGGATCACGCTGCCGGCCTTGAACACCGCGCAGGCCGGCGTGCCAACGGCGAGCGCCAGGCTGTCGAGGCTGTCGTTGGTGATGATGGCGCTGACCGCGCTGCCGCCCGGCAGATCGATGACGACGTCGCTGTTGACCGCGCCGCGGGTGATGCGCGAGACGGTGCCGCACAGACGGTTGCGGGCTGATAGTTTGATGGCTGGGTCGTCGAGCATGACCATCACCGAGGGCGCCGTGACCAGCGTCCACACCTCGCTGCCAGGGCCGAGCTGAAGTTCACCCAGACTCTCCATCGTGACGGTGGCGACCAGACGATCGCGGTCGTTCAGGGCGACGGTCACCTCGGCATTCACCGCACCGAGGCGGATGCCGGTCACAGTGCCGAAGAACTGATTGCGGGCACTGGTTTTCACGGCGAACCTCCGCAGCAGTGGCAGGATGTCGGGGTGGTCGAGCTGTGCATGCAGCCCGCTCATGAAGCGGCGCTGCTGTTCCTGCACCGCGCGGTGGGTGTGCAGCAGCCGTTTGCCAGCCGGCGTCAGCCGCGTGCCGCCGCCATCGCTGCCGCCGCTTTGCGTCACCAACAGCGCCTCGCCGGCCAGATTGCGCAGCGCATCGACCGCGTTCCAGGCAGCGCGGTAACTCATGCTCAGGCTTTTGGCGGCCTGGGTGATCGAGCCGGTCTGCTCGATCTGCTCCAGCAACTGCATTCGACGGTCGTCAGGGAGGCTCCACTGAGGTGAAACGGGCTCGACCGTTTTGTTGTTCGCCCGCTGTTTGCGCATCGCCCTGCTACCGTTATGCAGATATGTGCATAACGGTAGCAGGCTGTTTCACCCTGCACAAGATCCGCTGCAATCCTTGGTGGGCGCTGAAGGTTCGGAAGGATCTGTCAGGAACCGAGGAGGGGCACCCGTCGGCTGCGATCGTGCCGGTGGAAGCCCCTTCGCCAAGGCGGTTGCGTTATCGTTGCTGGTCGATTCTTGCTATGCTTGCGCCGCTGCAACCAGACTGCGCCAGCGGGAGTTCCTCATGCACAACGAATCCAATGCCTTTGAGCAGGCCGCCCAGCGGTCGATCGATCTGGCCAATGAGCTGGCGGAGCGGCAGATCGATGCAGATCTGTGGGAGATTGCCGATGGCACGCTGTCGGGGGCGATCCACTACTGGCTCTTTTCGCGCCAACCCTGCCCCGACCGTGACTGTGATGACTGCGCACCGGTGGCGACCGCCGAACTGCGGCTGCAGACGCTGCTGAAGCTGGTCCGCGAGCTGGCCGAAGAGAGCCTCTACTACCACAGCCCGAGCGACCACAACGCCGCCCACGGCTGACCTCTGATGCCTGCTGCCGGGAGGTCACTCCCGGTTCAGCAGCAGATGCCCCTGAAGATCGAGCTCTCCCCGCCAGCCGGCCAGCAGCAGGGTGGTCGAGGTGCGCTCGGTGAGCAGCAGTGGCCCCTCGATCGCTTCATGCACCCGCAACGACTCCCGCTGGCGGATGGGCACCGGCTGCGCAAAGCCGGCGAGCGGCGCCGACTGCGCTGATGGCGTGGCGGTCGGCTGCCAGGGTGGCAGCGGCCAGGGTCGGGCCGGCGCGCGCAGCAGCAGCCGGACATTCACCAGTTCGATCGGCATCTCCAGCCGGTGGCCATAGCGCTGCTCATGCAGCGCATGAAAGGCGCTGCCGGTCGCATCGACGCCTTGCCACGGCAGGTTGAGCGTGAAGGATTGCCCGCGGTAGCGCAGATCGACCGAGGCCAGCCGTTGCAGCGTGGCCGGATCGACCCGCTGTGCGCGCAGATCGGCCACACCGCTGGCATCGAGCCGTGCCAGCAGCGCATCGATGGCGGTGCCGCTGGCGTCGTCGAATGGCTGGATGCAGCTGCGTGACAGTTGCCGCGCCTGCGGTGCCACCAACATGCCGAACGCCGAGAAGACGCCGCCATCGAGCGGCACCAGAGCGCGGCGGATGCCGAGCGCCTCGGCCAGCCGGCACAGGTGCAGACCGCCGGCGCCGCCGAAGCAGCAGAGCCGGAACTGGCGCGGATCGTGGCCGCGCTCCACCGAGATCAGCCGCAATGCGCGAATCATCTGCTCATTGGCAATCTCGATGATGCCGGCGGCGGTCTCTTCGAGCGACAGTCCCAGCGGATCGGCCAGCGTGGCGATGGCGCGCTGCGCCGCCGCGACATCGAGCGGCATGGCGCCGCCGAGAAACCGTTCCGGCCGCAGCCGGCCCAGCAGCAGGTTGGCATCGGTGACGGTCGGTTCGCGGCCGCCGCGTCCATAACAGGCCGGGCCCGGCAGTGCGCCGGCCGAGCGCGGTCCGACCCAGAGTCCGCCTCCATCATCGAGAAAGGCGATGGATCCGCCGCCGGCACCGATGGTGTGCAGATCGACCATCGGCACCGCGACCGGATAGGGGCCGATCCGCCCCTCATTGGTCAGCGTCAGCTCGCCCCCGCTGAGCAGGCCGACATCGGTCGAGGTGCCGCCCATGTCGAAGGTGATCAACTGCCGTTCGCCGAGGGTGTCGGCCAGATGGCGTGCCGCCGCCATGCCGCCGGCCGGACCCGACAGCAGCAGGTTGACGGCGCGCTGCCGGGCCTGCTCGGCGGCGACGGTACCGCCCGATGACTGCATGATGGTGAGCGGTGCCGGCGCCGTTCGTGCGCTGAGCCGGCCCAGATAGTCGGACACCAGCGGGCCGAGCCAACTGTTGAGCCAGGTGGCGATGCCGCGCTCATATTCGCGGTACTCGGGCAGCACCTGCGACGAACAGGAGACGAACAGTCCCGGCGGCAGCGCGCCGGCCAGCGCCTGCTCCTCGCTCTCATCCATGAAGCTGTAGAGCAGGCAGATCGCCACCGCCTGGGGCGCCAGCGTGGCGATGGCGTGGCGCAGCCGGGTCAGATCGGCGTCGGTCAGCGGCGTGATCAGCCGGCCAAGGTGGTCGCGCCGGGTGTCGACCTCGAAGCAGAGCTCGGCGGGCACTGGTGGCGGCAGCGGCGCCGGCATCAGTTCGTAGAGCTCGCGCCGGATCTGGCGGCCGATGGTCAGCAGGTCGCGAAAACCACGGTTGGTGACGAACAGCGTCGGCACCCCCTTGCCCTCCAGTGCGGCGTTGGTCGCAACCGTGGAGCCATGGACCAGCAGCAGCTTGCCCTGGCGCAGTGGCGCTTCCAGCCCCAGTTCGGCCATGCCGGTGGCGATGGCTTCGTCGGGGGCCTCTGGCGTGGAGAGCACCTTGTGGATATGCAACCGTTCGCCATCGAACAGCACGAAGTCGGTGAAGGTGCCGCCGGTGTCGATTCCCAGGACCATCATGTCGCGCATCGTGTCTGGACTCTCCCCTTGTCGATCGCTGGCTGCTAAGGTGACGGCCGCTCACTCACCGCCATTTTACCCAGCCGTTTTTGCATGCCGGAACTGCCCGAAGTCGAAACCACCTTGCGTGGCCTTGCCCCCCATCTGATTGGCCGCCGCATCCACGACATGGTGCTGCGCAATGGCCGGCTGCGCTGGCCGATTCCGGATGAGCTGCCCGAACGCCTCCGCGACCGGCGCATCGGCTCATTGCAGCGGCGCGCCAAGTATCTGCTGCTGCAACTCGATGGCGGACACCTGCTGCTCCATCTGGGCATGTCCGGCCGCTTCATGCTGCTCGAACCGCCCGCCGTCGCGCCGACGGCACATGACCACTATGACCTGCTGCTCGAAGGCGGCGCGCTGCTGCGCTACCGTGATCCGCGCCGTTTTGGCTGCTGCCTGTGGCTCGAGGGCGATCCGCTGACCCATCCACTGCTGAGCCGACTGGGGCCGGAGCCGCTCGGCGAGGCGTTCGACGGCGGCCACCTCCATCGGAGCGCACGTGGCCGCACGGTGGCGATCAAGAGCCTGCTGATGCAGAGCGAAGTGGTGGTCGGCATCGGCAACATCTACGCCAACGAGGCGCTCCATCGAGCCGGCATCGATCCGCGACGACCGGCCGGCACCCTCTCCCATGCCGACTGCGAGCGGCTGGTCGGGCAGATCAGGCGGCTGCTGGAGCAGGCGATCACCCAGGGCGGCACCACGCTGCGCGACTTTCTGAACAGCGATGGCCAGGCCGGCTATTTCGGCTTCGCGCTCGATGTCTACGGACGCACCGGGCAGCCCTGCCCGCGCTGCGGGGGCCAGGTGGCCTCGATACGGCTCAACCAGCGCTCCACCTTTTTTTGCCAGGAGTGCCAGCAGTGAAGCTCTCCGACCGCAGCCAGAGCCGCGACAACAACTTCAATCTCATTCGCATGGTGGCGGCTTGCTCGGTGCTCGTGAGCCACAGCTTTGCGCTGACCGGCTCGGGCGAAGACCCGGTCAAAAGGCTGATCGGCATGGTGACACTGGGCGATCTGGCGGTTGATCTCTTCTTCGTCGCCAGCGGGTTTCTGGTCACTGCCAGTCTGCTGAAGCGGCAAAACGGCGTCGACTTTGTCTGGGCCCGCTTTCTGCGGATCTATCCGGCTTACTGGCTGATGCTGCTGATGATGGCGTTCGTGCTGGGGCCGCTCTTCACCACCTTGCCGCCGTCGGACTACTTTGCGCAGAGCTCGATCTATGTGCGGCTGGCCAAAGCGGCCACGGTCTTCATCCACACGGCCTCTACGCTGCCCGGTGTGTTCACAACCAATCCGCTGCCGAATGCCGTCAATGGGTCACTCTGGACCATGCCTTACGAAGTGCGGATGTACGCCATTCTGGCCGTCACCTGGCTGCTGTTGCGCTGGCGGAGCGATCGCATCAGGGCATTGCAGCGGGCGGTCATCGTCTATGCGCTGCTCGCGGCGGGCTATCTGCTGGCCGAGGAGTGTGCCTTGATCGATCAATCTCCGCGGCTCCACCAGCTTGCCAGATTCATCTTCATGTTCTTCAGTGGTGCGACCTTTTATGTGCTGCGGGCGCGCATCCGTTTGCACGGCGCGCTGTTCTGGCCACTGCTTCTGCTGTTGTTGCTGTCGGTCGAGCACCGCCACCTCTTTTTTGTGCTCTACCATGGCTCGATCGCCTACCTGCTGCTCTATCTGGCCTATGTGCCTTCGGGTCTGGTCCGTGGCTACAACCGGGTGGGTGATTACTCCTACGGCTTCTATATTTATGCCTTCCCGGTGCAGCAAGCGGTGGTCGCATTGATATCTGACGTCTCGGTGCTGGAGATGGTGCTGATTGCGGTGCCGGTGGTTCTGCTGCTCAGCGCGCTCTCCTGGCATCTGCTGGAGAAGCGCGTGCTGACGCTGAAGGAGCGCTACGTGCAGCGCACCCGGGCCTGGCTCGGTGCTGCGCCGGCCGAGTAGCATCGGTGCGCCATTGCGCTACCATGGACCAGGCTTATCGAATGTTCTTGGCTTCAACCTGCATGGAGAGTTCAGATGAACCTGCGCAACCGGCGGTCTCTCTGCCAGACCGGGATTCTGACGCTGAGCCTGCTGCTCGGCACCCAGCCGCTGTGGGCCGGCAGCAGCGATGACGGCAACCGGCCGGGTGCCGGCGCGATGGCGGCCGATCTGCTGGTGGCACGGCCGCTGCTGATCGGCATGACGGTGGTGGGCACTGGGCTGTTCATCGTCAGCCTGCCCTTTTCGGCGCTGGGCGGCAATGTCGACGAGGCGGCCGATCAGTTGGTGGCCGGTCCGGCCAGGAACGCCTTTGTCCGCTGCCTGGGCTGCACCGCCGCCTCCCGCAAGCCTGCACCAGCCGTCGGCGACGGACCGACGCAGTAGTCCAGCGCCTCAGGGCTCGGTGGAGGGGTGCAGTTGCTGGAACTTCCGTTGCAGCGCCTGCGGCGATTCGATGCACTCCGGGTCGGTGAGGATGCAGTCGACCGGGCAGATCTCGATGCACTGCGGCCGATCGAAATGGCCAACGCACTCGGTGCAGAGCGCCGGGTCGATCTCATAGACCAGCTCGCCGGCATGGATGGCCCCGTTGGGGCACTCGGGTTCGCAGACATCGCAGTTGATGCAGGCGCTGGTGATCATCAAGGCCATGCCGGCTGCCGGTGCGTTGCTATTTCGGTGGCGGAAACTTGGCCTGCAATGCCGTGGCGACCTCCGGCCGGACAAACTTGCTGACATCGCCATGAAAGCTGGCGATCTCGCGCACCAGGGTCGATGAGATGAACGACAGGTTGTCGGCCGGGGTCAGAAAGATGGTCTCGATCTGCGGCGCCATCGCCCGGTTCATGTTGGTCAGTTGCAGCTCATATTCGTAGTCGGAGACGGCGCGAATCCCGCGCACGATGGCGATGGCATCGTGCTGGCGGCTGAAGTTGATCAGCAGCCCCTCGATGGCCAGCACTTCGACATTGGGCAGATGGGCGACGCAGAGGCGAGCGAGGTCGATCCGCTCCTGCAGCGTGAACAGCGGCTGCTTGCCGGCACTGGGCGCAATGCCGAGCAGCACCCGGTCGAACAGCCGGGCGGCCCGCTCCAGAATGTCGACATGGCCGTTGGTCAGAGGGTTGAAGGTGCCGGGATAGATGGCGGTTTTCATGGTTATTCTCTTCGCTGCACTGCCAGATGGAGCGGCGATGTTACTACGGCGGTTCGCGGCCGCTCAATCGGACTGCGCCACCGGCTGCCGCCGTAGCAGTTGCGCCGTCACCTGACCGGCGTGGGTGGCGCGCAGCGGCAGCCAGTTCGGCGGCAGTGCAGGCTGATGCTCCCGCTCGTGCTCCAGGTAGATCAGTGCCTGTGGGCTCAGCAGAGCGCGCTGCTCCAGTTGCTGCACCACCTGTTCGAGCAGACCGCGTCTGAAGGGCGGATCGAGAAAGACCAGGTCGAAGGGTGCAGAGCGCGCTGGGTCGAAGCCGGTCAGCCAGTCGGTCACATCACCACAGACCACCTCGCCGCCGGCTTGCAGCGTGGCCTGGATCTGCCGCAGCGCCCTGACCAGCCGAATATCCGCCTCGATCCAGACCACCTGCGCGGCGCCGCGTGACAGCGCTTCGAGCCCGAGGATGCCGGTGCCGGCGAACAGATCGAGGCAGCGTGTGCCGCGCACGGCGGGCCCAATCCAGTTGAACAGGGTCTCGCGCACCCGATCGGGGGTGGGGCGCAGCATCTCGCTGGCGATCACCGGGAGGCGTCGTCCCCGCCAGCGGCCGGCAATGATGCGGATGCGTCCGGGGGCCGTGTGCGCTGGATTCACCACCGCGAGGAGGCCGGCGGGAGGCCGTCGAAAGGGGCTGGCAACATCGAACAGACCTCTGCGCTCTGCATACCCCGAACGGGGCAAGGGGTGCTAGGATACCCAACCCGCGCGAGTCACCGCCAGCGCGCCCGTTTCCACTCCAGCGATCGGCGTCATGTTCAAGTTCCTCAAGCGCAACAACACCCCCCAGACGCCCGAGGCGGCGGGATCGGGCACGGCGTCGCCTTCCGCGGAGCATGACGCTGAAGCGCCTGAATCGTCGCCGTCACCCATCGATGCACTCCTGCACGAACCAGCGCCGACTGCCGATACTGAACCGCAGCAGGCGCAGGCTGCTCCCACGGTGGCCGCGCCCGCCGAGACCGAGCCGAGTGCCAGCAAGCCGGGGCTGTTCAGCCGCATCCGCAGTGGTCTGACCCGCACCCGTGTCTCGCTGGCCGAGGGACTGAGCAATCTGATACTCGGCCGCAAGCAGATCGATGCCGAGCTGCTGGAGGCGCTGGAAGAGCAGTTGCTGCTGGCCGATGTCGGCATGGCGGCGACCCGGCAGATCATCGATCAACTGAGCGACCGGGTGGCGCGCAAGCAGCTGGCCGATGCCGATGCCCTCCATGCGGCGCTGCGTGCCGCGCTGAGCGAGATCCTGCGGCCGGTCAGCCTGCCGCTTCAGATCGACGACAGCAAGCGCCCCTACGTGCTGCTGGTGATCGGCGTCAATGGCGTTGGCAAGACCACCACCATCGGCAAGCTGGCGAAACGATATGGCCAGCAGGGCAAGAAGGTGATGCTGGCCGCCGGTGACACCTTTCGTGCGGCGGCGGTGGAGCAGCTCAAGGTGTGGGGCGAGCGCAACCAGGTGCCGGTGGTCGCCCAGCAGAGCGGTGCCGACAGCGCCTCCGTGCTGTTCGATGCGCTGTCGGCCGCCAAGGCGCGCGGCATCGATCTGCTGATCGCCGACACCGCCGGCCGGCTGCACAACAAGGCGCATCTGCTGGAAGAGCTGAAGAAGGTGGTGCGGGTGCTGAAGAAGATCGACCCCGAGGCGCCCCACGAGGTGCTGCTGGTGCTGGATGCCAGCACCGGCCAGAATGCCCTCAACCAGGCGCAGCAGTTTCGCGATGCGGTCGATGTCAGCGGCATCGCGCTGACCAAGCTCGATGGCACTGCCAAGGGCGGCGTCATCTTCGCCATTGCCCAGCAGCTCGGTCTGCCGATTCGCTTCATCGGCGTCGGCGAGGCGATCGACGACCTGCGTCCGTTCGATGCCGATGAGTTCATCCGCGCACTGTTCGAGCGCGATCCGGCCTGATCGATGCTGCGGTTCGAGCAGGTCAGCAAACGCTATGAAGGTGGCCACGAGGCGCTGCGCGACCTCTCCTTTCATCTGCCGAAACGGTCGCTGGCCTTTCTGACCGGCCACTCCGGTGCCGGCAAGAGCACGCTGCTGAAGCTGATCATGCGCATGGAGCGGCCCTCCCAGGGGCGGGTGCTGGTGGGCGGCATCGATCTCGACCGTCTGCCACAGCGCAGCATTCCTTTCTATCGCCGCAACATCGGCGTGGTGTTCCAGAACCACCGGCTGCTGTTCGATCGCACGCTGTTCGACAATGTCGCGCTGCCGTTGGTGATTGCCGGCGCTTCGCGGCACGAGATCGGCCGCCGGGTGCGGGCCGCCCTCGACAAGGTGGGGTTGCTCGACAAGGAGCGGATGAACCCGATCCAGCTCTCCGGTGGCGAGCAGCAGCGTGCCGGCATTGCCCGCGCGGTGGTCAGCAGGCCGCCGCTGCTGCTGGCCGATGAGCCGACCGGCAACCTCGATCCCGACCTCTCCGCCGAGATCATGGCGCTCTTCTCCGCCTTCAGCCAGGCGGGGGTCACGGTGCTGATCGCCAGCCACGACACCGCGCTGATCGATGCGATGGACAAACCGGTCTTCGAACTTCACGAAGGCCGGTTGATCAACGACCCGTTCGACGACGGCGACGCTGCCCCGCCATGAGTGCCAAGATGGCGAGAGGCCAGAACTCCGCCCGCCGCCAGCCGCCCGGCTGGCGTGACCGCCTGCGCGGTTACGTGCTGCAGCACCGCAGCCACTGCCGGGACAGCCTCAGGCGGTTGCTGGCCGAACCGATGGCGACGCTGATGATCTGGAGCATGGTCGGCATCGCGCTGGCGCTGCCGAGCGGCCTCTATCTTCTGCTCGACAACCTCAAGCAGGTGAGCGAGGGCTGGAGTGAAGGCAGCCGCCGCATCACCCTCTACCTCAAGATCGAGCAGAGTGACGAGATGGCCCGCCTGCTCGGTGAGCGGCTGGGTCGCGATGCCGAGATCGCCGCGGTCAAGGTGATCGGCCGCGAGGCGGCGCTGCTGGAGTTCCGGCAGCGCTCGAAACTGGATGATGTGATCGACGCGCTCGGCAGCAACCCGCTGCCGCCGCTGCTGTTGATCACGCCGCGGGCCGACAGCGGTGGGATCGAGCCGCTGCGGGCACTGGCCCGGCGGTTGGCCACGCTGCCGGAGGTCGAGCAGGCGCAGGTCGACACCGAGTGGCTGGCGCGGCTGCTGGCGCTGATCGAGCTGGGACAGCGGGCGGTGCTGGCCTTGACGCTGCTGCTGGCGGTGGCGGTGTTGCTGATCGTCGCCACCACCTTGCGGCTGACCATCACCAACCGCCGGCGCGAGATCGAGGTGATCAAACTGGTCGGTGGCACCGCGGCCTTCATCCGCCGGCCGTTTCTCTACACCGGCCTCTGGTATGGTCTGGGCGGCGGCATGGCGGCATTGCTGCTGACCGGGGCGCTGCTGCTCTGGCTGCGCGCGCCGGTGCAGGAGCTGGCCGCCCTCTATCAGAGCAGCTTCACGCCGGTGGGCTTGGGGATGCATGGCACGACGATCCTGCTGCTGGGCAGTGCGCTGCTCGGTGTGGCGGGCGCCTGGATCGCGGCCGAGCGGCAACTGCGCTCGATCGAGCCTGATTGAATCACTTGGAACTTCGACCGGTTTTAGCACTCCAATCGGCCAAGTGCTAGAATTCTCAGCCGATCTGCAAGAGGTGATCATGAGTACCGACATTCTGCCCATGAACGTGCTGGCGCCGGTTGGCAACCTCAACGCCTACCTTCAGGCGGTGCAGCGCATTCCGATGCTGTCGCAGGAAGATGAACAGCGCCTCGCCCGCCAGTACAGCGAAGAGGGTGACCTCGACGCCGCCCGGCAACTGGTGCTGTCGCACCTGCGCTTCGTCGCCCATGTCGCCCGCGGTTATGCCGGCTATGGGCTGCCGCAGGCCGACCTGATCCAGGAGGGCAACATCGGCCTGATGAAGGCGGTCAAGCGGTTCGACCCGAACATGGGGGTGCGGCTGGTCTCGTTCGCCGTGCACTGGATCAAGGCCGAGATCCACGAGTTCATCCTGCGCAACTGGCGCATCGCCAAGATCGCCACCACCAAGGCGCAGCGCAAGCTCTTCTTCAACCTGCGCGGCGCCAAGAAGCGGCTCGACTGGCTCAGCAACGACGAGGTGAGCAGCATCGCCCGCGAGCTCAATGTCGACCCGAAAACGGTGCGGCAGATGGAGGGGCGGCTGGCGGCCCACGACACCTCGTTCGATGCACAGGATGACGACGACTCCAGCCCGCCGGCGCCGGCCGAGTACCTCGAGGACAGCAGCGCCGACCCGGCACTGATCCTCGAGCAGCTCGACCATGGCAGCCACCAGGGCGAGCAGTTGCTGATGGCGCTCGAAGCGCTCGATCCGCGCAGCCGCGACATTCTCGAACGGCGCTGGCTGAATGAGTCTAAGGCGACCCTGCACGATCTGGCGGCCATCCATGGCGTCTCGGCCGAGCGCATCCGCCAGCTCGAACAGAATGCGATGAAGCGGCTGCGCAGTGCCATCGACGCCTGAGCATGCATGCTGCCAGCCGATGCCAACAGGCCGCATTCAGCGGCCTGTTGCGTTGAACGCAAGCGGAGCATGGCGATGACGGCGAGAGGCTGGCTGGTGGCCGGGGCCGTGAGCGGCGCACTGGCGGTGATGACGGGGGCCTTCGGCGCCCATGCGCTGAAGGCACGGCTCGCGGCGGCCCAGCTCGACACCTGGGCCACCGCCGTCCAGTACCACTTCTACCATGCGCTCGCGCTGATCGCCGTCGGTCTGGCCATGCGGCTGCTGCCGGAGGTGGCCGGACTGCATCGGGTTGGCTGGCTGTTTCTGTTCGGTCTGCTGGCCTTCAGCGGCAGCCTCTACCTGCTGGCCCTGACCGGCGTGCGCCAGCTCGGTTTCATCACGCCGCTGGGCGGCGTCGCATTCATTGCCGGTTGGCTGCTGCTGGCCCATCTGCTCTGGCGAGGCTTGCGGTGAGCAGTGCTGAACTGACCATCCAGCTCAATGGCGTGCCGCAGCAGGTGCCGGCCGGCCTGACCATTGCCGGGCTGATCGAGCGGCTGGCGTTGCAGCAGCGGCGCATCGCGGTGGAACTGAACGGTACAATAGTGCCGCGCACGCTCCATGCCCAGCAGACAGTGCAGGCCGGAGACCAGATCGAGGTCGTGACCGCCATTGGTGGCGGCTGAACAGAGGTGAAGGTATCGGATGGACAGCACCCAGCCAATTCAACCGCAACAGGATCCACTGCTGATCGGTGGCGTCAGTTACCACTCCCGTCTGCTGGTCGGCACCGGCAAGTACCGCGATTTCGATGAGACCCGGCGGGCGGTCGAGGCCAGTGGTGCCCAGATCGTCACCTTCGCCGTGCGCCGCGTCAACATCGGGCAGCAGGCCGATGCGCCCAGCCTGCTCGACATCCTGCCACCCACGCGCTACACCCTGCTGCCCAACACCGCCGGTTGCTACAGTGCCCGCGATGCGGTGCGCACCTGCCAGTTGGCGCGGGAGCTGCTCGACGGGGCGGCGCTGGTCAAGCTGGAGGTGCTGGGTGACGAGAAGACGCTCTACCCCAATGTGACCGAGACCCTGATTGCCGCCGAGGCGCTGGTCAAGGAGGGCTTTGCGGTGATGGTCTACACCAATGACGATCCGCTGATCGCCCAGCGGCTCGAACAGCTCGGCTGCATCGCGGTGATGCCGCTCGGCGCGCCGATCGGCTCGGGCCTTGGCATCCGCAACCCCTACAACATCCGCACCATCGTCGAGAACGCAACCGTACCGATTCTGGTCGATGCCGGTGTCGGCACTGCCTCGGATGCGGCCATTGCGATGGAGCTGGGCTGTGACGGCGTGCTGATGAACACCGCGATCGCCGAGGCGACGCAGCCGGTCTGGATGGCGGCGGCAATGAAGAAGGCCGTGGAGGCGGGCCGCGAGGCCTATCTGGCCGGCCGCATGCCGCGCCGCCGTTATGCCAGTGCCTCTTCGCCGCTCGATGGCCGCTTTTTCTGACGGCTCGCACCGTGGATTCGATGTCGGTTCCGGCCAGTGACCGCGATCTTCGCGCAATCCGCAGCTTCGTCATCCGTGGCGGCCGGCTGAGCCCGGCGCAGCAGCGGGCGCTGGAGCAGCTCTGGGCGCATTACGGCATCGACTGGCAGCCTGACCAGCCGCTCGACTGGACGACCTGCTTCGGCCGCACCGCGCCGGTGGTGCTCGAAATCGGCTTCGGCATGGGCGAGTCGCTGGTGACGATGGCGCAGAACGCCCCGGAATGTGATTTTGTCGGTGTCGAGGTGCATCCGCCCGGCATCGGCAACCTGCTGCAGCGCATCGAGCAGGAGCGGCTCGGCAACCTCAGGCTGCTGCGCGGCGATGTGATGGCGATGCTGCATGCCGGCGTCATGCCCGAGGGCAGCCTGACACGGGTGCAGATCTACTTTCCCGATCCTTGGCCGAAGAAGCGCCACCACAAGCGGCGGCTGGTGCAGGCAGCGCTGCTCGATCTGCTGCATCGCGTGGTGCGACCGCAAGGCCAACTGCACATCGCCACCGACTGGCAACCCTACGCCGAGGCGATGCTGCTCAGCCTCGAGCAGGCGTCCGGCTGGCGCAATCTCGCTGCCGATGGCGGCTTCGTGCCCCGTCCGCCGTGGCGGCCGGTCACCAAGTTCGAGCGGCGCGGCGAGCGGCTGGGCCACGGCGTGTGGGATCTGCTGTTCGAACGCAGCGACCGCGACGGCTGATCTCCGAGAGCCGGACAGCCTACAGAAACAGCTCCAGCAGCGAGTTGAGGTACTGCCGGCCACGCAGGGTGGCGTTGAGGCGCGTGCTCTCCTCTTCAAGCAATCCCTTCTCCCGGGCCTGCAGCAGCGCGTCGTCGATGCTGCTGAGCGGCAACCCGGTGCGCTGCACGAAGCTCTGACTGCTGACGCCACTGTTGAGCCGCAGCCCGTTCATCAGGAACTCAAGCGGCAGATCGGCCTCGTTCAGCACCCGTTTGCCGGCCAGGTAGCTCTTCTGGTGGTCGAGGTAGTGGCGCGGCTGGCGGCTCTTCCGGGTGCGGATCACCTGCTGCGCGCTGCCGAGGGTGATCTTGCCGTGGGCGCCGGCGCCAATGCCGAGGTAGTCGCCGAACTTCCAGTAGTTGAGGTTGTGTTTCGAGTGGCGCTGCGGCTGGCAGTAGGCCGAGATTTCGTACTGCTCGAAACCGGCGGTGGCGAGCAGCCGCTGGCCCTGCTGCTGCATCGGCCAGAGCAGTTCATCATCCGGCAGTGGCGGCGGCCGCTTGTGGAAGGCGGTGTTGGGCTCGATCGTCAACTGATACCAGCTGAGGTGAGTCGGGCGATGGTCGATGGCGCGGTGCAGGTCGGCCAGCGCGGCTTCGATCGACTGTTGTGGCAATCCGAACATCAGATCGAGGTTGAAGTTGTCGAAGCCGGCCGCGCGGGCCGCCTCGATCGCCCGGTCGGCCGCCTCGGCATCGTGGATGCGGCCCAGGGCGCGCAGTCTGGCGTCGTCGAAGCTCTGGATGCCGAGCGACAGCCGATTGACCCCGGCGGCCCGGTAGCCGCGGAACCGCGCCTGGTCGGCCGCGCCGGGGTTGGCCTCGAGCGTGATCTCGATGTCGCGGGTGAAGGGCAGCAGCGCGCCGATCCCCTCCAGCAGCCGGGCGATGGCGTCGGCGCTGAACAGGCTCGGAGTGCCGCCACCGATGAAGAGGCTCTGCAGCGGGCGATCCTGCGCCAGCGGCAGATCCTGCAGCAGGTCATCGAGCAGCGCCTCGACATAGTCCGCTTCGGGCAGGCTGCCGTCGGCGGCATGGGAGTTGAAGTCGCAGTAGGGACACTTGCGGACACACCAGGGGATGTGTACATAGAGCCCGAGCGGCGGCAGGCGGCCGAAGCGGCGCGGCGCGGTCTCCCGCTTCATGGCTGCAACTGGCGCAGCAGATGGCGCAGCGCCTGACCGCGGTGGCTCAACTGGTTCTTGCGCGCCGGGGCGAGCTCGGCGGCGCTCGCCTGCTCCGATTCGACCCAGAACAGCGGGTCGTAGCCGAAGCCGCCGGCACCGCGCGCTGCAGTCAGGATGCGCCCCTCCCAGATGCCGTGGCTGATCAGGGGTGCGGGATCCTCGGCATGGCGCAACAGCACCAGCAGGCAGTGGTAGCGGGCGGTCCGTTGCGCCTCGGGCACCCCGGCCAGCGCAGCGAGCAGCCTGGCATTGTTGGCTGCATCGCCGGCGCCGGCCCCGGCATAGCGTGCCGAGTAGAGTCCAGGGGCGCCACCGAGCGCGTCGACCGCCAGGCCGGAGTCGTCGGCCACCGCCGGCAGGCCGCTGGCGACAGAGGCAGCGCGCGCCTTCAGCAGGGCATTTTCGACGAAGGTGAGCCCGCTCTCCTCGACCTCGGCGACCGCGAAGGCCGACTGTGGCAGCAGCTCGATCCGCAGACCGGCGAAGAGATCGGCAAATTCGCGCAGCTTGCCGGCATTGTTGCTGGCCAGCACCATCCGTTGCCGAAAAGTGGCTGAATGATCCATGCGCTGGCCCGAGTCCTCGTTGATCATTCGATGAAGAGCTGCTGGTCGAAGCGCAGCGGATAGCCACGGTCACTGCCGGCCGGGGTCACCTCGAGTTCGAAATGGAACAGCTCTTCATCATCGAACCGCAGCTCGGCGATCGCGGAGGGCTGATCACTTTCGATGACCGTTCTGAATTGCAGCGGCACGCTCTGCCCCATCAGGTTGCGCGCCTGGCCCTGCACCTGACTGGTCACCGGCTGGCTGCGACCGTCGGCCTGAAGCTTCAGCACGGTGACATTGACAAGCGCCCGGTTGGGGGCCTGCACGATGCCGAGCCGGGCAGCGGTCGGTGTGGTCAACAGCCGGCTGGGGCTGACGTTGTAGTGCAGCTCGTAGCCATCGAACCGGACCATCTGCTCGGCCTGGGCCAGCTGGACACCGAGCAGCATCAATGACAGCAGAAGCAGAATCCGGTGGTGCATGGTCGAGCTCTCAGCGGGTCAGACGGTAGATGGCGATTTCGGCCAGCAGGTTGGGCCAGCGTCGCATCAGCGGATTGCTGCGGTAGTGGCGATCGACCACCCGCTGATTGAGGATCTGGAAGTTCTTCTTGCGGCACAGCGCCTCGAAGTCGGCGATGGTGCAGAAGTGGATGTTGGGGGTGTTGTACCACTCGTGGGGCAGAAAATCGGAGCGTGGCATCCGCCCGCGCAGCCCGATGTCGTGGCGGCAGCTCCAGTGGCCGAAATTGGGAAAGGTGACGATGCATTCACGGCCGATCTGCAACATCTCGTCGAGGATCAGATCGGGAAAGCGGACCGCCTGCAGCGCCAGCGACATCACCACGGTGTCGAAGCGTTGGGTGCGGAATTCGGCCAGACCTTGGTCGAGGTCATGCTCGATGACATTGACCCCTTGGGCGATGCAGTGGCTGATGTCGTGCGGATTGTTCTCGATGCCCCAGCCATGCACCCCCTTTTGCCGGGTCAGCTCGGCCAGCAGGGTGCCATCGCCGCAGCCGAGGTCGAGCACCCGTGAGCCGGCGGCGATCCACTCCATGATGATGCCAAGATCGGGCCTCATGCCGCCGCCACCGGCCAGGATTCGTCGGCAATGCGGTCGAAGTAGGCGCGCAGCAGCTCCATGTAGCGCGGAATCGGCAGCAGAAAGGCATCGTGCCCCTGCGCCGCCTCGATGTCGGCGTAGCTGACGTTGCGCTCGGCCTCCACCAGTGCAGTGACGAGCTCCCGCGAGCGGGCCGACGAGAAGCGCCAGTCGGTGGTGAACGACACCACCAGAAAGCTGCACCGTGCCTGGCGGAAGGCCGCCACCAGGTCATCGCCATGCGCCTTGGCCAGATCGAAGTAGTCGAGCGCGCGGGTCATGTGCAGGTAGGTGTTGGCATCGAACCGCTCGGAGAAGATCTCGCCTTGGTAGTTCAGGTAGCTCTCGATCTGGAACTGGGTGCCGAAGTCATAGCGCAGCGTGTCGCTGTGCAGCTCGCGGCCGAATTTCTGTCCCATCGCATCGTCGGAGAGATAGGTGATGTGGCCGACCATCCGCGCCAGCCGCAGCCCCTGCTTCGGGTAGGTGCCATGTTCCAGATAGCGGCCGCCATGGAAGTCGGGATCCTTCATGATCGCCTGGCGCGCCACCTCGTTGAAGGCGATGTTCTGCGCCGTCAGTTTGGGGGCGGCCGCGATCACCACCGCGTGGCGCAGCCGCTGCGGCAGATCGACCGACCACTGCAACGCCTGCATTCCACCCAGACTGCCGCCCACCACCGCCGCGAAGCGATCGATACCGAGGTGGTCGGCCAGGCAGGCCTGGCTGCGCACCCAGTCGGCGGTGGTCACCATCGGAAAATCGGGTCCATAGCTGCGACCGGTGGCGGGATTGAGGCTGCTGGGCCCGGTGCTGCCATCGCACCCACCGAGGTTGTTCAGCGCCAGCACGAAGAAGCGGTTGGTGTCGATTGGCTTGCCGGGGCCGATGCAGACATCCCACCAGCCAGGTTTACGTTCCTCCATGCCGTGGTAGCCGGCTGCATGGTGGTTACCGCTCAGGGCATGGCAGATCAGCACGGCATTGTCGCGCTGGGCATTGAGGGTGCCGTAGGTTTCGTAGACCAGCTCGAAGCCCGGCAGGCTGCGGCCACAATCGAGCGGCAGCGGCAGATCGAACCGCTGCCGTTGAGGGGTGACGATGCCGACCGAGTCGGGAGGGATGGAGTCCGGCATGGAGACTACCGCGCAGCGCAAAGCGCGCAGTCTAGGGTCTGGCCCGGCCATCGGCAATGCGGCGCCGTGCCTGAAAAGTGCTGGCAAAACATGCTACTGAACCTTGATTTCGGCTTCGGCCGGCAGTTGTTGGGGCCGCTCGATGGCCAGTTGCTTGCTGCGCGAGCGGTCGCCGCGCAGCAGCGCCACCCGCGACTTCGGCACGGCGAAGCAGCTGGCCAGCAGCCGCAGCAGTTCGGCGTTGGCGGCGCCATCGACCGGCGCCGCGGCGATGCCGACCCTGAGCGCGCCCTCGACCGGTCCGATGATCCGCGAATGGCCGGCACGCGGGGTGAGCCGCACCGAAAGCAGCAGACGATCGCCTTCCCAGCGATAGTGCGCACTCACAGACCGAGCACCAGCCCGCGCGGCATCGCCAGCAGGGTGACCAGTGAGTCGACCACCAGCATCTCGAGCAGATTGATGCCGATGAAGACGAAGATCGGCGACAGGTCGAGGCCGCCGATCGGCGGGATGATGCGACGCACCGGCGCCATCACCGGTTCGGTCAGCTGCAGCAGCAGGTCGGCCAGCGGGTGGTGCGACATCGGTGCCACCCAGCTGAGGATGATGGTCAGCAGCAGCGCAACGAAGAAGATCTTGATCGTGAGCCCGACCAGACCGACCAGCGACCAGAGCAGGATCAGCAGCGGGTTCGGCAGCGGCGCACCGGCCAGACTCAGGATCAGCGCGATGGCCACGCCCTGCACCAGCAGCGCCAGCACCAGCGCCGCCAGATCGACACCACCGAAGCCGGGGATGAGCCGCCGCAGTGGCCGCAGCAGCGGGTCGGTGACCTTGACCACGAACTGCGACACCGGATTGTAGAAATCGGCCCGCACCAGTTGCAGAAAGAAGCGCAGCAGCACGGCCAGCAGGTAGAGGCTGACCAGGGTTTGCACCAGATAGATGCCGGCGTGAGAGAGTTGACCCATTCTGGACTCCTGAAATTTGTGCGACGGGCGGCCGGGGTGATTCAGCGGGTTGCCGGTTCGCCCAGCTCGGTGGCCAGTTCGGCCGAACGTTGCGCGGCAGCCAGCGCCGCCTGCCGCACCAGCGCGGTGAAGCCGCCAGCCTCGAACACCTGGATCGCCCGTTCGGTGGTGCCGCCCGGCGAGGTGACCCGCCGGCGCAGCTCGGCTGCCGAGATCGGCTCGGCCAGCGCCATCCGCGCGGCACCGAGGGCCGTCTGCAACGTCAGTTGGCGGGCGGTCTCGGCCGGCAGACCCAGCTCGACCGCTGCCATCTGCAGCGCCTCGATCAGCAGAAAGAAGTAGGCCGGACCGCTGCCCGAAATCGCCGTCACGGCATCGAGCAGGGACTCATCCTCCAGCCAGAGCGCCGTGCCCACCGCTTCGAGCAGGCCGAGGCTGAGCTCGCGCTGTGCCGCGCTCACCTGGCGGTTGCCGCACAGTGCCGCCGCGCCGCTTCGTACCAGCGCTGGCGTGTTGGGCATGCAGCGCACCAGCGGCAGCTGCGGGCCGAGCCAGCTGGCCAGGCTCTCCAGGCCGATGCCGGCGGCGATCGACAGCAGCAGCGGCCGGTGGCCGAGCGCCGGGGCCAGCTCCAGCGCGACCGCCTTGAGCACCTGCGGCTTCACCGCCAGCAGCACCACCTCGGCCGTCGCCACCGCCGCGACATTGTCGGCGCTCACCTCGATGCCGAAGCGGTTGGCCACGGCGTCGAGCTGTTGCGGACTGGGGTCGGTCGCGATGATCTGGCTGGCGGGGTAGCCCTGTTCCAGCAATCCGCCGATCAGGCTGGAGGACATGTTGCCGGCGCCGATGAAGGCGAGGCGGGCGGTGGCAGGGTGCATGGGCGATCTGTTATCCGTACTGGGTCTGTGCAGTGAATGGGGTGGGTCGTTGGCCAAAGAGCGCGCTGCCGATGCGGATCAAGGTCGCGCCGGCTGCGATGGCCGCCTCGAAATCGTCGCTCATGCCCATCGACAGTGTGTCGAGCCGATGGCCGGCGCCATTGAGCCGATCGAGCAGGTCAGCCAGCCGCACGAACGGGTGGGGCGAGCACGCCTGTTGCGGCAGCGGCAGCGTCATCAGCCCGCGCAGCCGCAACCTCGGCAGTTGGGCGATCTGCCCGGCCAGCCGCGGCAGATCGTCGGGCGCGACGCCGGCCCGCCCGGTCCGCTGTTCGAAGCCGACCTGAATCAGCACGTTGAGCGGAGGCAGTTCGGCGGGTCGCTGGGCATCGAGCCGTTGCGCCAGCTGCAGCCGATCAAGGCTGTGCAGCCAGTCGAAGTGGCTGGCCACCGCGCGGCTCTTGTTGGCCTGCAGCGAGCCGATGAAATGCCAGCAAAGGTCGAGGTCAGCCAGTTCGGCCTGCTTGGGCAGCGCCTCTTGCAGGTAGCTCTCGCCGACATGGCGCACGCCGGCCTGATGGGCGGCGCGAATCTGCGCGGCCGGTTGTCCCTTGCTGACTGCCAACAGCGTCACACTGCCGGGCCTGCGTCCGTGATGCTGTTCGGCATCATGGATTCGCCGCGTCAGCGCCGCCAGGTTTTCCGCTATGCTTATCATCGAATGGGCAGGCCAGAGCCAGTGTTTGTGTCCAATTGTAACTGCTTTGGCCCCTGCTGTAATTTCGCCCGGAATTGTCCGGCATCATCTTCGGTTCTGATGAGGAGCAACGCAGCCAATGGCCATGGACATCACCGAAATGCTGGCCTTCTGCGTCAAGCAGAAGGCGTCGGATCTGCACCTGTCGGCGGGCCTGCCACCGATCATCCGGGTCGATGGCGATGTGCGTCGCATCAACCTGCCGCCGCTGGAGCACAAGGAGGTGCACGAGCTGATCTACGAGATCATGAACGACAAGCAGCGGCGCGACTTCGAGGAGTTTCTCGAAACCGACTTCTCGTTCGAGGTGCCGGGACTGGCGCGGTTCCGGGTCAACGCCTTCAACCAGAACCGCGGTGCCGGCGCGGTGTTCCGGACCATTCCCTCCAAGGTGCTGACGATGGAGGAGCTGGGCCACGGCCAGGTGTTTCGCGAGGTCTCGATGGTGGAGCGCGGCCTGATTCTGGTCACCGGCCCGACCGGCTCCGGCAAGAGCACCACGCTGGCGGCGATGGTCGACTACATCAACGAGAACCGCTATTCACACATCCTCACCATCGAGGATCCGATCGAATTCGTCCACGAGAGCAAGAAGTGTCTGGTCAACCAGCGCGAGGTGCACCGCGACACGCTCGGCTTCAGCGAGGCGCTGCGCTCGGCGCTGCGTGAAGACCCCGACGTCATCCTGGTGGGAGAGTTGCGCGACCTGGAGACCATCCGGCTGGCGCTGACGGCGGCCGAGACCGGCCATGTGGTCTTCGGCACGCTGCACACCAACTCGGCGGCCAAGACCATCGACCGGATCGTCGACGTCTTTCCGGGTGAAGAGAAGGCGATGGTCCGTTCCATGCTTTCGGAATCGTTGCAGGCGGTGATCTCGCAGACCCTGCTGAAGCGGGTCGGCGGTGGCCGGGTCGCGGCGCACGAGATCATGCTCGCGACGCCAGCGATCCGCAACCTGATCCGTGAGGACAAGATTGCGCAGATGTACTCGGCGATCCAGACCGGTGGCGGCATGGGCATGCAGACGATGGATCAGTCGCTGCGCAACCTGCTGCAGAAGGGGTTGATCACCCGGCAGGCGGCCCGTGAGAAGGCGAAGCAGCCTGACGCCTTCTGACCCGCCGAACCCGTGCGGACAGCACAGCATTGAGGTGAGAACAAAGCCATGTCGATCAATTTCGAGGATTTCTTGCGGATGATGGTGGAGCAGGGCGCATCCGACCTCTTCATCACCGCCGGCATTCCGCCCAGCATGAAGGTGAATGGCCGGGTGGTGCCGATCGGCCGCACGCCGCTGGGACCGGAGCAGAGCCGCGAGCTGGTGTTTGGCGTGATGAACGACCAGCAGCGGCTCGACTTCATCCGCAACCATGAGTGCAACTTTGCCATCTCGGCCCGGGGTCTGGCCCGGTTTCGGGTCAGCGCCTTCCATCAGCGCAACCTGGCCGGCATGGTGCTGCGGCGCATCGAGACCCGGATTCCCGAAATCGGTGAACTGGGATTGCCCGATATCCTGAAGGATCTGTCGATGACCAAGCGGGGGCTGGTGGTCTTCGTCGGCGCCACCGGCACTGGCAAGTCGACCTCGCTGGCCTCGATGATCGGCTATCGCAACCAGAACAGCCATGGCCACATCATCTCGATCGAGGATCCGATCGAATTCCTGCACCAGCACCGCAACTGCATCGTCACCCAGCGCGAGGTCGGCATCGACACCGACTCCTTCGAGGTGGCGCTGAAGAACACGCTGCGGCAGGCACCCGATGTGATCATGATCGGCGAGGTGCGCAGCCGCGAGGTGATGGGCCACGCCATCGCCTTTGCCGAAACCGGCCACCTCTGCCTCTGTACGCTGCACGCCAACAACGCCAACCAGGCGCTGGAGCGGATCATCCACTTCTTTCCGGCCGACCGGCACAACCAGATCTGGATGGACCTGTCGCTCAACCTGAAGGCGATCGTGGCGCAGCAGTTGATCCCGACTGCCGATGGCAACGGCCGCCGCGCGGCCATCGAGGTGATGCTCAACACGCCGCTGGTTTCCGACCTGATCCGCAAGGGTGAGGTGCACAACATCAAGCCCCTGATGACCCGCTCCCGTGAACTGGGCATGCAGACCTTCGATCAGGCGCTCTATGACCTGTTCAGCAGTGGCATCATCACCTTTGAAAATGCCATTGCCCATGCCGATTCGCCCAACGACCTGCGGCTGATGATCAAGCTGGGCAAGTCGGGCGTCAGCCAGGAGATCGGCAAGAGTGCGGCCAACCTGACGCTGGCCGATGACTATGAGCCGCCGCGGCGCTGAAGGGCGCGCGAAGAGCGGGCTGATCAGCCGTCTGCGGTGATCCGGGCGCCGAGCGGCGCGCTCACCTGCTGGATCGCCTCGGCCACCAGGTCGGTCAGTGCGTTCCGGCTGAAGCTGTTGCGCCATGCCAGCACCACCCGCCGCTGTGGCGCCGGTGCGGTGAAGGGACGCACTGTCATCAGACCGCGCTCCTCACCGGCGATGCGGTGCACCGCAGTGGCGGGCAGCACGGTGACACCGTTGCCGGCCGCCACCATGTAGCAGAGCGTTTCAAGGGAGTTGCCGATCAGTGTGGGCTGGGCACGACGCTCCTCGCTGCGCAGCAGGCAGTTGGGGCAGAGCTCCAGCACCTGACGGCGCAGACAGTGGCCTTCACCCAGCAGCAGCATCCGCTCATGGCCCAGTGCATCGATGTCGATGGTGTCGCGCTGGTTCCAGGGGTGATCATGCGGCAGCGCCAGCAGCAGTGGCTCATCATAGAGTGGACGCACGGTCAGCCCACTCTGGGCAAAGGGCAGTGCCAGCACCAGCAGATCGAGCTCGCCCAGACGCAGCTGGGAGAGCAGCACATCGGTGGTGCCTTCGGTGATCTGCAGCGGCAGCTTCGGCGCCTGCTCACGCAGCCGCGGAATCAGTGCAGGAAAGAGGTAGGGCCCGATGGTGTGGATGGCGCCGATCCTGACCGGCAGCTCCAGCGGATTGCGCATTTCCTGTGCCAGTGAACGCAGCAGGGCCAGTTCATCAAGCACCCGTTGCGCCTGGGTCACGATCGGGATGCCCGCCTCGGTCAGCGTTACCTGACTGGCGTTGCGCTCGAACAGCGTGATGCCGAGTTCACCCTCGATCTTCTTGATTGCGACGCTGAGCGTGGGCTGAGTGACGAAGCAGGTGTCGGCGGCGCGGCCGAAGTGGCGCTCGCGGGCCAGCGCGACCAGATAGCGCAGCTCATTCAGCGTCATTCCTGCATCCTGTCGGTCTGATGCCGCGGTCCATTTCAATGCAGCCCGGTGGCCGTGACCGGCAGCCGGACTGCGCTCGGCAGCGTCAGCTCGACCGCCACCGGAAGATGGTCGGAGAACGGAAAGTCCAGCACCTCGGTGCGGTCGATGGTGATGCTGCGGCTGATCAGAATGTGATCGATGGCCCGCTCCGGCCGCCAGCTCGGATAGGTGGCGAGCTCCGCTGCGGGCCGATGAAAATTGCCATGCTGCAACGGCGATTCGAGCAGCAGGCGTTCGGTTTCGCTGTTCATGTCACCCATGACGATCACATGGCGGTAATTGGACATCAACTCGAGCAGATAGGAGAGCTGGAGCTGCTGGGAACGGGCGCCGAGCGACAGATGCACCCCCACCACCAGCAGCGGTTCGACCGGTCCGGCGAAGCGTGCCACGATCGCGCCGCGGCCGGGCAGGGCGCCGGGCAGTTTGTGGTCTTCGAGAATCTCGGGTGGAAAGCGGGTCAGCAGGCCATTGCCATGCTGGCCGAGCCGACCGAGGTTGCGGTTGCGCTGCTGGTACCAGTAGGGGAATCGGGCGCGGTGGGCCAGATATTCGACCTGGTTGACGAAGCCGCTGCGCAGGCTGCCGCCGTCGGCCTCTTGCAGTGCGACGATGTCGAAGGTCTGAATCAGTTCGGCAATCCGCTCCAGATTGCGTTCGCGCAGCCCGTGCGGCAGCAGATGCTGCCAGCCGCGGGTGATGTAGTGGCGGTAGCGGTGGGTGGCGATGCCCACCTGCATGTTGTAGGTCAGCAACCGCAGCTTCTGGCCGGCGGTTGGGAGGGCTTCGGCAGCCTGCGGGGAGGGCGGATGCGCTTGGTGTTCGTGCATTCCTGCGATCACGTCAGCGGACAGCGGCCGGCGCGGCGCGCGCCTTGCGCTCTTGCCCGATCAGATAATCGACCACCTTCAGCATCTCATCCTCGCTCTTGAGCTTTTCACCGGTCACCCGGTATTTGCCATTGACGATGAAGGCGGGCACACCGGTCAGACGCAAAGCACGAAAGCGGCTATTGGCCTGCTTGACCTTGCTCTGCACGCCAAAGGAGTCGAACACCTGGTCGAACTCCTCGGCCTTGACCCCCTGGCGGGTGAAGAGGGTGCGGATCTCCTCCTTGCTGGCAAGCTGCTGACCCTGGGGATTGAGCGCATCGAACAGCGGTTTGTGCAGTTTTTCGAGCAGGTTGAGCGCCTCGGCGGTGTAGAAGGCCTGGGCATGCAGCTCCATGCGTCCATTCCACATCGCGGGTGAGCGCCAGAAATCGACATCGCGCGAGAGGTTGGCAGACCAGTGCTGCAGGGTCGGCTCCAGTTTGTAGCAGTGCGGGCAGCCGTACCAGAACACTTCGATCACCTCGATCTTGCCCGGATCACGGGTGATGACCGCGCTTTCCAGCTTCTGGTAGTGCACTCCCTCCTGGTAACCCGACTCCGCCCGCAGTTGCAGCGGCAGCAGGCCCAGCAGCAGTGCTGACAGGATCCAGCGCCAGTGATGACGGATCACGGTGTTCATGAGGGTTCTCCTTGTCTGGTCAGGGAATCTTGGGTGGCCCAAAAACAAAAAGGGTGTCAGACACCCTTTTTGTACCCGCTGTCGATGGCGGAATGATTAAGGGTGCAAACCTGAAATATAGCTTGCCACCGCTTCGATCTCGGCGTCGCTCAGAAGTTCAGCATTGTCGCGCATGATGCGCTCGGCATCGTTGCTGCGGGTGCCATTGCGGAATGCCTGCAACTGCGCGGCGGTGTATTGGGCATGCTGACCGGAGAGGCTGGGGAAGCCGGCCAGATCATTGCCCTGTCCGGTCGGAGAGTGGCAGGCACTGCAGGCCGCCGCATTCTTGCGCTTGCTGCCGGCGCGGTAGAGCTCTTCACCCTGTTTGACCAGATCGGCCTTGGCAGCGCCGACCGTGCCCTTTTGTGCGGCGAAGTAGGCGGCGATGTCGGCCATCTCCTGTTCGCTCAGGTTGTCCAGCTGTCCGGCCATCAACGGCGCGGCGCGGGCACCGGATTTGATCTCATGCATCTGCTTGAGCAGATAGCGCTCGCCCTGACCGGCCAGTTTGGGAAAGTTGGGTGCCGCACTGTTGCCATCGGCACCATGACAGGCTGCGCAGGCGGCTGCCTTGGCCTGGCCTGCGGTCGCATCGCCCGCTGCCTGTACGCTGCCGATCAGACCGATGGTCAGCACTGCGGTCAAGAATAGTCTTTGCATGTTTGAATCCAACGCGTAGAGGCTCTCGGAAAGCTGGTTTTGACCGTGTGCCCATGCGGCGTGACAGGCACGATCAAATCAGGCCAAAAAAATCGCGGCCATTATATACTAGGGGCCATTGCTTGCCATGCCCGGCAACGCATCCTCTGCATTTTGTCGGTGAATGACTCAACCTCCGCCTGCCGTCAACCCCTTTCGCCGTGCCGTTTTCATGAAGAGCGCACTGCTGCTGAACGACTGTCCCGCCGACGGCGGTCGTGAGGTCGCCTTTTGTGGCCGCTCCAATGCCGGCAAATCGAGCGCCATCAACACCCTGACCGAATCGGCCCGCCTGGCCCGCACCAGCAAGACGCCAGGCCGCACCCAGCTGCTCAACTTCTTCGCGCTCAACGAGTCGGCTCGTCTGGTCGATCTGCCCGGTTATGGCTATGCCCAGACCTCGAAAGAGATCCAGGCCCACTGGAAGCGTCACCTCGACCACTACCTGCGCGAGCGGCTGTCACTGGTGGGGCTGGTGCTGGTGATGGACATCCGCCATCCGCTGCGTCCCTTCGACTGGATGATGCTGGAGTGGGCGCAGGCGCGCGTGCTGCCGGTCTGCATCCTGCTCACCAAGGCTGACAAGCTGAGCCGCAACCAGGCGCAGCAGAGCCGGCTGAAGGTGCTGAAGAGCCTGGCCGAGGTCAATATCTCCGAACAGGTCAATGTCCAGTGCTTCTCGACCCTGAGCCGTGAGGGCATGGCCGAGCTGATCGCGCTGCTCAAGGGGTGGCTGGCGCTCGATGGCCCGCCGTCGGATGGCGAAGAAAGCGGACCGCATGGCTGAACTGTCCGCCGAAGCCGGTGTACAGCGCCCGCTCTGCCTCTTCATCTACCAGAACCGCGATGGCGGTGTCGAACGCAACATGGCCAATCTGGCGCAAGGATTCGCCGACCGTGGCATCGCGGTCGATCTACTGGTGAGCGATGCCACCGGCCCTTTCATGCAGCCGCTGGCGGCGGGCGTGCGGGTGATCGGCCTCGGCAAGGGATCGAAGCGGACGGTGATCGCCGCGCTGGCCCGCTATCTGCGACAGAACCGGCCGCGTGCGGTCATCACCGGCAAGCCAAGTGACGACCGCTTCATTCTGCGGGCACGGCGCCGTGCCGGTGTGGAGAGCCGCTGCTTCTTCGGAGCCGGAACGGCCATTTCGCGGCAGATCGAGGAGCGCGGCTTTCATCCGCTGCGCCGCCGGTGGAAAGCGTGGCGGCGCGGTCGGCTCTATCGGCAGGCCGACGGCATCATCGCTACATCGAACTGGGTGGCCCGCGACATTGCCCGTCTGAGCGGACTGCCGGTCGAACGGATCACGGTGATCGGCAATCCGGTGGTGACGCCGCAGCTCCACCCGCTCGCGGCCGAACCGGTCGAGCATCCGTTCTTTTGTCCCGGTGCAGTGCCGGTGATCATCGCTGCGGGACGGCTGAGTCACGAAAAGGACTTCTCCACCCTGCTGCGGGCATTCGGCCTGCTGCGGCGCAGCCACGATGCGCGGCTGCTGATTCTGGGCGAAGGGGCACAACGACCGATGCTGGAGCAGCTGGTGGCGCAATTGGGGCTCGATGGCGCGGTCAGCCTGCCCGGTTTTGTCGCCAACCCCTATGCCTGGATGGCCAGGGCCCGGCTCTTTGTGCTCTCGTCACTGTGGGAGGGGTTCGGCAACGTGCTGGTCGAAGCGATGGCGGTGGGCACGCCGGTGGTCTCGACCGACTGCCCGGGCGGTCCACGCGAGATTCTGCACGATGGAGCCTATGGCCCGCTGGTGCCGGTGGGTGATGCTGTCGCGCTCAGCCGTGCCATGGCGCGGATGCTCGATCAGCCCACTGCGGCCGGGCTGTTGCGCGAGGCCGCGCAATCCTATTCGGTCGAGGCCTGTGTGGCGCGCTATCTGCGGCTGCTCGAAGGGTAACCGCTGGCCCAGCGCTGCATGAAGAGCAGCGTTCCGGCCACCTTGTGCAGGCTGCGCCGGGCCCGTCGTGCCTTGCCGGTCAGCAGATAGAACGGGATGTTGAGCAGGTTGCGCAGCAGCAGCAGCGCTGCCTGAGCGAGGCTTGCCGAACCACCCCGGTATTTGCGGATCAGGTGGAGTTGTGAAGCGATGGTTTCACGCTGCTTCAGCGCACTCAACCGTGCGCAAGGGAGCGATGAGCAGTCCTCTGCATGGTAGGCCAGCGCGCCGGCGACGATGACCAGCGCACCCTGCCGGGCGCGGGCGCGCAGACAGAGGTCGTCATCTTCGTAATAGAGGAACAGTGCCGGGTCGAACAGCGGTTCGCCGGCGAACCACGCGCGCCGGATCAGCATCACCGCGCCGGAGAGCATCTCGGCGCACAGATCGCCGGCAATCCAGGATTGGTCGAACCGGCCCTTGATCTTGTGGCGCCTGAAGAAGGGGTGGCGCAGGATGGCGCGCGGCTGACCGGTTTCATCGACCAGCCGAGGTGCCAGAATGGCGGCGTCGGGATAGCGGTCGGCTGCATCGACCAGCGCAGCCAGTGCGCCAGGCAGCAGCCGTGCATCGGGGTTCAGCAGCAGCAGGAATTCGGTGTCGGCCAGTGCGGCGGCACGGTTGTTGGCCACGCCAAACCCCAGATTGCGCGGGTTTTTCAGTAGCCTGACCCGCGGATGGCCGCTCTCGACCAGCGTGCAGCTCTGATCATGGCTGGCATTGTCGACGACCAGACAGTGGTCGAGTTCGGCAATCGAATCGAGCGCGGCGCTGAGCACGGCAGCGCTGTTGTAGGTGACGACGATTGCGGTGACCCGGTCGGCGAGGCGGCGAGCCGCCCTGTCGTTCATGGTGGCAGGCCCAGCGCGGTCAGATAGGCGTCGGTGGCGGCCTCGATCTCATAACGGCGTGCCGCCTGTTGCAAGGTGGCGGGCGGCAGCGGCTGCTCCAGCGTGTCGAGGATGGCGCGCGCCATGGCCTGGTCATCGCCCACCGGCACCAGCGGGCCGTACCGCCCGTCGTGCAGAATCTCGCGCGGGCCACTCGGGCAGTCGGTCGAGACCACCGGTGTGCCCAGCGCCAAGGCTTCGATCAGTACAAAGCCGAGCCCTTCCCAGCGGGAGCTGAAGGCCAGCAGCGCGGCGTGTTGCATGTAGTCGTAAGGGTTGGGCTGGAAGCCGGCCAGGCAGACATCCTGCGCCACCCCCAGTGAGGCAGCCAGCGCCAGCAGTTGGTCATGCTGGCGGCCCTTGCCGAGAATCAGCAGGCGGCAGTCGCGCTGCGCCCGCACCTGGGCGAAGGCGCGCAGCAGCATGGCGAAATCCTTGCGCATGCACAGCTCGCCGACACCGAGAACCACCGGTGGTTCGCCCGGTTGCAGCCAGGGGTGATCGGGGCGTGATGCATTGCGTTCGAAACAGGATGCCGGCACCACCGGGCTTGGCACCACCTGGATGTGCTCGCGGGCCAGGCCGGTGTAGCGGCTCAGGTCATCGGCGACATCCTGGGCCGGCACGATCACCTGATCGGCAAAGCGGTAGAGCTTGCCCATCGAGTTGCGCTGCAGCCAGCGTTCGAAGGCACCGCGGTGGGCCAGGTCGATCGAGATGGTGGTGCCGGAGCGCAGTACCAGCCGGGTGGGCACGCCGGCCAGCCAGCGCGCCAGCAGTGCGGTGCGGTTGACCCGGTCCTTGTCGCTCAGCATCGCCACCGGGCGGTTCTGGCGCAGATAACGGACCACGGCCGGCAGCGCCGAGTAGGTGTGGCGGGTGCCCAGATCGACCACCCGCACGCCGGCCGGCAGGTTCTCGATGCTCGGTCCATGCCCGCGCACATGCAGCAGATCGATCTGATGGCCGCGCCCGGTGATCGCCGGCAGCAGATTGCGCACGCAGCGGTCGACACCGCTGTGTCCGGAGGTGGAGAAGAAGAAGGCGATGGGTGCGGCTGTGCTCATCGGTGCTGGCGGTGGGCTTTGGAGAGAAAGCGCGGTTCAGGGAAAGTAGTAAGGCGGGTAGGGCCAACCATAGGGAGAACGCGGGAAGGCCGGTGGCTGTTCGGCGCGGCGCTCCCAGGTGCTGAACTGCTCAGCGGTCATCACCGGCAGCAGGATACGGCGGTTGCCCAGCTGCTGGGTCGCCTCATCGCTCAGCACGCCATAGAGCGTGATGAGCCGCCCGCTGCGCAGATCGGAATCCATGCGGGTGGCTGGCAGTCGGGCATAGAAACGGCCCAGCGAAGCGGCATCTTCGTTCGGATGGCCCCAGTGGCCCAGGGGTCGCGCCTCGATCTCGATCCAGATCTCTTCGGGTTGCGGGGTGACCGACAGAATGATGCCGCCCCAGCGCACCGGTTGATGCAGGTGCTCGGCCAGATGCCCGGTGGCTTCACTCACCGACAGCGGTTGCGCCGGCGGGTTGGCGATCTGTGGCGGGGTCGAGGCACAACCGGCCAGCAGCAGTGCCGCGATCACCGCCGCGCGCGGCCATTTCACTGCGCTGAACCGTCGGTCGAGAGCAGCTCGATCTCGCCGATCTTGAGCTCGCGGATCGCCTTTTCGATCCTGGCCCGATCGCCCACCACCACCCAGGTGAGCTGGTCGGGATGCAGCTGTCTGGCGGCGGTGACGATCGCCTCGACCGAGGTGTCGCTGACCCGCCCAGGGTAGTCGGTGATGTAACTCTCGGCCCGCTTGAACCGCACCAGATCGGCGATGGCGCCACCCAGGGCCGCGCCGGTTTCATACTTTCCGGGCAATTTCAGCGTCTCGAACCGCTTGACCTTGTTGATCTCGGCGCCATTGGGCGGGTTCTGTCCGGTCAGCACCCGGACCTCGTTCAGGATCTCGGCCATGGCCGGAGCGGTCTGATCGGTCTGCACCGAGCTGTAGGCGAGAAACGGGCGCTGGCCGCTGGCATCGACGACCAGGCTGCGAGCACCATAGGACCAGTGCTTGTCTTCGCGCAGATTCATGTTGAGCCGCGAGGTGAAGGTGCCGCCCAGAATCTGGTTCATCAGGTCGACGGCGATCTCATCGTCACCGCCACCGGGGGTGAGCAGGTCACCGGCGAAGATGGTCGACTGGATCGAACCGGGCTTGTCGATCAGATAGACCCGGGTCTGCGTCGGCGACTGTACGGTGGGAATGGTGCGGACGGGCTGTTTTGCGCCACGGTCGCGCCACTGGCCCAGTTGCTGTTCGAGGAGTGGCACCAGCTCTTTCAGCGTGGTGTCGCCGACCACGATCAGGGTGGCACGACCGGGCTGAAACCAGGTGCGGTGGAAGTTGACCAGGTCATCGCGCTTCAGCGACGAGACGCCGGCCACGGTGCCGCTGCCGGTGAAGGGGAGCGCATAGGGGTGTCCCTCGCCGTAGAGCAGCGGCGGCATCAGCCGCATCGCCAGCGAGACCGGGCTGGCCTCCTCCTGTTCGATCCGGGCCAGCCACAGGGCACGCTTGCGCTCGATTTCGCTGCTTTTGAAGGCGGGGTTGAGCAGCACGTCGGCAAAGAGTCCGAGCGATGAGGTGAGGTTGCTCTTCAGCGTCGAGAGGTGCAGGCTGGAGGTGTCGATGGTCGAGCTGGTGGTGAGGGTGGCGCCCAGCCGCTCCAGCCGGTCGGCCAGCGCCAGTGCGTCGTACTGGCTGGAGCCTTCGGTCAGCATCTCCATCGCAAAGCTCTGGGTGCCGGGCTTGCCACCTTGGTCGGTCGAGTGGCCGGCGTCGAATTGCAGCGTCAGTTGCACCAGCGGCACTTCGTGGCGTTGGGCCAGCACCACCTTGAGGCCATTTTTCAGCGTGGCCCGTTCCAACTCCGGAATCTTGAGCTGCGGGGGTTCATCGACAGCCGGCAGTTGGCTGCGGTCGGCCCCCTCCTTGGCCGCTTCGAGGGTCGGGAAGGGCTCGACCTCCAGGGTGTAGCGGCCATCGCTCAGCCATTTCCTGCTCAGATCGCGCAGGGCGATCGGGGTGGCGGCGTTGATCTGCTTCAGCCAGATGTCGACCATGGCGGTCGGGTTGTCGAAAAAGACTTCGCCACTGGCCAGCAGGTCCGACTTGCCGCCAGTGCCGCCAACCCGTTCGGCCTCGCGCACGAACTGTGCGGTGTAGGCCGCCCTGACCCGCTCGAGCTCGCTCTGGCCCGGACCCTGGGTCAGCAGCGTGGTCAGCTCCTGGTCGATGGCTTTTTCGACCTCGGCGAGGGTGTGGCCTTTCTTGACATCGGCGGTGATGACGAAGAGCCCGGAGAGTTCACGGCCCCAGTAGGCGGCGCTCACCTCGGTCGCGATCTGGTCGCGGTAGACCAGCCGCTGATAGAGCCGGGAGTTCTTGCCACCGGCCAGCAGTTGACCCAGCAGGTCGAACAGCGGGGCATTCTGATCACGCAGTTCGGGCACATTCCAGACCTGATGGAGCCGTGGCTGCGGCACCCGATCCTGCATCACCTCGCGCTGATGGCCAGTGCGCTGGGCGGTCCAGGCCTTGGGGCGGGTGATCGGCTGGCCGGGTGCGATGTCGCCAAAGTAGTGCTGGACCTTCTGTTTGGCGGTCTCGAGATCGATGTCGCCGGCCAGCACCAGCACCGCGTTGGAGGGGCCGTAGTAATCCTTGAACCACTGGTGCACATCATCGAGGGTGGCGGCGTTGAGATCGGTCATCGAACCGATCACCTCCCACGAATAGGGATGGCCGGCCGGATAGCAGGCCTTGGTGATCGCCTCGAACACCCGGCCATAGGGCTGGTTTTCGCCCTGGCGCTTCTCGTTCTGCACCACGCCGCGCTGCTCATCGAGCTTGGCCTGGGTGATGGCGCCCAGCAGATGGCCCATGCGGTCCGACTCCATCCACAGCGCCAGGTCGAGCGCGGAGGTGGGCACGTTCTGGAAATAGTTGGTGCGGTCGTTGTTGGTGGTGCCATTCATCTCGGTGGCGCCGACCCGCTCGAAGGGTTTGAAGTACTCATCGTCATGGTGTTCGCTGCCGTTGAACATCAGGTGTTCGAACAGATGGGCGAAGCCGGTCTTGCCCGGCTTTTCATCCTTGGAGCCGACGTGATACCAGAGGTTGACCGCCACGATCGGCGCCTTGCGGTCCTCATGCACGATCACCGTCAGTCCGTTGTCGAGGATGAATTTCTGATGGCTCAGGTTCATTTTGAGCGGTTCGGCCTGCACCGTGACGCCGCAGGCCAGCAGATGGAACAGCATGAACAGGGAAGGCAGCAGGGAGAAGCGCATGCGCAGGGTCATCATGGTGGTCGATGGGTTGAAGAGGGTCCGAAACGCCCGCCATGGTACTGCGCCTTGCGTGCCGGAGTAAGGCTTGGGGCACAACTTTGCTGCATTTCTGGGCCGAATCAGCCGCGCGGATGGTGCTTCTGGTGCAGCTCGCGCAGCCGCTGTCGCGCCACATGGGTGTAGATCTGTGTGGTCGACAGGTCGCTGTGCCCCAGCAGCATCTGCACCACCCGCAGATCGGCACCATGGTTGAGCAGATGGGTGGCAAAGGCGTGGCGCAAGCTGTGCGGTGACAGGGGGCGGTCGATGCCGCATTGTCGGGCATGCTGCTTGATGCGATACCAGAAGGCCTGGCGGGTGAGCGCCTCGCCGTCGCGACCCGGGAACAGCGGAGCCCGGCCATCCTGGCGTGAGGGCGCAGTGGTCGCGCGGTAGCGTTCGATCCAGGCCAGCGCCTCTTCTCCGACCGGAATCAGCCGCTCCTTGCCGCCCTTGCCGGTGATGCGCACGCAGCCCCGCTGGCAGTCGAGCTGATCATGGCGCAATCCCACCAGTTCGGAGACCCGCAGACCCGTTGCATAGAGCAGTTCGAGCATGGTCCGGTCACGCAGTCCCAGCGGTTGCTCGACGTCCGGCGCGGCCAGCAGTTGCTCGACCTCGGCTTCGGTCAGGCTGACCGGCAGCGGGCGGCCCAGTCTGGGGTTGGCAATGTCGAGTGCCGGGTCGGTTGAAATCAGCCCTTCGCGCAGAAGATAGCGGGTGAAGTTGCGCAGTGCCGCCAGAAAGCGCTGGGTGGAGCGGCTGCTGTAGCCCTGTGCCAGCCGCTCTCCGAGGTAGTCGAGCAGTTGGGCGCGGTCGAGGTCGAGCAGCCGGCCCTGCTGCTGGGTCAGCCAGGTTGCCAGTGCCGTGAGATCGCTGCGGTAGGCCGCCAGGGTCGGTTCGGCCGAACCACGCTCCAGCCAGAGGGCGTCGAGAAAGCGCTCGATCAGCGCCAGATCGGCCGTGCTGACCGGTGAATCAGCGGCAGCAGTGCTGTTCATCGGGCGCTTTGCTCATGAAGAGGTGTTGTCGTCGGGTTGCCTCCAAATAAAAAGCCATGCTCCGGCACTGGCCAGAGCATGGCTGTTCGGGCTCACCCGACGGATGCGGCGCTACTGTTGCGAGAGCCGGGCATACCGCTGCAGGTGGTGGTCGGTGCTGCCGAAGCTGCTGCAGAAGAGCGTGAGGCAACGGAAGTAGTGGCCGACGTCGAGCTCTTCGGTCATGCCGACCCCGCCATGGATCTGCACTGCATCCTGCGCCACGGCGCGGGCATGCTGGCCGACATAGGCCTTGGCGGCCGAGACCGCCTTGCGCCGTGCGGTGGCGTCGGACTTCATCACCTCCATGCTGACCATGTAGACCATCGAACGGCTCGCCTCGCTCGACATGAACATGTCGACCAGGCGGTGTTGCAGCACCTGGAAGCTGGCGATCGGCACGCCGAACTGTTCACGGGTCTTGGTGTAGTCGAGGGTTCTTCTGAAGGCGGAGTTCATCGCACCCAGCGCCTGGGCGCAGAGCGCCGCGGTGGCGGTGTCGATCACCTGGTCGAGCAGTGCATGGCCCTGACCTTCGCCGCCCAGCAGTTCGCCGGTGGCGCCATTGAGGCGCACATTGGCGGCCTGCGAGCCATCGGCGGTGTCGTAGACGCTCAGCTCGACACCCGCCGCATTGCGATCGACCAGGAACAGCGAGATGCCGTTCTGATCGAGCCGCGCGCCACTGGTGCGGGCCGAGACGATCAGCTTGTCGGCCGTGCCGCCATTGAGCACGACGATCTTCTCGCCGCTCAGGCTGTAGCCGCCAGCGGTGGCGGTGGCCTTGGTCTGCACGTCCGCCAGCTCATAGCGGGAGGTCGGCTCGGCATAGGCCACCGACAGCATCAGTTCGCCGCTGGCCACCTTGGGCAGCAGGGTTTTTTTCTGTGCATCGCTGCCGCCGAACAGCACCGCATTGGCGCCCATCACCACCGTGGAGAGGTAGGGTTCGAGCACCATCGCGCTGCCGAAGGCCTCCATCACCAGCATGGTCTCGATGGCACTGCCGCCGTAGCCACCGAACTCTTCGGGCAGTGCGATGCCAAGCCAGCCCAGCTCGGCATACTGCTTCCACAGCGCGCGGCTGAAGCGCTCGGGCGTCTTCAGCAGCTTGTTGCGTGCCTCGAACGAGTAGTCCTTTTCGATAAACTTCTCAACCGATTCCTTGATCAGTTGTTGTTCTTCGCTGAATGAAAAATCCATCATTGCCCCCTGTCAGAGCCCAAGAATCGCTTTTGCCATGACGCCATACTGCACTTCGGTGCTGCCGCCATAGATGGTGCTGGCGCGGCCGAAGTTGTAGTTGGCGAGAGATTGTTTGAACGGCACCGGTCCGACCGCCTGCTCGGTCTGCCATGGGTAGGCGTAATAGCCCGACATCTCGACCTTGAGCTCCTGCAGCATCTGCTGCGCCTGACTGCCCTTGATCTTCAGCAGCGAGGATTCGGCGCCCGGCACCTGACCGGAGGCGAGCGCGGCCAGTGCGCGGAAGTTGGTGTACTCCAGTGCCATGACGTTGAGCTCGGCCTGTGCCAGCTTCAGGCTGAATTGCGGGTCTTCGATCATCGACTTGCCGTTGGCCTCGGTGGCGCGGGCCAGCTTCTTCAGCTTGCCGAGCGATGCCTTGGCGGCGCCGACGCCGGCGATGCTGGTGCGCTCGTGGGTGAGCAGGTACTTGGCCACGGTCCAGCCCTGGTTCTCCTCGCCGACCAGGTTCTGTTTCGGCACCCGCACGTTGTCGAGGAAGACCTGGTTGAGGTGGTGTTCGCCATCGATCGAGATGATCGGCCTGACCTGAATGCCCGGGGTGTTCATGTCGATCAGCAGAAAGCTGATGCCCTGCTGCTTCTTGCCGGTTGCGTTGGTGCGCACCAGGCAGAACATCCAGTCGGCGCGGTGGGCGTAGGTGGTCCAGATCTTGGAGCCGTTGACCACGTAGTGGTCACCTTCGAGCACGGCGGCGGTCTTGAGAGCCGCCAGGTCGGAGCCAGCGCCCGGTTCGGAGTAGCCTTGGCACCACCAGTCATCGAAGTTGAGAATGCGCGGCAGGAACTGCTTGCGCTGTGCATCGTTGCCATAGCCCATCAGCACCGGTCCCAGCATGGTGATGCCCATCGAGAACACCTGTGGTGCGCCGACTTCGGCACGGACCTCTTCGAAAATGTGCTTCTGGGTGGCATTCCAGCCGGTGCCGCCATGCTCCTTGGGCCAGGAGGGTGCCGCCCAGCCCTTCTCGTTCAGTTTGCGTCCCCAGCTGATCAGCTCTTCCTTGGTGAGCGATTCGCCGGCTTCTTCCTTTGCTTTCAACTCCTTGGGCAGGTTGGCCTCGAACCAGGCCTTGACCTCGGCTCTGAATGCCAGCTCTTCGGCTGAAAAATCGATATTCATGGTTGACCTCTGTTGTGTTCCGTCCAGGCTAGAGCCGCCTGTGACGGGTGCCGATTATCACATGAACGGAACGGGGAGCCCATGCTCCCCGCTCGATCTTGCCTGAAAAAAGGCGGTCATCGGCCGATGACCGCTTCACGTCGGCTCAGGCATCGCCATCGCGCTGCAACATGTGCATCACGCAGATAGAGCCTGCCCCCATCATGTGGATCATGGCGTTGCGCGCGCCGGCCACCTGCCGCGGACCCGATTCGCCGCGCAACTGCTGCACGCCGTCCCAGATCTGGGCCAGTCCGGTCGGGCCGCCGGGGTGGCCGCGCGCGGTGAGTCCGCCATCGGTGGAGAAGGGAATCTTGCCACCGATCGAGGTGTCGCCCCGGGCCACCAGGTGGTCGCCTTCGCCGGGCTCGGCAAAGCCCATCAGTTCGTAGTACATCAGCTCTTCGATCGGGAAGGCGTCATGCACATGGACCAGATCGACATCCTTCGGCCCAAGGCCACTCTCTTCGTAGAGCGCCTGGGTGGTGACCCGGGTCAGATCCTCGGGGCCGATCACCGCCCCCAGAAAGACGTGGCCCGGCGTGTAGTGTTCGGACTTCATCTGCGAACCGACCACCTTCACCATCGGCCGGCCGCGTGCCACCCGCATCGCCACCTCCTTGGTGGCGACGATGGCCGCTGCCGCGCCACCGCCGGCCGCACAGGCCATCTTGGTGGTGTGGGGATAGGAGACTTCGGGTGCGGCCAGAATCTCTTCCGGTGTCACCAGCTCCTTCGACTGCCGCTGCGCCATCGGGTTGAAGCGGGCATGGTTCCAGTTCTTGGCCGCAATCTTGGCGAAGGTCTCGAGGGTGGTGCCATGCTCGTGCATCCGCCGCACTGCCCACATGGCGAAGAAAGCCGCCGGCAGGATGGTCGAATCGATCTTCGGACCTTCGGCCATCTCGCTCAGTGCCCGTGCCCGGCTGAACTTCATCATGTCGTCGAAGCCGACCGCCATGGCGACCTCGCAGTGGCCGCCCTTGACGGCATTGACCGCCTCGCGCATCGCACAGGAGCCGGTCGCCGAGGCATTCTCGACATGGACCACCGGCACGTTGGTCAGGCCGAGATCCTTGGCGAAGCCGATGCCCTGCATCCGGCCGTTGATGTAGCCGTTGTAGAGGTAACCCACCTCCTGGAAGCGGATGCCGGCATCCTGGAGTGCCGCGCTGGCGGCGGTGAAGTACATCTCGCGCAAAGGTGGCGCATCGCGCATGAAGGGGTGCATGCCGACGCCGATCACATAGACTTCTCTGCTCATGGGGGCTCTCCTATGCCTGAACCGGTTCGAAACAGTAGGAGCAGAGCTCCACGTCGCCATCGCGCTTGACCGGCAGCAGGGCCAGCCGCATCTTCATGCCGATCTTCCAGTCACCCATCTCGCCGCGAATGATCGACTGGATGCGGGTGCCACACGGCAGGTCGATCTGGCCGACGCCATGGCCGCCGCCGTCGGAGGACTGGGTCGAACCGATCATCTTCATGCGCACGTAGGTCCAGGAGTAGAGCTCGCCTTCGGTCGGCAGTTCGACCTTCTGCACCGGCTCGGAGGTGACCGGGCAGAGCTTGCGCTGGGGGTAGTAGGTGTTACCGGTCGAGGGACTGAAGGAGCCGAGCAGCACTGGCCTGCCCCCCTCTTTGATAACGAAGTAGCCTTCCTCTATTGGCTTTTGGGTCATGGGCCATCCTCATCTTATTGTTGGATTGCTGAATCGGGGCGCAGCTATTCTAGCCAGTGCGGCAGTCGGGCGAAACCACCTTGGCCGTTGTGCTGCTCAAGGGTCGGCGGCGAGTGTTTCCAGTTGCATGCTCGCTGCCATCCACTGCTCTTCCTGCTCGGTCAGCGCGCTGCGCAGATGCTGCTGCTGCTGCGACAGTTGCCGGAGTCTGGCGACATGTTCGCCACCGTAGAGCTCGGGCTCGGCGAGTTGCTGCTCGATCTGGGCCAGTTGTCGACCGAGGCGATCGATTTCGGCTTCGATTTTCTTCACCTGCTGTCGCAGCGGCGCCTGCTGCTGGCGCAGGGCGGCCCCGTTCTGCCGCGAGGCCCGTCTGGAGGCGCCATCGGCCGCTGGCGCGCTGCCATCGCCGCTGCGTGAACTGGCAAGGTGGCGGGCATAGTCGTCGAGATCACCCTCGAAAAGGGTCGCCCGTCCCGCTTCGATCAACCAGAATTCGGCGGCACAGCTCTCGAGCAGATGGCGGTCGTGGGAGATCAGCAGCACGGCGCCCTCGAAGGCCAGCAGCGCCTCCACCAGCGCCTGACGCATGTCGAGGTCGAGGTGGTTGGTCGGCTCGTCGAGCAGCAGCAGGTTGGGCCGTTGCCAGGCGATCAGCGCCAGTGCCAGCCGGCTCTTCTCACCACCGGAGAAGGCTTCGACCGCAGTCAGCGCGCGTTCGGCACTGAAGCCGAAACCGCCCAGAAAGCCGCGCAGTGACTGCTCACTGGCGCGGGGATCGAGCCGCTTCAGATGCAGCAGGGGTGAAGCGGTCAGGTCGAGCGCTTCGAGCTGATGCTGGGCGAAGTAGCCGATCTTCAGATGCTCTCCGCCCAGCCGCGTGCCACCTGCCAGCGGCAGCAGGCCGGCGATGGCGGCCAGCAGTGTCGACTTGCCGGCGCCATTGCGACCGAGCAGGGCGACGCGGGTGTCGGGCAGCAGCGTGGCCGAAAAGTGCTCGATGAGGGTCCGTTCACCGCGGGCGACGCTGATCCGATCGAGCACCAGCAGCGGATTGGAGATGCGCTCGGCACTGGGCAGGCTGAAGCGCAGCGTGCTCTCCTCGCGCAGCGCGACGATCCGTTCGAGCTTCTCCAGCGCCTTCATCCGGCTCTGCGCCTGCTTGGCCTTGCTGGCCTTGGCCTTGAAGCGGTCGATGAAGCGCTGGGTCTGCTGAAGTTGCTGCTGCTGGCGCTGGTAGGCGCTGGCCTGCTGTCGCCGCGCCTCGGCACGGCTGCGCTCGAAGTCGCTGTAGTGGCCGGCGTAACGGGTCAGCACGCCGCTGTCGAGGTGCAGAATCTGGTTGACCACATGGTCGAAGAAGTCGCGGTCGTGGGAGATCACCAGCAGGCTGCCGGGATAGCGCGCCAGCCAGCTTTCGAGCCAGAGAATCGCATCGAGATCGAGGTGGTTGGTCGGTTCATCGAGCAGCAGCAGATCCGAAGGGGTCATCAGCGCCCGCGCCAACTGCACCCGCACCCGCAAGCCGCCGGAGAGCGCGCGCACCGACTGCCGCTGCTGGGCCGGGGTGACGCCCAGCCCATGCAGAATCTCGCCGGCGCGGCTCTCGGCCCGGTAGCCATCGACCTCGGCGAACTGCTGATGCAGCGTGGCCAGTGCCTCGTGGTCGCCCGTCTGCTCGGCGGCGGCCAGCGCCTGTCGCAGGCGGCCGATCTGCGAATCGCCATCGATCACCACCTCCAGCGCGCAGCGCTGCTCGGCCGCGTGCTCCTGTTCGAGGTGGGCCAGCCGCACACCGCTCTGCAACGCAATCTGGCCACCGTCGGGTGCAAGCTGACCCAGAATCAGCTGCATCAGGCTGCTCTTGCCGGCACCGTTGGCTCCCACCAGACCGATGCGGTCACCGCTGTTGATCCGCAGCGAGCAGTCGGTCAATACCGGCCGGCCGCCGCGATGGAGGGAGATCTGCTCGAGGGTCAGCATGAGATGAGGCGATGCGGGATGGGTGAAGCGGGTGTCGGCAATGGGTGCGTTGCGGTCGAACCCATTTCTGGAAGTGCAAAAAGGAGCCCCGCCAGTGATGGCGGGGCTCCTCGCTGTCGCAATCGTGCTTTGGCAGCGGCTACATGGCCGCCTGACGCACTCTTATGACTTGCGGCGGCTGGCTGCCAGGCCCAGCAGCGCCGAACCGAACAGCCAGGCAGCGGCCGGCACCGGTACCGGGGCGGGTGCAGCCTCGATCTTGAGATCATAGATGAAGTTGGTGCTGCCGCCGCCAATGAAGTCGAAGTCGGCATAGCCGGACACTGCGGCATAGTAGGTGCCGGCGGTGGTGAGGGTGTAGGTCAACAGGCTGTCATAGCCCGCGCCACCGTCATCGTCATTGGCCAGTTGCATGCCATTGGCGTCGAACAGGCCAACGACCGGATCGTTGTTCTCCAGTGAACCTTCGGGGGTCTGCACCGTGAGGGTGACCATCTGGTTCGCGCCGACCGAGAACTGGTAGAAATCGGCATTGTCGTCATCGTTGATGGCAACGCCAAAGATCGAGACGGTGCCACGCACACCGAACACGTTGACGGCAGCCGCTGAACTCACGGCGCCGACATCCTGTGCGGTTTGATAGGTGCTGTTGTCGACAAGCAGGTTTTCGCTGGCGGCCTGGGCGCCGATCGACATGGTGCCGAGCAGAGTCGCGGCCGATGCCAGCAGTGCATTACGTAGCTTCATTTTTCATTTCCTGTAGAGGTTGTCCTGTTCCGAATCACGCCGGTCGGCTGTGGCCGACGATTAGGCAATGCCGCCGGTTTTCAGTTTACAGCAAAGCCTGAGCCAACATTAAAAATTTATTATAAATCATCTGGCTGATTCATAAGTGGAGCAAGCGTTTCAGTGTCAGATTTGAATAGTGTAAAAAAAGCTGACACTTTTCGGTCGGTGCTTCGCATTCTCCAGGTTGTTCCGATCCGCCTGCATCACGGGACTGGATGCAACAGTGAAGTGGCAGAGATGCCTGTTGCAAAACGGATCAGCTGAACATTGTCATCGGCCCGGCCGCCTCAGCCGAAACTGGTAGAGGTGGCGCTCATCGGGGATGCCGCCGGCCTTGAAGCGCTGCTCCAGCCAGCGAATCTGGCCCGCTTCGGAGCAGGTGAGCACGGTGCTGGAGCAGGTGCCGTAGCTGTCGCTGACGATGAAGCGGTGGGCATTCAGCTGCTCGGGGGTCAGTGGCGGTGCAGTGACTGGCAGGGATGGCCGCTGTTGCAGCATCTCCAGCAGGTCGCCCGGTCGGGAGCCGGCGGCGATCCGTCCGGCCAGCGCGGCCTTGCCGAGTTCGACCTTCTCCCACGGGGTGTCGAGCAGGTGGTTGGCCAGCCCGTAGAGCCCCGGTTGCAGCGGGCGTATCTCGCCTTCGCGGTTGGAGTAGTAGTAGAGTCCGCGGCCATCGCCCAGCAGCAGGTTGAAGCCGGCGTAGAGTTCGCGGTCGCGGTGGATCTGCGCCAGGTAGGCCAGCGGGTCGATCGAACTGGTCAGAAAGTCACGGGTCAGCTGCCCTCTGGAGCGGGAGCGACGCTCGCTGCCGCGGTAGTTGGTCACTGCCGCGAAGCGGCCAGAACAGGTGATGCCGAGCCAGGTGCCGCCTTCGCGCAGGTCGCGTCCAGCCAGCAGGGTGGGGGTGTCGTCCCAGAACCGGGCGCCAGCGGTCGGGCGTGCGTAGAACTCGTCGCGGTTGGCCGCCACCACCAGCGGGAATTCATCGCTGTAACGGTGGGCGAGCAGAATCAGGCACATCGCAGGTCGCTCCAGTCACTGCTTCCGGTTGATGGCGCGTGGGCCAACGGCTGTCCGAGTTTATCAAAGCAGTCGGGTCGGCCATAATGCCGACCCACATCAAAGGTCGCTGCATGATCACGCTGCTGAGTTACCTCGCTGCCGGCATTCTGGCGGGCCTGCTGGCCGGACTGTTCGGCGTTGGCGGCGGTCTGATCATCGTGCCGACGCTGGCCTACATCTTCAAGGCGCAGGGGGTGCCGGCCACGCTGCTGACCCATCTGGCGGTCGGCACCTCGCTGTCGATCATCACTGTCACCTCGATCAGCTCGGTCCGCAGCCACCATCAGCATGGGGCGGTGCGCTGGCCGCTCTTCGCGCAACTGGCGCCGGGACTGGTGCTGGGCGTCTTTTTCGGCGTCATCACCGCGGGTCAGCTCTCCGGCGCCACATTGCAACGGCTGATCGGTCTGTTCGCGCTGGCGGTGGCCGCGCAGATGTTGCTGAAGCTGCAACCGCGACCGCATCGACAACTGCCCGCGGCACCGCTGGTGGCCGGGACTGGCGGCATCATCGGCTACTGCTCGGCGCTGTTCGGCATTGGCGGCGGTTCACTGACGGTGCCCTTTCTGACCTGGAACAATGTGCGGATGCAGGAGGCGGTGGCCACCTCGGCCGCCTGCGGCTTGCCGATCGCGCTGTTCGGCGCCCTGACCAACATCTGGCAGGGCTGGCACCATGCCGACCTGCCCGCCTACAGCAGCGGCTTCGTCTACTGGCCGGCGTTCGCCGGCATCGCCCTGACCAGCACGCTGGCCGCCCGCTGGGGTGCCCGGCTGGCCCATCGGCTGTCGCCGGAGCGCCTCAAGCAGGCGTTTGGCGTCATGCTGGCGCTGATCGGGCTGCAATTCATTCTCGGTATCTGAGCAGAACAGGACGCAGCATGATCGCCTATCCACAGATCGACCCGGTTGCCATCGCGCTGGGGCCCCTCAAGGTGCACTGGTATGGACTGATGTACCTGCTCGGCTTCACGGCCGCCTGGCTGCTGGCCAAGCGGCGCATCCAGCGCGGCGGCGCGCCGCTGCAGGCCGAACAGGTGAGTGACCTGATCTTCTATGCGGCGCTGGGGGTGATTCTGGGCGGCCGAATCGGCTATGTGCTGTTTTACAACCTGCCGGCCACGCTGGCCGATCCGCTGTCGATGTTCGCGGTCTGGCAGGGTGGCATGTCGTTCCATGGCGGCCTGCTGGGGGTGCTGCTGGCCATCTGGCTGTTCGCCCGCAGGCTGAACCACCATTTTCTGACCACCACCGATTTCATTGCGCCACTGGTGCCGCCAGGGCTCGGCGCCGGCCGCATCGGCAACTTCATCGGCGGCGAACTGTGGGGGCGGGCCACCGATCTGCCGTGGGCGATGCTGTTTCCGCGCGACCCGACCCAGTTGCCGCGTCATCCGTCACAGCTCTATCAGGCACTCAGCGAGGGTCTGCTGCTGTTCGCGCTGCTCTGGTGGTTTTCGTCCGGAAAACGGCCGCGCGGGGCGGTGTCGGGACTGTTCCTGGTGGGATATGGCCTGCAGCGCTTCATGATCGAGTTCGTGCGTGAGCCGGATGTCCAGATCGGTTTCGATCTGTTCGGCTGGCTGACGCGCGGCCAGATGCTCTGTCTGCCGATGGTCATCGCCGGCATGCTGTTGCTGTGGATGGCCTATCGCCTGCCGGCGACACCCTCCCCTTCACCGCACTGAGTCGACGGCCATGCGTCAATATCTGGAACTGTTGCGGGACATTCTCGACCACGGCGTGTGCAAGGAGGACCGCACCGGCACCGGAACCTTGTCGGTGTTCGGCCGCCAGCTCCGCTTCGACCTGGCCCAGGGCTTTCCGTTGCTGACCACCAAGCGGCTGCATCTGCGCTCGATCATCCACGAACTGCTCTGGTTTCTGCGCGGCGACACCAACATCGCCTACCTGAAGGCGCATGGTATCTCGATCTGGGATGAGTGGGCCGACGCGCAGGGCGACCTCGGTCCGGTCTACGGCCGGCAGTGGCGCGCCTGGCCCGCTGCGAATGGTGAGCGCATCGATCAGTTGAGTCAGGTGTTGCAGACGCTGAAGCAGAACCCCGACTCGCGGCGGATGGTGGTCAGTGCCTGGAATGTCGCCGAACTGCCGCAGATGGCGCTGCCGCCCTGCCACCTGCTGTTCCAGTTCCATGTCGCCGACGGGCGGCTCTCCTGTCAGCTCTATCAGCGCAGTTGCGACACCTTTCTGGGGGTGCCGTTCAACATCGCCAGCTATGCATTGCTGACGCAGCTGGTGGCGGCGCAGTGCGACCTGCTGCCCGGGGAGTTCATCTGGACCGGCGGTGACGTCCACCTCTACCTGAACCACCTCGATCAGGCGCGCGAGCAGCTGTGCCGCGAGCCCTATCCGCTGCCGCGGCTGCTGCTGAAGCGCCGGCCGGCCAGCCTGTTCGACTACTGCTACGACGACATCGCCATTGTCGACTATCAGTCACATCCGCCGATCCGCGCCGAGGTGGCGGTGTAGCGCGCAACGGCGGTCCCGGTTCAGGGTGGGGCGGGCAGGTCATCGACCGCATCACGCCGGAACCAGCCGGCGATGCTCAGGCGGGCGCGCCGACTGGCCTCCACCTCGTGAGGAATCAGCGCACTCATGAAGATCACCAGCGTCCCGGCCAGCGGCTGCACATGGCGCAGCGCTGCGCCGGTTGCCGGATCGAACAGCACCAGGTCGCCGCCATCATCGGGCTGCCAGTCGCGGTTCAGATAGAGCACCGTGGAGACCACCCGACTCTCGCGGCCGGCAAAGCTGTCGAGGTGGCGACGGTAGAAGGTGCCGGGCGCGAAGTGGGCGAACTGACTCTCATGCTCCCGCAGACCCAGATAGAGCCGCCGGTTGAGCTGTCGTTGCACTGCCCGCATCCGCCGCAGCCAGCGGGCCTGGGCCGGCGTGCTGCCATCGAGCCAGCGGATCTGATCGCCGCGCACTTCGCGCAGCAGCCGATGGTCGGCACCACGGCCGATGCCGGCGGCCTTCAGCTCACCCGCCGCCATCCGCCTCAGCAGCTCCTGTCGCAGGGCGGTCTGTAGGGGCTCGGAAATGAAATCGGGCAACACCGCATAACCGACATCGGCCAAGGCATTGCCGATTGCATCGAAGTTGGCCACGCGCTTGCTGCCGGTTCAGCCGGCCAGGCTGCGCAGCAGGGCGATCTCCTCGGCCCAGCGCGCGTCGTTGGGGGTTTCCAGAATCAGCGGAATGTCGTCGAAGCGCGGATCGGCCATGATGAAGTGGAACACCGCCATTCCCAGTTCGCCTTCGTCGAGCGAGGCATGGCGGTCGACCCGACTGCCGAGACCCTTCTTCGAGCCATTCAGGTGCATGGCGCGCAGAAAGCGAAAACCGACCGTGCGGTCGAATTCGGCGAAGGTCTCTTGGCACCCTTGCGCTGTCCGCAGGTCGTAGCCGGCCGCCAGTGCATGGCAGGTGTCGAAGCAGACGCCGACCCGGCCTCGCTCGTCGACCTGCTCGATCATCGCCGCGAGCTGCTCGAAGCGAAAACCGAGGTTGCTGCCCTGCCCGGCGGTGTTTTCGATCACTGCGGTGACGCCGGGCACGGCCGTCAGCGCCAGATTGATCGACTCGGCAATGCGGGCGATGCAGTCGGCCTCGCTGATCTGGTTGAGGTGGCTGCCGGGATGGAAATTGAGCAGCGTCAGGCCGAGCTGCCGGCAGCGCTGCATCTCGTCGATGAAGGCGGCGCGCGACTTGTCGAGCGCCGCCGGGTCGGGATGACCCAGATTGATCAGATAGCTGTCGTGCGGCAGGATCTGCGCAGGTGCGATGCCGCCACGCTCGCAGCCGCTGCGAAACGCACTGATCTCGGCCTCGGTCAGCGGCTTGGCCTGCCACTGCCGCTGGTTCTTGGTGAAGAGGGCGAAGGCGTTGGCGCCGATTTGCTGCGCACGCAGCGGCGCCTGCTCCACGCCGCCGGCGGCGCTGACATGGGCGCCAATGTACTTCATTCGTCGGACTCCAGGAGCGGTTTGCCTTGCTGGCCATGCGGTGGCACCCGCAACTGCTCCAGACTCTGCTGCAACTGGGCGAGGTGACGCAACAGCCCCTCGCCACGCTGGCGGGCCACCCCCATCACCAGCACATCGATCACCGCCAGATGGACGATCCGCGAAGTCAGCGGGGTGTGGAGCTCATTCTGTTCGTTGACATTGAGGTGAATCGGCACCTGGCTCAGCGCCGCCAAGGGTGAGTCGGCCGGTGCCAGCGCGATCACCGACGCGCCGGCCTGCCGGGCCAGCATCACCGAGTGCAGCAGCGCCTGGGTGCGTCCGGTCTGCGAGATCGCCACCACCACATCCCGGGGTTCCAGCGACTGCGCCGACATGCACTGGATGTGCGGGTCGCAGTGGGCGGCACTCATCATCTTCAGCCGAAAGAATTTGTCCTGCGCATCGGTTGCCACCGCCGCCGAGGCGCCGAAGCCGTAGAACTCCACCCGCCGTGCCTGCTGCAGCAGCGCGATGGCCCGCTCCAGCGCCGTGGGGTCGAGGCGGTCGCGAATCGCCAGCAATGAGCCGATGGTGGTGTCGAACACCTTCGTTCTGAGCTGGATGATCGAGTCTTCCGGCCGGACCGGTGCATGGTCATAGCTGGCTTCGGTCGCCAGTTGCTGCGCCAGTCTGAGCTTGAAATCCTGAAAGCCGTTGCATTTGATCGAGCGGCAGAAGCGCACCACGGTCGGTTCACTGACCTGCGCCTCCTGCGCCAGATCGACGATGCGCATGTGGATGATCTCCGCCGGTCGTGCCAGCACTGCCTCGGCCACCTTGCGCTCCGACTTGCGCAGCTGGGTCTTGATCTGCTGAATCGACAGGATCAGGTTGTGCAACTGCACGCGAAACATCCTGAAGGCAAGGCCGGTCCTGAGCACGAAGCACAGTCACGGTGCGGGTCGGGAGCTGGAGCGGGTGATGGGAATCGAACCCACGCTTGAGGCTTGGGAAGCCGCCGTTCTGCCATTGAACCACACCCGCGGCAGCCGGAACGATACTGTTGTCCCGGGCGCCACGCAAGGTGTTGGCCGGGTGCTGCTGCGGAGGGTCGCGCCCGCAAAGAAAAATGTTGACAGTGAACACAGCGGCGCCTATTCTGTCTATGTTTTCACTGAACACATGGGAGCGTTCATCATGATTCGATCACTTTGCTCGCAGCAGGGCACGCAGCAGTGCCAGAGTGTCGTTCCGCCACTGCCGCGGCCGATGCGGATGCGCCTTGGATTGCTGGCCAGCTATCTGCTGTTTGTCGGGGCGCTGTTTGCTGTCAATTTGCTGCAACAGCTTTGACGCATCGAGTGGTCATGCGCGGCGGGTGCTGACCGGCACGTACAATCGTGCCGGGCGCTTTGCGCGATGGCCACCGACTTTTACCATGGCATTCTCTCGAATCGGGGATGCCCATGCGAACCAATCAGCCCATCCTGATCGCCCACCGCGGCGCCAGCGGCTATCTGCCTGAACACACCCTTGCCGCCTATGCGCTGGCGGCCTTGCAAGGGGCCGATTTTCTCGAACCCGATCTGGTGATGAGCCGTGACGGGGTGCTGCTGGCGCGTCACGACAATCAGCTCGATCTCACCACCGATGTCGCCGACCATCCCGAGTTTGCCGACCGGCATTGTCAGCGCCGGGTTGATGGCCAGCTGGTGAGTGGCTGGTTCAGCGAGGATTTCACCCTCGCCGAACTGAAGACATTGCGCGCGGTCGAGCGGATCCCGCAGCTGCGTCCGGCCAACCGCCGTTTCGATCGGATGTTCGACATTCCCACCTTCGCTGAGGTGATCGCGCTGGCCAAGGGGCTCTCCCAGGCCAGTGGCCGTCCGATCGGGCTCTATCCGGAAACCAAGCATCCCAGCCACTTTGCGGCACTGGGGTTGTCGATGGAGGCGCCCCTGGTGGCCGCGCTGCATGGTGCTGGCTACCGCAGCGCGGCCGATCCGGTGTTCATTCAATCGTTCGAGGTTGGCAACCTGCGGCAGTTGCGCGGCATGACCGATCTGAAACTGGTGCAGTTGCTGGCGGAGAGCGGTCAGCCCTTCGATGTGGTGACTGCCGGCGGCACGCTCGACTACGAGCAGATGGCCACGGCGGCCGGACTGACCGCCATTGCCGGTTATGCCGATGGCGTCGGTCCGCAGAAGAGCCATTTCATTCTGGCGGCCGATGCCGAGGGTCGGCTCGACCCGGCCCGAGCCAGCGGCTTCATCGACGAGGCCCATGCGGCCGGTCTGCTGGTGCATCCCTACACCTTTCGTGCCGAGAACCACTTTCTGCCGCCGGCACTGCGGGGCAGTTCCACTGAGGGGCTGGGCGATTTGGTGGCGGAGTTGCGCCTGTTTCTGGCATTGGGTATCGATGGTTTCTTCTGCGACCAACCCGATCTCGGGCGTCGGGCAATCGATCTGATCGAATGAGATCAACGCGGTGGAGTGCCGTGATACCATTGCGCCCCGCTCAAACCGCAGCCCAAGTGCGAACAACACCATGCAGATCACCCCCGAACTGTTGGCGCCTGCCGGCACCTACCGCAGCATGCGCTACGCCTTTGCCTATGGTGCCGATGCGGTCTATGCCGGCCAGCCGCGCTACAGCCTCAGGGTGCGCAACAACGACTTCACGCTGGAGTCGCTGGCCACCGGCATCGATGAGGCCCACCAGCAGGGGCGGACTTTTTACGTGGCCTGCAACATCGCGCCGCACAATGCCAAGGTCCGGCGCTTCATCGATGACATGGTGCCCGTGATCGAGGCCGGGCCGGATGCGCTGATCATGTCCGATCCGGGCCTGATCATGCTGGTGCGCGACCGCTGGCCCGATATGCCGGTGCATCTGTCGGTGCAGTCGAATGTGGTCAACCACGCCGCGGTCGAGTTCTGGCGCCGGCAGGGGGTGAGCCGCATCATTCTGTCGCGCGAGCTGTCGCTGGAGGAGATCGAGGAGATCCAGCTCGCCTCGCCACAGATGGAGCTCGAGGTCTTCGTCCATGGCGCGCTCTGCATCGCCTATTCGGGTCGCTGTCTGCTCTCGGGCTACATGAACCACCGCGACCCCAATCAGGGCGCCTGCACCAACGCCTGTCGCTGGGAGTATGACCTGCTGCCGGCCCAGCAGAGCAGCACTGGCGAAGTGGTGTCGACCTGCACCCCGCCAGCGAAGGTCGAGCCCCCGCCACCTGCCGACGAGGAGGATGGGCTGTTCCTGCTGCGTGAGCGCAGCCGCCCTGACGAGGTGATGCCGATCTTCGAGGATGAGCACGGCACCTACATTCTCAACTCACGCGACCTGCGGGCCGTGCAGCATGTCGAGCGGCTCGGCCGCATCGGCATCCGTTCGCTGAAGATCGAGGGGCGCACCAAGAGCCACTTCTATGCCGCCCGCACCACCCAGGTCTACCGCCGCGCCATCGACGATGCGGCGGCCGGCCGGCCGTTTGACCTGAATCTGATGGATGTGCTCGAAGGGTTGGCCAACCGTGGCTACACCGAGGGCTTCTATCGCCGCCATCCACCGGGGGTGTACCAGAACTACGAGCAGGGACAGTCGCGCAGTGATCGCCAGCAGTTCGTCGGTGAAGTGGTTGATTCAAATGACAATTGGCTCACCATCGAGGTGAAGAACCAGTTTGCCGTCGGCGATGCGCTGGAGCTGATGACGCCGCAGGGCAACCACCGGTTTCAGCTCGACCATCTGGAAGGGCGCGATGGCAAGGCCGCCCTCATCGCACCCGGCTCCGGGCATCGGGTGAAGATTCCCCGCCCGCCCCAGTGCGATGCGGGCGAGTATGCGCTGCTGATCCGGAATCTGGTTGCATGATCAACGCCTTCGAGCTGGAGCGTGGTCGCCTGCGTCAGGTGCAGGTCGAGTCGATCGATGAGCTGCGCCACTGCCAGCCGGTCTGGATCGACTTCGTCGACGCTTCCGACCAGGAGCGCGACTGGGCATCGACCCTCTATGGCATCGACCTGCCCGAGGCCCATGAGATCGGCGACATCGAGGCGCGGGCCCGCTTCTTCGAAGAGAAGACCGACAACGGTGACGAGCTGCACATCCGCTCCGACTTCTTTCACGAGGATGACGACGGCAGCCAGAGCATCCGCGTCGCCTTCGTGCTCAAGAACTCGATGCTGTTCAGCGTCCATCCCGAGGATCTGCCGCAGTTCCGGCTGGTGCGGATGCGCGCCCGCAGCCAACCCGGCTATGTCGAGGACTTGCAGGATGTGCTGCTCGAACTCTATGCGGCCGATGTGGAGTACTCCGCCGACGTGCTCGAGGGCATCTATGAGCGGCTCGACGGCCTGAGCGAGCAGGTGCTGGGGCATCAGATCGACGACGAGACCGCCGCCACCGTGCTCTCCAGCATTGCCAAGGAGGAGAACCTCAACGGCCACATCCGCCGCAACTTGATGGACACCCGGCGCGCCATCTCCTTTCTGATGCGCCACCGGTCGCTGTTGTCGAGCGAGCAGCACAATGAGGCACGCCAGATTCTGCGCGACATGGACTCGATCGAAGGCCACACCGGCTTTCTGTTCGACAAGCTGACCTTTTTGATGGATGCCACCATCGGCTTCATCAACATCAACCAGAACAAGGTGGTGAAGATCTTCTCGGTCGCCTCGGTCTGCCTGCTGCCACCGACGCTGATCGCCAGCATCTATGGCATGAACTTCGAGCTGATGCCCGAGCTGAAGTGGTCGCTGGGCTACCCCTTCTCGCTGTTGTTGATGGGCATCTCGGTCGTGCTGCCATTCTGGTACTTCCAGCGCAAGGGCTGGCTCAAATAGGAGGATGTGGCCATGCCGGTCACGCGCTACCTCTGGCTCTCCATCGCCGCGGCCATCGCCACCCTGCTGATCAAGCTGGGGGCCTGGCAGCTGACCGACTCGATCGGCTACCTCTCCGATGGGCTGGAGTCCTTCGTCAACCTGGCCGGTGCGCTCTTCGCGCTGGCGATGGTGGTGGTGGCCCGGCAACCGGCCGACGACAACCACCACTATGGCCACAGCAAGACCGAATACTTCTCGGTCGCCTTCGAGGGGTTGCTGATCTGTATCGCGGCGGCGCTGATCATCTGGTCGGCACTGAACCGTTTTCTGCATCCGCAGCCGCTGAGCAATCTCGACTGGGGCACCCTGCTGTCACTGCTGGCGACCGCGATCAACTTCGCGGTGTCGCGACTGCTGTCGCAGGCTTCGCGCAGCCACCACTCTCCGGCGCTCGATGCCGATGCACGCCATCTGATGACCGACGTCTGGACCACCTTCGGTGTCATCGCCGGCGTGGGGCTGGCCGGGCTGACCGAGGCCTGGTGGCTCGATCCGCTGGTGGCGATTGCCGTGGCGATCAACATCCTGCGCGAAGGCAGCAAACTGATGCGTGGTGCCCTCGATGGATTGATGGACCATGCCCTGCCACCGCCGATGCAGGCACGGATCGAGCAGATTCTGCTCGGCTATGCGGCACAGGGCGTCAGATTCGGCAACCTGCGCACCCGTGCCGCCGGCCATCTGCGTTTTGCCCAGGTCGACCTGTTTCTGCCGGGATCGATGACGGTCGCCGAGGCGCACGACCTGGCCGACCAGGTGGAGCAGCATGTGTTCAGCGAGCTGGGCATCACCCTCTCCACCCATGTCGAGCCGGCCGTCTTGGACGATCGGATCGACTGAGATCGGCCGGTGCATCGAACACGGTCCAATTCGTCCTTTCAATTGGTCAGCCGTTTTCATAGAATAGCCGCCTTTTTCCAACCGCGGCCCCGCCGCTCCTTGCCTGACTGCTGCATCATCCGGTGCGTGGCAGGCTGTTCAACCCATAAGGAGCAGAAATGCGTCACTACGAGATTGTCTTTTTGGTTCATCCCGATCAGAGCGAGCAGGTGCCCGCGATGATCGAGCGCTACAAGCGCGCCATCGAAGAGGGCGGTGGTGCCATCCACCGGCTCGAGGATTGGGGTCGCCGTCAACTGGCCTATCCGATCAACAAGATCCACAAGGCCCACTATGTTCTGATGAACATCGAAGTGGGACAGCCGACACTCGAGGAGCTCACCACCAACTTCCGCTACAACGATGCGGTGCTGCGCAACCTGGTGATCCAGCGTGACGAGGCCGTCACCGAAGAGTCGCCGATGATGCGCGGCGAAAAGGAGAACCGCGAGCGCCGCGAGCGCGAGGCCGAAGCCGAAGCGCGCCAGGCCAGCCGCGAAGAGCGCGGTCGTGCGAATGACGAAGAGGAGTAGAGGCGAGCCGTCTCTGCTGGTGATGCCCTGCGGGGCCTTCTGTAGCCATTGTTGAGGAATAGACCATGACCCGCTATTTTCGTCGCAGAAAATTCTGTCGCTTCTCCGCCGAAGGGGTGAAGGAGATCGACTACAAGGACATCGACACCCTGCTGGCGTATGTCTCTGAAACCGGCAAGATCATCCCGAGCCGGATCACTGGCACCAAGGCCAAGTATCAGCGCCAGCTCTCCACCGCCATCAAGCGGGCCCGCTTTCTGGCGCTGATCCCTTATACCGACAACCGCGAGTGAGTGGCACGCGCCAGTCATGAAGGCGCTTGCCGAATTCGCGATGCGGGGGCGTCAACAGGCGGCCCTGGTCGCTGTGGTGGCCACGGCCCTGCCGATGCTGTTCCTGCTGGGAGCCGCCATCGTCGGGCTGCTGTTCCTGCGCCGTGGCTGGAGCGAAGGGGTCACGGTGCTGCCCTGGCCGCTGTTGGTGGCCGGGCTCTGGTGGTGGCTGGGCGACCCGACCGCCTTCATCGTGATGGTGATGGTGGTGGTGCAGGCGCTGCTGCTGCGGGCGCGGGTCTCCTGGCAGCCGGTCTGGATGGCCGGCATCGCGCTGGCCACGCTGGTGATGCTGGCGCTGAATCTCTGGCCGCTGGCCGGCATCGAACAGTTGGTGCAGATGACCAGCCAGATGATGCAGAGTCAGCTTGGTGAGCAGTGGGCGGGCGTGGAGCCGCAGGTGACGGGCTGGCTCAACCGCGTCGTGGTGGCGATGCTGGCTGCCTCCGATCTGCTGTTTGCGCTGCTCTGTCTGATGTTGGCGCGGCATTGGCAGAGTGTGCTGTACCATCCCGGCGGCTTTCGCCAGGAGTTTCATGGTTTCAAGGTCGCACGGCCGTTGGCGCTGCTGCTGCCGTTGACCATGCTGGCGGGAACGGCGCTGTGGCCGCCGGCCGCCCTCTGGCTGCCGCTGCTGGCAGTGCCCTTCATGCTGGCGGCTGTCGGGCTGGTTCATGGCCTGGTGGCGGCACGGAATCTGGGCAAGGGGTGGCTGATCGTCTTTTATCTGACGCTGGTCGTGGCTCTGCCCTATATGGCGCCGCTGTTGGTGTTGGCGGCTTTTTTGGACGTCTGGTTCGATTTTCGTGGGCGTGCCGCCGCGACCTGAAAGGCTTTTCGAGCCATCCGCGGTGCGACAGACCCTGATCAATCTCCTGTAGTGAGGTGAATACGATGGAAGTGATTCTGCTTGAGAGAGTGGGCAACCTGGGCAACTTGGGTGACCGGGTGGCGGTCAAGTCCGGTTATGCACGCAACTTTCTGATTCCGTTCGGCAAGGCGGCTCCGGCCACCGCCAAGAACATTGCCCAGCTCGAAGCGCAGCGGGCCGAGCTTGAGCGCGCAGCCCAGGCACGGCAGGCGGCGGCCGAGGCACGGGCCGCCGCGCTGGCGGACCTGGTGGTCACCCTGGCGGTCAACGCCGGCGACGAAGGCAAGCTGTTCGGCTCGATCGGCACCCGTGACATTGCCGAGGCGATCACGGCGGCGGGTCACCCGGCCGAGAAGAGTGAAGTGCGTCTGCCGAATGGCACCATTCGCGAGCTGGGCGAGCATCAGGTCGTGCTTCAGCTGCACAATGAAGTGGTGGCCGAAATCAAGCTGATGGTGGTTCGCGCCTGACCCGGTCCGCGGCACACATTCGGGTGTGTGCCGCGGAAGCAGTGCGGGCTCAGTCTCGCGGCGATGGTGCGGGATTCATTGCAGGTTGAGACGATGTCGGCAGATTTCGAAACCGCGGCGCTGAAGCTCCCGCCCCACTCGGTCGAGGCCGAGCAGTCGGTGCTGGGGGGCATGATGCTCGACAGCACGGCCTGGGAGCAGGTCGCCGAGCTGTTGAGCGCCGAGGATTTTTACCTCCGCGATCACCGCACCATCTTCGAGGTGATGCAGCGGCTGATCGACAGCGACCAGCCGATCGATGTCGTCACCCTCTCCGAGACCCTCGATCGTCAGGGTCGTCTCACTGAAGTCGGCGGCCTGCCCTATCTGGTCGAGCTGGCCCGCAACACCCCGACCGCCTCGAACATCTTGGCCTATGCCACCATCGTGCATGAGCGCGCCACCCGACGACGGCTGATCGCGGTGGCCGGCGAGATCGCCGCCAGCAGCTTTGATCCGGCTGGGCGCAGCAGCGCCGAGCTGATCGATGAAGCCGAGAGCAAGGTGTTCCAGATTGCCGATTCGCGCAGCAGCGGTGCCGGGCCCACCGGCGTCAATGCGCTGCTGTCGCGCGCACTGGAGCGCATCGACGAGCTTTACAACGCCAAGTCGCCGATCACCGGCCAGAGCACCGGTTTTCACGACCTCGACGAGATGACTTCGGGGCTGCAACCGGCCGACCTGGTGGTGGTGGCGGGCCGGCCATCGATGGGCAAGACCTCGTTTGCGATGAACATGGCCGAGGCGGCGGTGATCACCCGCGAGCAGCCGGTGCTGATCTTCAGCATGGAGATGCCGGGCGAATCGCTGATGATGCGCATGCTCTCGTCGCTCGGGCGCATCGACCAGACCCGGGTGCGCAACGGCCGGCTCGACGACGAAGACTGGCCGCGCCTTACCTCGGCGATCAGCCTGCTGAAAGACAAGCCGCTCTTCATCGACGACAGCCCGGCGCTGTCGCCGGCCGAGGTGCGGGCCCGTACCCGCCGCGTGGTGCGCGAGCATGGCCCGGTCGGGCTGATCGTGATCGACTACCTGCAATTGATGCGGCTGGGTGGGCAGGTCGAGAACCGGGTCAACGAAATCTCCGAAATCTCCCGCTCGCTGAAGGCGCTGGCCAAGGAGATGAACTGCCCGGTCATCGCGCTTTCGCAGCTCAACCGCAGCCTGGAGCAGCGCACCAACAAGCGGCCGATCATGTCCGACCTGCGTGAATCCGGCGCCATCGAGCAGGATGCCGATCTGATCCTGTTCATCTACCGTGATGAGGTCTATCACGAGGATTCCAAGGACAAGGGACGGGCCGAGATCATCATCGCCAAGCAGCGTAACGGCCCGATCGGCACCGTCCATCTGGCCTTCATGGGGCGCTACACCCGGTTCGACGATCTGGCGCCCGCCAGCTATGAAGAGAGCGCCTACAGGTCCTGACCGGCATGGCACGCCCGATCCGCGCCGACATCGACCTTGCCGCCCTGCGCCACAACCTGCAGTGGATCCGCCAGCGCCATCCCCGCCATGAACTGGTGGCGGTGGTCAAGGCCAATGGCTATGGACATGGGCTGGTGCCGACCGCGCAGGCGCTGGCGCAGGCCGATCTGCTGGGGGTGGCGGCGATCGACGAGGCCATGCTGCTGCGGCAGGCCGGTCTTTCACAGCCGATCCTGCTGATGGAGGGCTGCTTTGACGCCAGCGAGCTGGATCTGGCCGAGCAGCAGGGTTTTGAACTGGTCATCCACTCTCACTGGCAGCTCGAACTGCTGGAGGCGATGCCACCCCGGCAGCCGCTGCGGCTGTGGATCAAGATCGACAGCGGCATGCATCGGCTCGGCTTCGCCCCCGGGCAGGTGGCCGGGATCCAGCCGCGGCTGCGGCGCCTTGCCGGCCTGCGGGAGCTGGTCTGGATGAGCCACCTTGCCTGTGCCGATGAGCCGGAACATCCCGCCAATGCCCGCCAACTGGCCTGCTTTGCCCGGGCGATTGCCGGGTTGCCGGGGCGGTGCAGTGTGCGCGCCTCGGCCTCGATTCTCGGCGATGCCGCCCTGCCGATGGCCGACCACTTTCTGCGGCCCGGCCTGATGCTCTATGGGGCATCGCCCTGTGCCGACCGATCGGCGCTGGCGCTGGGTCTGCGCCCGGCGATGACGTTCCGCAGCCGGCTGATCGCCCTGCGCGAGCTGGCCGTCGGTGAGCCGGTGGGCTATGGCGGTCGGTTCGTCACCCGGCGTCCGAGCCGGATCGGTGTCGTCGCCGCCGGTTACGGCGATGGCTATCCGCGCCATGCCAGCCAGGGCACCCCGCTGCTGATCCGTGGCCAGCGCGTGCCGCTGGTGGGTCGGGTGTCGATGGACATGGTCACGGTCGATCTGACCGATCTGCCCGCCGCGGCGATTGGTGACGAGGTGATTCTCTGGGGCGAAGGATTGCCGGTGGATGAGGTGGCCGCCGCCGCCGGCACCATCGCCTATCAACTGCTCTGCAATGTCACCGGCAGGGTGCCTTACCGCTACCGGTGAGAGGGAGGGAGCATGGCCAAACCGACCCACAGATTCTTTTGCGCCGACTGCGGCGCCGAGTACAGCAAGTGGCAGGGGCAGTGCGATGGCTGCCGCAGCTGGAACCGCATCAGTGAAGTGGCGCAGAGCCGTCTGACCGGTGGCTATGCCGGCGCCGCCGGCGGCACGGCCGAACTGGTGACGCTGGATCAGATCAGTGTGAGCGAAGCGGTGCGGATCGGCACCGGCATCGGCGAACTCGACCGGGTGCTGGGTGGCGGTCTGGTGCCCGGTTCGGCCATCGTGCTGGGTGGCCATCCCGGCGCCGGAAAGAGCACGCTGGTGCTGCAGGCGTTGGGCAATCTGGCACGGCAGCACCCAGTGCTCTATGTCACCGGCGAGGAGTCGCTGCAGCAGGTGGCGATGCGGGCGCAGCGGCTCGGCGTGGCCGGCGATCAGCTCAAGCTGCTGGCCGAGACCCGGGTCGAGGCGGTGATCGACTGCTGCCTGCGTCACCGGCCGCGGGTGCTGGTGATCGACTCCATCCAGGTGATGCAGCTGGCCGAGTTGCAGTCGGCGCCGGGCAGCGTCGGGCAGGTGCGCGAGAGCGCTGCGCGGCTGACCCGCTTCGCCAAGGAGAGTGACACCATCCTGCTGCTGGTGGGCCATGTTACCAAGGAGGGCCACCTGGCCGGGCCCAAGGTGCTGGAGCACATGATCGACTGCTCGCTGATGCTCGAAGGTTCGAGCGACAGCCGTTTTCGCATTCTGCGCGGACAGAAGAACCGCTTTGGTGCCGTCAACGAGCTGGGCGTCTTCGCGATGGTCGAGCATGGACTGCGCGAGGTGAAGAACCCCTCCGCGATCTTTCTCTCCGGCCGCCGCGAACCGGCTGCCGGCACCCTGGTGACCGCCCTGTGGGAGGGCACCCGGCCCTTGCTGGTCGAATTGCAGGCACTGGTCGACCAGAACCACCATGGCCAGCCGCGCCGACTGGCGGTCGGCACCGACCTGAACCGTCTGGCGCTGCTGCTGGCGATTCTGCACCGCCATGGCGGGCTGTTCCTCGGTGATCAGGATGTCTTCGTCAATGTCGTCGGTGGTGTCAAGGTCGATGAGACCAGCGCCGATCTGGCGCTGGTGCTGGCGCTGGTGTCGAGCTTTCGCAACCGGCCGCTGCCGCAGGATCTGCTGGTTTTCGGCGAAGTGGGGCTGGCCGGGGAGATTCGTCCGGTGCCCAGTGGCATCGAACGGCTGCAGGAGGCGGCCAAGCACGGCTTCACCCGCGCCATCGTGCCGAGTGCCAACGCACCCCGGCAGCCGATCGCCGGCATGACGGTGACCGCGGTCGAGCGGGTGGCCGATGCCCTGGAGAGCTTCTGAAAAGCAGTGCTGCCAGGGCGGCGCTACAGATGCTGATCGATGCGGTGCGCCTTGAGTCCCCAGGCAAAAAGCGAGGAGACCTTGCGGCTGGTCCGGCGAAAGCGGCCGATCAGGGCCTCGATCAGCGCCTTCATCACCGGGTAGCCCAGCTCGGGGTGGCGGTCCATGAAGCGCAGCAGGATTTCACTGTCGATCTCGGTCAGCTCGGCAGTCGTGAGGGTGACGACCGAGGCGGCATGGGGCGCGCCATCGAACATCGCCAGTTCACCGATCAGCTCGCCGGGACCGACATCGGCCACACCCGGCTGAATCTGTCGGGCACCCTCCAGCAGCACTCCATTCAGAATCCGCAGCTGGCCGCTGTCGACCAGATAAAGCTTGCCACACTGCGTGCCCTCCTGGATCACCGTCTGGTTGGCTGCACAGCGCAGTGGATGCGCGCAGCCGAGCCGGCTTAGTTCGGGGTGGCGCAGCAGTGCGCGGATGGCCTGGGTTGCCGAACTGCCAGTCGCCGCATCAACGGGTTCCATACACCACCATCGTCTTGCCGCGCGCAGTGACCAGACCCTGCTGCTCCAGATCCTTGAGCACACGTCCTACCATCTCCCGCGAGCAGCCCACCATGCGGCCGATCTCCTGCCGGGTGACCTTGATCTGCATGCCATCAGGATGCGACATCGCATCCGGCTGCTTGCACAGGTCGAGCAGCGTGCGCGCCACGCGCCCGGTCACATCGAGAAAGGTCAGGTTGCTCGCCTTGCGGGTGGTGGCGCGCAGCCGATTGGCCAGTTGCGTGGCGAGGGTGTGCAGCATGGCTGGATGCTGTTCGATCAGTTGCTGGAACTTGCCGTAGCTGATTTCGGCGACCTCGCATTCAGTGCGGGCCCGAACCATCGCCGAACGCGCTGGTTCGGTGGTGAAGAGGCCGATCTCGCCGAAAAAGTCACCACCGTTGAGATAACAGACCACCATCTCCTTGCCCTCCTGCTCTTCGAGTGCGACAGTCACCGAGCCTTTGCAGAGATAGTAGAGCGTATTGCAGGGGTCGCCTTGCTTGATGATGGTGGCGTTTTTCGTGTAACGACGACGGTGACACTGGGCGAGAAACTGATCCAGCCCCGGAATGGCTGGCTGGAGTCGACTGCTGATGCCGAGCGCTCTGGGGGAGTTTCGCTGTAGTTCGCTCATGGTTCGATCTGGCCACGATGGGGATGACGCAACTGGAAGGATTGCAGGTTGATTGCTTGAAAGTATGGTTGACAGAGTCGATTTCCGCCAACGAGCCAGCATGGATCTCGACCTCGGATTTCGCTGGCGAACGGGCGGGAGTCCGCAGGATTTGAAATGCGATGAAAATGCAATAGAATGACCCCCCTTTTAAGGTCAAGGCCAGCAAAGCAGACGCTGTTGGGCAGTGCGGTGCCCGCGGTTGCGGTTGGTTGGGCTCAATAAACTCTCCAGGGCATCCTCCAGGAAGCGATATCGACAATGGTAAAGATTCGACTTGCACGAAGCGGCGCCAAGAAGCGTCCCTTTTATCACCTGACCGTGACCGACAGTCGCAACAAGCGCGATGGCCGCTTCTGTGAGCGGGTGGGTTTCTTCAACCCGGTGGCGCGTGGGCAGGAGGTCAAGCTCAAGGTTGAACTGGAGAGGATCGACTACTGGCTGTCACAGGGCGCCCAGCCGACCGACCGTGCCAGGAAGCTGATCCAGCAGGCACGGCAGCAGTAAGCCGATCCAGAGTCTTCGCGCGGGTGAAGGCCGATGAATGGGTGGTGCTCGGCAAGGTCAGCACCGCATTCGGTATCAAGGGGTGGGTCAAGATTCACTCCTACACCGAACCGCCGGAAAACCTTCTGCATTACCCCCAGTTGTGGCGGGTGACCGCGCAGGGCCGGCAGAAGATCGATCTGGTCGAGGCCAAGGTGCAGGGGCGTGGCCTGATCGGTCGATTCGCCGATTGCGACGACCGTGATCAGGCGCTGGGTTATGCGGGGGATGAGTTGGCGGTGCCGGCAACGGCCCTGCCAGAGCTGGAAGCCGGAGACTACTACTGGCACCAGCTTGAAGGGATGCGGGTGATCAACCGGCAAGGCGAACTGCTGGGTTGGGTCGATCGACTGTTCGAGACCGGTGCCAACGATGTGGTCGTGGTCCGTCCCGGTGAAGGCAGCATCGATGAGCGGGAGCGATTGATCCCCTACCTCCCCGAGCGTGTCGTCATCCGGGTGGATCTGGAGCAGGCCGAACTGCATGTCGACTGGCCTGCCGATTTTTGAGAGTTGAACAGGCGGTTCAAGAGCAATGTGGTTTGGCGTGGTGACGCTCTTTCCGGAACTGCTGCAACCGGTGCTGACCCTCGGCGTGACCGGCCGGGCCATTGTCCAGGGGCTGTTGCAGGTGGAGTGCTGGAATCCACGGCAGTTCACCAGCGATCTGCACCAGACGGTCGATGACCGGCCCTATGGCGGTGGACCTGGCATGGTGATGAAGGTGGCGCCGCTGCAGGCCGCGATCGGCGCCGCACGTGCCGTGGCACCGAAGCCACCGAGCGTGGTCTATCTTTCGCCGCAGGGGCGCAGGATCGACCAGAGCATGCTGGAGCGCTGTGCAGGGATGGAGGCGGTGCTGCTGCTTGCTGGCCGCTATGAAGGTGTCGATGAGCGGTTGATCGACCTCGAGGTCGATGAAGAGTGGTCGTTGGGTGACTTTGTGCTGAGCGGTGGGGAAATCGCCGCGATGGCGCTGATCGACGGTGTGGCCCGGCTGTTGCCGGGTGCGTTGGGGCATGCGCAGTCTGCACGCTGTGACTCATTCAGCACCGGCCTGCTGGACCATCCGCACTATACCCGTCCGGAGTGTCATCAGGGCGCTGCGGCACCCCAGGTGTTGTTGAGCGGTGACCATGGAGCGATCGAGCGCTGGCGACGGCAACAGGCATTGGTGCGAAGCTGGCTACGCCGGCCGGAGCTGTTGAAAGAGTGCAGGCTCAGCCTGGCGGAACTGGAATTTCTGGAACGATTTGCCGCGGCGAAACAGTCTGGCCGCGAACCCACTGGTACGGGCGTCAGCCCACTTTGAGGATGAACAGCGATGAGCAACAAGAACGCATTGATCACCCAGATCGAAGCCGAACAGATGCAGAGAGTCCTGCCGGCGTTTGCGCCGGGCGACACCGTCGTGGTGCAGGTCAGGGTGCTGGAGAGTGGCAAGGACTCTTCGACCGCCAAAAAGGGCAAAACCGCCGCCAAGGCGCCCAAAAAGGATTCGAGCAAGGTCGATGCGGCCCGCGAGCGCTTTCAGGCCTTTGAAGGGGTGGTGATCGCCAAGCACAACCGGGGCCTGAACTCCTCTTTCGTGGTGCGCAAAATCTCCCATGGCGTGGCGGTCGAGCGGACCTTTCAGAGCTACAGCCCGATGCTCGGCGAGATCGAAGTGAAGCGTCGCGGCGATGTCCGCAAGGCCAAGCTGTACTACCTGCGTGACCGCTCGGGCAAATCGGCCCGTATCCGCGAGAAGGTCTGATCCTGTTCGCTGCCTGACTTCTCCTGTCAGGCGCAGCCAAGCGGTACTGGTTTTTGTTCCGTGTGCCCTGGCCGAGTGCCGGGGCTTTTTTTTGTAATGGAGTCCTGACTGATCGACCAACGGATCGGTCTGAAGGGCTGATCGAATTTTGTGTCTTGTCCTGTTACAGTTTTCAAGCAGGCGGGCGCTCACGGAATATAGGCTGAGTCCTTCGCTCTTCGTGGTTGAACGTGCAGGGCGGCACACAGGCTGGCGGGTTCTCTCGCCCTGACACCATTCAAGAAATCCTGGTCATTTCCATGGCGATGGTCGAGATCGATCGAGTCTGGTCGAATTTCTGCATTTTGCTGCTGTTGTGTGGCCAACTCGGACTCCTGTCCATTCAGTTCGGACAGGCACGGCGACTTCAGCCATTCGATCTTTTTCTGGAAAAACTGGCGGCACTCGTGCTGCCTTTGCTGCTCTCATGGGGTGTCTTGCTGCTGTGGATGCCTGATCGGCTGCTCGAGCATCCACTCGATCCGTTGCGCTGTGCCACGCTCGTCACGCTGGTGGTGGCTGTGCTGCGTCATCGACTCGAACTGCGGGGATTGACACTGATTGCCGCGACGATCGCCGGGTTGATCCACCCGCTGACGACCCTGGGGTTCGCTGGCCGAGGAGACTGGCTGAGCGGGTGGGCTCCGCTCGATCTGACCGGGGCGGGCATGCTCTACACGCTGGGGGGTTGGTTGATTCTGGCGGCTCTGTGGGCGTTCGATCTGCGCAAGGAGGCGGGACATCGCCTCGCGCCAGTCACCGCCGACCGGCTGCCCGCCATGGCCGCCGGAGGTCTACTGCTGGCGGCAGGCTGCATTGGATTGAACATCAGCGCCGGGAGTGCACAGATCAGTCAGTTGATCGACACCGTCAACAACAGCCTGCTGGCTGGCGTGGTGGGCACATTGGTGGCTGCCCTCTCGGTGCCACAGCGTCGCCAACAGATCCGCTGGATGATTTCAATGCAGGGTGGCCTGGCAGGCATGATCTCGGTCAGCGGCAGCGGTCATCGGCTGGTCCCGCTCGAAGCACTCTTTCTGGGCGGATTTGCCGCCGCCACCATGCTGATGATCAACCACTGGCTGCGTCGATCGCGGTTGGACGATCCGCTGTGCAGTGTGGCAGTGCTGCTGGGGGGCGGTACGGTGGGTCTGATCACTGCGGGTCTGCCCGGAGTGCCTTCTTCGCCATGGACCGACCGCGAATTCTGGCTTCAGATCACCCTGCAACTGTTTGGTGTCACTGTGATTGCCCTGGTGGGAGCAGGACTCTCCTGGCTGCTGTTTTCACAATTTCGGCGCTGGCGGTTGGTGGAGATGAAACAGCCCGATGTCACCGTGGAGGTCAGCCCGCGGATGGAGCGGCTGCTGGCCGAGGTCGATCAGCACGGTCGGCAGGGATATCCGGATCGACGCCTGAAGGTCGAAGAAGGTGACGAGGTTGGACTGCTGGCCGGAAAATACAACGAGGTGATGGAGCGCCTGGAGAGCTCCATGGATTTTGCACGGCTGTTGGTGCGGGATCTTCAGGAAGGTCTGATCACCTGTTCGACCGCAGGTCAGGTGTTGCAGATGAATCCGGCGGCCGAACGGCTGTTCGCCATGGCGGCGGCCGATGTGCAGGGGGCTTCGATCCTGAATTTTCTGGCTTTTGACCAGAGCGGCGTGGACAAACGGGTGCTGCTGCACGACGGCTTTCGGCAGGATCTGACCCTGCTGCGGGGCGATGGCGACCGGACGCGGGTGCTGGTCAGCGTGACCGAATCCAGAAGAGGGCAGCATGGCCGTTTCCTGACCGTGCTGATGCAGGATGTGCAGACACAGTGGCAGGTCAGGGAGCAGTTACAGCAGGAGAGCAATTTCGCCCAGTTGGTGCTGGAGTCGATCATCGACAGCATGATCACCCTCAACCTGCACGGCCGGGTGACCTATCTGAACCAGGCGGCCGGACGCCTGCTCGGCTGGTCGGCAGGCGATGCGACGGGGTTGCCGCTGGCGCGGCTGATCTCCTCGGCGGAAGACCAGGCGGGCCGCCACATTGCCGATCTGGCCGAGTATGTGCTGCGGTTGGTGGCGCAGCAGAGCCGTGGCGAGGTGCTGGTGCTGTGCAACCGCTATGGTGATGAGTTCCACCTTGGCTGCTCCCTGGCACCGATTCTCAACCGTGCCGATGAACAGGTCGGGGTGGTGGTGCTGCTGCACGACGTGACCCAGGACCGGCAGTTCGCGCAGTTGCTGAGCTATCAGGCCACCCATGACACCCTGACCGGTCTCTACAACCGCCATGCCTTCGAGGCGGAACTGAGCTCGCTGCTCGAAGAGAGCGTCGCCACCCGTCCGCGGCATGTGCTCTGTCTGGGTGATCTCGACCAATTCAAGGTGATCAATGACAGTTGCGGTCATGTGGCCGGCGATGAACTGCTGCGCCAGCTCACCAGCCTGATGCGCTCCAAGGTGCGTGAACGTGACATGCTGGCGCGGGTGGGTGGCGACGAGTTCGGGCTGCTGCTGCAGAATTGCGAGATCGAACGCGCCGAGAAGGTGGTGGCGGATCTGATCGCGACCGTGGCCGACTACCGCTTCGTCTGGCACGCCAACACCTACGCGGTGGGCATCAGCTTTGGCATCACCCCGATCGATCCGGCGCATGGCGATACGATCCAGATCATGAACAATGCCGACGCGGCCTGCTTTGCCGCCAAGGATGCCGGCCGCAACCGCTTTCACCGCTATGAGCCGAGCGATGAGGAGCTGAGCCGGCGAATGGGTGAAATGAGCTGGGTCAGCCGCATCCAGCAGGCGCTCGACGCCGACCAGTTCGAGCTCTACTGCCAGGAGATCCGGCCGCTCTCCGACGACCTCAAGCCGCACTATGAAGTGCTGGTACGGCTGCGCACCGAGGATGGAAAACTGGTGGGACCGGGTGCCTTCGTGCCGGCGGCGGAGCGCTACGGGCTGATTCAGCGCATCGACCGCTGGGTGGTGAGCAAGGTGCTGGAGTGGCTGAAGCGTGAAGAGGCGCGGCTCGGCGACATCCGCCTTGCGGTCAACCTCTCCGGCTTTTCGGTGGGTGACGAGACCTTCCACGCCGCACTGCTGGCACAGATCAGCCAGGTCGAGGTGGCCCGGCAGCGCATCTGCTTCGAGATCACCGAGACCGCGGCCATCACCAGCTTCAACCATGCGGTTGAATTTCTGAATCGATTCAAGGCATTGGGATTTCGTTTCGCGCTCGATGACTTCGGCAGCGGCGTCTCATCCTTTGCCTACCTGCATCGGCTGCCGATCGATCTGGTCAAGATCGATGGCATCTTCGTCCGCGAACTGCTGGCGGACGAGATGAAGCAGTCGATCGTCACCGCCATCGTGCAGATCTCTGCCCAGGCCGGTCTGCTGACCATTGCCGAATTCGTCGAGGATGACGCCACATTGGCATGGCTGAGAGCGGCTGGCGTCAACTATGCCCAAGGGAATGGCGTGAGCATGCCATTCCCACTTGACGAACTGCTGGCCTGACCGGTTGATCTGCAGACGGTTCAGCCGCCGGCGGCCTTGACCTTGAAGCCAGCCTCGCCAAGCAGGCCCAGCAGCAGTTCGAGGTGGTCACCCTGAATCTCGATGACGCCATCCTTCAGGGTGCCACCGCTGCCGCAGCGCTGCTTCAGTTGCTGCGCCAGCGCCTTCAGTCCGGTTTCATCCAGCGGAACCCCCTGCACGACGGTGACCGTTTTGCCACCGCGTCCCTTGCGTTCACGCCGAACCCGCACCACGCCGTCTCTGCTGGGCGCGGCGGGCGCCTGGGGTTTCTGCTCGCGGATGCGCCCGCTCTGCGTGGAGTAGACCGGGCGTGAGTTGCGCTCCATGGTGGCGGAACTGTCGGGGCTCAGCGCTGGCTGATCTCGTCCATCGCCCCGGCCGGGATATGGAAGCCATCGGTGCTCATGATCTGGGCCAGATTGTCACGGATGAACTCCGGGCTCATCTGTTCGCGGTTGGTGACGCCCTTGCAGGCGCCGACAAAAACCCGCGCCACGCGGCCGGAGGAGGAGGAGAGAATCTCGCCGGTCAGGCTGCACGACTCATGGGCCAGATAGGCGACGGTGTGCGCGACCAGTTCGGGGTCCATGGCGGCTGCCCGCTCTCCCATCAGATCCTCGGTCATGCGGGTGCGTGCGCCGGGCGCCAGCACGTTGCACTTGATGTTGTATTTGGCACCTTCCAGGGCCAGCGTCTTGGTGAGACCGACGATGCCCATCTTGGCCGCCGAGTAGTTGGTCTGTCCGAAGTTGCCGAACAGGCCGGCGGCCGACGAGGTGTTGATGACGCGGCCGAAGTTCTGCTCGCGCATCAGCTCCCAGGCGGCATGGGTGGTCCAGACGCAGCCCTTGAGGTGCACGTCGATCACCGGGTCGAACAGCTCCGGTGACATGTTGCGGAAGGATTTGTCGCGCAGGATGCCGGCATTGTTGACGATGATGTGGACCGCGCCAAAGGCCTTGAGCGCGGCATCGACGATCGCCTTGCCGCCGGCCTGGGTGGCGACGGTGTTGGCATCAGCCACCGCTTGGCCGCCCAGCGCCTTGATCTCCTCGACCACCTTCTGGGCGGGGGTCTGTGACGAACCGCTGCCGTCGACCGCGCCGCCGAGGTCATTGACCACCACCTTGGCGCCACGGGAGGCCAGCAGCAGCGCATGGGCGCGGCCGAGACCGCCGCCGGCACCGGTGACTATGGCGACTTTGCCATCGAATCGCATGTCTGACATGGGAACGCTCCTTGATTGTTATCTCTGTTATGGGGGCAGGCGGCTGGCGCCCACCGGTCTAATCTACCCACACCGTGAGGGAGGGTAAAGGGCACACGGTGATGCCTGCCTGCAACCGGCTTCCTCATGAACCCCAGAAGGTCATGGTGCCGATGGCACCGAGCCGGCCGCTGCTGGCACCGAACAGCAGCACCTGGTTGGTGATCGCCTCGCTCTGACGCTTCAGGCAGTGGCCAAAGGCGATCACCTGTTCACCGGCGAGACTCTGGCAGAAGTTCACCTTCAGATCGACGGTGGCGGCACGGCCACGCTGAATCTGACCAAAGGAGCAGAACACCCCGGCATCATCGAGCAGCAGCAGTACCGCACCGCCGGCCAGCGCACCCTCATGGTCGCGATTGGAGGCGAGATCATCGAGCGTGAAGCGCACCCGGCTCTGGTCGAGCCCCAGCACCTGCAACCCCTCGGCATGGCGGGCGACATTGCCCTTGATCATCTCTCCGATCTGATTCAGCGCCAGCGGACTTTTCACCGCCAGCTCATGCAGCAGCGCGCTGTCGAGTTCGACCGCCTCTTCATCCGCCGGGGCGATGCGGAACAGCGTGTGGGCGCGGGCGACACACTGCCGGTTCTGGTTCTGCACCTCGACATCGATGAAGGCCAGCGCCCGGGTCGCACGGATCAGGGTCGCGGTGGCGGTGAGGTCGGCCTCCTTGGCACCGATCATGTAATTGATCTGGATGTCGAGCGGGCGAATCTGCCTGATCGGGGTCTGGGCGAAGTGGAGCTTGCTCAGCAACTGGCCGGCGTCATGAATCAGGGTGCCGATCACGCCGCCATGGACCACGCCACCGGGGGCGTTGAGGTTGCGCTCGTCATAGCCGAGAAACAGGCTGACTGCGGCGGGCGTCGCTTCGAGCAGCTGGATGCCCACCCGGTTTGCCCAGCCATTATTGGCATAGAAGTCGAGCAGGGCGGTGGCGGTCTGATGGGATTGGGTCGCAGTGGTCATCTCCCTATTGTCTCCTTCAAGGGGTTGCTGGATGGCTGGATTATTGTTGTTTGCGCCGGGCCAAACATCCCATTGTCACCATTCGCTGCGCCATTGCAATCGGCAGCCCTGCCGCTGTTTGCAGTGGTTTGCGGCAGAGCCGGTGGCAAGCGGCGTGATGGCGAACTGGCCGCGCTGGCGACCTTGTAGCCGGCACGAATGCATCCATATTAGAGTACCGTGCAGATTGACCATGTTGACCATGAATCACCCGTCCCTCACCGCGAAGTGACGCTGAACCATGCAATTCAAGGATTATTACCAGATTCTCGGCCTCTCCCGTGATGCCACCCAGGAGGAGATCAAGCGCGCCTACCGCAAGCTGGCGCGCAAGTACCATCCCGACGTCAGCAAGGCCGAGGATGCCGAGGCACGGTTCAAGGAGGTCGGCGAAGCCTACGAGGTGCTGAAGGATCCGGAAAAGCGGGCCGCCTATGACCGTTTTGGTGAACATTGGCGTGAAGGCCAGGATTTCACCCCGCCGCCCAATTGGGACAGCGGCTTCGAGTTCACCGGTGGTGGCTTTACCGACCATGATCCGCAAGGTTTCAGCGACTTCTTCGAACAGCTGTTCGGCCGAGCTGGACCTCGTCGCGCTGGCCGGGGTCGAGCCGCGCGCCACGCCGAGGATCACCACGCCAGGATCACCATTACCCTTGAAGAGGCCTATCAGGGGGCGAGCAGGGAGGTGGTGCTGCAACGGCCTACCATCAACCGTGCCGGCCACCTGGAGATGCAGCCTCATGCGCTGCGGCTGCGCATTCCCAAGGGGGTTCGCGAGGGGCAGAAGATTCGGCTCTGTGGCCAGGGTGAGCCCGGCAATCCGGCCGGTGACCTCTACCTCGAAGTCTGCTTTGCCCCCCATCGGCTCTATCGGGTGGATGGGGCCGACATCCATCTGGAACTGCCGATCACCCCGTGGGAGGCCGCGCTCGGTGCCAGGGTCAAGGTGCCGACGCTGGGTGGAGTGGTTGAGCTGGCGATCCCCGAAGGGTCGCAAAGCGGGCGGAGGTTGCGGCTGAAGGGGCGCGGTCTGCCTGCCTCGCCGGCGGGTGACCAGTATGTGACCCTGAAGGTGGTGGTGCCGCCCGCCAGCAGTCAGGCGGCGCGTGAACTCTACCGCGCGATGGAGAAGACGATACCTTGCAGCCCGCGCAGCGAACTGGGGGTCTGAGCATGGCGACACAGGATGATGAAAAACAGGTGGCCGTGCTGATCGAGCACCATCAGTACCGCCTGGGTGAGCTGTGCCAGCAACTCGATGTCACCGCCGAGTGGGTGATGGCGATGGTCGGCGAAGCGATCGTTGAGCCGACAGGAGCGCCAATCAGCTGGTGTTTCAGCCACAGTGACCTCGAACGGCTGCGCAAGGCACGCAATCTCGAACGCGAGTTGCAGATCAATCTGCCCGGCATTGCGTTGGCGCTTGACCTGCTGGCTGAACTCGATGCACTGCGGCGGATTGTCCGGCTCTTGCCGCCGCTGGCTGATGCGGTGGACGATCCGCTGATCGAGCCAAAAGGGTAGTGTTTGCTGCGCTGGATGAGGGGGCGGGAAAAGATTTCGTCAGGATTGCGGCTGGTAAAGCCATTCTGAAATCAACGTGCTAGGCGCGGATGGTGAGCCTGTTCATGAATGAAATCGGCTTGGGGCCTGTGAAATTTTTCAGTGCAAGCATTGACATCTATTCACACAGGAAAAAATTTTGCGCATGCTGACTGTGAATTGCAAGAAACACTGGTTATTTCAGGCTTGATCAGCTCAACTCATTGTAAATAAACAACTATTTTATTGATCAAAAAACAACCTAAGAAAAAAATGCCTGCTGTTTCTTGAGTTAGCGTTGGACGCGGCTGAATTATCCAGAAAGTTATCCACAGAAAATGTGCATCAGAAATGACATCTGCATGACGTTTTCATGGCGGGAGAGGTGTCATTGAGAGACGGGGCAAAAAGCATCGCGCGCCGCAATGGCGCGCTCCAGTTGAAAGGATGAGCGTGAGGCGAGCTGGCCCTCAACTGCCGGCGTAGGCCTCGGCCTCGAAGTCGTCGGCGCTGCCATCGCGCACGCCGGCACTCTCGGCAAAGGTCTTGCCGTAGGTCTGCTGCATCGCAGTGGCAAAGGCTTCGTAGGGCATGTCGTCATACAGGCCGCGGTCGCGCACATACTCCATGTGGCGGTTGCCGGCCTGATCGAAGGGGTGAAACACCGAGTCGGTCTGGCCGTCATACTCCAGCGGCAGGATGTTGATCTTCTGGCAGAGCGAAAGATTGAAGGCCGGCGTGCTCTTGCTCCAGCGGCCATCGACATACATCAGGGTCTGGCCGTGGAAGACGAACAGATCGTTACCGCGCATCGACTCCTTGAGCCGATTGGAGGTGAGGTGGTTGCGCACGTCGGCAAAGCCGAGCCGACTCGGAATGCCCACCGCCCGCGCGCAGGCCGCGAGCAGAATCGATTTGGGCACGCAGAAGGATTCACCCCGTTGCGCCACCGTGCTGGCCTTCATCGCTTCCCGGCTCATGTCGGCCGCGTAGGGGTTGTAGCGGATCTGATCACGCACGGCATAGTAGAGGCGCACCGCGCGCTCCCGGCTCTCTTGGGCGCCGTCGATGGCGCGCATGGCGAACTCCACCACCGCCGGATGGTCGCTGTCGATGAAGTAGCTGGGTGCCAGCAGCGCGGCGTGGTCGGTCGAGTTCATGCGGGTTCTCCTGTGGGCAAATGCGGGTCCGTTGCGGCAAGCATAGCCAGAGCGACGAAAACCGACAACCGGCGGAATCCCGTCGACCTTGGGTGCTTGCCAGCGGGGCAAGGCTTGACAGCGGCCCCGGCAATTGGGCAGTCTGGCCATGGATTCACAGCAGCCGGCCGCGGGTCGGCACGATAATAAAAGAGTCCATCATCACCGCATGGGCAGTGCCCCATCGGTACCCTGAACACCGCTTGCGACTTCAGACCCGCCGTCTGAAGTCGATGAGGAGTTGCGCATGGACCAGCTGTTTGACGACGTTCGCATTCTCGATCTCTCCGAGGGGATCCCCGGTCCCTTTGCCAGCCGCATCTTTGCCGACTACGGCGCCGACGTCATCAAGGTCGAATCACCCGGCGGTGACCCGGCACGGCGGCATGGCCCCTTTCCGGGTGACCGCCCCGATCCAGAGGCCAGTGCACTCTTTCTGCATCTCAACCGCAACAAGCGTGGCATCACGCTCGACATCACCAGTGCCAGTGGTGCGGAGCTGCTGCGCAAACTGGTGAAGAGTGCCGACATTGTGGTGGAGAGCTTCGCGCCCGGCCATCTGGCCGCCTGCGGTCTCGGCTTCGAGACGCTGCGTGAGATCAAGCCCGATCTGGTGCTGGCCAGCCTGACCCCCTTTGGCCAGGATGGCCCCTATGCCGGCTATCAGGGCAACGACATCATCTACTACGCCCTGGGCGGCATGAACATGACCGGGGATGCCGAGCTCTATCCGATCAAGAAGGCCGCCTCGATGGTCGAGCATCAGGTGGGCAACAATCTGGCGCTGGCGATGGCGGCCGGTTTCATGGCTGCCCGCTATCAGGGGCGTGGCCAGCACATCGATCTGGCCGCGGCCGAGGTGCAGCAGACCAGCGTCGACCGTCGCGCCCAATTGCTGCTGGGCCATGCCTACAGCGGAGAGTCGTCGAGTCGCGAGTCGCTCTCGGCCGGTGCGCTGCCCTCGGGCATCTTCCCCTGCCGCGATGGCTATGTGCAGGTGATGACCACCCCGGCCTGGGCGGAGCGGATGGCACGCACCCTCAACCGGCCCGACTTCATGAAACGGCTGGCCGAACCGGGCGCACTCTACAGCATGGAGTTCAAGGCCGAGATCGACGCGGTGTTCCAGCCCTGGCTTGCGGCCCACACCCGGCATGAGCTGTTCCAGCAGGCGCTGGCCAACCAGTGGCCGGTCTATCCGATCAACACCATCAAGGATCTGATGGAGGATGCCCACTTCCGCAGCCGTGAATTCTGGATCGAACAGGAGCATCCGGTGGTCGGCCCGCTGACCTATCCGGGCCCCTTGGCCCGCATGGAGAGCGGCTTTGCGCTGCGCTGGCCATCGCCACGACTGGGCGAGCACAACCAGGCCATCTACGGCACTGAACTGGGTTTGAGCGGCGCCGAACTGAGCCGCCTCAAGGCCGCCGGCGTCATCTGAGAGTCACGGAGAACACAACATGAACAGTGCATTGCCTCTGAGTGGCATCCGGGTCCTCGATCTGACCGTGGTCTGGGCCGGACCGGCCGCCACCCAGCATCTGGCCGACCTCGGTGCCGAGGTGATTCGAATCGAATCGGCCCACCGGGTGCCCTCCAGCACCCGTGCCCAGCCCCATGTCACCGCGGACATGGTGAAGCGCATGGGCATGCTGTCGCGCATGTCCTACCCCGGTGGCGAGCCGCAGCCGCAACCCTACAACCGCACCAGCTCCTTCAACGTGCTCAACCGCAACAAGCTGAGCGCGACCATGGAGCTCGACACCCCCGAGGGCAAGGAGGGCTTTCGCCGGCTGGTCGAGATCTCCGACATCCTGGTCGAGAACAACGCCCAGCGCATCGGCGACCGGCTCGGTTTCAGCTGGAAGGAGCTCAGTGCGATCAACCCCAAGCTGATCCTCTGCCGGATGCCACCCCTCGGCTTGACCGGCCCCTATGCCAACTACCTCGGCTTTGGTGCCCACTTCGAGGCGCTCTCCGGACTCACCTGGCTGCGCGCCTACCCCGATGCCGACCCATCGCGCACCTCGCCCACCTTTCACATGGACGATGTCAGCCCGACGGTGGCGGCCTTCATGATCCTGGGTGCGCTGCATCGGCGGCGGCGCACCGGCGAGGGCGGATTGATCGAGATTCCCCAGGCCGAGACCATGCTGCATCAGATCGGTGATGTGGTGCTCGACTACAGCATGAATAACCGCACCCTGCCGCCGCCCGGCAACCGCCACCACCTCTATGCACCGCAGGGCTGCTACCGCTGCCAGGGTGACGACCAGTGGGTGGTGCTGAGTGTGCGCGACGATGGCGACTGGCAGCGGCTGGTGCAGGCCATCGGCGCGCCGGAGTGGGCCCGCGATCCGGCCTACGCCACCGTCAATGGCCGCCATGCCCACCATGACCAGATCGACCACCATCTGAATGGCTGGACCCACTCCCGCAACAAGCTCGAAATCTTCCACCTGCTGCAGGAGCATGGCGTGCCGGCCGCGCCGGTGCAGAACGAGGCCGACACCTTCGCCGACCCGCAGGTCAACCACCGCGGGCTGCTGCGTCCATTGCGCCAGGAGAGCACCGGCGTCTACAACCATCCACGGCAGGCCTATCTCTTCTCCGACATGGAACTGCGCTGGGAGCGCGGTGCGCCGACGCTCGGTGAAGACAACACCTATGTCTACAAGGAGCTGCTCGGCTACTCGGAGCAGGCCTACCGTGACCTCGAGGCGCGTGGCCTGATCGGCACCAACTATGCGGTGGAGCGCCCCGGCGGCCCGGGCAGCGCCGAAGCGGGCGACTGACTGCATGGACAGCGTCGAAGGGTGCACGAGTGGTTGACACCGGCAGCAGATGGCGAACCTGAACAGCCAGATCCGGCCGGTTGCGCAGGGCGATGGCGCAGCCCTTGCCGACATCTACAACCACTACATCGCCAACACGCTCATCACCTTCGAAGAGCAGCCGCTCGACGCCAGCGACATGACCGGGCGCATCGACGAAGTGGCGGCCGCCGCGCTGCCCTGGCTGGTGGCCGAGCGGCAGGGGCGGATCGTCGGCTACGCCCATGCCAGCCGCTGGAAAGGGCGGTGCGCCTACCGCTTCACCGTCGAGAGCACGGTCTACCTCGACCCTGTCGCTGTCGGGCAGGGCGTTGGCAGCCAGCTTTACCGAGCGCTGCTCGACCGGTTGCGCGACCGCGCCATCCATGTGGCCATTGCCGGCATCGCACTGCCGAACCCGGCCAGCGTGGCCCTGCATGAGCGGTTCGGATTCCGCAAGGTCGGCCATTTCCAGGAGGTCGGCTTCAAGTTCGATCGATGGATCGATGTCGGCTACTGGCAGGTGCTGCTGTGAATGGAGGCTGCGCTCAGCGCGCCGACGCAGATGACCCGCACCGCGATTGACAGCGCTCTGCTGCTTCGCAATATTGCCGCAGAGCCTGTCCCGATCCATGTGCAACAGGGATTCCGCCATGAAAAGATCCGCTTCATCGACCGCCCTTGACGAGGCCTACCGCAGCGAGGTCAAACGCAGCACCTTTCTCGATCCACGGCAGAACTTCGCGCCGCACAGCGTCGAGACCGAGTTCCGCTACGATCCGCTGACTGGGCAGAGCAGCCGCATCTGCCACTTCTCCCGCGACAAGATGCCGGCACCCGACCTCAGCAGGATGGTCGAGGAGTCCAAGGGCTTCTGTCCCTTCTGTCCTGGCCTGATCGAGAAGGTGACGCCGCACTATCCGCCGGAGCTGCTGGCGGAGGGCTTTCTCACCTGTGGCTCGGCGCGGCTCTTCCCCAACCTCTTTCCCTATGACGATGTCAGTGCGGTGGCCGCCATCACCGACCAGCACTTCGTGCCGATGGATGATTTTCCGGTCGAGGTGATCGCCAACGGCCTCAATGTCGCCCGCGCCTTCTTCGAGCGGCTCGAAGCAGCGCCGACACCGCGCGAGGTGCCCTTCTTCAACATGGTGACCTGGAACTACATGCCCCCCTCGGGCAGTTCACTGATCCATCCGCACATGCAGGTGCTCTCCACCAGCAATCCGGGCAATGCGCTGCGCCGCGAACTGGCCGCCGAGGCGGCCTACTTCGAACGCAGCGGCCGACCCTTCCATGCCGACCTGCTCGACCATGAGCGCCGTCATGACAAGCGCTGGATCGGCGAGCATGGCGGCGTGCAGTGGCTGGTGCCCTATGCGCCAGTGGGGATGATCGGCGACTGCCAGGCGATCTTCCCCGGCAAGGCGACGCTCAGCGACCTGAGTGCCGATGAGATCCTCTACTTTGCCCGCGGTCTGCACACGCTGCTCAAATGCTTTGCCGACTATGGATTGTGGAGCTTCAACCTCGCCTTCTTTCCGGCCGCCATCGGCAGCGCGCCCGATCGCCACTGGCTCAATGCCCGGGTGGTGCCGCGCATCTTCGTCAACCCGATGACCAGCGCGGCCGATGCCTCCTACCTGCAGTTCGTGATCGAGGAGCGGGTCGCCATGGTCTACCCCGAGGTCACTGCCATGCGGCTGCGCGAAGGCTGGAACCTCGGATGAACCGATGACCCCGCCCGACGACGCACTCGATACACTGCGAGCATGGCTGCTCGACAGCCGCTCGACGGTCATCTTCACCGGCGCTGGCATCAGCACCGAGTCGGGCATTCCCGACTTCCGCAGCCCCGGCGGCCTCTGGGGCCGCTACCGGCCGATCGATTTCGGCGAGTTCATGGCCAGCGAGGCGAAGCGGCGCGAGTCGTGGCGGATGCGTTTCGCGCTGGAAAATGAGGGACTGTTCGGTCAGGCCCAGCCCAACATCGCCCATCGGCGCATCGCCGAATGGGTCGAGCAGGGCCGGGTCGGATGCGTCATCACCCAGAACATCGATGGCCTGCACCAGGCCGCCGGCGTCCCCGGCGCGCAGTTGATCGAGCTGCACGGCAACAACCAGCATGCCTGCTGTCTGGAGTGTCACAAGCGGTTCGAACTGGCGCCGATCCGCGCCAACTTCATGCGCGACGAGAGCGTGCCCTACTGCGACCGCTGCGGCGGCATCGTCAAAAGCGCGGTGATCTCCTTCGGCCAGCCGATGCCCGAGGCGCAGATGCGTCGGGCCCAGGCCGTCAGCCTCGGCTGCGAGCTGTTCATCGTCATCGGCTCATCACTGCTGGTCCATCCGGCGGCGGATCTGCCGGCACTGGCCAAAGGGCGCGGCGCCCGGCTGGTGATCATCAACCGCGAACCGACGCCGCTGGATCAACTGGCCGACCTGGTGCTGCCGTGGCAGATCGGTCCGACCTTGGCCGGGATCGATCTGCCCGATCGTTGACCTGCATCGGATCCCAGTGCCTTTTTTGATGGTCACGGACCGAGTGACCACGCTCCACTTTTCTCGATGCTCAGCAACGACGCAGGCCTGTTTGCCCGCTTCGACCCCTGACCGCTGACGCGCAGGCGATGCTGTGCGGGACACTGCTCGGTCGCTCTCGATAAAAAAGAATAAGATAATAAAAAAATATTATTTTTTGATATATAAGTGCGCCTTTACCATGTTGCCATCTGGTCATCACCCCGATACAGCACTCAAGAGGCCGCCATGAGTAACCACACTTCGGAACGATCTGGACGACGCGTCGGTGATGCCGACGATGCAATCCTTGCCGAGATCAAAAGAGAACTCGATTCGATTCAGTTCGGCTCGGTGGAGATCCAGATTCACAACGGCCAGGTCGTGCAGATCGAGCGTCGTGAAAAAAAGCGCTGGCAGAGCGAGCGACGCACACCATAGCCAGTAACCGGTTCCAGACCGGCTCAAACTTCAATCCAATCAACTGACCGGACCACCGGAGGTGACACATGACGACAGGAGATCGACATGTCATTTCATCGCAGGTGGTGGGTCGCACCATCACGCTACAGAAACTCGCTGCAGAGACAGGCTCCGCTGGTGGTGATCGCCGGGGTTGCACTCTCGGCCAACGCCTTCGCCGGCTTTCCGACGCTTTATGGAAAGATCTATCTGACCGCCAATCAGTATGATCTGGAAAAGCTCGATTTCGCACCGCTGCCGCCACCGGCTACCGGTTTCAGGCACAGCGGTGCCATCGGTACGACACAGGAGTTGAAAACCACGGCGCTGGAGAGTACAGGTTCACGCTTGGGGATACAGGGTGACTTCGATGCAAACGCCGACATCACCCTCTTTTACCGTCTGGAATATGGCATCGACGTCGACAATGGCACCAACAGCAATGGGCGCGAGCTGAGCCAGCGCAACATCTACGGCGGCCTGCGCGGCGACTGGGGTGCGGTTCTCGCCGGCAAGAACGATACCCCGCTCAAGAGCCTGCAAACCAACACGATCAAGCGCAGCGACATCGACCGCTTCAACGATTTTCCGCTGGGTGACATTGGCACCTACATCGTTGGCGAAAACCGTCCCGACAATGTCATCCAATACAGTTCACCGATTCTGTTCGGGGGGCTTGAGATCAATGTCGCCGCTGTCCAGGCAGAAGAGACTGGGGTGGCGGTGAGTGCCACCAACCAGCAGAACGACAATGGCTTTGCCTCGGGTCGATCGGTCTCGCTGAGTTACGGCAAGGCCGACTGGTTCGTGGGAGTTGCCGCCGACTCCAACATCTCGACCACCGATGCCTTGCGTTTCGTAGGGGAAATCACCCTGGGTCCGGTGAAACTGGGAGACATCTATCAAACGGCAGAGGCCCATGATGATGTGGATGTTCTCGGTGGTTTTTCGACCTTCGTCGGCACCAGCGGCACGACGGTGGGGGCGCAGAATGGCCTCAATCCGCTCTCCGAATGGGATGGTGCATCGGGCAACGCCTTCAAAAAACAGCGTGGGCACATTCTGAATGGGCAGTGGAAGATTTCCGGGCCTTGGGTGGGCCGAGTCCAGTATGCCCACTCCAGCACCACGCCGAGCAATGCCAGCTATGCCGATGTCGACCTGGATGGGTACGTTTTGGGTCTGGATTATAACCTCAATGCCACGACCCGCCTCTTCATCGCCGCCGCCACGGTGAAAACCGAGGGAGATGAGCGCATCGGGGCGGATGCCGTCACCGATTCCACTGCGGCGCTCGGCTTCGACCTGCGTTTTTGATCACACGACTCTGGAGAACAGTCTGATGAAACTGATTGAAAAATTGAGTGCGGCCCTGTTGATCGGTCTTCTGGCCAGCAGCGCGACGGCGAAGGAGATCAAACTGCTGAACGTCTCCTATGACCCGACGCGGGAACTCTATCGGGAATTCAACGCGGCCTTCGCCAGGCATTGGAAGGAACGCAGCGGCGACAGCGTCAGCATCGATCAATCGCATGGTGGATCGGGTGCGCAGTCACGTGCCGTGATCGATGGACTGAAGGCCGATGTGGTCACGCTGGCCTTGGCGGGTGATATCGATGCCATCGCCAAATCGGGCAGGCTGCTGCCGAACGAGTGGATCGGCCGATTGCCGAACAACTCCGCACCCTACACCTCGACCATCGTCTTTCTGGTCCGCAAGGGCAACCCCAAACAGATCAAGGATTGGAATGACTTGGCCAGAGCCGGTGTGGAGGTCATCACCCCCAACCCCAAAACCTCGGGCGGCGCGCGCTGGAACTATCTGGCGGCCTGGGCTTTCGCGGAAAAGAAGCAGGGACAGAACCCGGCAGGTGCGAAGGAGTTCGTCCGCGCGATCTACAAGAACGTTCCGGTGCTGGACACCGGTGCCCGCGGTTCGACCACCACCTTCGTCAGGCGTGGCATTGGTGATGTGCTGATCACCTGGGAGAACGAAGCCTTTCTGGCGATCAATGAACTGGGTGCCGACAAGGTGGAGATCGTGGTGCCGAGCTTCTCCATCCTGGCGGAACCCTCGGTGGCGGTCATCGATGAAAATGCCAAGGCCAATGGAACGGCCGAGGTCGCCCGCGCCTATCTGGAGTACCTCTACAGCAAGGAGGGTCAACAGATTGCTGCAAGACACCACTATCGGCCGCGCGACAGCGAGGTGGCCGCCGCCCATGCCGGAAGTTTTCCGAAACTGGATCTGGTCACCATCGAGGAGGTCGGTGGCTGGGCCAGGGTCCAGGCGGAGCATTTCGGTGATGGCGGCATCTTCGATCAGATTTATCAGTGATCCATCGATCTCACCCTTCCCTCATCGCCTGCAACTGGACCACCACCGATGGCTGAAATCACCCCCGTGGCGCTGGCAGCGGCGCCACCTTCCTTCACCCGCAGCCAGCGGCGCTGGGTCAGCCGATCGGCCCTGCCGGGCTTCGGCCTTTCGCTGGGCTTTGCCACCTTCTATGCCAGCCTGATCGTGTTCATTCCGCTGGCTGGGCTGCTCCTCAAGTCGATGGAGCTCAGCTTGCCAGAGTTGTGGAGTGTCATCAGCAACCCTCGCTCGCTGGCCAGTTACCGGCTGACCTTCGGCACGGCACTGATCGCGGCCGCTCTCAATGGCTGCTTCGGACTGGTGGTGGCCTGGGTACTGGTGCGCTATGACTTCTTTGGAAAGCGGGTGGTCGATGCACTGGTCGACTTGCCCTTTGCACTGCCGACGGCCGTGGCCGGAATTGCCCTGACTGCGCTTTACGCACCGGATGGCTGGGTCGGGCGCTGGTTTGCCATGGCGGAGATCAAGATCGCCTACACTTGGCTCGGCATCACGGTGGCGCTGACCTTCATTGGTCTGCCCTTCGTCGTGCGCACCGTGCAGCCGGTATTGGCCGATCTGGAGGCCGAGGTCGAGGAGGTGGCAGCGAGCCTCGGCGCTTCACGCTGGCAGACCTTCAGTCGCGTCATCCTTCCGGCACTGCTGCCCTCACTGCTGACCGGCTTTGCCCTGGCCTTTGCCCGGGGCGTTGGTGAATACGGCTCGGTGGTCTTCATCAGCGGCAACATGCCGTACCGCACCGAAATCACGCCGCTGCTGATCATGACCAAGCTCGAGCAGTTCGATTACGCCGGTGCCGCGGCGCTCGGCATGACCCTGTTGCTGTTTTCATTCATTTTTCTGTTGTTGATCAACCTGCTCCAGCACTGGAGCCACCGACGCGCCGGAGGTTGAACATGGGCGGCACGGTTTCATCACTGGGTCTGGGGCGGCGAGGCAGTGCAGGGTTCGCAATCCGCGAACCAGCCTGGGTGCGCGGCACGCTGACTGCCATTGCGCTGGTTTTTTTGGCCCTGTTTCTGCTTTTGCCGCTGATCCTCGTCTTCAGCGAGGCCTTCTCCAGGGGTCTGGAAGTCTATCTCGCGGCGATCAGCGAACCGGCGGCACGCCACGCCATCTGGCTCACCTTGGTCGCGGCAGCGATCGCGGTGCCCTGCAACCTGATCTTCGGTCTGGCGGCGGCCTGGGCCATCGCCAAGTTCGACTTTCGTGGCAAGCAGTTGGTCATCACCCTGATCGATCTGCCCTTTGCAGTCTCACCGGTGATCGCGGGCCTGATCTACATGTTGCTGTTCGATCGTCAGGGCCTGTTGGGAGCCTGGCTCAGTCAGCATGACATTCAGATCATGTTCGCGCTTCCCGGCATCGTGCTGGCGACGATGTTCGTGACCTTTCCATTCATTGCCCGGGAGTTGATTCCACTGATGCAGGAGCAGGGCAGGGAGCAGGAGGAGGCGGCCATTACGCTGGGCGCCAGCGGCTGGAAAATGTTCCGCCATGTCACCCTGCCTTCGATCAAATGGGGATTGCTCTACGGGCTGATTCTTTGCAATGCCAGGGCCATGGGGGAGTTCGGAGCGGTAAGCGTGGTTTCCGGCAAGATTCGCGAGCAGACCAGCACACTGCCCCTGCACATCGAGATTCTGTACAACGAATATCAATTCGCCGCCGCCTTCGCCACCGCATCACTGCTGACCCTGTTGGCACTGGGCACGCTGGTGCTGAAAAGCCTGCTGGAATGGCGATCGGCGCGAGAACATACCTTGGTGGAACACGGTGCTCCATTGACAGAGTTCAAAAAGAGTTCAAAAGGGGGAGTTCGATGAGCATTCAGGTTGAAAGTCTGCACAAGAAATTCGGCGATTTCACTGCCCTCGACAATGTCACGTTGGAGTTCCCCAGTGGCGAATTGGTTGCACTGCTGGGCCCTTCCGGCTGTGGCAAGACCACCTTGCTGCGCATCATTGCCGGGCTGGAAAGCCCCGATTCGGGCAGTGTTGCGTTCTTTGGCGAAGAGACCACCCAGTTGCATGTGCGCGAACGTCATGTCGGTTTCGTGTTTCAGCACTATGCGCTGTTCCGACACATGACGGTCTTCGACAATGTGGCATTCGGTCTCAGTGTGCGTCCCAAAAAACATCGGCCGGACAAAGCCACCATTGTCAGACGGGTGCATGAGTTGCTCGAACTGGTCCAGCTCGACTGGCTGGCCGACCGCTATCCCCACCAACTGTCGGGCGGACAGCGCCAGCGCATTGCCCTGGCCCGCGCACTGGCGGTCGAGCCGAGGGTGCTCTTGCTGGATGAGCCCTTTGGCGCCCTGGATGCCAAGGTCCGCAAGGATCTGCGGCGCTGGCTGCGCACACTGCATGATGAGCTGCACATCACTTCGATTTTCGTCACCCATGACCAGGAAGAGGCGATGGAGGTGGCCGATCGGATCGTCGTGCTCAACAAGGGGCGCATCGAACAGACCGGCACACCGGACGAGATCTACAACGATCCGGCCACGCCATTCGTGTATGACTTCATTGGCCATGTGAATCTGTTCCACAGCCGTGTCGACCATGGCTGGGCGCACATTGGCGATTACAGAGTGGCGGCACCCGAGCATCACGACATTCGCGATCAGGCGGCGGTGGCCTATGTGCGGCCGCATGACATCGAACTCAGCGAACAGCCAAGCGAGGGCGCCATGGCGGCGCGGATCGTCCATGTCAGCACGGCCGGTTCGGTGCTGCGCATCGAATTGCAATCGCAGCACAACAGTGATCTGCTGCATGTTGAACTGCCGCGGGCCCAGCAGCGTTCGCTCAATCTGACCGTTGGCGCCCAAGTGTTTGCGCGCCCGACCAGTTCGAAAGTCTTCTTGCAGGGGTGATAGAACTTTGCTATCGACCGCATCCAAAAAATCAATTGGAACCACGGAAAGAGCTTGAGTAGATTGGCAACTCTCATAGCCAAAGACCCAGGAGCACGCCATGTCCAACGAGCCCAAATGCCCCTTCCACGGCAGCCGCACCACCGCGGCTGCGCAGTCCAACAGCAACTGGTGGCCGAAGCGGCTGAACCTGAAGATTCTCAGCCAGCACTCGGCCAAGTCCGACCCGATGGACGCCGGCTTCGACTACGCCGCCGAGTTCGAGAAGCTCGATTACGCGGCGCTGAAGGCCGATCTGAAGGCCCTGATGACCGACTCGCAGGACTGGTGGCCGGCCGACTGGGGCCACTACGGCGGCCTGTTCATCCGCATGGCCTGGCACAGCGCCGGCACCTACCGCATCGCCGACGGTCGCGGCGGCGCCGGCACCGGTAACCAGCGTTTCGCGCCGCTGAACAGCTGGCCGGACAACGGCAACCTCGACAAGGCGCGCCGGCTGCTGTGGCCGATCAAGCGCAAATACGGCAAGCGCATCTCCTGGGCCGACCTGATGATCCTGGCCGGCAACGTGGCGCTGGAGTCGATGGGCTTCAAGACCTTCGGTTTCGGCGGCGGCCGCGAGGACATCTGGGAACCCGAGGAGGACGTCTACTGGGGCGCCGAGGCCGAGTGGCTGGCCACCTCGGACAAACCGAACAGCCGCTATTCGGGCAATCGCGAGCTGGAAAACCCGCTCGCGGCGGTGCAGATGGGCCTGATCTACGTGAATCCGGAAGGCCCGGACGGCAACCCCGACCCGGTGGCCTCCGGCCGCGACGTGCGCGAGACCTTCGCCCGCATGGCGATGAACGACGAGGAGACCGTGGCGCTGGTGGCCGGCGGCCACACCTTCGGCAAGGCGCACGGCGCCGGTGATCCGAAGCTCGTCGGCGCCGAACCCGAAGGCGCGGCGATCGAAGAAATGGGCCTCGGCTGGAAAAACGCCTTTGGCACCGGCAAGGGCGCCGACACCACCACCAGCGGCATCGAGGGCGCCTGGAAGCCGAACCCGACGCGCTGGGACAACGGCTACTTCGACATGCTGTTCGGATACGAGTGGGAACTGACCAAGAGCCCGGCCGGTGCGCACCAGTGGACGCCGAAAAACTGCAAACCCGAGCACCTGATCCCGGACGCGCACGACCCGTCCAAGAAGCACCCGCCGATGATGACCACGGCGGATCTCTCCCTGCGCTTCGATCCGATCTACGAGCCAATCGCGCGCCGCTTCTGGCAGAACCCGGACCAGTTCGCCGACGCCTTCGCCCGCGCCTGGTTCAAGCTGACGCACCGCGACATGGGGCCGCGCGGGCGTTATCTCGGCCCCGAGGTGCCGAGCGAGGTGCTGATCTGGCAGGACCCGGTGCCGGCCGGTCGGCGCGACTACGACGTGGCGGCGGTGAAGGCCAAAATTGCCGCCAGCGGCCTTGGCGTGAGCGATCTGGTCGCCACTGCCTGGGACAGCGCGCGCACCTTCCGCGGTTCGGACAAGCGCGGCGGCGCCAACGGCGCGCGCATTCGCCTCGCGCCGCAGAAGGACTGGGAAGCCAACGAGCCGGCGCGGCTGGCCCGCGTGCTGGGCGTGCTCGAAGGTATTGCCGCCGCGACCGGCGCCAGCGTGGCGGACGTGATCGTGCTCGGTGGCAACGTCGGCATCGAGCAGGCGGCCAAGGCGGCCGGGTCCGACATCACGGTGCCGTTCGCGCCCGGTCGCGGCGACGCGACGGCCGAGCAGACGGATGTGGAGTCCTTCGCCGTGCTGGAGCCGGCCGCGGACGGCTTCCGCAATTACATGAAAGCAGGCGTCACAAGCCCGGCCGAGGAGCTGCTGCTCGACCGCGCGCAGTTGCTCACGCTCACTGCGCCGGAGATGACCGTGCTGGTCGGCGGCCTGCGCGCGCTCGGCGCCGTGCACGGTGGCTCGCGGCACGGTGTTCTCACCACCCGCCCCGGCGTGTTGACGAACGACTTCTTCGTCAACCTGCTCGACATGGGCGTGGAGTGGAAGGCGGCCGGCGCGGGGCTCTACGAGGCGCATGATCGAGCCACCGGCGCCGTCAAGTGGACCGGCACGCGGGCGGATCTGGTGTTCGGCTCGAACGCCGAGCTGCGCGCAATCGCCGAGGTCTACGCCAGCGACGACGCGGCCGGGAAGTTCGTCCGCGACTTCGTCGCCGCCTGGGTCAAGGTGATGAATGCCGACCGGTTCGATCTGGGCTGATCGTCACGCCATCCAACCGGCGGCAGCGGGTACTGATTGGGTCGCCCGCTGCCGCCGCGTGGTGATGGAGGGCAATCTTACTGGGCGGTGTAGCCGCCATCGATCACCAGTTCGGAGCCGGTGACGAAGGCCGACTCATCCGAGGCGAGGAAGAGCACGCCATTGGCGATGTCCTGCGGCACCCCGAGCCGGCCGATCGGGTGCAGTGCAATCAGGTTCTGCCGGGCGGCCTCGGCCTGCGGCCCCTGCATGATGCGCTGGATCATCGGCGTGTCGATGAAGCCCGGATGGACCGAATTGACGCGGATGCCATATCCCGCCTTGGCACAGTAGAGCGCCGCCGATTTTGTCAGCAGCCGCACCCCGCCCTTGCTGGCATTGTAGGCGCCACTGCCGGGTGAGCCGATCAGCCCCATGATCGAGGAGATATTGATGATCGAGCCGCCCCCGCTCTGCTTCAGCGCACGGATGCCATGCTTGACGCCGAGAAAGACCCCGTCGAGGTTGATGCTCATCAGATGGCGCCAGTCGGCCAGGCTGCCTTCTTCGGCATCGACGCTGGCGGCAATGCCGGCGTTGTTGACCAGGATGCTGAGCCGGCCGAACTGATTCAGCGTCTGTCCCATCACCTCCTGCCAGCTCGACTCGTCGGCCACATCGTGCGGCAGGGCAATGGCGCGGCCACCCTGCGCACGAATCTCGGCCGCGACCGCCTCGGCGCCGGCGATGTTGAGGTCGGTGACGGCAACGGCGGCGCCTTCGCGCGCCATGGTCAGGGATTGGGCCCGCCCCAGGCCCGAGGCCCCGCCGGTCACCAGTGCGAACTTGTCTGCGAGTCGCGTCATGGCTGAATGCTCCTTGTTGTGGTTATTGTCGAGGTCCGGAACTCAGCAATTCCAGGTTCCGTCTGCTGCATCCTACCCAAAACCATGCCAGGCTCGAAACAGCGCATCGATTGCGTTTTGCCGGCGCGGCTGCTTCCATACGGGTGCGGGCCGGGCAGTTCGCCGCACGATGACAGCCATGACAATAACAGGAGCCTCTATATGGAAGTCTGGAAAATCGGCGCGGCAACCATCACCCGGGTGGTCGATCTGGTCAGCCGCATTCCGGCCACCGCGCTGGTGCCCGATGCCACGCTGGAGAATCTGGCGCCACTGATGCACTGGCTCAAGCCGCACTTTCTCAACGATGACGGCACCTTTGCGCTCAGCATCCACACCTTTCTGATCGAGTCGTGCGGTGCCCGCATTCTGGTCGACACCTGCATAGGCAACCACAAACCGCGTGGATTGCCGGACTGGAACATGCGCGAGGGGCGATATCTCGAAGAGCTGGCCAGCCTCGGCGCGCCGCGCGAGTCGATCGACCGGGTGCTCTGCACCCACCTGCATGTCGACCATGTCGGCTGGAACACCATGAAGTCAGGAACGCAGTGGTTGCCCACCTTTCCCAATGCCCGCTATCTGATCGGCGAGGCGGAGTGGGGCTACTGGCAAAACGAAGAGGATCCCTTCGGCAAGGAGGCCCGTGCCGACTCCATCCTGCCGATCTTCGCTGCCGGCCTGGTCGATCTGGTCGATGCCAATCACCGCATCAACGACGAGGTCTGCCTGATTCCCACCCCGGGTCACACGCCGGGCCATGTCAGTGTCATGGTCACGTCACAGGGTGCACGGGCGGTCATCACCGGCGACATGCTGCACCATCCGCTGCAGGTGGCACGACCGCAGTGGCGTGACATCGCCGATGTCGACCCCGATCAGGCGCGAGCGACCCGCCATGAGTTTCTCAACCGCTTCAGCGATGGCGCCACCCTGGTGCTGGGCACCCACTTCGCCACGCCGACCGCCGGGCGCATCGTGCGCGATGGCGACAGCTACCGCTTCGAGGTGTGACCCCACAGCAAGTGGTTGATCTGCATCAGCCGTGCAACGTTCGCGCAACGTATCATTTAACATGAGCGACGAGGCGATGGCACCCAGACATCGCCATTGCCACTGCCCGGCTGATGGGGCATCAACATGAGATTGAGGAGCGAATCGATGGAGCTGGCCTTTCACACCACCGATGTCTTTACCAACCACCCCTTTGGCGGCGCCCAGGTGGCGGTCTTTCCGGTTGCGGATGGTCTGGAACCTGAGCAGATGCAGCAGATCGCCAGTGAGATGAACCTGTCGGAAACGCTGTTCGTGCTCTCGACCGACACCCCCCAGCAGCGGCGGGTGCGCATTTTCACACCGGACCGTGAGGTCGATTTCGCCGGCCACACGGTGCTGGCCGCTGGCCATGTGCTGGGCTCCATCGGCGCCATCCCGTTGCAGGAGGGCGACACCCGGCTCGATCTGCTACACAACTTCGGTCCGGTGGAGGTGCACCTCACCGTCAGTCAGAGCCAGCCCAACTTCGTGCAGTTCACCCATACGGTGCATCCGGTGGTCGACCGCTTCGTTCCGACCGATGAAGAGCTGGCGGCGATCCTCTCGCTCGAGCGCCGCGCCATCGGCTTGGACAAGTTCCGGCCGCTGCTGGTCTCCTGTGACCATCCCTATCTGATCGTGCCGCTGCGCTCACTGGATGCACTGCAGCAGGCCCGCTTCAACCACGGCGCCTGGGCCGAATCGCTCGCCCCCTCGATGCTGGCCCAGCAGATCCTGCTGTTCTGCCGCCAGACCGAAAGCAGCGAGGCCAACTTCCATGCCCGGCTGGTGGGACCGCAGGTCGGCCCCCACGACGACCCGCCGGTCGGGGCGGCACTGCCCGCCTTTGCCGCCTACCTGGCCGAACAGCCCAGCACGCGCCAAGGCACCTACACCTTTACCGTCGAGCGTGGCTTCGACGCCACCCGCAAGAGCCTGCTCCATGCCGAGATGGACAAAAAGCCCGGCAAGGGGCTGAAGCTGCGGGTCGGCGGCAGCGTGGTTTCGGTGACGTCGGGCACGCTGCATCTGCCCGGGTAGGGATTTTTCTCGACGCGGCTCAGAAAAACAGGGTTCGACGATGCAACACCCTCGGCTCAGCGCCGATTTGCAGGCGCAACTGGTCGCCGTCGTGGGTGCGGAACATCTGCTGCTCGACGAACAGATCCACGGCTATCTGGCCGACACTCTGGGCAGCAGGCGCCAACTGCTGGGAGTGGTGCGACCGGCTTCGACCGGGCAGGTGCAGGCGGTGGTGCGGCTGGCCGGTGACCATGGTCTGCCGCTCTACCCGATCAGCAGCGGACGCAACTGGGGCTACGGCAGCGCGCTGCCGGTGACCGACGGCTGCCTGCTGGTCGATCTGTCGCGCATGAAGCGGATTCTGCATCTCGACCCCGATCTGGCGCTGCTGACCGTCGAACCGGGGGTGACCCAGGGCGATCTGTGGCGCCATCTGCAACAGCAGCCACGGCGCTTTCTGGTGCCGGTGACCGGCGCCGGGCCCGATTGCAGCCTGATCGGAAACGCGCTGGAGCGCGGCTATGGCATCACCCCGGTGGCCGACCACTGTGCCGCGATCCAGTCGCTCGAAGCGGTGCTGCCCGATGGCACCCTCTACCGAGGGGCGCTGGCCACGCTCGGCCATGACGAGATCGAGGGCTGCTTCAAATGGGGTATCGGTCCCCACCTCGATGGACTCTTCAACCAGAGCAACCTCGGCATCGTCACCCGGATGACCTTTCAACTGGTGCCCGAACCGCAGTCGATGTTGGCGCTCTACTTCTGGCTCGATGACGACCAGAAGCTGGCGGCAGCGGTGCAGGCGATCCAGCAGCTGCTGCACCGGCTGCCGGGTCTGCTCGGCGGCGTCAACCTGATGAACAGCCGGCGGCTGCTGTCGATGATGGAGCCCTATCCGCACGAACAAATTGCGCCCGGCGGCATCATGTCCGATGCATTGGTGCAACAACTGGCGCGGCGAAACCGGGTGTCGGCCTGGATGGGTTTTGGGGCGCTTTACGGCGAGAAGCCGCTGCTGCGGGCCGCCCGCAAGGTGATTGCCCGCCAGTTGAAGGGGGTGGCGAGCCGGACACTGTTCCTGGCCCCCTCGACCATCCACCGGCTGCTGCCGTGGACCCAGCGGCTGCCCGGTGCGCCGGGGCGTCATCTGGCCGGTCTGGTCGAGACGCTCGACCGCAGCCTGCGGGTGGTGGCCGGCGAACCGAGCGAGATCGCCCTGCCACTGGCCTACTGGCGCAGCCGGCAGCCGCTGCCGGCGGGTGACTACCACCCGGCCCGCGATGGCTGTGGCTTGATCTGGTACGCGCCGCTGGTGCCGATGCGGCCGGAGGCGGTGGCGCGCTATCGGGAGATGGTCGAACGCATCTGCCCCGAACATGGCATCGAGCCGCTGATCACCTTTACGTCGATCTCGCCGCGCTGCTTCGACAGCACGGTGCCGATCCTGTTCGACCGCAGCGATGCGGTGGCGACCGCCCGCGCCCGCGCCTGCTACGACGCCCTGCTGGCGGCTGGACGTCAGCAGGGTTTCTTTCCCTATCGGCTGCATGTCGATGCGATGTCGGCGTTGATCGATGCCGACACCCCGCACTGGCGGATGGCGCTGAAGATCAAACAGGCGCTCGATCCGCGTGGGATCATCGCGCCGGGCCGTTACGCGCCGCTCGGCGAATCCGACTCCTGACCTTGCATCCCCGATGCTGGCTGAGCGCTTTGCAGATGTCGCCAGCGTGCCGGCGTGAAACAGGCCAGCAGCGGCGGCAGAAACAGCAGATTGGTGCCGAGTGCCAGCAGCATGATCAGCGTCGTCATCAGCCCGAGCTGGGCATTCTGGGTGAAGTCGGAGACCATCAGCACCGCAAAGCCGCAGCAGAGCGACAGGCTCGACACCACCACCCCGGGACCGGCTTCGCGATAGCTGTAGAGGGTTGCCTCGGCATGGGCATGACCCTGCGTCCGGCGTGCCTGGTCATATTTGTCGATCAGATGGATGGTGTTGTCGACGATGATGCCGAAGGTCATCGACAGCACCATCGACAGCGCCAGCCCCACCTCGGCCACACAGAACCACCAGATCGCAAAGGCATAGAAGGCCGGCACCATGTTGGGCACCAGGCCGACAAGGCTGATCTTCCATGACCTGAAGGCCAGCAGCAGCGTCAGCGCCATCAGCAGCTTGGCGACGACGGCACCATAGAGCATATAGCGGGTGTTGCGGTCGGTCATGTGCGCCAGCATCACCGACAGCCCCGAGCCTTGAGAGCGCATCTGCGGCGGCAGGTTGGCCTGCATCCACTGCTGCACCTGCTGGTCGAAGGCGATGGTCTCGACGGTGGAGAGCTTGTCGAGCGCCACGCTGACCCGGGTGCTCGACTTGTCGAAATTGAGCTGGTTGGTCAGATCGAGCCCGAATGGCAACGACATCTCATACAGCAGCAGATATTGGCTGGCCAATTCGCGGCTTTCGGGAATGCGGTAGTGGGCGGTCTCGCCCTGGTTCATCTCCTGATTCAGCTGCTTGAAGGTGTCGCTGATGCTGGCCACGTGCCGCACCCGTGGCTGGCTGCGCAGCCAGTGGGTGAAGGCATCCAGCTTCTGCAGAAACGCCGGTTCGGTGATGCCCATGTCACCCCCTGCGGCGAGCGGGTAGTCGATGAAGGTGACACCGGAGAGGTGCCGGTTGATCCAGTCGACATCCTGGCGGAATGGCACCTGTTCGGAGAACCAGTCGAGCGGGTTGTCACTGACCCGGTTGGCCATCGTCAATGGAATGGCCAGCACTGTCGAAATCCCCATGAACAGCAGCAGTGCCTTCTGGTGCCGGGTGGTACAGCGGCTCAGCCAGCACATCAGTGGGTCGAGCCGATCCTGCACGCTGCGGATCTCCACGCGGCGCTGCATGAAGGTGGCGACCGGCGCCAGCAGCAGGAAGGTGAGGATGAAGGTCACGGTCTGACCGATGGCGACGATGTTGCTCATCAGCCGATAGGGTGGCGAGTCGCTGAAGTTGACGGCCAGAAAACCGACCACCGTGGTGAAGGCGGTGAGGAACATCGGCATGAAGTTGGCGGTGATGCTCTGCGCCATCGCCTCGAGCGGCTGCACGCCCTTTTGCAGGCGGTGAAAATAGGCCAGCAGCAGGTGGACCGCATTGGCAATGGCGATCGGCATGATCATCGCCGAGCCGGCGATGCTGTCAGGCGTCAATCTGACCCCGAACCAGCCGACGGTGCCGAGCGCGACCGTCACCGAAAAGAGCATCAGCAGCACCACCAGCAGCACCGACCACAGGTGTGGAATGGCCAGGGCGATCATCAGTGTCATCACCAGCAGCACCAGCGGAAACAGCCGGGTGGTGTCCTGCGAGGTCGCCTCCGGAAAGGCCTGATTGGTGATCAGCTGCCCGCCGAGATGGAATTCGACATCGGGATGCTGGCGCGCGAAGCGCTCGACCAGTGCGCGGGTTGCACCCACCGCCGCGGCGGTCTCGGCCAGGTCATCCTGGTGTGGCAGCGTGAAGGAGATGTTGACCGCGGTCGCCTGCGCATCGGTTGCCAGCAGCAGGCCACGCAGCCGCGGCTCCTGCAGCGCGACCTGCCGCCGCTGGGCAATGGTGGCCTCATTCATCCGGTCGAGGTGGGCGAAGAGCGGCTCCACCACCAGCTCATCGCCTTCGGCCCGGCTGTACTGGAAGTTGGTGATCGAGTCGACGCGGTGGCTGTAGGGCAGGCTCCAGCCGGCGGTGGTCAGTGCCTCGATCAGCGCCAGCAGTGGCCGGTTGAACAGATCGCCCTGCCTGGCCCGAATCGCGATCAGGATGTTGTCATTGTTCGAATAGTCGGCCTGAATCCTGTTGTAGGCGGCCAGTTGCGGATCGGTGGCGGAAAAGTATTCGCGGTAGTCGACCGTGAGACTGAGAAAGCGGATGCCGTAGCTGCCAAACACGATCAGCAGCAGCATCGAGACGATGGAAAAGGTGCGGTGCTGAAGAATTTTCCTGGTGAGGTTGATGTTCATATGCGGGGCCGAAGGGTGGAATTACGGCTGGATGACCGGCGCCAGCGCCACGGCGATCGACGTTTTCAGCAGCTGCATTTCGCTTGACAGCCTGGGTGCCAGGGTCTGCTCGGTGATCACGAAGGGCGCCCGGCGGCCATGGTAATCGATCACCGGTCCCGCTGGCTGAAAGTTGAAGCCCTGCTGCTTCAAATTTCTGTAAAGTTTGGGCTCCATCATGATCAGCGCGGCATCCAGTTGGCCGCGCTGATGCAGCAGCTCCAGCGCGGCGCCGATGCAGAGATAGATGCCGAAGGAGACAAAGGGAAAGAGTCGACGATCGGCCGATCGATCTGCCGCCTCTGCCTGGAGTGCACCACCCTCTGGCGTGTGCGGATCACTCTGGCGACGTCGGTAGCGGGCTCTGACCGCCAGACGGGAGATCTCTCCGCAACGGGCCCGGCTCTGCAGCAGCATCTGCACATAGGGATCGAGATGAGGCCAGCAGAAACGGGCGATCGGCAGCATGCTCTGATTGGCTTCCGGACGGGGGACGATCAGACGCACGCAGCCGGCAAACTGCTGCGACTGGTTGTGTCCGAGCAGAAAATGGTGGGCGATCGGATCGAACTCATCGCGTTCCCGCTGATCCGCGCTCAGTGGTTCGAAGCCGAACTCCTCGCAAAAGACTTCGTGACGGATGCGAAACACCTGATCGCGCAACGCCTCGCTGTCGGCGTAGAGCGGGGTGAAGTGGCTCCAGAACAGCCGGGCCGGATGCTCCGATGCCAGCGTGCAGACCATCTCGGCCACGGCAGGTGGTGTAGAGAAATTGATCAAGTCTGTTGCTTGCGCCGCGGAACTTTGAAAAGATGGAGCAGTCGCCTGCGCAGGAAGATGAAGAGGGCGTGGTTGAACGATCATGGTGAAGGAATCACTGTGCCGATGGGATGGTTGAAAAGCCTCCGCTTGTGGGTTTGAGTCTAGTCCGCAGTCCGCTCATCAGCCGGCACCCACTGTGATCCGGCGCACAGGATGGTCGTTCGATCTTCAAAATCCGTGGAGTTGGAGAGAGTCATGCTGTTCGATGACCATTACCAAGTGTTCCTGGCCAACGGCGTGCACAGCGAAGATCTCCATTTTGCCGTGCGTTACCGCGTCTATTGCGAAGAGCGCGGTTTCGAGGATCGGCAGCAGTTCCCGGAAGGTCTTGAGCATGATCGCTGGGATCCCTTCTCGTTCAAATTCATCGTGCGCTGTCGGTTGAGTGGAGAGTATGTGGCCGCGATGCGACTGGTCAGGAGCAGCAGTGGCCAACTGCCGCTGCATTCACATTGCCAGGTCGCACCGGGGTGGTGGACACAGCTGCCGGGGCAGAGCATCGTCGAACTCTCGCGGCTCTGCGTTTTGCGCAGCCACAGCGGCAACTTCTGGGACATGAAGCGCGCTGCCAAGGGTGCCGCCTACGAGCCAGGCATCTTCTGGGGCATGGTGCGTGCGGCCTTCAGCGTCAGCCAGGATGAGGAGATCGGACAGTGGTATTTTCTGACCACCCGCGCACTGGCCAGAAGACTGCAACAGTGCATGATCCACACCGATCAGGTGGGTGAACCTTGCGAACTGAATGGCACCCGCCATCCCTACCTGGTGGATGTGGAGAGGTCACGACAGAGGATCATGACCGAGTCACCCCAGTTGCGCCGTTTCTACTACAGTGAACCCTTCTGCCGACGGCTTGGCGACCTCGATCCACAACCCCAGAAATCACCACACCGCCCCGCCACACAACCTGCCATCATGCTGTAACCCTCGAGGGCAGGCGTGACGCCGATCACCCATGCCGCGTCGGACAAGTGTTGCAGTGTGCGGTCATGTCATGTCATGGCCGGGGTTGCGGGTGCTCATTGGGCTTTTTCTGCGCCATGCGCTACTCTTTCAGGACTTGATGCCGGCCATGATGCCGGCTGGGCGAATTCAATCATGGAGTGTCGGGGGAGCGCATGAATAACAGAGGCCATTTCGTTGCGGGTTTGATCTGTGCCACCATGCTTGCGGGCTGTGGCACATTGAACAGCGGTCAGCAAACCCTGCCGCCCGCCACGCTTCACCCCTCCTTCAATGCCGACCGGGCCGATTACGACTACCTGATCGGTCCCGGCGACTCGCTGCAGATCTTCGTCTGGAACAACCCCGAAGTGTCGATGTCGGTCACCGTCCGGCCCGATGGCAAGATCAGCACGCCACTGATGGAAGATCTGCCAGTGACCGGCAAGACGCCGACGCAGATGGCGCGACAGGTCGAGGTGGCGCTGGCCAAGTACGTAAAAGACCCGATCGTGACCATCATGGTCGGTGGCTTCAACGGCCCCTATTCCGAGCAGATCCGCATCATCGGGCAGGCGGCCCGACCACAATCGCTGCCCTACAAACAGCACATGACGCTGCTTGATGTGATGATCGCGGTGGGTGGCGTGACCGACTTCGCCGATGCCAATCGGGTGCAGTTGGCGCGGATCGTCAATGGCCAGCAGGAGGTCTACCGGGTGCGCCTGGATGATCTGGTCAACGGTGGCGACATCTCCGCCAATGTCGACATGCGGCCCGGTGACATCCTGATCATTCCGGAGGCCTGGTTCTAAGACCAGCCTGAATCTGCCCAACCCCGGTCTGTGGCCGGCGGCCAGGGCGCCCCCGTGGTTCCACTTTCCAACGAGTCCTGGCAGTGAACGAACAGATCGAACTGGTCCTCTCCTATCTGCGCGACATTCTGCGCCGCAAGTGGTGGATATTGGGCAGCGCCTGGCTGGTCTGCGCGATTGGCTGGGTGGTGGTTCAGCGGCTTCCCGATCAGTATGAGGCCTCGGCCCGGGTCTATGTCGACACCAAGAGTCTGCTCAAGCCGCTGCTGCGCGGTCTGACCATCGAGATGGATGTCAATCAGCAGGTGCGGCTGATGGAGCGCACGCTGTTGAGCCGTCCCAATCTCGAAAAAATCATCCGCATGGCCGATCTCGATCTCTCGGCCGGGGCCGATGAGGAGTTCGAAGCCCTGATCGCCTCGGTCGGCAACCGCATTCACATGAAGCGGGACAGCGAGGAGAATCTCTACTCGATCAACTATCCCGACTCCGACCCGGAGCGCGCCAAGCGGGTGGTGCAGGCGGTGGTGACCACCTTCGTCGAGAACACCATCGGCGAGGGCAAGGGCGATGGTGCCGCCGCCAGTGCGCAGCGCTTCCTCGACAAGCAGATCGAGGAGTATGAAGCCCGTCTGCGCGAATCCGAGGATCGGCTGAAGGAGTTCAAGCAGAAGAATTTCGCCTTCATGTCCGGCAGTGGCGGCTACTTCGGGGAGCTGAAGAGTGCAACGGAGCAGCTGGAGGCGGCGCGCCTGCAGGTGAAGGAGATGCAGCAGCGCCGCGACGCCCTGCGCGAACAGGTGCAGGCGAGCGCGAGTTCGTCCGGTGGCGATGATGAACTGCTGTTGCCGACACCCGGCGCAGGCTCCGGCAGCACCCAATACGATGGCCGCATCGCGCGGCTGAATGAGCAGCTCGACAGCCTGCTGCTCAAATACACCGAAAACCATCCCAGCGTGGTGGAGATACGCAGCACGCTGAAAAATCTCGAAGAGCTGCGTCAGAAGGATCTGCAGACCCAGGCCCAGCAGCCGCAGAGCGAATTCAGCAGCACCCCCGATCCGCTCAGGCAGCAGCTCAAGCTCGCCTTCTCGCAGGCCGAGGCCGAACTGGCATCGCTCAATGCCCGGGTCCAGTCCTATGAACAGAAGGTACGCGATCTGCAGAACCGGGTCGACACTGTGCCGCAGATCGAGGCCGATCTTGCCAACCTGAACCGCGACTACGGCATCGCCAAGCAGAAGTATGAAGAGTTCCTCGGTCGGCGCGAGTCGGCGCTGATCTCGCAAAAGGTCGAAGAGGACGCAAACGACATCCAGTTCCGGGTCATCGACCCGCCCCGCGTGCCGACGGCGCCGGCCGGTCCCAACCGACTGTTGCTGATGTCGGCCACACTGGGCGGCGGATTGCTGCTTGGTCTTGGCGTGGCGACGCTTTTCGCGGTGTTGCGCCCCACCTTCACCAGCACACTGCTGCTGGCGCAGATGACCAACCTGCAGGTGCTCGGTACCGTCTCCTTCGTGGCCAGCTCTGCCCTGCGCAAGCGGCACCGGCTGGAGAACATCCTGTTTGTCGCAGGCGTGTTGCTGCTGGTGGCGGTCTACGCCGCGCTTGCTTCCTACTATGCTTTCATCAGGGGCTGACGGAACAACCCCGAGCACTGCATCGTTCGTTGGCTGCAATCCACACTGAATCACCTTATGGACACCATCGAAAAAGCCTTCAAGAAACTCCAGGAGCGCCGCGGCGAGCAGAGCGAAGCCCGGCGCCGTCCGGGCAGCGGCGCCGTGGTCAGATTGCCTGATGAACCGCCGCATTCCGTCACCGCGCAGGCCATGCCGGAGATCGATCCAGAAGCGCAGTCGCGGCCCTACTGCGAAGTCAAGAGCAGTCGCTATGTCGAGATCGATTTCGACCATCTGCGTGAAGGGGGTCTGATCATCCCTGATGACGAGCGGACCCGGCTGAAAGAGGAGTACCGCCACATCAAGCGGCCGCTGCTGAAGAAGGTCGCCGGATTGCCGGACAAGCAGCGCAATCACCGCAATATCATCATGGTGACCAGTGCGCGTCCGGGCGAGGGCAAAACCTTCAATGCCATCAACCTGGCGCTCAGCATTGCCGAGGAGCGCAACCATCGGGTGTTGCTGATCGACGCCGACGTGCTGAAATCGACCGTCGCCAAGAAACTGGGGGTCGAAGAGGGTGCTGGCCTGGTCGATTACCTGACCGGCGACAGCGACACGCCCGGCGAACTGATGTACAAGACCAACATTCCCCAGTTCACCCTGATGCAGGCCGGCAAACGTCACCATCTGACCACCGAGCTGCTGGCGAGCAAGAGAATGGAGCAGTTGGTCCATGAACTGGCCACCCGCTATGCCGATCGGATCATCGTCATCGACTCCCCGCCACTGCTGAGCACCACCGAAGCCAGCGTGCTGGCACAACTGGCAGGGCAGGTGGTGCTGGTGGTGGCCGAAGGGCTCACCCCGCAGGCTGACGTGAAAAAGTCCCTGTCACTGATGGGTACCAGTGTCGATGTCGGTCTGATTCTGAACAAGAGCCACCATGCCAGCGATGGCTATGGCTACTATTACTATGGCTATGGACAGTAACGACATGCACCGTGGATGGTATCGACTGGGTGGAGCGCTGTTGTTGGTGATCGGACTGCCCTGCCATGCCGTGAGCTGGCGCGCGGCACCCTCGGTCAATGTCGACCTGACCTACACCGACAACATCTTTCTCGAAAAGAACGACCGCGACTCGGACACCATCCTGATCGCCCGGCCCGGTTTCGATCTGGAGCGCAACAGCGGACGCTCCAAACTGAACCTCGGCTACAGGTTGACGCAGCTGACCCACCTGCAGCAGAGCGGCCTCGACAACACCTACCATAGCCTTAACGGAGCGGGTCAGTGGGAGGCGATCAAACAGCATCTCTTTCTCGATGCCGGCGTGCTGGCATCGCAGGAGCTGATCGACCCGACCCGGTCGGTGAATGCCGATCTGCTGGGCAATGAGCAGAACATCACCACCGCCTGGCGCGGCTATTTCCAACCGCGCTGGACCCAGCGGCTGGGTGGCTGGGGAAGCTATGAGGTGGGTTATGGCGTCGATTATGTCGACTACTCCGGTGGCAGTGGCAATCTGAACCAGAGTCAGGGCAGCACGCTGACCTTCAATCTGACCAGCGGTTCGGCGGGAATGCCGCTGTTCTGGAGCGCCAACTACCTCGACAACAACATCGACTACGCGAACAGCCAGCAGGATGGTGGCCAGCAGAATGGCGATGCCACCCTCGGTGTCTGGGCCGGCAAGCGGCTGCGCTTCTCCGGCACCGCAGGTTACAGCGAATACAGCTACACGCCCAACAGCACACTGGTCGCCGACAATCGCCAGCCCAACAACCACTACTACCGGGCGACCATCGGCTGGGTACCCTCGCGCAAGAGCCAGTTCGACCTGTTCTACCAGGTGCGTGAGTACGACGATGACACCCTGAGTGAGACAGAGAACAAGGGTTCGTTCGGTGGCCGTGCTTCATGGGATCCCAGCCGGCGCTGGCATCTGGAGGGTGGCTACAATGAGGACTTTTATGGTCCGGCCTACGATTTCTCGCTGACCCACCGGCTGCGTCGCTCGTCATTCTCGCTGAAGTATGAGGAAGAGGTGACCAATACGCGGCAGAACCTGCTGCAGAATCAGCAGATCGGCACCCTGATCTGTCCCAGCGGCACCACCTTCAATCCGGCACAGTGCGTGTTCGTCAATCCGAACCAGCCAGTGCAGCTGGGGATCAACCAGCAACTCATCGGACTCTTTCTGCCGGTGGGTGTGATCGCCGATGATCAATTTCTTGAAAAGCGCTACACCGCGACCTGGGGTTACCAGCGGGGTCGTTCCGCCTTCAGTCTCAACGGCTATCAGGTCGATCGCACCTATCTGACCTCATCCAACGAATCCCAGGATCGCGGCGCCAATTTCGACTGGACCCTCAGTCTCAGTGGCCGGACCAGTCTGACGACCGGTGTGAGCTGGTTGACCCGCGACTTCATGACCGGCGAAAAGCTCGACTACGACGAGTTTCATCTGGGCCTGACCCAGACAGTCACACGGGATGCATCACTGTCGGCGACCTACCGCCGCATCAGCAACGATGCCCAGGGCAGCCTGCTCAACGATTATCGGGAAAATCGCCTGACGTTGAGCGGCAACATGCGTTTTTGAGGCCGTCACCATGTACGAAGAGTTCTATCAATTCAGCGCCAAGCCGTTTCAGGTCAGCCCGGACCCGCGCTTCTTCTATGGCAGCAAGGCGCACAAGCGTGCGATGTCCTACCTGCGCTATGGTCTCAGTCAGGGTGAGGGCTTTGTCGTCATTACTGGTGGTGTCGGCACCGGCAAGACCACGCTGATCCGCAACCTGTTTGCCGACCTCGGCTATGAAGATGTGATCGCGGCCCAACTGGTCACCTCCAACCTGCAGGCCGACGAGATGCTGAAGATGATCTCGACTGCCTTCAACCTGCCGACCGAAGGGTTGACCAAGGCGGCGCTGCTGCATCAGTTCGAGGCCTTTCTGCGCCAGGCCGACCGTGAGGGGCGACGGGTGCTGCTGGTGGTCGACGAGGCGCAGAACCTGCCGCCGGCGACGGTCGAGGAGCTGCGCATGCTCTCCAACTTCCAGATCGAGAACCGCCCGCTGCTGCAGAGTTTTCTGCTGGGTCAGGAGGAGTTCCGCCACATCGTGCAGTCGCCGAACATGGAGCAGTTGCGCCAGCGCATCATCGCCTCCTGCCATCTGACGCCGCTGGATCAGCTGGAGACCCGTGCCTACATCGAGCATCGGCTGAAGCTGGTCGGCTGGCAGGGCGACAATCCGGAGATCACCGACGCTGCCTTCGATGAGATTCACCGCCACACCCAGGGGGTGCCGCGGCGCATCAACAGTTTTTGTGACCGGCTGCTGCTCTACGGCTATCTCGAAGAGCTGAAGACGCTGAGCAGCGAGGCGGTCGCAGTGGTCGAGCGCGAGCTGGCCCAGGAGAATGGCAGCAATCGACCACTGCCGATGACCCGCTCGCCGGTCCGTGACGATGCCGATGACGATGAGTTCGAAAGCGGCAGTGAATCGCAGCTTCCACGCACGGCGCCGTTGTCGATGAGCGAACTCGACAAGCGCATTCACGACATCGAATATGTGATCGAGGTGCTGGAGAAGAACTTCAACAAGAAGATCAGCCTGTTGCGAAGTGTCGTCCACGCCTTGAAAAGCTCGCTCTGAACTGCCCACGATGAGCGCGCCACTGCTCTGTGTCGTCGGGGCCCGCCCCAATTTCATGAAGATCGCTCCGATCATGGCGGCGTGGCGCGCGCGTGCGCCGCAACGTCCTGCCCTGCTGCTGCACACCGGGCAGCACTACGACGAATCGATGAAGCGGCAGTTTTTCGAGCAGTTGCAGATTCCGCAGCCCGACATCGACCTTGGTGTCGGCTCCGGCAGCCATGCCGTGCAGACCGCCCAGATCATGTTGCAGTTCGAGCCGGTGCTGGAGCGGGTGCGGCCCGCCGCCATCCTGGTGGTGGGTGATGTCAACTCCACGGTGGCCTGCGCGCTGACGGCGATCAAGCGGGGCATCCCGGTGGTGCATGTCGAGGCTGGCCTGCGCAGCGGTGACCGCTCGATGCCGGAAGAGATCAACCGGCTGATCACCGATCAGCTGTCGGCACGGCTCTATCTGACCGAACGCAGTGCCTTCGACAACCTGCTGCGCGAAGGCATCGAATCCAGCCGCTGCCGTTTCGTCGGCAATGTGATGATCGACACCCTGCACCATCACAGCCGGGCGGCACTGCCGCTGGCGCAGATTCCGGCGCTGGCACAACCGCAGCGGCAGGTGGCGGTACGCGGCGCCGGCCATGGCGTCGTCACTCTGCATCGTCCGGCCAATGTGGATGATCCGCAGGTGTTGCGTCGGCTGCTGGAGACGCTGAATCAGATCGGCCGCCGGTTGCCGCTGATCTTTCCGCTGCATCCACGCACCCGCGCCCAGATCGTCCAGCAGCGGCTGGAGTCGTTGCTCGATGGCGAGACGCTGCTGCCGGTGGAGCCGCTCGGCTATCTGGAGATGCTCGGTCTGATGCGCGATGCCCGTCTGGTACTGACCGATTCGGGCGGCATCCAGGAGGAGACCACCGCCCTCGGCGTGCCCTGTCTGACACTGCGCGAGAACACCGAACGGCCGATCACCCTCACCGAAGGCACCAACACGCTGGTGGGACGCGATCCGGCCACCATCCTGGCCCAGGTCGAGGAGATCCTCGCCAGCGGTGGCAAGCGTGGCCGGGCGCCGGAGCTGTGGGATGGCCATGCCGCCGAGCGGATTGTCGATGACCTGCTGGCATGGCTCGATCGCGGTGATCTGCCACTATGAAGCAGGGCGAATCGGTGGCGCCAGTGCGGCAGACCAATGCCATGACGCTGGATGTGGAGGATTTTTTTCAGGTGGCGGCCTTCGAGGGGCTGATCGATCCGGCCCGCTGGGACAGCTATCCACTGCGGGTCGATCAGAACACCCGTCGGGTGATGGCGCTCTTTGCCGAGCGCGGCATCAAGGCGACCTTCTTTCTGCTGGGCTGGGTTGCCGAACGGCTGCCGCAACTGGTGCGCGACATCGCCGCCGAAGGGCATGAGCTGGCCAACCATGGCTATGCCCATGCCCGCGTCAACAGCCAGTCACGCGAAGCGTTCCGCAGCGACATCCGCCATGCCAAGGCGCTGATCGAGGACCTCTCAGGCATGGCGGTCCATGGTTACCGCGCCCCCAGCTACTCGATCGATGTCACTACCCCCTGGGCGCACGATGAGATCGCCGAAGCCGGTCACCGTTACAGCTCCAGTGTCTATCCGGTGCGGCATGACCTCTACGGCATGCCCGATGCTCCGCGCTTTCCCTATCGCTGCTCCAGCGGCCTGACCGAGATCCCGATCACCACGCTGCGGCTCGGCGGGCGCAACTGGCCGATCGGTGGCGGTGGTTATTTCCGTCTGCTGCCCTACCAGCTCTACCGCCAGGCGCTGCTGCGGTTCAACCAGCAGGAAAAGTCTCCGGGACTGTTCTATTTTCATCCATGGGAGATCGATCCGGATCAACCGCGCCCGGCCGGCGCCGGCTTCAGGAGCCGCTTTCGTCACTACATCAACCTCGAGCGGATGGAGTCACGGGTTTCCCGGCTGCTGGGTGATTTTCACTGGGATCGAATGGACCGCGTCTTTCTGTCCGAATAGATCGGCCGTTGCCGTGACAACGCCGGCTTGCAGTGTCTGGGACGCCCGCTTTTGAGGAGAGACGCTTGACCACCGACCACGCCATCCATCCGCTCGATGTGTCGAACCGCGCCCGCTGGGATGCCTTCGTGCGCGCCCGGCCGGAGGGCACCTTCTTTCATCTCAGCGGCTGGCAGCAGGTGCTGGAGCAGGCCTTCGGCCACCGGACCCACTTTCTCTATCTGGAGCAGCAGGGGCAGATCGAGGCTGTGCTGCCGCTGGCAGAGGTGAAGAGTCGGCTGTTCGGCCACTCACTGGTTTCGACCCCCTTCTGTGTCTATGGCGGACCCATCGCCACTGCGCCCCACCATCGCGATGCACTGCTCGATGCCGCCACCCGGCTCGCGACCGAGCTGGGGGTCGACCACCTCGAACTGCGCAGCATGAGCCGGCAGGCGCCCGACTGGCCCTGCAAGGAGCTCTATGTCACCTTTCGCAAGGAGATCTCGGCCGACGACGAGCAGAACCTCAAGGCGATTCCGCGCAAGCAGCGGGCGGTGGTGCGCAAGGGCATCGACGCCGGACTGCACAGCGAAATCGACACCGGCATCGACCGTTTCTTTCATGCCTACAGCAGCAGCGTGCGCAACCTGGGCACGCCGGTCTTCTCCCGAAAGTACTTCCGGGTGCTGCGCGAGGTGTTTGGCGATGAGTGCGAGATTCTCACCATCACCCGGCAGGGCGAGACGGTGGCCAGCGTCATGAGCTTCTACTTTCGCGATCAGGTGCTGCCCTACTATGGCGGCGGCACCGAGGCGGCCCGTGCCTGCAAGGCCAATGACTTCATGTACTGGGCATTGATGTGCCATGCGGCAGGGCGTGGCATCAGGCTGTTCGACTATGGCCGCAGCAAGATCGGCACCGGCGCCTACGACTTCAAGAAGAACTGGGGCTTCACGCCGGAGCCGCTCTATTACGAATACCACCTGGTCAAGGGCCAGGCGCTGCCCGACCTCAACCCGCTCAACCCCAAGTATCGCCTGCTGATCAACACCTGGCAGCGGCTGCCACTGTGGCTGAGTCAGTGGATCGGCCCCTGGGTCTCGCGCTATCTGGGTTGAGCCATGACCAGGGAGCCGCTGCTGTTTCTCGCCCACCGCATTCCCTATCCGCCCGACAAGGGCGACAAGGTGCGCTCCTACCACTTTCTGCGCCATCTGGCCGAGCGCTATCGGCTGTTTCTCGGCACCTTCATCGATGACGCGGCCGATCTGCCGCACCGCGCCCGGCTCGAAGCCCTCTGCGCCGACAGCTGCTTCATCCGGCTGCGCCGCGGCACGCTGCCGGTGGCGGCCGCACGGGGGCTGTTGCGCGGTGCCCCGCTGACCAATTTCCACTACCGCAGCGCGACCCTGCGCCGCTGGGTCGAGGCCACGCTGCGGCGCGAACCGATCGGCAAGGCCTTCCTGTTCTCGTCGCCGATGGCGCAGTACCTGACGGCTGCGCGGCATCGCGGTCTGCATCGGGTGATCGACTTCGTCGATGTCGACTCGGACAAATGGCGTCAATACAGCGAGCGCCATCGCCCGCCGCTGCGCTGGCTCTATCAGCGCGAACAGCGCACGCTGCTGCGGTTCGAGCGCGGCATCGCCCGGCAGTTTCAGGCGTCGCTGTTCGTCTCCGAGCATGAGGCCACGCTGTTCCGCGGCTTCGCGCCCGAGAGCGCCGAGCGGGTGCTGAGCGTGCCCAATGGCGTCGATCTCGACTACTTCGCGCCCGATGCCAGCCTGCCATCCCCCTATGATCCGCAGGAGCAGGTGCTGGTCTTCACCGGTGCGATGGACTACTGGGCCAATGTCGATGCGGTCGGCTGGTTCGCGCAGGCGATCTTCCCCCGCCTCAAGGCCCGCCATCCGGCACTGCGCTTCTACATCGTTGGCTCCAATCCGGCGCCCCAGGTGCTGGCGCTGGCGCGCACGCCCGATGTGGTGGTGACCGGTCGCGTGGCCGATGTGCGGCCCTATCTGCAACATGCGCGGCTGGCGGTCGCGCCGCTGCGGGTGGCGCGGGGCATTCAGAACAAGGTGCTGGAGGCGATGGCGATGGGCCGACCGATCGTGGTCTCGGCTGCGGCGCTCGAGGGCATCACGCCACAGCCATGGATGCAGGAGATCGTCGCCGAGGGCGCCGAGGCGATGGTCGAGCGGATCGACCGGCTGCTGACTTCAGAGCGGCTCGACAGCCTGGGGGCGCTGGGCCGCCAGACCATGCTGAGCCACTACAGTTGGCAGAACAGCTACCATCTGCTCGACAGCGTGATCGAAAATCGCGCCCCAAGGAGTCTCCATGGCCACTGACCCTCTGCAACCCATCCTCGCCTGGCGCTGGCCACTGCTGCGACTGGCGCTGCTGCTGACGCTGCTGTTTGCCGGTTTCTGGCCGACCTTCAGCTCGATGGTGCAGATCTGGGAGCGTTCGGAGACCTTCACCCACGCCTTTTTGATCCTGCCGATCACCCTCTATCTGATCTGGCTGCGCCGCGGCGAACTGGCGGCGTTGACGCCAAGTGCCAGCCGCTGGCCCTGGCTGCTGTTGCTGCCGACCGGGCTGGGCTGGTTTCTGGCGCGGCTGGTCGATGTGGCCGTCGTCGAGCAGGCGGCCTGGGTGGCGATGCTGCCACTGGCGGTGTGGGCCGTGCTCGGCAGCGCGGTGGTCTGGCGGCTGCTTTTTCCGCTCGGTTATCTCTTCTTCATGGTGCCCTTTGGCGAGGGGCTCATTCCACCGCTGATGCAGTTCACCGCCTTCTTCACCATCAACGCGGTGAAGCTGACCGGCATCCCGATCTTCGCCGAGGGCACCTTCTTCACGCTGCCGAGTGGCAACTGGTCGGTGGTCGAGGGCTGCAGCGGCGTGCGCTATCTGATCGCCTCGATCGCGCTGGGCGCGCTGTTCAGCTACCTCAACTTCCGCTCGACCGGTCGTCGACTGCTGTTCATGCTGCTGTTCATCGTCGTGCCGATCGTCGCCAACGGGCTGCGCGCCTTCATGATCGTCATGATTGCCCACTACAGTGACATGAAGCTGGCGCTGGGCGTCGATCACTACATCTATGGTTGGGTCTTCTTTGGTCTGGTGATGTTCATCCTGTTCGCCATCGGTATGGTCTGGAGCGAGCCGCCCGCTCACCGCGCACCAGCACCGGGTCGCAGCAGATCGACGGTTGGCGCCACGGCCAGTGCGTGGAGCACGCTGCTGGTCACCGCGCTGCTGATCGGCGGCTGGCCGCTGCTGGAGCAGTGGAGTGAGCAGAGCACGACGGTGCCGACCGCCGCAGCACCAAGCCTGCCTGAGCGACTCGGCGACTGGCGGCGGCTCGATGGCACGCCACCGCCCGACTGGAAGCCCCACTATCAGGGCATGGCGCAGGAGCAGCTCGGCTGGTACCGGCAGCAGGGTCAGTGGGTCGGCGTCTATCTGGCCTACTATCCGCTGCAGCGGCAGGATGCCGAACTGATCAACTCGCAGAATGTGCTGATTCCGCAGAAGCATCCGCGCTGGCATCAACCGGTCGATCGACTGATCGAGGCCGAGGCGCTGCCGGGATTGACCCGGGTGCGCGAGGGACGCCTCGATGGGCCACAGCAGCTGCTGGTCTGGTCGTGGAACCGGATCGGTCCGACCCAGACCACCGATCCCTACTGGGGCAAACTGCTGACCGCCTACAACCGGCTGATTCTGGGCGACACCCGGGCGGTGGGGGTGGTGATCTTCACCCCCTACAGCGAAACCGACAGTGTCGCCGACCGCCAGCGGCTGCAGGCCGTGGCACAGTTCTTGACCGAGACTTTGAACCAGCAATCACAGATGGAAAAACCAGCCCGATGAGCAACCCCGTCACCCACCCCCCGAAAGGGATCATCCTCGCCGGTGGCTCCGGCACCCGGCTGCATCCGTTGACACTGACCGTCAGCAAGCAGCTGATGCCGGTCTATGACAAGCCGATGATCTACTATCCGCTGGCCACGCTGATGCTGGCCGGTATCCGCGATATTCTGATCATCACCACCCCGGCCGATCAGGCGGCCTTTCAGCGGCTGCTTGGCGATGGTGCCAACTGGGGCATCAATCTCAGCTATGCGGTGCAGCCGAGCCCGGATGGCCTGGCGCAGGCCTTCATCATTGGCGAGTCCTTCATCGGTCGCAGCCCGGTCTGCCTGATCCTTGGCGACAACATCTTTTATGGCGAGGGGTTGTCGAAGAAGCTGCAAACTGCCGCCAGCCGCAGCGAGGGCGCCACCGTTTTCGGCTACTACGTGCAGGACCCAGAGCGCTACGGCGTGGTGGAGTTCGACACCGCCGGCCGCGTCGTCTCGCTCGAAGAGAAGCCGCAGCAACCGAAGTCGCACTATGCGGTGACCGGCCTCTACTTCTACGACAACCAGGTGGTGGAGATCGCCAAGGCGGTGCGCCCCTCACCGCGCGGCGAGCTCGAGATCACCGACGTCAATCAGACCTACCTGGAGCGCAACCGCCTCACCGTCGAACTGTTCAGCCGTGGCACCGCCTGGCTCGATACCGGCACCCACAACTCGCTGCTCGATGCGGCCCACTTCATCCGGGTGGTCGAGGAGCGGCAGGGACTGAAGATCGCCTGCCCCGAAGAGATCGCCTACCGGATGGGTTTCATCGATGCCGCACAGCTGGCCCGGCTGGCCGAGCCATTGAAGAAGAGCGGCTATGGCAGCTATCTTCTCGGCCTGTTGAGCCGACAGCAGGAGCCCGCACCATGAAGTTCATCCCCACCGAGATCGCCGAGGTCGTGCTGATCGAGCCACAGCGCTTCGGCGATGCGCGCGGTTTCTTCATGGAGACCTGGCAGCGTCGCCACTTCGCTGCCGCCGGGCTCGATCTCGACTTCGTGCAGGACAACCACAGCCGTTCGGCCCAGGGGGTGCTGCGCGGTCTGCATTACCAGTTGCAGCAGCCGCAGGGCAAGCTGGTGCGGGTGACGCTGGGCGAGGTCTACGATGTCGCGGTCGACATCCGCCGCAGCTCGCCCACCTTCGGCCGCTGGGTCGGGGTGCTGCTGTCGGCGGAGCAGCCGCGCATGCTCTGGGTGCCGCCCGGCTTTGCCCATGGCTTCTATGTGCTGAGCGACGTGGCCGAGTTCGTCTACAAATGCACCGACTACTACGCCCCGCAACATGAGCGCAGCCTGCGCTGGGATGACCCTGACCTCGCCATCGACTGGCCGCTGCTGCCCGAGCAGCCGCCACTGCTGTCGGCCAAGGATCAGCAGGGACAGTGGCTGGTCGACGCGGAGCTCTATCCATGAAGGTGCTGCTGACCGGTGCCACTGGCCAACTCGGTCACGCGTTGATCCGCAGCGCGCCGGCCACGGTCGAGCTGGTCGCGCTCGATCGTGCCGCACTCGATCTGGCCCGACCCGAGGGCCTTGCCGCGCTGATCGAGCAGCACCGCCCGGCACTGCTGATCAACGCGGCAGCCTACACCGCCGTCGACCGCGCCGAACAGGAGCCGGAGCTGGCGCAGCGGATCAATGCCCAGGCGGTGGCGGCGCTGGCGGCGGCCTGCAGTGCCAGCGCTGTCCGGCTGATGCAGATCTCGACCGACTTCGTCTTCGATGGCCGGCAGAGCCGACCCTACCGCACTGAGGATCCGCCCGCACCCCTTGGCGTCTATGGCGCCAGCAAGCAGGCCGCCGAAGCGCTGCTGCTGGCCTCCAGCCAGCTCGACTGGCTGATCATCCGCACCGCCTGGGTCTACGCCAGCCATGGCAGCAACTTCGTCAAGACGATGCTGCGGCTGATGGCGGAGCGCGACAGCCTCGGCGTGGTCGCCGATCAGATCGGCACCCCGACCCATGCCGCCACGCTGGCCCGTGCCGTGTGGGCCGCTGCCGGCCAGCCGGCACTGCGCGGCATCCACCACTACACCGATGCCGGCGTGGCCAGCTGGTATGACTTCGCCGTCGCCATCATGGAAGAGGCGCTGGCGTTGGGACTGCTGCAGCGACCGCTGCAGATCAGACCGATCACCACTGCCGACTATCCGACACCGGCGCGTCGCCCTGCCTACAGCGTGCTCGACAAGCAGGCGAGCTGGGCGGCATTCGGCTTCACCCCCGACCACTGGCGGGTCGAACTGCGTACCATGCTGAAGGAGCTGCAGAGATGAATCACCGACCACGACGGCTGCTGGTCACCGGCGGCGCCGGTTTCATTGGCGCCAACTTCGTTCACCACTGGCTGGCGGGCCATCGCGACGACCGGCTGCTGGTGCTGGATGCCCTCACCTATGCCGGCAACCTGCGCAGTCTGCAACCGGTCGCCGATGACCCGCGGTTGCGCTTCGTCAAGGGCTCGATCTGCGACACCGAGCTGGTCGAGCAACTGCTGCGCGAAGAGCGGATCGACACGCTGGTCCACTTCGCGGCCGAGAGCCATGTCGACCGTTCGATCACTGGACCCGATGCCTTCATCGACACCAATGTCGTCGGCACCCACAGCCTGCTGAAGGCAGCCCGCAGCGTCTGGCTGGGGCAGAACAGGGTGGAGGCGCACCACTTTCACCATGTCTCAACCGACGAGGTCTATGGCACGCTGGCGCCGACCGATCCGCCCTTTGCCGAGACCACCCCCTACGCCCCCAATTCACCCTATTCGGCGAGCAAGGCGGCATCGGACCACCTGGTGCGCGCCTACCACCACACCTACGGGTTGCGCACCACCACCAGCAACTGCTCCAACAACTATGGCCCCTACCACTTTCCCGAGAAGCTGATTCCGCTCTGCCTGATCAACATCCTGTTCGGCCGTCCATTGCCGATCTATGGCGATGGCCAGCAGATTCGCGACTGGCTCTATGTCACCGACCACTGCCGCGGCATCGAGGCGGTGATCGAGCGCGGCCAGCTCGGTGAGACCTACAACATCGGCGGTAACAACGAAAAGAGCAACCTGGAGGTGGTCACCACCCTCTGCACGCTGCTCGATCAGGCCTTTGCCGCCAACCCCGAGCTGGCAGTGCGCTTTCCGGATGCGCCGGCTGCGCGGGGTCTGGCCAGCCGCACGCTGATCACCCATGTGCAGGACCGCGCCGGCCATGACCGCCGCTATGCGATCGATGCCCGCAAGATCGAGCAGGCATTGCAGTTCAGGCCGCTGGAGAGCTTCGAGTCGGGCATCGCCCGGACCGTCACCTGGTACCTCGACCATGAGGCCTGGTGGCGTGAGGTGATGGATGGCAGCTACCGTGACTGGATCCAGCGGCAATATGGCTGAAGCCACCGCACCGCCGCTGATCGCCCATGTCGTGCATCGCTTCGACATCGGTGGGCTGGAGAATGGCGTCGTCAACCTGATCAACCGGCTGGGCAGTGAGTACCGTCATGCCGTGATCTGCCTGACCGACTACAACCCGCAGTTCTGCCGCCGCATCCACCATCCCGCCGTCAGCTACCATGCGCTGCACAAACGGCCGGGGCAGGACTGGGCGATGCTGTGGCAACTCGGCCGGCTGTTGCGGCAGTTGCGTCCGGCCGTTCTGCACACCCGCAACCTGGCGACGCTGGAGGCGCAGGCCATCGGCTGGCTGGCGCGGGTGCCGGCGCGGCTGCATGGCGAACATGGCTGGGACATGGCCGATCTGCATGGCAAAAACCGCCGTTACCGCATGCTGCGGCGTCTCTTCGTGCCGCTGATCGACCGCTACATCGCCCTGTCGGTCGAGGGTGAGCGCTACCTGCACGATGAGATCGGCGTGGCCGCCGGCAAGATCGAGCGGATCATCAACGGCGTCGATGCCGAGCAGTTCCAGCCGCTGCCGCGGCGGCGCGACACACTGCTGCCGGCCGGTTTCGTCCCCGAGCAGGGCGTCGTCATCGGCTCGGTGGGGCGGCTCGCCGAGGTGAAGAACCATGTGGCGCTGGCCCACGCCTTTGGCCAACTGCTGCAGCAGCGGCCGGAGCTGCGCCAGCGGGCGCGGCTGGTCATCGTCGGCGCTGGCCCGCAGCGCGAAGCGGTGCAGGCTATACTGCAAAAGAGCGGCCACGCGCACGCCCTCTACCTGGCGGGTGCGCAGCAGAACATCGCCGAATGGATGCAGAGCTTCGACCTCTTCGTGCTGCCGTCACTGGCCGAGGGCATCTCCAACACCATTCTCGAAGCCATGGCCTGCGGCCTGCCGGTGGTGGCCACCGCGGTCGGCGGCAACCGGGAGCTGGTGGAGCCGGGGGTGACCGGGCAACTGGTGCCGCTGGATGAACCGGAGAGCATGGTGCAGGCCGTGCTCGACTATGTCGAAGATGCGCCGCTGCGTGCGCGCCATGGTGCGGCCGGCCGGGCCCGCATCGAGCGCGAGCTGAGCCTCGCCCGCATGGTGGAGCGCTACCGCGGGCTCTATCGGCAACTTGCGTTCACCGACTCGACAGCGGCCGGACTGCATGCTCGAACTGACTCAACTGATTGACTGGAAAGCCAAATGTGTGGAATTGCCGGGATCGTCGACCTGACCGATCGGCGTGAGCCTGACCGGGCACTGCTGGAGCGGATGAACCAGAGTCAGTTCCATCGCGGTCCTGACGAGGGTGGTTATCACCTCGAAGCCGGTGTCGGTCTGGCGCACCGCCGGCTGTCGATCATCGACCTCTCCGCCGGCCAGCAGCCGATGCACAGCGCCGATGGCGAACGGGTGGTGGTGTTCAACGGCGAGATCTACAACTTCATCGAAGTGCGCAAGAAGTTGCAGGCCTTGGGCCAGCAGTTCCGCACCCACAGCGACACCGAGGTGATCCTGGCCGGCTGGGCAGTCTGGGGCGAGCAGTGTGTCGACCACTTTCGCGGCATGTTCGCCTTCGCACTCTGGGATCGACCACGGCAGACGCTGTTTCTGGCCCGTGACCGGCTCGGCGTCAAGCCGCTCTACTACGCACTGATCGATGGCTGGCTGCTGTTCGGTTCGGAGTTGAAGGTGCTGCTGTGCGATCCACGGCTGTCGCGCCGCCTCGACCCGACGGCGATCGAGGAGTACTTCGCTCTGGGCTATGTGCCTGATCCGAAATGCATTCTCTCCAGCGTACAGAAGCTGCCGGCTGGCCACACCCTCTGCTTGCAACGCGGTCAGGGCGTGCCGGCCTCCCGCGAGTATTGGGACATTCCGTTCACACCGCTGCCGCAGGCCAGCGAGGCCGAACTGGCCGAAGAGCTGATCGAGCGGCTGCGCGAGGCGGTGACCATTCGCATGATCGCCGAGGTGCCGCTGGGCGCCTTTCTGTCCGGAGGTGTCGATTCGAGCGCGGTGGTGGCGATGATGGCCCAGGCGCAGCAGGAGCCGGTCAACACCTGCTCGATCGGTTTCGATGTCGCGGCCTTCGACGAGTCGAGCTATGCGCTGCAGGTGGCAGAGCGCTACCACACCCAGCACCATGTCAAACGGGTCGATCCCAACGATTTCGATCTGATCGACCGGCTGGCGGCGCTCTATGACGAACCCTTCGCCGACAGCTCCGCACTGCCGACCTACCGCGTCTGCCAACTGGCGCGCGAACGGGTGACGGTCGCGCTCTCCGGTGATGGCGGCGATGAGAACTTCGCCGGTTACCGCCGCTACCGCTGGCACATGAATGAGGAGCGGCTGCGCGGACTGCTGCCGCGCACCATCCGCCGTCCGCTGTTCGGCACCCTCGGCCGTCTCTATCCCAAGCTCGACTGGGCGCCACGCTATCTGCGTGCCCAGAGCACCTTTCAGGCGCTGGCGCGCGACCCGATCGAGGGCTATTTCCACAACTTCTCGATTCTGGTCGATGCGCAGCGTGATCAGCTCTACAGCGATGCCTTCAAGCGGCAGCTGCAGGGCTACCGTGCCGTCGAACTGTTCCGCCACCATGCAGAGCGGGCCCCCACCGAGGATCCGCTGGCGCGGGTGCAGTACATCGACATGAAGACCTATCTGGTCGGCGACATCCTCACCAAGGTCGACCGTGCCAGCATGGCCCATGCGCTGGAGGTGCGCGAGCCGCTGCTCGACCATCCGCTGATCGAGTGGGCCTCCGGTCTGCCCGCGGATTTCAAGCTGCGGGGCCAGCAGGGCAAATACCTGCTGAAGCGGGCGCTGGAGCCGCATCTCTCCAACGAGATTCTCTACCGCGACAAGATGGGCTTTGCGGTGCCGCTGGCCAACTGGTTCCGTGGTCCGCTCAAGGAGCGGCTGCGCCGTTCGCTGCTGGAGGGGGTGCTGGCCGACAGCGGCCTGTTCAACGGCGACAGCATCACCCAACTGGTCGAACAGCATCAGTCGGGGCGGCGCGACCACAGTGCCGCACTCTGGTCGCTGCTGATGTTCGAATCCTCACTGCGTCACCTCGGCGTGCAGTGAGTCGGCCATGCACATCCTGCACATCCTCGACCATTCGATTCCGCTGCAGAGCGGCTACACCTTCCGCACCCGCAACATCCTGAGGCAGCAGCGCGCGCTCGGCTGGCAGACCTCGCACCTCACTGGGCCCAAGCAGACCGGCTGCACGCTGGAGCGTGAGGAGGTCGATGGCCTGCTGTTCCACCGCACGCCAGCCACTGCGGCGGGCGGTGGCTGGCTGCCCGAACCGCTTGCGGTGATCGCGGCGCTCGGCCGGCGACTCGATCAGGTGATCGAGGAGCTGCGCCCCGACCTGCTGCATGCCCATTCACCGGCGCTCGATGGCATTGCCGCGCTGCGCGCCGGCCGCCGCCATCGGCTGCCGGTGGTCTACGAGTGCCGCGCCTTCTGGGAGGATGCTGCCGTCGACCATGGCACCAGCCGTGAATGGGGTGTGCGCTACCGGCTGACCCGGCTGATGGAGAGCTGGGTGTTTCGCCGTGCCGATGCCATCACCACCATCTGTGCCGGTCTGCGTGACGAGATCATCGGCCGCGGCATCGCCGCCGGGAAGATCACGGTGATCCCCAACGCGGTCGATCTGGCCCAGTTCGGCAGCGCGGACGAGCCCGATGCGGCGTTGCAGGCGCAACTGGGGCTGACCGGCCAGCGGGTGCTCGGTTTCGTCGGCTCCTTCTATGGCTACGAGGGGCTCGATCTGGCGGTGGCGGCACTGGCACAGATCGGTGACCCGGCGGTGAAGCTGCTGCTGGTCGGTGGCGGACCGCAGGAGCAGGCGCTGCGGGCGCAGGTCGAGCGGCTCGGCCTCGGCCAGCGGGTGATCTTCACCGGCCGGGTGCCGCACCAGGAGGTCAACCGCTACTACAGCCTGATCGACCTGCTGCTCTATCCGCGCCATTCGATGCGGCTGACCGATCTGGTGACGCCGCTGAAGCCGCTGGAGGCGATGGCGCAGCAGAAGCTGCTGCTGGCCTCCGATGTCGGTGGCCACCGCGAGCTGATCGAGGATGGCCGCACCGGCTGGCTCTTTCCCGCCGGCGATGCCGCCGCGCTGGCCCGGCGCGCCGAGCAGATTCTGGCCCAGCCCGATGAATGGCCGAAGATCCGCGCCGCCGGCCGCGCCTTTGTCGAGCAGGAGCGCAACTGGCCCGCCAGCGTGGCCCGTTACCGCGACCTCTATGCCCGACTGCTGACGGCAGCCTGATGTCCAGCGACAGCCGGCCCCATCTGCTGCTGTTCAGCACGCTGTTTCCCAGCGTGGTGCAGCCGCAGGCCGGACTGTTCATCCGCGAACGGATGTTCCGGGTGGCCCGCGAACTGCCGCTGCAGGTGGTCAGCCCGCAGCCGTGGTTTCCCGGTCAGGGGCTGATTCGCCGGTTCCGGCCCGGCTACCGGCCGCAGGCGCCCGCCATCGAGCAGCAGCAGGGCATCACCATCCACCATCCGCGCTTTCTGGCGCTGCCGGCGATCGGCCGGCGCTGGGATGGCCTGTCGATGGCGCTCTGCTGCTGGCCGCTGCTGCGTCGGCTGCGCGCCGCCGGGCAGATCGACCTGATCGATGCCCACTTCGGCTACCCCGATGGCTATGCGGCGGTGCTGCTCGGCCGCTGGCTGAAGCGACCGGTCACCATCACCCTGCGCGGCACCGAGGTGCCACATGCCCAGGGTGTGCAGCGCAACCGGTTGCGTCAGGCAGTGACTGGCGCGACCCAGCTCTTTACCGTCTCCGATTCATTGCGCCGGCTGGCGCTGGAGCTGGGCGCGGCGCCGGAACGGCTGCTGGTGGTGCCCAATGGCGTCGATCGGGCGTGCTTCCATCCGCTCGACCGCCAGGCCGCCCGTGCCGAACTCGGCTTGCCGGCGCAGGCGCGGATCCTGATCACCGTCGGTGGTCTGGTCGAGCGCAAGGGTTTTCATCGGGTCATCGCGGCGCTGCCGACCCTGCTGCAGCGCCATCCGCAACTGCACTACCTGCTGGTGGGCGGTCCCTGCGCCGAGGGCAACATCGAGCCGCAACTGCGCGAGCAGGTGAAGGCGCTCGGGCTCGAGGGGCGGGTTCACTTTCTCGGGGCCCTGCCACCGCAGCGGCTGCGGCTGCCGCTGTCGGCGGCCGACCTGTTCGTGCTGCCGACCCGCAACGAGGGCTGGGCCAATGTGCTGCTCGAGGCACTGGCCTGCGGCCTGCCGGTGGTGGCCAGCGATGTCGGCGGCAATGCCGAGGTGATCAATGATCCGCGCCTGGGCACCATCGTCGCGCTGGAGGATCAGGCGGCGCTGATCGCGGCGATCGACGCGTGGCTGGGATGCGAGGTCGACCATGGCTATCTGGCCAACTATGTGGGCCGCAACGGCTGGGAACAGCGGGTCAGCACATTGGTACAGCAGTTCCGCCGGCTGGCCGGTCACCCAGGCAACGCCCCGGCGACCGAATGCCTGACCGCGAAACAGAGTGAGGAGTGCGAATGAGCGGCTTTCGTGATTTCTTCGTGCTGATCGTGGTGATGGGCAGCCTGCCGCTGATCCTGAGCCGCCCCTTTCTCGGTGTGCTGATGTGGTCGTGGCTCAGCTATCTCAACCCGCACAAGCTGAGCTGGGGGTTCGCGCGCGAGTTCCCGTTCGCGATGCTGGTGGCGCTGGCCACGCTGGCCGCGCTGCTGCTGACCCGCGAAGAGAAGAAGGTGCCGGTCAATGGCATCACCATCCTGCTGCTGCTGTTCCTGTTCTGGATGCTGATCACCAATATCACGGCTTTTTTTCCTGAACTGGCCTGGCGGCAGTTCGACAAGGTGTGGAAAATTTTTCTGATGACTTTCGTGGTGATGATGCTGGCGGTCAGCCGCGAACGGATCCAGGCGCTGGTGGCGGTGATGGCGCTGTCGCTCGCCTTCTACGGCGTCAAGGGCGGCATCTTCACGCTGACCAGCGGTGGCAGCTATGCAGTCTATGGCCCGGGTGGCACCTTCATCGGTGGCAACAACGAGATTGGCCTGGCGCTGATCATGACCATTCCGCTGCTGCGCTACCTGCAGTTGCAGGCCAGTGCACGCTGGGCCAAGCAGGCTTGCCTGTTGAGCATGTTGCTCTGCTTTGTCTCAGTGGTGGGGACTCAGTCGCGCGGCGCCTTTGTCGCCGTGCTGGTGATGAGCCTCTATCTGTTCTTCAAAAGTCGCGGCTCGCTGCTGCTGCTGGTGCCGATGGTGGCCGTCGGCGCCTTCATCTACAGCTTCATGCCGGACAGTTGGCACTATCGGATGAGCACGATCGAAACCTATGACCAGGATGCCTCGGCGCTGGGGCGGATCAACGCCTGGAAGATGGCCTTCAATTTGGCGCAGGATCGGCTCATGGGGGGCGGATTCGACTGCTTCCAGGGGCCGGTCTTTGGCCTTTACGCTCCGGTGCCCTGGGATGTCCACGATGCCCACAGCATCTATTTCGAGGTGCTGGGGGAGCATGGCTTTGTCGGCCTTGCCCTGTTCCTGCTGCTGGGGCTGTCGGGGCTGCTGCTGGCCGGGCGCACCATCCGGCTGGTGGGAGATGATCCGCAGCAGCGCTGGCTGCGCGACCTGGCCGCCATGCTGCAGGTGGCGCTGATCGGCTATGCGGCCGCCGGACTCTTTCTGGGGCTGGCCTATTTCGACTTCTACTATGCGCTGCTGGCCCTGATCGCGGTGGGTCACCGCATCGCCACCGGCGATCTGCGGGTGACTGGTTTGTGGAAGCTGGAGCAGGCCGGCAGTGTGCTTGCACGACCGGGGGTGGCGGGCCATGGCTGAGACCTCTTTCTGGCACAAGGTCGACAAGACCCTGCGCCACCACCAGCGACGCGCGCAGGTGTGGCTGCGTGATGCCGCCTGGCCGCTGTTCAGGATGCGAGACTGCCGACCGCTCTTCATCGTCGGCTGCAGCCGCGCCGGCACCACGCTGGTCTACAAGACTTTTTCCGAATCGGTGGCGCTGGGTTCGCTGCAACGCGAGACCCATGACTTCTGGGCGGCGCTCCATCCACCGGCCGCCATCGGCTGGAAGAGCCATGCCGTCGCCGCCGAACTGGCCACGCCGGAAGAAGCAGACCGGATTGCCCGCCATTTCTACGCCGAAACCGGCCATCAGCGCTGGGTCGACAAGAACAACCAGGGTGGGCTGTCGATCCCCTATCTGCTGCGGCTGTTCCCCCGCGCCCACTTCGTCTACGTCAAGCGGGAGCCGGGCGACAACGTCAACTCGCTGATCGAGGGCTGGATGCGGCCCGATGAGTTTGCCACCTGGTCGCAACAGCTGCCCGGCGAGGTGGCGCTGGAGCAGGGCCGATTGCGGCAGTGGTGCTTTTTTCTGGCCGAGGGGTGGGAGGCCTACCGCCATGCCAGCGTCGAGGCGGTCTGCGCCTTCCAGTATCAGGCGATGAACCAGGCGATTCTGACCGCGCGTGATGCGGTCGATCCGCGCCAATGGAGCGAGATCCACTACGAGGCACTGGTCGACGACCCGGTCGGGGGCTTTCGCACGCTGTTCGAATCCTGCGACCTGCCATTCGATGCGGCGATGGCCCACCACTGCGCCACGGTGCTGAAGCGGCCCTACAACGCCTTTTCACCGATCGGCGTCGAGAAGTGGCGCGGCAGCCGCTTTGCCGACAAGGTCGAGCGGGTATTGCCGCAACTGACCGAGGTGGCCGCTGCCATGGGTTATCCGCGGTGAGTGGCGGTTGCGGCGACCTGCGCGAAGCGGGCCGATGATCGGGCTGGGGCTGGTTGCCCTCTGGCTCGCACTGCTGCTCGGCTGGGGCTGGCGTCTGCGTGGCGCGCTTCGGGCGCTGTGGTGCGAACCCTGCCTGAGCCGCCCCGTGCTGATCTTCGAGAGCGACGACTGGGCGCCGGCGCCGCCGACCCAGCAGGCGGCGCTGAACCGGCTGATCGACACGCTCGCTGCCTTTCGTGATGCCGTCGACCACCCGCCGGTGATGACACTGGGTCTGGTGCTGAGCGCACCGGTGCAGCAGGCCGGGCAGCTCCAGATTCGCCAGTTCGACGAACCGGCCGCCGAACCGCTGCGGGCAGTGATTCAACGCGGCATCGATGCCGGACTCTTCTCACCGCAACTGCACGGCGCGGCCCACTACTGGCCGGCGGCCTTTGCAGACTGGCTCGCCGGCGATTCGGCGGCCGGTCAATGGTGGGGCGATGCCGCCAACCTGCGCACTGAAACACTGCCCTCGGCGCTGCAGAGCCGCTGGTGGAACCCGCGGCTCGATCCGCCGGCCGCCCCGGCGGCGGCCGAGGCCGAGGCAGCGGCCGAGGCCGAGGCCACACTGTTCCAGCGCTGCTTCGGCGAGCCACCGCGGGTGGCGGTGCCACCGACCTTTCTGTGGCAGGAGGCCGTCGAGACGGGCTGGCGCCGTGGCGGAGTGCGCCATGTCGTCACCCCGGGGCGGCGCTGGCAGGCACGCGATGCCACCGGTCGACTGCGTGACGCCGGAGTCGTGCTGCACAACGGTCAGCGCAGCCGGCAGGGGCTCGGCTACCTGGTGCGGGAGTGCTACTTCGAGCCCGAGCGCGGCCACACCGCCGAGGATGGCTTGCGGGCGCTGACGCAGCAGAGCCGCCTGGCGCGGCCCACGCTGCTGGAGATCCACCGCAGCAACTTCATCGGCGACAGCGCGCTGTGCGAACGCGCGCTCCAGGAGTTGCAATGGTTGCTGGAGCAGGCGCTGCGACACCATGGTGAACTGCGCTTTCTCTCCACCCTCGAACTGGCCGAGCGAATCGACCGCAACGATGCCGACTGGATGCTCCATCAGCCACTGCAACGGCTGAAATTCTTTGTGCGCCGCGGCGCCATCGAGCCCGGCCTCAGCCGCTGGTTCCAACTGAGCGGGCTGTTGCTGCTGGCGGGGCGCGGGTGATGACGACGGGCAGCCCCAGCTTCTCGGTGATCATTCCGGTCTACAACGGTGCCGCCACCCTGGCGCGCGCCATCGACTCGGTGCTGGCGCAGCGCCATCCGGCGCACGAGATCATCGTCGTCGATGATGGCTCGACCGACGACTCCGGCAGGGTCGCCGCCGGTTATGGCAGCGCGATCCGCTACCTTCGCCAGCCGAACCAGGGGGTCTCGGCCGCGCGCAACCAGGGTGCCGCGCTGGCCAGCGGCGACTGGCTGGCCTTTCTCGATGCCGATGACTGGTACCACCCCTGCCGGCTCGAAGCCCATGCCCGGCTGCTGGAGCGCGCCCCCGATGTCGGCTTCATGACCGGCGATTTCGACTACTTCGACGATGCCGGAAACTTCCTGCGCCGTTCGATGGTCAGCACCCCGCTCGGGCGGCAGCTGCTGCAACAGGCCGATGCGGCGGGCCAAGCCTTTTTCGGTGGCGAGCAGATCGCCTCCTTCATCGAAGCCCACTTTGGCGACACCCACACCTTGAGTGTCAGGCGTGACTGGTTCATCGAGCTTGGCGGCTATCCGCTCGGCCTGCCGGTTTGCGAGGATGTCCACTTCCTGATCCGGCTCTGCGCCCGCGCGCAACGCATCGGCGTGCACTGCCAGCCACTGGCGGTCTATCTGATTCATGGCGCCAGCGCGACCCGGCGCGATCCGGTGCGGGCGCAGGCCGAGACGGTGCGGGCGCTCTCCGCCATCGCCGGGCTGGAACAGATGCCGCGCTGGATCCGGACCGGTGTCGCCGGCGCCCGCCGCCATGCCCGCTTCGACTGGGCGATGGCCCTGCTGCGCCGCGGTCAGCGTCGCCAGGCGCTCGCTGCCGTCCTGCCACTGCTCAGCGAACAGCCGTCATGGGCCAGTCTGCGGCAGGTGGCCTCGGTGGCACGCGGCTGCTTCCAGAACCTCCATTCGCGAACCGAGCCATGAACCACCCGCTGCTGGTCATCACCGAACTCTTTCTGCCCACCAAGGGCGGCACCGCAGTCTGGTTCGACGAGGTCTACCGGCGCATCGGCGGCAAGGAGATCCATGTCGTCACCGCCGCCGTGCCGGGTTCGGACGAGCATGACCGCGACCACCCCAACTCGATCCATCGACTGCGGTTGCAGCGCCACCCCTGGCTGCGTCCCGAGAGTCTGGCGATGTACCTGAAGCTGCTCGGCAGCAGCCTGAAGCTGGCATTCACCCAGCCAGTGGTGGCGGTCCATGCCGGCCGGGTGCTGCCGGAAGGGTTGATCGGCTGGCTGGTCGCCGTCTGCCGGCGCGTGCCGCTGCTGATCTACGCCCATGGCGAAGAGATCACCACCTGGACCCAGCCGCTGAAGCGCCGGGTGATGCGCTTCAGCTACCGGCGGGCCGACTGCATCATCGCCAACAGCCGCTTCACCTTCGACGAGCTGTGCAAGCTGGGGGTCGATCCGGCACGGATCCGGACCCTCTTCCCCGGTGTCGACATCGAGCGGTTTCGCCCCGGACTGCCGGCGGCCGATCTGCGCCAGTCGATCGGTGTCGACCCGGAGCAGCCACTGCTGCTGTCGGTCGGCCGGCTCAGCCGGCGCAAGGGGTTCGATCAGGTGATCCGGGCGCTGCCCGCGCTGATCGAGGCCGGTTTCGACCCGCACTATGCCATCATCGGCATTGGCGAGGAGCATGACCCTCTGGCCCGGCTGGCCAGCGAACTGCAGGTGCGCGACCGCCTGCACCTGCTGGGCCATGTGCCGACCGACACTCTGCCGCGCTGGTACAACGGCTGCGAGCTGTTCGTGATGCCGAACCGCGAGGTCGATGGCGACACCGAAGGCTTCGGCATGGTCTTTCTCGAAGCAGCCGCCTGCGGTCGCACCGCCATCGCCGGACTGGCCGGCGGCACCGGCGATGCCGTGGTCGATGGCGAGACCGGGCTGCGCATCGATGGCGCCGAACTGCCGGCGCTGACGGCGGCCATCGCGACCCTGCTCGAAGATGCCACGCTGCGCCAGCAGCTGGCCACCCAGGCGCTCAGCCGTGCCCGACGGGATTTTTCATGGCACAGCGTGGCGCAGAAGACCGTGCAGCTGCTGCCGAATGGTCGGCGCAACCCTGAATGAGGAGAGAGCGATGAAGCGTATGAGGTATTGTCTTGGCCTGTTGTGGTTTTTTTCCATGGCCGTGATGGCGCAGGATTTTGCCCGGACTGCTGAAGAGAACGCCATGTGTGTCGCAGTGATCAACCAGGGCCGCGACACCTCCGATCAAGCTAACTGGGTGCACATGCACCACTATTGCGACTGTCTGCGTTTTACCCAGCGCGCAGTGAGCAGTGCGAATGAGGCGCAAAGACGGGACAATCTCGGTCAGGCAGTCGATGGCTGCAACTATGTTCTGGGGCATGTCAGTGAGAATTTCTACATGCGACCGATGGTGCTGGTTTCCCGAGGACGTGCGTTGGAGTTGGCCAAACGTCCCGCCGAAGCCATTGCCGACTATGAAACCGCCATCCGTCTCAACCCGAGCTACTACAAGGCCTATATCGGCCTGAGCGATGCCTACATGGCTGTCGGTGACCGCAAAGCAGCGCTGCAGGCAGTCGAGCGTGGCCTTCAGGTCGCGCCGCAATCTACCGGATTGCAGAAACGGCTGGCCAAGCTCAAGGGCTCCTGACGGCCCCATCCCCAGCCGGTCCCGGCGCCGTCCGCATCAGCGGATCGGCCATGATCCAGCCATCGAGCCGCGGCCACAATTGCGCCACCACCTCGGGGTGCTGCGCCGCCAGGTCATGCCGGCAGTGCGGGTCCTGCTCCAGGTCGAACAGCAGCTGGCGCGCGCCCTGTTGCAGCGGCTGATGGACCAGTTTCCAGTGGCCGCGGCGCAGCATGCGGTCCTTGGCCAGCACGATCTGCTGCCGATAATCGGGTTTGATGCCGAGGGTGCCGCTGCGCTTGTCTGCCACCTCGATCAGTTCGAGCAGGTCGGGGTAGCGCAGGTGGTCTGCCGGCATCCCCGGTGGAGGAGTCAGCCAGATGCCGGTTTCGTTGAAGGCGTCGAGCATGGCGGGCGGTCTGCCCTCGGTCAGATGGGCCGCCAGCGACACGCCATCGATCTCGTCGGCAGCGGTGATTCCCAGCAGTTCGAGCAGCGTTGGCAGCAGATCGATGCTGCGCACCACCGCCGCTGATTTTCCGCGAGGCGGCTGGCGCGGATCGACCAGGATCAGCGGTGTGCGCGGGCTGGCCTCGCCGATCGCCGAGTTGCCCTGGCCCCAGGTGTCATGCTCGAAGAACTCCATGCCATGGTCGCTGTAGAGCACCAGCAGCGTGTTCTGCGTCAGGCCACGCTGTTGCAGATGGCGCAGGATGCGCGCCAGTTCGGCATCGAGGTTGGCGACACAGCCATCGTAGAGGTCGATGATCTGATCGAGGTCGAACTCCTCGCGCGCCTCGCCCTGCCGGGCGATGATTTCGAAGGGATCGGTCAGCCGGGTCATCACGAATTTCGACTCGCCCTGGTAGGCCGGATCGCTCTGGCTGATGTAGTGCGGATATTCCGAACCGAAGGGCGGATGGGTGGTGGAGAGAAACAGGTTGAGAAAGAACGGCTTGGGCTGGCCGGCCAGCTGGTCGATGGCATGGCAGGCGCGCTGGCTCAGATGGCGGGTCAGCGGGATGCCGGCCAGGTAGTAGAGCTCCGGCAGAAAGCGACGGCCAAAGTGGCTGTGGGTGAAGAGCGACAGGAACAGCCGCAGATCCTTGGGCCCCTGGCGGATCAGATACTTGAGGTTCCACTGATCCTCCGGCAGATCGACCTGCTCGAAGCCGAAGCTGAATTTGCCGAGGTCGGCGCCACACCAGTCGGAGATGGCCGCGGTGTGGTAGCCCGCCGCCCGCAGCAGTTCGGGCAGGGCGGTCACCGGCAGTTGCGTCTGCCCATCATCGACAAAGTTGTCACGCACGCCGTGGCGGTGTGGCCAGGTGCCGGTCAGCAGCGAGATCAGGCTCGGTGCGGTGCGGGCGCAGGGTGTGTAGCAGTTGGGGTAGAACAGGCCGCGCTCGGCCAGTGCATCGAGGGTGGGGCTCAACGGCTTGCCGTGGCGCAGCCGGCCGATCCGGTCGGAGCGCAGGGTGTCGACACCGATCATCAGCAGGTTCATCGGTGCGCCGGTGCGGAGCGGGCCGCTCTGCAATGCTCTGGGCAGAAAGCTCCAGCCGGCAATGCCGGTGAGGGTCAGCAGCAGACCACCGTGGAGCGCTGCCAGGGCCGGTTCGCCACGCAGGAGGGCGACAATGGCCGCTGCGGTCAGCAGCCCGGTCGGGATCAGCAGCAACAGGGTGGCGGCATGCCGCAATCGCGCCGGCGACAGCCGTCGCCACAGCGGATAGAGCCGGCTCAGCCGATAGTGCGCAGAGGCCGCCAGCGCGGCCGGTCGATGGAGCAGCAGGTGGCAGAAGCGGCCCAGAACCACCATGCCGCTCGACAGCAGCGCGGCAGCGCCCAGCGCCATGGGGCCCGGCACGTCCGCCTGCTGCAAGGTGCTGACCGCCATCCAGCCTGCCGCGCCGAGGCTGCCGGTCAGGGTCAGGATCAGCCAGCACCAGAAGGCCAGCCGTCCCATCGCATAGAGGGTGTAAAAGCGAAAGGCGCCGGTGACCTCGTCCCGAATCTGCGGTCCGGTCTGGCTGAAGTCGATGATCGACTTGGTCACCAGCGCCAGCGTCAGCAGCAGCGCCATGACCGCGCTGCTGGTCAGCGCCGCCACGGCTTCGCTCTCCAGTGATGGCCGGGTCAGGGCCATGCCCGTCAGACCGGTACCGATTGCGGCCAGCCACAGTGGCCAGCGCAGCGGCCGGTCGAATGAACACCATGACGGACGCTGCTGTCGGGCAGCGCGTGTGCCGGCGATCTCGCCCAGGGTGGCGGCGACCCGCATCAGATAGAAGCGGCTGCGGGAAACATTGAGGCTGAACAGTGCCCGACCGCCATGCTCCACCAGCTTGCGGACCATGTAGCGTGGAATCTGCCGCGATGGCGCCTGGATCTGCATCGCCGCCTTGGAGCGCTGATAGCTTTTGCGCAGCAGATAGCGCAACTCCAGCCGCTCATGCTCGACGAAGTGGTGTTGCACCACGGTCGGAATGTAGCGCAACCGTTCGCCCTGATTCAGGGCGCGGGCGATGAACTCGGTGTCCTCGCCGCCACCCAGATCGTGTCCCTTCGGCCCCAGTTCGATGCTGAATCTGCCGGTGCGTCGCAGGGCCTCGGTGCGGGCGAACAGGTTGCCGCCGCCGGGGAGCCGACCCTGCGCGTCGATTTCGAATCCTGCATCGCCGCAGTCGAAGCAGGGCACCGGCAGCGGATAGATGCGGTAGGGTCCTTCGTCGTGCACCCATGCCGGTTCACTGCCATCCCAATCGGGCAGGATCCTGCCGCAGAAGAGGGTGGTCTCGGGAAAGGCCGCGGCAGCCTTGACGGTCTCGACCAGAAAATCCTCGGCCACGCGGTGGTCATCGTCGACGAAGGCCACCAGCGTGCTCTCGATCAGCGCCAGCCCGCAGTTGAGCGCATGGGATTTGCCCGGGCGCGGTTCGGCATGCCAGTCGAGCGCCAGCCAATCCTGCTCTGCGGCCTCTGCCTGATAGGCCTCGAGGAGGCGCTGGGTGTCGTCGCTGCAGGCGTTGGCAATCACCAGAATCGACACTGAAATCGCCGGTCGCCGCGCCTGATTCAGGTGGTGCAGGGTCCGGCGCAGCAGTTCGGCCCGGTTGTGGGTGCAGATGAAGACCGTCAACGAAGCTGACATGAGCGCATCCTTGCCCGGTCAGACCTTCAGGGCTGTACCGGCCGGTGGCGGCTGCGCCACAGGCCATCGAGGGTGCCGATGAAATGCCACAGCACCACCTCCCGGTGGAAGGCCTCATCGGCCGGTGCCGTCAGGTAGCCAACCAATGTGCGCCAGGCCGCGCGGGCCAGCTGGGCAAACAGATAGAGCGGAATTCCCGCCAGCCGTCGCTCTCCCGGCAGCCCCACCGTCTGTGCCAAGTTGCGGCTGGTGTGCGAGCGCCAGCGGCGGAAGTAGCGCTTTTCGACCCGGAACGCCTCGATGCGGTGATGCACCCGCGCCTCGGGCACATGGATCACCTTGATGCCGGCCCTGATCAGCCGTGCGAACAGCTCGCCATCCTCGCCGCTGGCCAGTTGGTTGCCCTTGCGGCCGCGCTCGGTGTCGAACCGGCCGAAACGGTCGAACAGCTGGCGACGAAAGGCCATGTTGGCGCCGAACGGCAATCGGTCGAGCGTGTCGATCCGACAGGCTGCGGTCTCGGTCTTGATGGCCAGAAAACCGTAAAAACGCTCGGTCAGCCAGGCTGGCGGGGCGACCTCCCAGTCGGGCGCGATGTAGCCACCACAGGCCTCGGCCTGTTCGCGCTCGAGCGCGGCCAGCACCGTGGCGATCCAGTCGGGTTCGGGGCGGACATCGTCGTCGGTGAACAGCAGCACCTCCCCGCGTGCCGCCGCGATGCCGCAGTTGCGGGCGAACGACAGCCCCTGTCGGGGTTCATGCAGATAATGCAGCGTGGCGAACTGCGCCTGCGCGGCCAGCACCACCTCGCGGGTCTGGTCGCTGGAGTTGTTGTCGACCACGATCAGTTCCCACTCGACCGTAGACGGCAACTGCTGTGCGGCCAGCGCGTTCAGGGTGTGGCGCAGCGATTCGGCACGGTTGTAGGTGCAGACGATGACGCTGGCCTGGATGGTGGAGGCGCTCATCCGGACCCCGGCCTGATTCGCGCCTGCAGACGGCTTTGGTAGTAGCGTGCCCGTGCCCGGCGCGAGCCATCATTGGTGCCCAGTTCGATCTTGCGCAGCAGATTGACCGGTGAGTCGCTGCCATGCACTTCGATGCGGCGGATCTGGAAAGGATCGCGCTGCGGCCGGTTGAAGCCACACTGGTTGCAGAAAGCCGCCTCGTAGCCGGCCTCTCTGACCGCTGCGATGACCCGTGCATCGCAGCGCCCGTAGGGGTAGGCAAAGAAGTGGGCGTCAAAGCCATGTTCGGCCAGATCGCGCTTTGCGCCCTCGACCTCGCTGGCGAGCTGTTCATCATCGAGCAGCGTGAGATCGCGGTGGCTGCGGGAGTGGGCGTGAACCGTGAACCCCAGCGTCTTCAGCACCTCGACCTGCTCCCAGTCGAGCAGTCGATGCACTGCCGATGTGCCTTGGCTCTGCATCCACTCGTCGGTTTGCCCCATCAGACCGGTGACCAGAAAAATCGCCGCCGGCCACTGAAACTCCTGCAGAAGATCGGCCACATGGCGGTCGAGATCAAAAAAACCGTCATCGAAGGTGAGCAGGAATGCCTTTTCGGGCAAAGTGGCCTCGCCCCTGAACCAGGCCATGAAACCGTCGATGCCGACCGCCTGATAGCCCTTCTTGTGCAGTTTGGCCATCTGTTCGGCAAAGCTCTGCGGTGACACGCAGTGAGAACGCTCCTGGCGACCGGCCGCGCGACCGATCCGGCGGTACTTCAAGACCGGCACCCGTTCACTGTTCATTGACAAGGAAGGATGGCTCTTGCAGAGGATGGAAGATGGCCTGAAGGGTGCGTCAACCGGCTGGCCATGATGCCGCGATCGCGCTCTGCTGCTTCGGAAGTGGTCACAGGTCGAACATCTGCTCGCCGCGTTGAAAGCTGCGGCCAATTATAGGTGCATCGGCCAGAAAAGGCGCAATTCCGCTGAATGAGCGCGAAGCTGGGCATCGGGACCGGATTTGCGTTAACGTGCGAACCGTTGCCAATTTCTGTCCACAGGAGCGCACGATGAACATGTCGATCCGCATCGAAGAGCTGTTGCAGTCCGGGTTGGCGCCCGCATACCTCGAAGTGGTCGATGAGAGCCAGCAGCACAATGTCCCACCCGGTGCGCAGAGCCACTTCAAGGTCACGGTGGTCAGCGATCAGTTCGCGCAGAAAAACCTGGTGGCCCGTCATCGGCAGATCTATGCGCTGCTGCGCGAACCGCTGGCTGGCGGTGTGCATGCGCTGGCGCTGCACACCTACTCGCTGGCCGAATGGCAGGCGCGTGGCGGTGGTTCGCTCGACTCGCCGCGCTGTCTGGGCGGTTCAGCCAACGAGGCCAGATAGCGGAGGCTCATGACGATCCGCTCGGATCGGACAGCGTACGAGGCGGACCCTTCCAGGTTTGCGCACGCGTGTTGTCGAACAGCGAGGATTGCCGCAGACGCCACCCCAGCAGCACTGCCGCCAGCGTGATGCCCAGTGTCAGGCCGATCCAGAGCCCCTCGGCCCCACGTGGCGGGCCCAGCCAGTCGGCGATGCCGAGGCTGTAACCCAGCGGCAGGGTGACCCCCCAGTAGACGAAAAAGGCGATCCACATGGTGGCGCGGGTCTGTCCGAGTGCGCGCAGCGCCCCCAGCAGGGTCATCTGCATGCAGTCCGAAAGCTGGAACAGCGCCGCATAGCAGAGCAGGCGCAACGCCAGCGCCCGGACAGCTGCATCGCCACTGTGCAGCGCCACCAGTGGCTCGCCCAGCAGCAGGATCAGCAGCGTGTTGCCGGTGGCGATGACGGCGGCCATCGCCAGGGCCACCCGCAGCGTGCGATGGGCGGCCGGATGAGCGCTGGCACCCAGATGGTGTCCCAGCCGCACCGTCAGTGCCAGGGCCAGGCTGAGGGGGAGCATGAACAGGGTGGCCGCGATGTTCAGCGCCACCTGATGGGCGGCGACAGCCACCGCGCCCAGCGGCGCCAGCAGCAGCGCCACCAGTGCGAACAGGCCGCTTTCAAGAAAAAGTCCAACGCCGATCGGCAGGCCGAGCTGCAGGAACTCCCGCAACAGCGCGCCATCGAGACGCACGGTTCCGCGCAGATGGGGCGCGATGCGCGCATCGCGCCGCGACAGCAGCCAGAGCAGCGCGAACATCACCCAGAACAGCAGCGCCGTGGCGATGCCGCAGCCGGCGCCCCCCAGTGCCGGCAGTCCCGCTTCACCCGTCACCAGGCACCAGGCGAGTGGGATGTTGAGCGCGAAGGCGACCGTGCCGACCCGCATCGCCAGTCGGGGCAGTCCCAGTCCCTCGTTGAGGTTGCGCAGCAGCTGGAACAGCATCATCGCCGGAATGCCGGCACAGAGCGCACGCAGGTAGTCGACCGCCACCCGCCGCACCGGCTCCGGACTGCCCATCCAGCGCAGCAGCGGCTCGATGTTCCACAGCAGCAGCATGCCGAGCGCCGCCAGTGCCAATCCACAGCAGAGGCCAACCTGCAGCAGTGGCCTGATCTGGGCCGTTGCACCACTGCCCTGGCGGTAGGCCACCAGCGGTGCCAGTGCGTAGAGCAGTCCGCACAGGGTGAGGTAGATCGGTATCCACACGCCCGCCCCCACCGCGACTCCCGCCAGATCGGTGGCACTCAGCTGACCGGCGATGATCACGTTGGTGGCGCTCATGCCGGTGTAGCTCATTTGCACCACCAGAATGGGTCCGGCGAGCGCGGCGAGTCGGCGCAATTCGGCAACAGCGGGCCGTGATGGGGTCATGGAGCGGGTGATGAGTGGGTCGGGGTTTTCGAGTCTATCAGTTTTTTGTGGTCGCGCCGGGTGGTCACGGTGACACGGTTGACCATCGTGCAGCGGTGGCGCACATTGGTGGCTCACCTTTTCATCCCTGCGGAGAACAACCCGATGAAACTGTACTACACGCCCGGCGCCTGCTCGTTGGCACCCCACATCCTGCTGCGCGAGGCGGGGCTCGACTTCGAGCTGGAGCGGGTCGACCTGGCCAGCAAGAAGACCGCCAGCGGTGCCGATTTTCTGGCGATCAACCCCAAGGGTTATGTGCCGGCGCTGCAACTCGACAGCGGTGAACTGCTGACCGAGATACCGGCGCTGATGTTCTGGATCGGCGACCATGCCACCGGCACCGCACTGGTGCCGCCGGCGAAGAGCCCGGTCTGGTATCAGATGGTCTCGTGGCTCGGCTTCATCGGCACCGAACTGCACAAGGGCTTTGCCCCGCTGTTCCGGCCCAACATCAGCGACGAGGCCCGCGCGGGGGTGGTGCAGCAGTTGTCAGGGCGACTCAAGCTGGCCGATGCGGCGCTGGCGGGCAAATCCTATCTGTTCGGCGACCGCTTCTGCGCGGCCGATGTCTATCTGTTCGTGGTGAGCGGCTGGTCGAGCTATGCCAAGCTCGACCTGTCGCCTTACCCCAGCCTGCAAGCCTTTCGCGCCCGGATGATGGAACGTCCAGCCGTGCGCGAAGCGATGAAGGCCGAGGGTCTGCTGCAATAATCCAATCCGCGCTGCTTTCGGACTCCCCGCTGCTGCGGGGAGTCCTTCGCAGGTCATCTCTGTTCCGTGTCACGCCTGAAATAGGTGTGGGTCGAAGCCTGCATGGCAATCAGTTGCAGCAGCCGTTCGCGCTCTGCGCCCGGTTCGATTCCCTCCCGCACCCGCTCTGCCAGAAGGTCGAACAACTGCTCCGGCTGGTAATCGACCGCGCGCAGCACCTGTGCCACACTCTCGCCGGGAATGGTCTCGGTGAAGCAGAGCTCGCCCGCTTCGCTCTGGGTGACATTGACCGAGTCGACCCGGCCGAACAGGTTGTGCAGATCGCCGAGGGTCTCCTGATAGGCACCCAGCAGAAAGAATCCGATCAGCGGTGGTTGGTGCGGGTCGAACTCCGGCAGCGCCAGCGTGGTGCGTTCGGCCGTGACATAGCGGTCGAGCCGGCCATCGGAGTCGCAGGTGATGTCATGAATCAGTGCGCGGCGTTGCAGAGGCTGATCGAGGCCGCTCAGTGGCAGCACCGGAAAGATCTGGTCGATGCCCCAGATGTCCGGCATCGACTGAAACAGTGAGAAGTTGACATAGAGCCGGTCGGCCAGCTTCTCGCGCAGTGCGGCCAGCAGGCCATCGTCGGGAATGTCTGTCGCAGCGAGCAGGGCGGCGATCTTGCGGCAGTTGATCGCATGCAACTGCTCGGCCTCGGCCCGCTGCCGCAGCGAGACCTCGCCGGCGGCGAACAGCGTCTCCAGTTCGTCCAGCCATCCCTCCATCCACTGCAGGGCGTTGCGCGCATGGTCGAGATCCCCCGCTTCGAGCCGCTGATGGCACTCCACCAGCCGCCGGTGCACCGGCGAGACCTCGGCCCACTGCGCCAGCAGCGTGGCGGCCGGCGCGACTTCCTGCACCGGCCGTTCGACGTCGGCGACATCGGTCAGCAACAGGGCATGGTGCGCGGTGAGCGCCCGTCCAGATTCGCTCATCAGTTGCGGGAACGGCAGTTGCCGGCGGGCGCATTCGACCGTGATGCCTTCGATGATCGCGCCGGCATATTCGGCAAAGCGGTAGTTCATCGAGAAGTAGCTGCTGGAGAAGCTGCCATCGTAGTCGACGCTCAAGCCACCGCCGAGGTTGACCACCTGCACGGCGGCGCCCAGCCGGTGCAGTTCGCCGTAGAAGCGCGCCGCCTCCTGGCTGCCGCGGCGAATGTCCTCGAGGTCGGCGATCTGCGAGCCGATGTGGCTGTGGAGCATCTCCAGGCAGTCGAGCCGTCCGGCGCGTTGCAGCCGCTCGACGAGGGTCAGAATCTGCGCTGCCGACAGGCCAAACTTCGACTTCTCGCCGCCGGTGTTCTGCCAGTTGCCCTTGGCCACCGTGGCCAGCCGCACCCGCACGCCGAGGCGAGGCCGCACACCGAGGCGTGCGGCTTCGTCGAGAATCAGCTCGACCTCGCTCAGGCTCTCGATCACCAGATAGACGCAGTGGCCGAGCTTTTCGCCCAGCAGCGCCAGCCGGACGAAGTCACGGTCCTTGTAACCGTTGCAGACGATGCGGGTGCAGCCCGGTTCGGCATTGGCCAGCACGATCAGCAGTTCCGGCTTGCTGCCGGCCTCGAGGCCGACATAGCCACGCTGCTTCTGCGCGGCAACCATCGCCTCGACCACCTCGCGCTGCTGGTTCACCTTGATCGGATAGATGGCCCGGTAGCCGCTGGCATGGCCGCTGCGCGCGAGGGCCTGCTCGAACGCCTCCGACAGTGCCGTCAGCCGGTCGGCGATGATGTCGGTGAAGCGCAGCAAAATCGGGTAGTTGAGCCCCTGGGCCCGCACCCGGTCGGCGATGGCGGTCAGCTTGAACCGCTGCGGTGCCCGTGCGCCCCGGGGCGCCACCACCACCTCCCCTTGTGCATCGATGTCGAAGTAGCCCTCGCCCCAGCGGGCGACGCGAAAATGGGCGGCGGCGGTCATGGTGTGGTCATGCGCCATCGGGATACTCCTCTGTGATGCGCGAACGGCAGGTCGACGATGGGTGGTGGTCGGTAAAATGGACGGCTGCACTGCACTCGGCAGCGCGTGCTGCGGGCGGACTCACTATAATAGCCGCTCTTTTCTGCCAGCCAGAGCACTTTGCCTGTCGATCGTCCCGCTGTGATCGGGCACAGGGTAATGACTGCCTTACTTCAGTGACATGACAAACGAGGACAATCGATGAGCAACGGCGACGCCTGGGTGATCGAGCGGTTTGGTGACGAGGGCTCGGCGATCGGGCTTGCGGTCGAGGCCAAGCTGCACGAGGAGCAGAGCGAATTCCAGAAGATCGAGATCTACCAAAGCCGCAGCTACGGCAAGGTGATGCTGATCGATGGCTGCTTCATGCTCAGCGAGCGTGACCACTTCATCTACCACGAGATGATCACCCATCCGGCGCTCTTCAGCCATCCCGCGCCCCGACGGGTGGCCATCATCGGCGGCGGCGACTGCGGCACCCTCACCGAGGTGCTGAAGCACCGTGGCGTCGAGCAGGCCTGGCAGATCGAGATCGACGAGCGGGTCACCCGGGTGTCGGAGCAGTACTTTCCCGAGCTGTGTGGCAGCAATGGCGACCCGCGCGCCCAACTGCTGTTTGCCGACGGCATCGCCTGGATGCGTGAACGCCCGGCCGATTCGCTCGACGTGATCATCATCGACTCGACCGATCCGGTCGGCCCCGCTGCCGGGCTGTTCCACCCCGACTTCTACCGCGACTGCCACCGGGCACTGGGTGCCCAGGGCGTGCTGGTGCAGCAGAGCGAATCGCCGCTGTTCCACGCCGGCAGCATCATCAGGGGGGTGCACGACGGATTGGCGCAGGTCGGCTTCAGCAGCCGCCGTACCTTGACCTTTCCGCTCACCATCTACCCTTCGGGCTGGTGGAGCGTCACCCTCGGCGGTCAGGGGGTGACCCTGGCGGAAACGGGACCGGCCCGGTTCGACGAGCTGGGGATCGACACCCGCTACTACACGCCGCAGATCCACCAGGCGGCCGGTGTGCTGCCACGCTTCGTGCGTGAGGCGCTGGCGCAGTAGCCGGCCGTCGATGGTCCGGCTGGAGGGGTTTGCCCCGATCGCGGATGCGCGGGCGCGGTTGCTGATTCTCGGCAGCATGCCGGGCGGCCACTCGCTGCGGCTGGGCGAATACTACGCCCATCCGCGCAACCGGTTCTGGCCGATCATGGCCGAACTCTGCGGTTTTGACGCAGCGCTCGCCTACCCGCAGCGACTCGAGGCGCTCAAGTCATCCGGCATCGCGCTGTGGGATGTGCTCCACGCCTGCCGCCGCGAAGGCAGCGCCGATGCGAAGATCGACGATGCTTCGCTCGAGCTCAACGACATTGCCGGTTTTCTGCGCCAACATCCGCGAATCCACGCCATTCTCTTCAATGGTGCCAAGGCCGAGCAGTGCTTTCTGCGCCATGTGCGGTCCGCTCTGGATGAAACATCGCTCCGCTGCCTGCGGCTGCCTTCGACCAGTCCGGCCCATGCCACCCTCGGCCAGCAGCAGAAGCTGGCTGCCTGGCGGTCGGCACTCAGCCAGTTCGATCCGGGTGGCTTGGCCTGCGAAAAAAGTCCAATTCAATTCCCCGGTCGGCTGGGGTAAGATGGCGGCCGCCGGAGGGGTGGCAGAGCGGTTGATTGCACCGGTCTTGAAAACCGGCAAGGGTTAACGCCCTTCGTGGGTTCAAATCCCACCCCCTCCGCCATCGCACTGCTGCCTTCGTCTCACCCATGTCACCAACCGCTTTTCTTCACTGATAAAGAAGTTGGCTCGACGCGTGCGTGCGTAAACCATGCCGCATGGCAGCACTGGCGATGCAGGCTAGCAGGTCGTTGAAAAACTCTGCCGCGTCCATGAAAGGGCTCCCATGGCAGGATCACTGTGCCAGAAATTCGTCCAAAGGCCATGAAAACGGCTCTCGGGAGACTCAAAATGACCTTCAGGAGGCTCAAAACCCCCAAAAACATGCCTCAACCGGATTTTCCGGGTGTAAAACGCCATCCGATCGAATGGCGAACGGGGTTTTTCAACGGCCTGCTAGGCTATGAATCAGATCGATCGATTTTCACAGCACACCAGAGGTGACGATGGCACTGGCATGGCAGGTCTGGCTGACCACTGGACTCACCCTTTCGACGCTGTTGCTGCTGATCTTCACTCGCGCTCCTTCGGACATGGTGATGATGGCGGCCGTGCTGGTGCTGGCGATGAGCGGCATCCTGACCCCCAGTGAGGCCTTCTCCGGCTTCAGCAACAGTGGTCTGCTGACGGTGGCGGCGATGTTCGTGCTGGCCGGGGGCATCCGCGCTTCCGGCGGTGTCGATCTGGTGGTCAACCAGCTGCTGCGTACGCCGAAGAGCGAGCGGCGCGCCATCGGTCGGCTGATGGCGCCGGTGATGCTGGCCAGCGCCTTCATCAACAACACGCCGGTGGTGGCGACGATGATTCCCGCCGTGGCGCGCTGGTCCAAGAAGATCAAGGTGCCGGTGTCGAGTCTGATGATCCCGCTCAGCTACGCCTCGATTCTGGGCGGTACGGTTACGCTGATCGGCACCAGCACCAACCTGGTGGTCAATGGTCAGTACCAGACGCTGACCGGTCGCCCCGGCTTCGGCCTGTTCGACATCACCCCGCTCGGCATTGCCGTGGCGCTGGTCGGCATGTCGTTCATGATGCTGGCCGCGCCGCGGCTGCTGCCCAACCGGCAGGGGACCGAGCAGGCATTCGCCAACAAGAAGCAGTTCACCTTCGAAGTGGCGGTGGCCGCCGATGGCCCGCTGGTCGGCAAGAGCATCATCGAGGCCGGACTGCGCCACCTGCAGCGCATCTATCTGGCGGAGATCGAGCGCCGTGGCCACATCCTGACCGCGGTGACCAGCGAGGAGCGGCTCGAAGGCGGTGACCGGCTGGTCTTCGTCGGCGAGACCGATGCGATCATCGATGTGCTGCGCATCAACGGGCTGGTCGCCTCGGAAGGCGCCGAGCCGGTGATCGAGCGCAATGCCCCGGAGCGGCGGCTGGTCGAGGTGGTGATCTCGCCCGAGTGCGAATGCATCGGGCAGACTATCCGCGACAGCCAGTTTCGCAGCCGTTACGGCGCGGTGGTGCTGGCGGTGGCACGCGGCGGGCGCCACATCAAGGGCAACCTCGGCTCGATCGAGTTGCAGACCGGTGATCTGCTGCTGCTGGAGGCACGCCCCTCTTTCATCGCCCGCCAGCATGCGCTGCGCGACTTTCTGGTGATCAACGACCTGAACGAGGAGCGGCCCAACCATGACAAGGCGCCGATCAGCTGGGCCATCCTGCTGGGGGTGATTGGCCTCGCCAGTTTCGAGCTGCTCGACATGCTCAATGCCGCGCTGCTGGGCGCCGGGCTGATGATCCTGACCCGCTGCTGCTCGGCGAGCGAGGCGCGGCGCAGCCTCGATCTGCCGGTGCTGATCACCATTGGCGCCAGCCTGGCGCTCGGCAAGGGACTGGAGAAGAGCGGCGCCGCCGAAATGCTGGCCCAACAACTGATGACGCTGGCCAGCGGCGACCCCTGGCTGCTGCTGGCGCTCAGTTACTTCACGGTGATGCTGCTGACCGAGCTGATCACCAACAATGCCGCCGCGGCGATCATGCTGCCGATCGTGCTGGCGATGTGCGGGCCGCTCGGGCTCGATCCGGTCCCCTTCACGGTGGCGGTGATGTTCGCTGCATCGGCCAGCTTCGCGACGCCGCTCGGCTATCAGACCAACATGATGGTCTATGGCCCGGGCGGTTATCAGTTCTCCGACTTTCTGCGCATGGGCGCGGCGATGAACCTGATCGTCGGTGCGGTGACCGTGCTGCTGATTCCGCTGTTCTGGCCACTGCAGGCCGGCTGAGCCGGATCCGCTCCGCGGTTTCGCTCACCCGGTCGAGCTGGGTGAGCGCAGCCGATCTCTGCTAACCGGCTGATCTGCCGGCAAAGTTCCTTTCGCAAGAATTTTTTGCTCTTTACACTATATCTGGTGTGTTTTTATTTTTAAGGCACATGATGTAGTATTCCGTGCGCAGTCCAACGCACAACAAAAACACCCGCACAGGAAGCACGATCATGACTTCAACCCGGTTGTCGGCCGTCAGCAACAGCCTCCCGGCCGCCATGGAGCTGCCGCTGCAGGAGGCCTCGCAGGATATCTGGGACAAGAAATACCGCCTGGTGCAGAAGAGTGGCGCGCCGGTCGATGCCGACATCGATGCCACCTACCAGCGGGTGGCGCGCGCGCTGGCCGAGGTCGAGAGCAGCCCGGAAAAGGTCGAGGAGTGGTACCGCCGCTTTCTGTGGGCGCTGCGTCAGGGCTGCATTCCGGCCGGGCGCATCATCTCCAACGCCGGTGCCCAGGCCTACAAACCCTCCACCTCGACCATCAACTGCACGGTCTCCGGCACCATCGGCGACTCGATGGATGACATCCTCGGCAAGGTGCACGAGGCCGGTCTGACCCTCAAGGCCGGCTGCGGCATCGGCTACGAATTTTCGACACTGCGCCCGCGCGGCGCCTATGTCTCGGGCGCCGGAGCCTACACCTCGGGGCCGCTGTCGTTCATGGACATCTACGACAAGATGTGTTTCACCATCTCCTCGGCCGGCGGCCGGCGCGGCGCGCAGATGGCCACCTTCGACGTGCGCCATCCCGACGTGCTCGATTTCATCGCCGCCAAGCGCGAGGATGGCCGGCTGCGGCAGTTCAATCTGTCGCTGCTGATCACCGACGACTTCATCCAGGCGGTGAAGCAAGGGCGCCCCTGGCCGCTGGCCTTTCCGATCCGCTCCGACGAGGCCGACGATTTTCCGCACATCGACCAGCATCCCGACATCCTCTGGCTCGAATGGCCGGTCAGTGATGGCATGGTGGTCAATGCCGAAGGGCTGGTGGCCTGCCGGATCTACCGGACGATTCCGGCACAGCGGCTGTGGGACCGCATCATGTCGGCCACCTACGACTACGCCGAGCCGGGCTTCGTGTTGATCGACAAGGTCAACGAGATGAACAACAACTGGTTCTGCGAAAAGATTCGCGCCACCAACCCCTGTGGCGAGCAGCCGCTGCCGCCCTATGGCTCCTGCCTGCTGGGCTCGATCAACCTGACCAAGTTCGTGCTCGACCCCTTCACCGAGCGGGCCCGTTTCGACTGGCCACGGTTCCGCGAGGCGGTGCTGGTCTTCACCCGCATGCTCGACAATGTCGTCGAAATCAACGGCCTGCCGCTGCCGCAGCAGCGTCACGAGATCATGCACAAGCGGCGCCACGGCATGGGCTACCTCGGCCTCGGCTCGACGCTGGCGATGCTCCGCATGACCTATGGTGATGCGCAGTCGGTCACCTTCACCGACGAGGTGAGCCGCGAGCTGGCGATCACCGGCTGGCGCGCCGGGCTCGACCTGGCCCGCGAGAAGGGGCCGGCGCCGATCATGGATGAGCTCTTCACCGTCACCGCCGAAATGCTGCGGCAGCGGCCGGAGATGGCCGTCGATGGCCACAAGGTGGGTGACCAACTGCCGGGCCGGGTGCTGCATGCCCGCTACAGCCGCTACATGCAGCGCGTTGCCAGCGTCGAACCCGAGCTGGTGGCCGAACTGGCCAGCGTCGGCGCCCGCTTCACTCACCACAGCTCGATCGCCCCGACCGGCACCATCTCGCTGTCGCTGGCCAACAATGCCAGCAACGGCATCGAGCCGAGCTTTGCCCACCAGTATTCGCGCAACGTCATCCGTGCCGGCAAGAAGAGCAAGGAGAAGGTCGAGGTCTTCTCGTTCGAACTGCTCGCCTACCGTGCGCTGGTCAACCCGGACGCGATGCCCTATGCCAGCGACCCCGCCGCGCAACTGCCCGACTACTTCGTCACCACCGACGACATCCCGGCCCGCAGCCATGTCGACATCCAGGCCGCCGCGCAGCGCTGGATCGACTCCTCGATCTCCAAGACCATCAACGTGCCGACCGACTTCGCCTTCGACACCTTCAAGGAGATCTATCTGTACGCCTACGACCAGGGGCTGAAGGGCTGCACCACCTTCCGCTTCAACCCCGAAGCCTTCCAGGGCGTGCTGGTCAAGGAGCAGGATCTGGAGCGCACCCGCTACCAGTTCACCCTCGACGATGGCAGCGTCGTCGAAGTGAAGGGCAACGACGAGATCGAATACGAAGGTGAAACCCACACCGCCGCCAACCTCTACGATGCGCTCAAAGAGGGCTACTACGGCAAGTTCTGAACCCCAGCGGCAACCCCACACCCAGGTGAGACCATGAGCATCAAGATCGACAGAAAGATCATCGGCCAGAAGGTGATCAAGGAAGAGGACGAAAGCACCCCGGCCGCGGCGCCGCCCGCGCCACCGGCCCCGGCAGCGACCGAGAAGCGCGCGGCCGACATCATCCAGATGCATGAGTCGGTGCAGCGGCCCAACATCCTGCAGGGCCACACCTACAAGGTGAAGACGCCGGGCCATGTCTCCGAACATGCCCTCTACATCACCATCAACGACATCCTGCTCAACCCCGGCACCGAGTACGAACTGCGCCGGCCGTTCGAGATCTTCATCAACTCCAAGAACATGGACCACTTTCAGTGGATCGTCGCGCTGACCCGCATCATCTCGGCCGTGTTCCGCAAGGGGGGTGACGTCACCTTCCTGGTCGAGGAGCTGCGCTCGGTGTTCGACCCGCGTGGTGGCTACTGGAAGAAGGGCGGCAAGTACGTCCCCTCGCTGGTGGCCGAGATCGGCGACGTGATCGAACAGCATCTGATCCGCATCGGCATGCTGAAGGCGCCCGAACTCGACGCCGCCCAGAAGCAGCTGCTCGAAGAGAAACGCAAGGAGTTCGCCCTGACCCCGCTCGATGCCCAGACCGACGAAGCTGCCGAAGAGGGCGGCCACTTTCCGGCCCAGGCGCAACTGTGCGACAAATGCCACTTCAAGGCCAAGGTGCTGCTGGATGGCTGCCTCACCTGCCTCAACTGCGGTGATTCCAAGTGCGGGTAGCGGGGGAGTGAGGTTGTGAGGAGGGCTGCGGCATATCGGTTGCGAACGGCAACCCGGCGTGTCGCCTGGAGACAGGGAGGTGTGTTTCGTGAGAATCAATCTTTTTGAATCAACCTGTTGTGAAGAGCAGAAGGCAGGAAACCGTGGTCTGTCCCCAATTCCCCTGGTCAGCTTGGGAATCAGAATGACCACGCATCGCTCAAGCTCGCATCAGCAGAATATTGGCAACATCATGCCATGACAGGGGACGGGTTTTTCAACGGCCTGTTAGGGCTCGCAATCAGGTGTCAACTTTTTCTATAAGAGATTTTTGAAAAGGAATAATGATGAGCAATTTTCCGTGCTGTCCGAAGTGCAATTCGGCCTACACATATGAAGATGGTGGCCAGTATGTTTGCCCGGAATGCGGCCACGAATGGAGTACTGCTTCAAAAGAGGCTGTTGAAGACCGGCGCGTGTGGAAAGACGCCTTCGGCAACGAACTCAAAGACGGAGATTCGGTAACCGTTATCAAAGACCTCAAAGTTAAGGGTTCATCTTCAGTTGTCAAAGTCGGAACGAAGGTCAAGAACATTCGCCTCGTTGATGGCGACCACGACATCGACTGCAAGATTGAAGGATTCGGATCCATGCAATTGAAGTCCCAGTACATCAAGAAAGTCTGATCGGCGCTGTTCTATGAGATGCAAGGGCCGGCTCAATAATCAAGTGCAACACCTTGTTAAGGTGTTGCGATGGGAAACGAATACGAACAACTGAGTGCTGAAGGGGAGAATCGGAGGGAGAATCGGGGACAGCGGAGGGAGAATCGGGGACAGACCACGGTTTCCTTGAGACCTTTGTATGCAAACTGAGATCACCTTGCTGTCACACAATCTTGACCCACGGTTTATCTGACTGTCATCCGGGCTGATTACCGTCATCGCCATTCCAATTCAAAGGGATGCGATGACCATGCGCGACGCCGCAACCGAAACCCCGTTCAGCCTCACCGGCACCCTCGATGCGATTCCCAACCGTGCGATCAGCCGGCCGATGGAGGCACTGCTGGAGCGTGTTCTGTCGCTGAAGAAGCTCGACCGGCTCTACAGCGCGCTGGCGCCCTGCAGTGATCAGCAGCTGTTTCTGCAACAGCTGTTCGAGCTCTTCAACATTCACTATCAGGTGGCCGACGAGGAGCTGGCGCGCATTCCGCAAAGTGGTCCGCTGGTGGTGGTGGCCAACCACCCGTTCGGTGCCATCGAGGGGGTGATCATGGCGGCGCTGCTGCGCCAGGTGCGGCCCGATGTGAAGATCATGGCCAACTTCGTGCTCAAGCGCATTCCCGAGCTGCGTGATCTGTTCATTGCCGTCGATCCCTTTGGTGGTGCCGGGGCGGCGCGCAGCAACATCGGTCCGATGAAGGAGGCGCTGCGCTGGCTGAAGCAGGGCGGGCTGCTGATGGTCTTTCCGGCCGGCGAGGTCTCCAACCTCAAGCCGTTTCGCGGCATCGAGGATTCGACCTGGAGCCGCAGCATCGGCCGGCTGATCCAGTTGGCGCAGGCGCCGGCGCAGCCGGTCTACTTCCATGGCGCCAACAGCCTGCTGTTCCAGCTTGCCGGTCTGATGCATCCGCTGCTGCGCACCGTGATGCTGCCGCGAGAGCTGCTCAACAAGACCAACACCACCATCCCGATCCGCATCGGCAAGGTGCAGCCCTGGAGCCGCCTGAAGCAGATCGAGGAGGATCAGGCGCTGATCGACTATCTGCGGATGCGCACCTACATGCTGCGCAACAGTGCGAAGCCGGCCGGCGGCCAGCGCGAGCGGGGTCAGACCAGCGGTTGCGCCCTGATCGAGCCGGTCGAGTGCGCGCTGCTGCGGCAGGAGGTCGACGCGCTGCCCGAAGCGCAGCGGCTGGTCGATGGCGGTGCGCTGCAGGTGCATTGCGCCACTGCCGGGCAGATTCCCAATCTGCTGCGCGAGATCGGCCGGCTGCGCGAGCTGAGCTTTCGCGCCGCGGGCGAGGGCACCGGTCGGGCGCTCGATCTCGATGCCTATGACGCCTACTACCTGCATCTTTTCATCTGGAACCGCGACACCGACGAGGTGGTGGGTGCCTATCGCCTCGGTGAGTCGGACCGGATCGTTGCCAGCCGGGGGGTGGCGGGGCTCTACAGCCACTCGCTGTTCCGCTATTCACGGCGGCTGATCGATCAGCTCAATCCGGCGCTGGAGCTGGGGCGTTCGTTCGTGCGGCAGGAGTATCAAAAGAGCTTCGCGCCGCTGCTGCTGTTGTGGAAGGGCATCGCCACCTTCATGCACCGCAATCCGCGCTACCGCCGCCTGTTCGGGCCGGTCAGCATCAGCAGCGACTATCAGCCGCTGTCGCAGAAGCTGCTGGTCGATTTTCTGCGCATCCACAACAGCCAGCCGACGCTGGCGAAGCTGGTGAAGCCGCGCTCGCCATTCCGGGCGCGTGCCGGCAAGGCGGTGGACAGTGCGCGGGCACACCTCAACTCGGTCGAGGCGGTGGATGACCTGATCGCCGAACTCGAGGTGGACGGCAAGGGCATTCCGGTGCTGCTGCGGCAATATCTGAAGTTCGGCGGGCAGATTCTGGCGTTCAATGTCGATGACCAGTTCAACAACAGCCTCGATGGGCTGATCATGGTCGATCTGCTGCATACCGAACCCAGGACGCTGGCCCGTTACATGGGCAAGGCCGAGACGGCCGAGTTCCATGCCTGGCATGGCGGGGAGTCGCGTCAGGCCGGCTGAAGAGGCGGGTCAGCGCCGGGTGAAGTAGAAGACCCGGCTCTTGCCCAGCAGCGGATTGAGCCGCAGCTCCAGCCGCCGCAGCCAGGCGGGCGAGCGGAACAGCGCCCAGTCGAGAAAATCCTTGTAGCGCCGCACCAGCCACGACTGCTCTCGGCGAGACCAGAGCAGCGCCTGCAGCCACCACCAGGGTGAGTGCAGGCCATGCTCGCGGTGCTCGGCGATGCAGCGCAGGCCGCTGGCCTCGATGGCGCGCGGCAGTTCATCGCCACAAAAGATGCGCAGATGGCCGACGTCGGCCGGGTAGTCGCGGCTCAACAGCCAGCAGAGCCGTTCCGGCCAGTAGCTGGGCACCGAAACCGCCAGAAGGCCGTCGGGCTTGAGCACCCGCACCAGTTCGCTGATCACCGCTTCCGGCCGGTCGAGGTGCTCCAGCACTTCGCAGCAGATCACCTTGTCGAAGCTGGCATCGGCAAAGGGCAGCCGGGCGCCGTGGGCCTGGGCCCAGAGGGCGCTGCGGTGGGGTGAGTCCTGATCGAAGTCGCCAAAGCGATGCTGCGCCTGTTGCAGGTCGGCCAGCGACAGGTCGACGCCCACCGCCAGCAGCGAACAGTGGCGGTAGGCGGCGAGCGTGTGACGGCCCAGCCCGCAGCCGACATCGAGCAGGCGATCGTCAGGCTTCAGGCCGAGCCGTTGCAGGTCGATGGTGGTGATGGTGGTCACGGCTGACCGCGCGAATCACTCACTGATCGGGCATCCACAGCCGGACGGTGGCCGGGCAGCAGGGCACGCCGGCGCGGTTGGCGACCACCATCTCGACCACCACCAAGCCATGCTCGCCCTCGCGCTCCTTGGCGGTCACCCGACCATTCATCACCACCTCGTCGCCGGCGCAGATCGAGGTGCCCATGCGCATCGAGCGTTTGCGCAGGAACGACTCGGGTCCGGCCCACTCCAGCACATAGCGGTCGATCAGGCCATGGTAGGTCATGGTGTTGAGGTAGATGTCGTCGACCCCTTGGTTGCGGGCATATTCACGGTTGTGGTGGCCGGGAAAGAAATCACGGGTGGCGACGGTCATCTGGACCACCCGGCGGTAGCTGATCGGCATTCTCACCTCGGGGAGCGCTTGCCCCACCTCGACCTCGCCCCAGGTGCGGTAGAGGTATTTCTTGCCGAAGGCGCCGGCGATGCTGTGGGTCATGGGGTCACCTCCTTGTCGTGGGGCCGGTAGCGGTAGACGTCATTGGTGTGAAGGGCGACCAGCTCGCCTGCCTGGTTGCGGTAACTGGTCTGGGTGCGGATGAAGCAGCCGACGCCGAGCCGGGTGCTCTTCTCGTCACTGACGCTGACCAGCTCTTCCTGGGCATTGAGCCGCTCGCCGACCCGGATCGGCCGGAAGAACTCGGTCTCGGTGACCACGTTGATGATGGTGGTGCCGGGCAGCGGGATGTTCATCAGCGGCGGATCGTCGGCGACGACCGGCGCGTCGGGCTGCCAGTCGAGCCCCATGCCCCAGACCATCAGCATGCCGGGCGGCGAGACGATGTCGCCGAAGCGACGCCGGGCATAGTCGACATCCCAGTAGCAGGGGTTGCCATCTTCCATCGCGCTGGCGTAGATCCTGATCATCGGCCAGTTGACATCCATGGTGTGGAAGCGGGTGCGGCTGCGCTTGCCCACCATGGCCTGGCCCTCGGCGACGGTGCCGAGGGGCATGTTGGTGCCTACCTGTTTCTCTGCCATCGTGCTCTCCTTGGGTGGTTGGATTCCCTGTTTACGGCTGCGATTCGCGGGGCGCCGGGTTGTGGTAGCCATTCAGCAGGGTCTGTGGCACCTGGGCGATCAGGTCGTCCAGCGTGAAGTGGCCATCGTTCTCCTGCTTGTAGAGCGCGCGCTCCTCGACCGGCTCCGAGTAGATGGAGACCCGCCCCTTCTCGACATGGAACACCTGCCCATTGATGTGGGCGGCATGGTCGCTGGCCAGATAGGCCACGAAGGGCGCGACATACTCCGGCCCGGGCATGGCCTGCATCGCGGCAAAGCGCTCCGGGGTGATCAGCCCCGCCTCCAGCCGCTTCTTCATGCCGGCGATCACCCCTTCGTTGAGGGTCATCCGCGTTGCCGCCATCGGGCAGATCGCATTGGAGGTGACGCCATAGCGTCCCAGTTCACGCGCCAGTCCGCGCGTCATGCTGACGATGCCGCCCTTGGCGGCGGCATAGTTGACCTGGCCGACGCTGCCACGCCAGGCATCCGATGAGAAGTTGATGATGCGGCCGCTCTGCTGGCTGCGCATCAGCTTGCTGGCGTGGTGGTTGATGTTGTAGTGGCCCTTGAGATGAACGCGGATCACCGTGTCCCAGTCATCTTCGGTCAGATTCCAGATCATCCGCTCACGCAGCACGCCGGCGCAGTTGACGACGATGTCGAGCCGGCCAAAGGCTTCGACGGCGAGATGGACCGCCCGTTCGGCGGCGGCGTGGTCATCGACTGGCTCGTGGCAGGGCACGGCCTGGCCGCCGGCGGCCCGGATCTCCTCGGCCACCTCGCTGGCCGGCGCGCCCTCGGTGCTACGGCCATCGCGGCCGACACCCGGGTCCATCACCACCACGGCGGCCCCCTCGGCGGCCATGCGCAGCGCAACGGCGCGGCCGATGCCGCGTCCGCCGCCGGTCACCAATGCACTCTTGCCTGTCAGATACATGTTGCACCTCTTGTTATTGTTGTGATCGTTCGTGCCGGTTCGCCTGCCCATCTTAGAGCATCCGGGTGATGTTCAGGCAAGAGTGCGCGGAGATTGATCCTGATCAATGCATATGGAGTCGGACACTGGAACAGTGGGCGCTGCGGCTTGCAAGCCATCGATCCACCCGACTCATGAGGCATCGCGCCATGCACAATAATGAAGATACGACCGTCGCCAAACGGCTGGGCATCACCGTGACCGTACTGATTGGCGTGATGGTCACGCTGATCGTGCTCTCCCTGGTGCTGGGGCAGGCATTCCACTGAAGCGGTCGGCCTGCCGAGCCGAGGCGGGCCAGCAGGCTATTCGTTCGATCATAACGCTGTGGTATTGTCCAGCTTCCACGGGCGCGTCGGCGCTCATGGGCAAATTCAACGATTCACAATAATCAATCAAGGATGTCGTCATGGATTTCACCCTTTCGCAAGAGCATCAACTGATCGTCGACTCCGCCGACAAGATCGCGCAGAAGTTCGATCGCAAATATTGGCTTGAGTGCGCCAAACACAAGCGCTTTCCGCAGGAGATGTGGAATGAGCTGGGCAGCATGGGCTACCTCGGCATCACCTGTCCCGAGGAGTATGGCGGCGCCGGCATGGGCATGACCGAGCTGGCCCTGCTGCAGGAGCGGCTCGCCAGCCATGGCGTGGCGCTGCTCTACTTCGTCGTCAACCAGGGCATCGCGATGCCCTGCATCTCCAAGCACGGCACCCCGGAGCAGAAGCAGCGCTGGCTGCCGGCGATGGCGCGCGGTGAAAAGCGCTGCTGTTTCGCGATCACCGAGCCCAATGCCGGTACCAACACCTTCAAGATCCAGACCCTCGGCAAGCTCGATGGCGGCGACTATGTGCTCAACGGCTCCAAGCTGTTCATCAGCGGCATCAACCAGGCCGACCATGTGCTGGTGGTGGCGCGCACCCAGTCCTATGCCGAGGTGGGGCAAGACAAAAAATATGAGGGTCTGACGCTGTTCGTGGTCGACACCAAGTCGCCGGGCCTCACCTTCGACCCGATGGACACCATGCTGCAGAACACCGAAGGGCAGTACTTCGTCTACTTCAACAACGTGCGGGTGCCGAAAGAGAATGTGATCGGGCAGCCGGGCAAGGGGCTTGCCTACCTGTTCGATGCCCTCAACCCCGAGCGGATCGTCGTCGCCGCCGGTGCCGTTGGCGGTGGACGCTGGTGCCTGAAGCGTGGTGTCGAGTATGCCAACCAGCGGGTCATCTTCGACCGGCCGATCGGTGCCTATCAGGGGCTGCAACATCCGCTGGCCGATGCCGCCGCGCTGCTGGAAGTGGCCTGGCTGATGACGCTGAAGGCCGCCTGGCAGCAGGACAATGGCGAGAATGCCGGTGCTGCCGCCAACATCGCCAAGTACACCGCCTCCGAGGCGAGCTACCGCGCCGCCGATGCCGCGTTGCAGGTGCATGGGGGTTACGGCTTCACCGAGAGCATGGACATGCTGCACAGCTTCGTCGGCGCGCGGCTGGGCAAGGTGGCGCCGATCAACCGCGAGATGACCCTCAACTACATCGGTCAGCATCTGCTGGGTCTGCCGAAGTCCTACTGATGTCGTTCTGACGTTGAGCCACGCACAAAGACGCCAGCTGGCGTCTTTGTCGTTTTGGGGCTCCCCGCCTGTCGGTGTCATCCGCGTTGCCGAAGACCGGGCGCGTTTCTTCACGGTGGTGGGCTTGCTACACTAGCAATGTCCAGGGAACTCCCTGGCCGGCATCACTCTGGAGTCGCCCGTGATCACGCTGCAGTTCTGGCAAGCCATTTCGATCTTTGTCGTCGCCGTCCTGCTGGGCGGCGCAATGGGTTGGCTGCTTGCACTGCGCCAGGGGGGGTCCAAGGCCCAGCACGATGCCCGCGCGCTGGAGCGGGAGTTCGACCAGTACCGCGATGAGGTGAGCAGCCACTTCGTGCAGACCAGCGAGCTGGTCGGCCGGCTCTCCGAGAGCTACCGCGACGTCTTCGACCATCTGGCCAGCGGCGCCCAGCGGCTGTGCAACGGCGAGGCTGTCGAACGCATCGTCATCCAGAACCGGATTCAGAAGGAGCGGCTGACCGAGCGGCTGCCACTCAGCGATGAGCTGCCACTGACGCCGCCGCGCGACTACGCACCCAAACGCCACCCTGACGAGAAGGGGCTGCTGGCCGATGACTACGGCCTCGATCAGCCTTGAAGCGGATGCTGACTGACCCGATCCGGACCACCGCCACGGCGATTTTCGGACTGGCATGAACCGGGGTCCGCGTGAGCTGCTGATCGCAGCCCTGCTGGGGCTGCTGGTGGGCCTGTTGTTGCTGTTCAATTCGCCTGACTGGTTGCGCAAGCCCGAGCCAGTGCCCGCTCCGGCGCCATCCGCCGCGCCGCCGGCTGCACCGCCGCCCGTCAGCGAACCGCACCGTGAGACGCCTCCTGCGGTCGTCGCCTCCTACGCCGAGGCGGTGAAGCGCGCCGCGCCGGCGGTGGTCAATGTCTACACCCGCAAGCGCTCTGCGGCGACCAGCGCCTATCTCGATGATCCTCTGCTGGCCAGAATCCATGGCGGCAACGACGAGGCGCGTCGACAGCGGATGCAGTCGAGTCTCGGCTCTGGCGTCATCGTCAGCCACAAGGGCGACATTCTCACCAACCACCATGTGGTGGCCAATGCCGAGGACATTCTGGTGCTGCTGCGCGACGGGCGTGAGGCCGCTGCCCGGCTGGTCGGGGCCGACCCCGAGACCGATCTGGCGCTGCTGAAGATCGAATTGACCGGATTGCAACCGATCGAGCTGGCCGACGGCAAGCAGATCGAGGTGGGCGACGTGGTGCTGGCGATCGGCAACCCCTTCGGCGTGGGGCAGAGCGTGACCTTCGGCATCATCGGCGCCACCGGGCGGGCTGGCCTCGGCCTCAGCACCTTTGAGAATTTCATCCAGACCGATGCCGCCATCCATCCCGGCAACTCCGGCGGTGCACTGGTCAATGCCGAGGGACGGCTGGTGGGTATCAACAGTGCGGTCTACAGCCAGCAGGGTGGCGGTTCGCTCGGCATCGGCTTCGCCATTCCGGCCGCGGTGGCCTACCAGGTGATGCAGGCACTGATCGACCATGGCCGCGTCGTGCGCGGCTGGCTCGGCATCGAGGTGGAGCGGGTGGAACTGCCCGGCGCTGCCACCGCCAAGGTCGAGGGTCTGCGAGTCACCGCGGTGGTGCCCGGCAGTCCGGCCGAGCAGGCCGGCATCGCAGAGAATGACATCATCACCCGGTTGAGCGGTCGGGAGAGCTGGAATGGCCGGCTGGCGATGGAGCAGATTGCCCGGGCCAGGCCGGGCGAGCAGGTCAGAATCAGCGTGCTGCGCGGCAGTGAGCCGATGGAGCTGACGGCCACGGTCGGCGAGCGTCCGCCGGCCGAACCTTGAGAGCACACCATGACAACACGACAGATCGATGCTGCGGAGGGCTCCGGAGTCAGCGCGGCGGACAGCAGAGGCGAGGCGATGGAGATCGAGCAGCTCTCGAAGCGGGACCGTTTCGAATTCAACAAGTTGCAGAAGCGGCTGCGGCGCAATGTCGGCCGTGCCATCGAAGAGTACAACATGATCGAGGCGGGCGACCGGGTGATGGTCTGCCTCTCCGGCGGCAAGGACTCCTACACCCTGCTCGACATTCTGCTCAACCTGCGCGACCACGCGCCGCTCGACTTCGAGCTGATCGCCGTCAACCTCGATCAGAAGCAGCCCGGCTTTCCGCAGGAGGTGCTGCCCGGCTACCTGAGCCGGCTCGGCGTTCCGTTCCACATTCTGGAGCGCGACACCTACAGCATCGTCAAAAGCATCGTCCCCGAGGGCAAGACCACCTGCGGTCTCTGCTCGCGGCTGCGGCGCGGCAATCTCTACAGCTTTGCGCAGCAGATCGGCGCCACCAAGATCGCGCTCGGCCACCACCGTGACGACATCATCGAAACGCTGTTTCTCAACCTGTTCCATGGCGGCAAGCTGAAGGCGATGCCGCCGAAGCTGCTCAGCGATGATGGGCGCAATGTGGTGATCCGGCCGCTGGCCTTCTGCACCGAGGAGGACATCGCCGCCTATGCGCGGCTGAAGGCGTTCCCGATCATTCCCTGCAACCTCTGCGGCTCGCAGCAGAATCTGCAACGGCAGAAGGTCAAGGAGATGCTGCAGCAGTGGGAGCGGCAGCAGCCGGGCCGGCTCGATGTGATCTTTGCCGCCATCCGCAACGTCGCCCCGTCGCAACTGGCCGATGTCAGGCTGTTCGATTTCGTCAACCTTACCGCCAGCGCTGCGCCGGCGGCCGCCGACGACGACGACCGGTTGCAGCTTCTGCAACTGTAGGGTTGCGACTCAGGCCGGCTCGCCGCCCTCGGTGTGGCGAACCAGACTGCTCACCAGCGGCTTCATGAAGAAGCGCGCCTCGGGCATGAAGTCGACCCGCACCCCCTGTTGATGCAGCAGATCGGCCATCACCGGCCCGATCGCTCCCACCTTGATTCGCTCCAGTCCAGCTGCCAACTGTGTACCGCGGTCGTGGCGCTGTGCCACCTCGACCAGGCGGCGATACTGCGGCTGGCTGGTGAACAGCAGCGCATCGACGCCACCCTGCGCCAGCGCGTCGATGAGTGTCACCACCTGCATCTCGTCGCTCTTTGGTGCATAGGCGTAGGGCGCCACCGTGACCGGCACGATGCCGCGTGCGGCCAGATGGTCGATCAGCGGTGGGTTGGGGTCGCTGCCATAGAGCTGCAGGGTGACCCGGCGCCCATGCAGGTCGAGCTGTTCGAGGGTCTCGATCACCCCCTGGGTGGTCGGCGCGCTGGCCTGATGCCGTGGCTTCAGCCCGAGCCTGCGCAGCTCGCGCACTGGCTTGGGGCCGCGGCAGAGGATCTCGGTGTCGGCCAGGGCGGCAATCAGTGCCGCCTCGCGCTGACTGCGCCCGGCCGCCGCCAGCAGGCGGCGCAACCCCTCGCCGGTGAACAGAATGAACAGGTCGAACTCGCCGGCGATCATCCGTCCGATCCACGCCTGCACCGCCGCTTCGTCCGGCGCATCGACGATCGCCACCAGCGGACAGCGCCATACCCGGCCACCACGCTCCTCGACCATCCGCGCCAGCAGGTCGAGTTCACGGCTCTCGGCAAGGGCGACGGTCAGGCCGCTCAGGCTGTTTGCATCGTTCATTTGCCCATGCTCCGCGGTTGGTTGGTGTGGTGGTGCATTTTCATGGGTGATCTGAACACAAAGTTGCGAAGCGGCCAATCTGGTCTAGGTTTATCCGTGAGTCCTGCAAAAAGCCATCAAGGCGGCCGCCAAGAGCGAAGGGAGTTCGGGCAAAGCAATAGACAGTTTTCAAGGAGATGTTTTCGATGGCGGAGAACCTGAAATCGAAGGAGCAGGCCAGATTTCTGCTGCCATGCCGCATGACGCCTGCGCTGTTGGGTCTGGCCGCCGCGCTCACGGTGTGGGCCGTGCATCCGGCCGACTCTTTGGCACTGCTTCCATCCACGCTGTTGCTCCTGGCTGGCTGTGTCGTGGGTGTACTGCTCGGTCGCCAGTACCGCAAAACCGTGGCGCCGCTGCAAGCCGATGCCGACGCCGAACCGACCGCCGTAAGCCGGACCGAAGAGCAGCAGCTCCAGTTCGAACGGTTCTGTGGCGATGCGTTGCCGATCTGGATGCGGCAGATCGACATGGCGCAGTCGCAGACCGAGCAGGCCATCACCGCGCTGTCGAGCCGTTTCGCCAATCTCTATGACCACATCAGTGGCGGTGTGGTGGCCTCGCAGGAAAATCAGGACAGCAGCCTCAACGCGCTGCTGCAACACAGCAGCGGCGAACTCCAGGTGGTGATGGACGCCCTGCACGCGGTGCTTCAAACCCAGAAAACCACCGCAGCCAGCATCCAGCAGCTTGCCGCCTTCACCGGTGAATTGCAGCAGATGACCGGTGAGGTGGGCAAGATTGCCACCCAGACCCAACTGCTGGCGCTCAACGCCTCGATCGAAGCGGCGCGTGCCGGTGAAGCGGGCCGGGGCTTTTCGGTGGTGGCCGATGAGGTGCGCAAGCTGTCGCTGCGCTCGGGCGAGACTGTCGAGCGCATCAACGCGAAGGTGGCGGCGGTCAGTGGTGCCATCCATCACACGCTCAAGCTCTCCGAAACCACTTCACAGCAACATGCCGACAGGGTGAGCAGTGCCGAAACGCGCATCGCGGGCGTGCTCGATCGGTTCGAGCAGACCGCCTCGACATTGCTCGATTCAGCACAGGCGTTGCAGGCGCAGAACCGGATGATTGGCGATGAGCTCAGCGAAGTGCTGGTCTCGCTGCAGTTCCAGGATCGGGTGAAGCAGATCCTGGGGCATGTCTGCGACGATCTGGGTGCGCTGCAGCAGTGGCTCGAGCGCGATCAGGGGTCACGGGAACCGCTTGATGCCAGGCGCTGGCTCGAAGAGTCGTCCCGACGCTACACGATGGTCGACCAGCACCAGGCCCATGCGGGGCGGGCGGTCGCAGCACCGCAGTCGAATGAGATCACCTTTTTCTGAACGAGCGCCAACAGGAGTCCACCATGGCCAAAAGCATCATGATCGTCGACGACTCCGCTTCGCTGCGCCAAGTGGTCGGCATTGCCCTCAAGGGGGCCGGTTACGAGGTGGTGGAGGCCTGTGATGGCAAGGATGCATTGACGAAGCTCGATGGCCGCAAGATCCATCTGATCATCAGCGACGTGAACATGCCCAACATGGATGGCATCACTTTCGTCAAAGAGGTCAAGAAGCTGCCCAGCTACAGATTCACCCCGGTGATCATGCTGACCACCGAGTCGCAGGAGGGCAAGAAGGCCGAGGGCCAGGCCGCCGGTGCCAAGGCCTGGGTGGTCAAGCCGTTTCAGCCCGCACAGATGCTGCAGGCCGTCTCCAAGCTGATTCTGCCCTAATGGCCCGGAGAAAGGAGGAAATCACGATGCAACGGCTGGCATTCGAGGGCGAGATGACCATCTACCACGCCGCCGAGCAGAAGGCGCAGTTGCTGGCCTTTCTTGACCGTGGCGACGAGCTGGAGATCGACCTCGCCGCGGTCGATGAGATCGACACCGCCGGCCTGCAGTTGCTGATCATGGCCAAGCAGCAGGCGCGGCACAGTGGCAAGCGGCTCGGCTTCGTGCTGCACAGCCCGGCCGTCATCGAACTGTTCGAGCTGGCCAATCTGGTCAACTTCTTCGATGACCCGCTGGTGCTCTCCCATCGACCCGACCGTGCATGAGGTGATGGCCAATGAGCTTCAAGGATGAGATGAGGGTTGCGCTCGACACCTTCATCGTCGAGTCACGCGAACTGCTGCAACAGATGGAGGAGGCACTGCTCGGCCTGGAGCAGGCCGAGGAGGTGGCGGAGGCGATCGATGCGATATTTCGCACCGTCCACACCATCAAGGGGTCGGCCGGCCTGTTCGGTTTGACGCACATTGTCGAGTTCACCCATGTGGTCGAGAGCGTGCTCGATGCGCTGCGTGACGGACGGATCGAAGTCAGCGCCGAGCTGATCGCCACCTTGCTGCCATGCCATGACCACATCGGCCTGTTGATCGAGGCGGTCGCAGCCGGCGGCGATGCCGATGAAGGACCGCAGCTGGCCGCCGGCACTGCCCTGCTGGCACGGTTGCAGCCCTTGGTGAGCGGCGTCATTCAGGCAGTGACCCCGGCCGAGCAGGGGACAACGCGCATCGACACCAGTGGTGGCCCGCTTCGCAGCGGCAACTGGCACCTGTCGCTGCGCTTTGCCGAGGAGTGTCTGCGCAACGGCATGGACCCCTTCTCGTTCATCCGCTATCTGGCCACGCTGGGTGACATCATCCATCTGACGACGCTCACCGACAGGCTGCCCAGTGTGACGGCGATCGATCCGGAGTGCTGCTACCTCGGTTTCGAGATCGATTTTCACAGCGGTGCCAGCAAGGAGGAGATCGAGAGCGTCTTCGAATTCGTGCTCGATGGCAGCACGGTCCGCATCCTGCCGCCTGACAGCCAGGTCAGCGACTACATCGAGCTGATCCGCTCACTGCCGGAAGAGGAGGCCCGCCTCGGTGAGATTCTGGTCAAAAGCGGCATCCTGACCCAGCGTGAACTGGACGAGGGGCTGCGCTTGCAGCAGCAGAGCAGTGCCGCAGGCACGCCGCATCAGCCGATCGGCGCGATTCTGGTCGAGCAGCAGATGGTGCAGCAGCCGGTCGTCGAAGCAGTGCTGGAAAGACAGCAGCAGATCAAGGAGAAAAAAGCCCGCGAGGCGCAGAGCATCCGGGTCGACGCCGAACGGCTCGACCGGCTGATCGATCTGGTCGGCGAGTTGGTCATTGCTGGCGCGGGCGCCAACCTGCGTGCCTCGGTGGTGGCCGATGCTGCCCTGAACGAAGCCACCGCCGAAGTGATGCGGCTGGTCGAGGCGGTGCGCGACAGCGCCCTGCAACTGCGCATGGTGCCGATCGGCACCACCTTCAGCCGCTTTCAGCGTGTCGTGCGCGATGTCAGCAGCGAGCTGGGCAAGGAGATCGAGCTGGTCATCCGCGGCGCCGACACCGAACTGGACCGGAGTGTGGTCGAGAAGATCGGTGACCCACTCACCCATCTGGTGCGCAACGCCATGGACCATGGCATCGAATCGACCGAGCGGCGACTGGCGGCCGGCAAACCGGCCAGGGGCCGATTGATGCTCAATGCCTGCCACGACGCTGGAAGCGTCGTCATCGAAGTGGGCGATGACGGTGGCGGCCTGAACCGCGACAGGATCCTGGCCAAGGCGATCGACCGCGGCATCGTCGCGCCCAACGCGAATCTCAGCGACCACGACATCCATCAGCTGATCTTCGCGGCCGGTTTCTCCACCGCCGACCAGGTGAGCAACCTCTCCGGCCGCGGTGTCGGCATGGATGTGGTGAAGCGCAACATCGAGGCGCTGCGCGGCACCGTCGAGCTGGAGGGTGTGCCCGGCGAGGGCACCACCGTGCGCATCCGTCTGCCGCTGACGCTGGCGATCATCGATGGCTTTCTGGTCGGCGTCGGGGATGCCGCCTACGTGGTGCCGCTGGGGATGGTGCTGGAGTGCGTCGAGCTGGCGGAGGCCGACCGCCAGGCGCTGGCCCATCGCCGCTATGTCAACCTGCGTGGCGAGGCGTTGCCCTTCGTGCGGTTGCGCGACCATTTCGAGATCGGCGGCAACCCCGGGCGGCGCGAGAACATCGTGGTGGTGCAGTACGGTGGCCAGAAGGCCGGTGTGGTGGTCGATCGGCTGATGGGCGAATTCCAGACCGTGATCAAGCCGCTGGGCAAGATCTTCTCACGGCTGAAGGGCATCTCCGGCTCCACCATCCTCGGTAGCGGCGATGTGGCGCTGATTCTGGATGTGCCAGCGCTGATTCAGCAGGCAGTGGTGCGCGAAGCCGGCATCACTGGGGCCAGTCCCGACGATGCACCCCACCGCGTGCTGGCGGCAGGCTGAAGCAGTGGAGCGACAGGCGATGCCAAGCTACGGATGCGTCTTCAGCCACTCCTTCAGCGCCTCGTCCATGCGCGTCTGCCAGCCGCGGCCGGTGGCACGGAAGTGTGCCACCACCTCGGGCGACAGGCGAATGGTGATGCGCTCCTTGGGCAACGTTTTTTGCGGGCCACGCCCACGCAACGATGAGAGCTGTGTGCGCAACGTCTCCGGCAAGGCGGAGAAGGGTACGGCGCGGGCGAACGCCTCCTTCGTCCACTCTGGATTCTCCTCATCGATCATTTCAGGGTTCGGACGTTTGTTCATGGTAATGCCTCACTTCTCGTGCATTGGCCCTGCGCAAGCTGATGACGCGGATGCCAACCTGGGTCGTGACGAAGACCAAGGCGTGCAAGCGACCATCGAGGAAGCCGAAGGAGCGGATGCGCAACTCGCCATAATCCCGGCGACGGTCCTCTTCGAACAGGGCGGACTCAAAATCAAACTCAGCCACCCGCTCAAACGACAGGCCGCGTTCAAGCAGATTGCGGGCACTCTTGTCCGGGTCGAACGCGATCTCCATCGGCCTGATTGTATGTACAAGAAACCCGGCTCACAAGCCGTGACCACCCGGAATTCAGGGGGTTGGGCCGTCAATGCGGCCGTGCTCCCGGAATTGTCGTCGTCGATTGGAGCGGCGACGACAAAACGTGCCGGTCAGACCGCGCAGGCGGCTGAACCGCAGAAATGTCTCAGCAGCATCGCTGTTGATTGAAGCGGAAAAACCCAAAGGAGCATTGACCATGTTTGCCAAAATGACCATCAGGGCGAAGTTGATTTTTTTGCTCGCCATTGCCATCGGTATCACGGTTGTCGTCGGCACCATCGCAGTGCTGGGGCTGCGTGACACCACCCGCGCCATGCATGAAATCGGCAGTGTTCGGCTGCCTTCGGTGGTGGGGCTGCACATGATCTCCGAGGGGCAGACCGCGATACGCTCGGCCAACCGCGGCGTGCTGGTGTTGCAGAGCAGCCCCAAGGCTCGGGAGCAGTTTGCCGCCATATTGAAAGAGAAGCAGAACATCTGGGCGCGCATCGACGATGGCTGGAAGCTCTATGAACCGCTGCCGCAGACCGAAGAAGAGGCAGTGCTGTGGAAGCGGTTCGTCCAGGAGTGGCAGCTGTGGAGAGCCGCCGACAACCGGATGAGCGAGACCATCGAGGCGTTGAGCAAGGGGCAGTCCGACGAGGGGCAGAAGGTGCTCTTTGCCAAAATGGAAAGCCAACTGCGTGAAGTGTTGCCGCTCTTTGGCGCTGCCCAGACCACGCTGCGCGAGATTTCCGATCTGAATGAGCGGGTGGGCACCCAAGCGGTGGCCACCGGGGAGGCCGACGCGACGCGTGCCACGACCCTGATGCTGGTCAGCGCTCTTGGCGCCACTGCATTGCTGATACTGTTCGCCGCGGTCGTCATCCGCGGCATCCGGCGACCACTCAGCGCGGCAGTCGTCTTTTTCGACCGGCTGGCCAGCGGTGAGACCGATCCCGAGATCGAGACCGGTCATGACGAAATTGGCCAGATGCTCAAGGCGTTCGATGCAGTGCGTGCCCGCATGAAGGCGGATGCCGAGGTGATGGCGCAGATGCTGGCCGAAAACAGCCGGATCAGGATCGCGCTCGACAATGTCACCACCAATGTGATGATTGCCGACAATGACCGCAACATCGTCTACACCAACCAGTCGGTCATCGACATGCTCAGGAATGCGGAGTCCGACATCCGCAAGGAGCTGACCAACTTCAATGCCGGCAGGCTGATCGGATCGAACATCGATCAGTTCCACAAACATCCGGAGCATCAACGGCAGATGCTGGCGACCTTCAGCAGCACCCATCGCGCCCAGATCAAGATTGGTGGACGCACCTTCGGGCTCATCGCCAACCCGGTCATCTCGGCCCAGGGTGAACGCCTCGGCAGCGTGGTGGAGTGGAAGGACCGCACCGATGAGGTGGCGATCGAAGGTGAAGTGGCGCGGATCGTCGACGCTGCGTCCAGCGGTGACCTGACCCGGCGCATCGATCTGGCAGGCAAGGAAGGATTCTTCCGGGCACTGGCCGGATCGATCAACGGCATGGTCAGCAACACCGAGGCCATCATCAATGAGACCGTCGGTGCCCTGGAGCGCATGGCCAGGGGTGATCTCACCGCACCGATCGACGGCAGCTATCAGGGCAGCTACGGTGTCATCCAGCAAGGTTACAACGACACCATGAACCGGTTGTCGCAGATCATCGGTGATGTGATGACCGCTGCCGATCAGCTTGCCAACGCCTCCGGACAGATCAGCGCCACCTCACAGGCGCTGTCGCAGGCAGCCAGCGAGCAGGCGGCCAGCGTGGAGGAGACCTCGGCCTCGGTCGAGCAGATGTCGGCCTCGATCAACCAGAATGCCGAGAATGCCAAGGTGACCGATGGCATGGCCAGCAAGGCGGCGCAGGAGGCCAATGAAGGCGGCGGCGCGGTCAGGCAGACGGTGGAGGCGATGAAGCAGATCGCCGAGCGGATCGGCATCATCGACGACATCGCCTATCAGACCAACATGCTGGCGCTCAATGCCGCGATCGAAGCGGCCCGTGCCGGCGAGCATGGCAAGGGTTTCGCCGTGGTGGCAGCCGAGGTGCGCAAGCTGGCCGAGCGCAGCCAGGTGGCGGCGCAGGAGATCGGCGAGCTGGCCGGCGGCAGTGTCAGGATGGCGGAGCGCGCCGGTGAGTTGCTGGCCGAGATCGTGCCGAGCATCGGCAAGACCTCCGATCTGGTGCAGGAGATCGCAGCGGCCTCGCAGGAGCAATCTTCCGGTGCCAGCCAGATCAACATGGCGATGAGCCAGATGAACCAGATCACCCAGCAGAATGCCTCCAGCAGCGAAGAGCTGGCCGCCACGGCCGAGGAGATGACTTCACAGGCCGAGCAGCTTCAAACGTTGATGGACTTCTTCAAGCTGGCCGGCCACGACAGCGCGCTGCGCGGCCTGGCATCGCCCGTGCCGCCGACCCGTGGCCGGGGCATGTCGCCCCGCCCTGCTGCGGCGGTGGCGGAGGCCGGCATCGACGAAGCCAAATTCAGCCGGTTCTAGGAGGGCGCCATGAAAACCATCGCTGCATCCGGGGATCGGCTGCCCGCCGTCGTCGCGCCTGCCGCCGCCATGGAGTCGGGCCAGTACCTGACCTTCATGCTGGCGGGTGAGACCTTTGCCCTCGGCATTCTCAACATCAAGGAGATCATCGAGTACGGTGCCCTGACCACCGTGCCGCTGATGCCGGACTTCATTCGCGGGGTGATCAACCTGCGTGGCCGGGTGGTGCCGGTGGTCGATCTGGCAGCCCGCTTTGGCCGTGCGTCCACGCGGGTGGCGCGCCGCACCAGCATCGTCATCATCGAGACCCGCGTTGATGAGGGAGAACAGGCTGACGGCGAACTTCAGGAGATCGGCATCCTGGTCGACGCGGTCAACGAAGTGGTCGAGATCGACGGCGATGCGATCAGACCGCCGCCGACCTTTGGCGCCGGGGTCCAGCCGGAATTCATCCATGGCATGGCGCAGCGCGGCAGCGGCTTCGTGATCCTGCTCGATCTGAACCATCTGCTGTCGGACGACCAAGTGGCGCTGCTGGGGCAGGAGGTTGCACCGTGTCTGTCGGAGTGAAGGAGGCATCGGTCCATCGCGCCAATCCGTCGCCCGAGCTGCGTCCTGACGAATTCGAGTGGATTCGCCGTTTTCTGCATCAGCAGAGCGGCATCGCCCTCAACGACAGCAAGCGGGCACTGGTAACCGGGCGGCTGGAGAAGCGGCTGCGGCACCATCGGCTGGGCAGCTATGGCGACTATTTTCGCCTGCTCGGACAGCCCGGCCAGCAGGCGGAGGCGGCACTGGTGGTCGATCTGCTGACCACCAACGAGACCTTTTTCTTTCGCGAACCGAAACATTTTGAATTCCTGCGCGAACAGCTTTTCATATCCCACCCGCGCAACCGCCCGTTGCGCTGCTGGAGCGCGGCCAGCTCCAGCGGCGAGGAGGCCTACACGCTGGCGATGCTGCTGGCGGAGCATGGTCCCAGCGAGTGGGAGGTGATCGGCACCGACATCTCCGGTCGGGTCATCGAGAAGGCGCAGCGCGGACTCTATCCGCTCGCCGCCGCCGACAAGATTCCGCTGCCGCTGCTGAAAAAGTATTGCCTGAAGGGGCGCGATGAACATGAAGGGCTGTTGCGCATTCAGGAGGCGCTGCGCAGGCGGGTCCGTTTTCTGCGCGCCAACCTGCTGCAGCCGCTGCCCGAGCTGGGGCTGTTCGATGTGATCCTGCTGCGCAATGTGATGATCTACTTCGACATGCCGACCAAGCAGCGGCTGCTGGACAAGCTGCAACCGCTGCTGCGTCCCGGCGGCTACTTCATCATCAGCCACTCCGAGACGCTCAATGGCATCAGTACCGCGCTGAAGCCGGTGCAGCCATCGATCTACCGCAGTGCCAGCGCATGAAGAACCCGATGTCTCGACAGCCTCCGGCTCGACCGGTCGAAATCTTTCTGAATCCGGGCGAATTCCACTTCGGCCACCGCGACACCCGCATCCGCACGCTGCTCGGCTCCTGCGTGGCCATTACGCTGTGGCATCCGCAATTGCTGATCGGCGGCATGTGCCACTATCTGCTGCCGAGCGCCGGGCCGGGCAGCAGCTCGGCTGAGCTGGATGGCCGCTATGCCGACCAGGCCATGCTGCGGTTCATGCGCGAGCTGGCCCGCAGCGGCACCCGACCGGAGCAGTATCAGGTGAAGCTGTTCGGTGGCGGCAACCAGTTTCCCGAACTGCTGCAGGACAGCGCGGGGGGCAAGGTGCCGGAGCGCAACATCGAGGCGGGCCAGCGGTTACTGGCTGACTATGGCTTCAGGCTCGAGGCACAACATGTCGGCGGCACCGGCCACCGCACGCTGCTGCTCGAGCTGTGGAGTGGCCACGTCTGGCTCAGGCATGTCGCAGGCACAGCCAGCGGAGGTGTCGCATGAGCCCGACCAGGACCCGGGTGCTGATCGTCGATGACTCCGCCGTGGTGCGGCAGGTGCTGACCGCCCTGCTGAACCGCGAGCGGTCGATCGAGGTGGTCGGTGCCGCGTCCGACCCGATCTTCGCGCTGGAGCGGATGAACCGCGACTGGCCCGATGTGGTGCTGCTCGATCTGGAGATGCCACGCATGGATGGCCTCACCTTTCTGAAAAAGATCATGGCGACGCGACCGACGCCGGTGGTGATCTGCTCGACGCTCACCGAGAAGGGGGCGGAGATCTCGATGCAGGCGCTGGCGGCCGGCGCGGTGGGCATCGTCACCAAGCCCAAGGCCGGGCTCAAGGGCTTTCTGCAGGATGACATCGGCAGCATCGTCACCGCCATCAAGAGCGCAGCGGCCGCTGACATGCAGCGGCTGAAAAAGTCTACAAGCCAACTGGCAGCGCTGCCGGTACCGGCGAAGCTGTCGGTCGATGCACTGCTGCCCGCCGCCGCTGCGCCGCTGCTGACCACCACCACCGAGCGGATCGTGGCCATTGGCACCTCCACCGGGGGCACTCAGGCATTGGAAGTGGTGCTGACCGCGCTGCCAAGGGTGGCGCCGGGCATCGTCATCGTCCAGCACATGCCGGAAAAGTTCACTGCGGCCTTTGCCGAGCGGCTGAACGGGCTGTCGGCCATCGAGGTGCGTGAGGCGCGGCATGGTGACCGGGTGATGCCGGGTCGTGCACTGATCGCGCCGGGTGGACGGCACATGACACTCAAGCGCAGCGGGGCCCAGTACCATGTCGAGGTGATCGACGGTCCACCGATCAACCGCCACAAACCCTCGGTCGACGTGCTGTTCCGTTCGGTGGCCCGTGTCGCTGGGCGCAATGCGCTCGGCATCATCATGACCGGCATGGGCGATGATGGCGCGCGTGGGCTGAAGGAGATGCGCGATGCCGGTGCCATGACGCTGGGACAGGATGAAGCCAGTTGCGTGGTCTACGGCATGCCCAGGGAGGCGGTCAGGCTGGGCGCGGTCGAACGCTCGCTGTCGCTGACGCAGATGGCCGGCGCCATCGTCGAGCATGGCAAGCAGGCCGCGACGGCCACTGCTGCTCACCGGGCGGGGTGAGCGCGGTTCGATTTTTGCCCCGACAGCGCGGCAGGCTCACACTGCCACGGCCCCCTCGATGTCATCGATCAGCGAATCGGGCTGACAGGCCGTTGCCAGCCGTGTCGCGTCGACGATCATGATGGTCTGTCCATTCACCCGGATGCCGGCCTGCTCCAAGTTGGCGAGCGCACGCGAAAACGATTCGCGGGTGATGCCGAGCTCAGAGGCGATCAGATTTTTTTCATAGGGCAGCACCGCCTGCCCCGGCGTGCCCTGGCGCTTCGACAGCGTCAGCAGATAGCAGCCCACCCGCTGCACCGACGACCTGAGCTTCAGGTTCTTCACCTGCCGCACCATGCGCCGGAACTGCCGTGCCAGCGCATCGATCACCTCGTGGGCCAGCAGCGGATCCTGCAGCAGGGTGTCGCGAAACAGCGCCGCTGGAATCAGCAGCAGGCGCGAAGGCTCCGGCACCCGCGCCTGCATCAGATAGGGCGCACCCGTGACCACTGCGGCCGGAATGATGAGGTCCGGCGCGCGCGCCACCTCCACCAGCACCTCACGACCCTGGGTCGAACGGCCGAACAGCTGCACCGAACCGGCCAGCACCACGATCTGGAAGGTGGGCAGTTCGCCCTGCTCGAACAGCACCGTTCCCGCCGCCACCCGGTGCTGAATCGCGCTGGCCAGCAGCCGCTCGCGGCTGGCCTGTGGCAACCGGCACAGCGGCGGTACCGTCTGCAGTTCGATCTCCTCCTCCACGGTCACTGTTGGGTTCTCCTCGCTGGGCTGCGAAATGTTTTCAGGGCTTGATCCGCTGCATCGGCCGATTTTGCTTGGCGACAAGTATTGTGATAAATGTCACGGCAACATTTGATTTGGATCAATGAAAGAGCTGCGAGGTCCTGTCACCGTAGTCGCGAGCCTGATGCAGGCTCACCGTTTTCCGACCCCCCATCGACAGAAGGAAATCGAGCGATGAACAGCGAGGCCCATCCCCAATCGACCCGCATCCTGAGCGCGAGCACGGTGGCTTTTACCGTCTGCTTCGCCGTATGGACCATCTTTTCGATCATTGGCATCCGCATTCGCGAAGAGCTGGGTCTGAACGAGACCCAGTTCGGCCTGCTGGTCGGCATGCCGATTCTGACCGGCTCGCTGATCCGGGTGGCGCTGGGGGTCTGGAGCGACCTCTACGGCGGCCGGCTGGTCTTCACGCTGACGATGCTGGCCGCCGCCGTGGCCACCTGGCTGCTGTCGCAGGCCGAGACCTATCCGCAGATCCTGCTGGCGGGGCTGGGGGTCGGCATTGCCGGCGGCTCCTTCGCGGTCGGCGTCGCCTATGTCTCGCGCTGGTATCCGCAGCAGAAGCAGGGCACGGCGCTCGGCATCTTCGGCATGGGCAACATCGGCGCCGCCGTCACCAAGCTGCTCGCCCCGTTTGCGCTGGTGGCGTTCGGCTGGCAGAGCGTCGCGCAGATCTGGGCGGCGGCCCTTGCCATCACCGCCGTGCTGTTCTGGCTGACGACCCAGGATGATCCGGTGCTGGTCGAGCGTCGCCGTGCCGGCATCAAGGCCAAAAGCGCCTGGCTCGAGCTGGAGCCGCTGAAGAATGTGCAGGTGTGGCGCTTCTCGCTCTACTACTTCTTTGTCTTCGGCGCCTTTGTCGCGCTGGCGCTCTGGCTGCCGCGCTACCTGACCCAGGTCTACCAGCTCGACATCAAGAGTGCCGGGATGATCGCGGCGCTGTTCTCGATTCCGGCCAGCTTCTTCCGCGCCTATGGTGGCCACCTCTCCGATGCCTACGGCGCGCGGCGGGTGCTCTACTGGACCTTCTTCGTCTCCATCGTCGCCACCTTTCTGCTCTCCTATCCACCGACCGACTACGTGGTGCACGGGGTGAAGGAGACCTTCTCGTTCCACCTGGAGATGGGGCTGCCCAGTTTCGTCGTCATCGTCTTCGTGCTCGGTTTCTTCATGGCCTTGGGCAAGGCGGCGGTCTACAAGCACATCCCGGTCTACTACCCGGAGCATGTCGGCGCGGTGGGTGGTCTGGTCGGCATGATCGGCGGCCTGGGCGGCTTCGTTCTGCCGATCCTGTTCGGCGTCCTGCTCGACCTGACCGGGCTGTGGACCAGCTGCTTCATGGCGCTGTTCGTGCTGGTGCTGGTGGCGATGGTCTGGATGCATCTGGCGATTCTGCGCATGGAGCGTGAAGCGGCGGCCCCCCTCCTCAGCACGCTGCCGGAGCTGCCGGAGATGAAGGGTGTGCATGGCGCCAGACAGGTGGGCGTCCTGGGACCGCATCGCGTGCTGGCCGACTGGCGGCCCGAGGAGCGCACCTTCTGGGAGCAGCAGGGCAAATCGATCGCCCGCCGCAACCTCTGGCTGTCGATCCCCTGTCTGCTGCTGTCGTTCGCGGTGTGGATGGTCTGGTCGGTGGTGGTCGCCAAGCTGCCGGCCATCGGCTTTCGCTACAGCACCAATGAGCTGTTCTGGCTCGCTTCGCTGCCGGGACTGTCGGGCGCGACGCTGCGCATCTTCTACTCCTTCATGGTGCCGATCTTCGGCGGACGGATGTGGACGACGCTGACCACCTGGTCGCTGATGATCCCGGCCGTCGGCATCGGCTTTGCCGTGCAGAATCCGGCCACCCCCTACTGGGTCTTTCTGCTGCTGGCGCTGTTGTGCGGCTTTGGCGGCGGCAACTTCGCCTCCTCGATGTCGAACATCTCGTTCTTCTTCCCGCGGGCGGAGAAGGGCAATGCGCTGGCACTCAACGCCGGGCTCGGCAACCTCGGGGTCAGCGTGGTGCAGTTCCTGGTGCCGCTGGTGATCACCGCCGGTGTGTTCGGCGCGCTGGGGGGTGATCCGCGGGTCGCGACCCAGGGTGACAAGACAGTGAGCCTGTGGCTGCAGAATGCCGGCTTCATCTGGGTGCCCTTCATCGCCGCCGCGGCGATCGCCGCCTGGTTCGGCATGAACGACATCGCCTCGGCCAAGGCGTCGTTCTCCGAGCAGTCGGTCATCTTCCAGCGGCGACACAACTGGATCATGTGCTGGCTCTACACCGGCACCTTCGGCTCCTTCATCGGTTACTCGGCGGCCTTCCCGCTGCTGACCAAGACCGCATTCCCGGCGGTCAACGCCCTGCAACTGGCCTTTCTCGGTCCGCTGGTCGGCGCGCTGTCGCGCTCACTGACCGGCTGGGTGGCGGACAAATACGGCGGCGGGCGCGTCACCTTCTGGGTCTTCGTGGCGATGATGGCCGGCGTCGGCGGTGTGCTCTACGGGCTGGAGATGCAGAGCTTCCCGATCTTCTTTGCCAGCTTCCTGGCGCTGTTCTGCGCCACCGGCATCGGCAATGCCTCCACCTTCCAGATGATCCCGGCGATCATGACCAAGGAGCTGCAGCGGCTGATGCCCGACGTCGACGCCGAGAGCCGCCAGCGGCAGGTCGAGAAGGAGGCGGCGGCCATCACCGGCTTCACCTCGGCGATCGCCGCCTTCGGTGCCTTCTTCATCCCGAAGAGCTATGGCACCTCGATCGCGCTGACCGGTGGCGCACAGGCGGCGCTCTGGTGCTTCCTGATCTTCTACGTCAGCTGTCTGGTCATCACCTGGCGGGTCTACACCCGCAAGGGCGGCCTGCTGCACGACCTCGAACGGCAGCGGCGCGCTGCACCTGCTCAACCGGCTGCGGCCAAGTAACCAGGGACCCTCACCATGTCGCACTTTCTCGATCGGCTCACCTTCTTTCGCAGAACCGTCGGTGATTTTTCCGCGGGCCACGGCATCGTGACCCAGGAGGATCGCAGCTGGGAGGAGGGCTACCGCAAGCGCTGGCAGCACGACAAGATCGTGCGCTCCACCCATGGCGTGAACTGCACCGGCTCCTGCTCGTGGAAAATCTATGTCAAGGGCGGCATCGTCACCTGGGAGACGCAGCAGACCGACTACCCACGCACCCGTGAGGAGCTGCCCAACCACGAGCCGCGCGGCTGCGCGCGTGGCGCCAGCTACAGCTGGTATCTCTACTCCGGCGCCCGGGTGAAGTACCCGCTGATCCGCGGCCGGCTGCTGCGCGCATGGCGCACCGCGCGGGCCACGCTGCCGCCGGTCGCGGCCTGGGCCGCCATCGTCGAGGATCCCGCGCAGCGGCGCGCCTACACCGCGATCCGCGGCCACGGCGGCTTCGTGCGCGCCGGCTGGGACGAGATCACCGAGATCATCGCCGCCGCCAACGCCTACACCGTCAAGCGCTGGGGGCCCGACCGGGTGTTCGGCTTCTCGCCGATTCCGGCCATGTCGATGATCTCCTACGCCGCCGGGGCGCGCTACCTGCAACTGCTGGGCGGCGGCTGCGGCTCGTTCTACGACTGGTATTGCGACCTGCCGCCGGCCTCGCCGCAGACCTGGGGCGAGCAGACCGACGTCGCCGAGAGCGCGGACTGGTACAACTCCGGCTTCCTGGTGCTGTGGGGCTCCAACGTGCCCCAGACCCGCACCCCCGATGCCCACTTCTACACCGAGGCGCGCTACCGGGGTGCCAAGAGCGTGGTCATCTGCCCCGACTACTCCGAGGCGTCGAAATTCGCCGACCTGTGGGTCGCCGTGAAGCAGGGCACCGACGCCGCGCTGGCGATGGCGTTCGGCCATGTGATCCTGAAGGAGTTCCACGTCGACCGGCAGGTGCCCTACTTCCGCGACTACCTGCGCAAATACTCCGACCTGCCGCTGCTGGTGCGGCTGGTGCCGCAGGAGGGGGCGTATGTCGCCGAGCGCCTGCTGCGCGCCTCCGACTTCGACGATGGGCTGGGGCAGGGCAACAACCCCGAATGGAAGACGGTGGCGCTGGATGAGCGCAGCGGCGAGGTGGTGGTGCCCACCGGCTCGATCGGCTTTCGCTGGGGCCCGGACGGGCGCGACGACGCCGGCAAATGGAACCTCGAAGAAAAAGATGCCGCCGGCCGCGACACCACGCTGCGCCTCGGCCTCAACGGGGTGCATGACGCGGTAGCGGGGGTGCGCTTTCCCTATTTCGCCAACGCGGCCAGCAACGGCTTCGCCGCGACCGACCACCCCGACGTGCTGGTGCGCAACGTGCCGGTCAAGCGGCTGAAGCTGAAGGAGGGCGAGGTGCTCATCGCCTCGGTCTACGACCTGTTTCTGGCCAACTACGGCGTCGATCAGGGCTTTGGCGGCGAGCACATGCCGCGCGATTTCGACGATCCCGAACCCTACTCGCCGGCCTGGGCCGAGCAAATGACCAGCGTGCCGCGCGAGCAGATTCTGGCCGTGGCGCGCGGCTTTGCCGACAACGCCGAGAAGACCAATGGCCGGTCGATGGTCATCATCGGCGCGGCGATGAACCACTGGTACCACATGGACATGAACTACCGTGGCGTCATCAACATGCTGGTGATGTGCGGCTGCGTGGGCCAGTCCGGCGGTGGCTGGAGCCACTACGTCGGCCAGGAGAAGCTGCGTCCGCAGTCCGGCTGGGCGCCGATCGCCTTCGCCCTCGACTGGATTCGCCCACCGCGCCAGCAGAACTCGACCTCGTTCTTCTATGCCCACACCGACCAGTGGCGCTACGAGACCGTCAGCACCGCCGAGATCCTGTCGCCGACGGCGCCGGCGGGGCCTTGGGATGCATCGCTGATCGACTTCAACGCCCGCGCCGAACGGATGGGCTGGCTGCCCTCGACGCCGGCGCTCAAGACCAATCCGCTGGAGGTGGCGCGGGCGGCTGCCGCGGCCGGGGTCGACCCGGTGGCCTACACCGTCAACGAGCTCAAGTCGCGCCGGCTCGAACTCTCCTGCATGGACCCCGACGATCCGGCCAACTGGCCGCGCAACCTGTTCATCTGGCGCTCCAATCTGCTTGGCTCCTCCGGCAAGGGGCACGAGTACTTCCTCAAGCACCTGCTGGGCGCTCCCCACGGGGTGCAGGGCAAGGATCTGGGGCAGGAGGGGCGGCAGAAGCCGCGCGAGGTCGCCTGGCACGACGAGGCCCCCGAGGGCAAGCTCGACCTGCTGGTGACGCTCGATTTTCGCATGTCGACCACTGCGGTCTACTCCGACATCGTGCTGCCGACCGCGACCTGGTATGAGAAGAACGACCTCAACACCTCCGACATGCACCCCTTCATCCACCCGCTCGGTGCGGCGGTGGACCCGGCCTGGGAGAGCAAATCGGACTGGGAGATCTTCAAGGCGATCGCCAAGGCATTCTCGGCCGTCGCGCCCGAGGTGCTGGGGGTCGAGAAGGATGTGGTGCTGAGCCCGATCCAGCACGACAGCGCCGGCGAGCTGGCGCAGGCGCTCGACGTGAAGGATTGGTATCTGGGCGAGTGCGAGCCGATTCCCGGCAAGACCATGCCGCAGATCAGCGTGGTCGAGCGCGACTATCCGAACCTCTACCAGCGCTTCACTGCGCTGGGGCCGCTGCTCGACCGGCTGGGCAATGCCGGCAAGGGGCTCACCTGGAACACCCGTGAGGATGTCGAGCGGCTGCGGCAGATCAACGGCGCGGTGCATGAGGCAGGCGCGACCCAAGGTTTGGCGCGGCTCGAGCGCGACATCGATGTCTGCGAGGCGATTCTGGCGCTGGCGCCGGAGACCAACGGCAGCGTTGCGGTGAAGGCGTGGGAGGCGCTGGAGCAGAAGACCGGCCGCCCCCATGCCCATCTGGCGCTGCCGAAGGAGGATGAGAAGATCCGCTTCCACGACCTGCTGGCCCAGCCGCGCAAGATCATCTCCTCGCCGATCTGGTCCGGCCTCGAAAGCGAGAAGGTCTGCTACACCGCCGGCTACACCAACATCCACGAGCTGATCCCGTTCCGCACCCTCAGCGGCCGGCAGCAGCTCTATCAGGACCACCTGTGGATGCGCGCCTTCGGCGAGGCGCTCTGTCTCTACAAGCCGCCACTCGACCTGAAGACCACCTGGGTGAAGGGCCTCAAGCCCAACGGCGAGGCCGAGATCGTGCTCAACTTCATCACCCCGCACCAGAAGTGGGGTATCCACTCCACCTACTCCGACAACCTGCTGATGCTGACACTGAACCGCGGCGGCCCGGTGGTCTGGCTCTCGGAAACCGACGCGCAGAAGGCCGGCATCCGTGACAACGACTGGGTCGAGGCCTTCAACGCCAACGGCGCTCTCGCCGCGCGTGCGGTGGTGTCGCAGCGCATCCGCGAGGGGACACTGTTCATGTACCACGCGCAGGAGAAGATCGTGAACACCCCCGGCTCGGAGATCACCGGCCTGCGCGGTGGCATCCACAACTCCTGCACCCGCACGGTGCTCAAGCCGACGCACATGATCGGCGGCTATGCCCAGCAGGCCTATGGCTTCAACTACTACGGCACGGTCGGTTCCAACCGGGACGAGTTTGTCGTGGTCCGCAAGATGGCGAAAGTCGACTGGCTCGAAGCGCCGCTCGACACCCGGAACCCCTGAGGAGGTTGCACGATGAAAATCCGCGCACAGATCGGCATGGTGCTCAACCTCGACAAATGCATCGGCTGCCACACCTGTTCGGTCACCTGCAAGAACGTCTGGACCAGCCGCGAAGGGGTCGAGTACGCCTGGTTCAACAACGTCGAATCCAAGCCGGGCATCGGCTACCCCCGCGACTGGGAGAACCAGCAGCGCTGGAACGGCGGCTGGCGGCGCAAGCCGAACGGCCGCATCGAGCCGCGCATCGGCGCCAAGTGGCGGGTGCTGGCGAACATTTTTGCCAACCCCGACCTGCCCGAGATCGACGACTACTACGAGCCGTTCAACTTCGACTACGAACACCTGCAGAGCGCCCGCGAGTCCCAGGCCTTTCCGACGGCGCGCCCGCGCTCGGCGATCACCGGCGAGCGCATGGAGAAGATCGAATGGGGGCCGAACTGGGAGGAGATTCTCGGCGGTGAATTCGCCAAGCGCAGCGCCGATGTCAACTTCGAGGGGGTGCAGAAGGAGATCTACGGCCAGTTCGAGAACACCTTCATGATGTACCTGCCGCGGCTGTGCGAGCATTGCCTCAACCCGGCCTGCGTCGCCGCCTGCCCCTCCGGCGCCATCTACAAGCGCGAGGAAGATGGCATCGTGCTGATCGACCAGGACAAATGCCGCGGTTGGCGGATGTGTGTCTCCGGCTGTCCCTACAAGAAGATCTACTACAACTGGTCGAGCGGCAAATCGGAAAAGTGCATCTTCTGCTTCCCGCGCATCGAGTCGGGACAGCCGACGGTCTGCTCCGAGACCTGCGTCGGCCGCATCCGCTACCTCGGCGTGCTGCTCTACGACGCCGACCGCATCGAGGCGGCGGCCAGCGCAGCGGATGAGCGCGACCTCTACCAGGCGCAGCTCGACCTCTTCCTCGATCCGCACGACCCGGCGGTGATCGCCCAGGCGCGCGCCGACGGCATTCCTGAGAGCTGGCTGGAGGCGGCCCGCCATTCGCCGGTGTGGAAGATGGCGATGGAGTGGAAGATCGCCTTTCCGCTGCATCCGGAGTACCGCACGCTGCCGATGGTCTGGTATGTGCCGCCGCTGTCGCCGATCCAGTCGGCCGCGACCGCCGGGCAGATCGGCATCGACGCCGGCCTGCCGGATGTGCGCTCGCTGCGCATTCCGCTGCGCTACCTCGCCAACATGCTGACCGCCGGCGACGAGGCGCCCGTCGCCTTGGCGCTGGAGCGGATGCTGGCGATGCGCGGCTACATGCGCGCCAAGAGCGTCGAGGGGCGCATCGATGAGTCGATCGCCGAGCGGGTCGGGCTGTCCGGCGCGGTGATCGAGGAGATGTACCGGATCATGGCGATCGCCAACTATGAAGACCGCTTCGTCATCCCCACCGCCCGCCGCGAGGCGCACGAGGATCTCTACGCGTTGCGCGGCAATTGTGGCTTCTCTTTCGGCAACGGCTGCTCCGGCGGCAGTTCGAAGGCCGAGCTGTTCACGCCGGTGAAACTGTTCAGCCCGGCGCAGGGCAGTCAATCGCACAACCCCGGGGAGGTGCTGAAATGAGCCTCACCTTCAAGGCGCTGTCGGCGCTGCTCTGCTATCCGAGTGAGACGTTGCAGGCGGCCATCGCCGAGATTCGCGGCCTCATCGCGGCTGAAGGGCAAATCGCGCCGGCGGTTCTGGCCGAGCTGGAGGGCTTCTGCGCCTTCATCGAGCAGAGCGATCTGATCGACCTGCAGGAGCACTACGTGGCGCTGTTCGACCGCAGCCGCCAGTTGTCACTCCACCTGTTCGAGCATGTCCATGGCGAGAGCCGCGACCGCGGCCAGGCGCTGGTCGATCTGGCTGCGCTCTATGAACAGGGCGGACTGGAGCGGGTCGACAACGAGCTGCCGGACTACCTGCCGCTGTTCCTCGAATACCTCTCGACCCGACCGCTCGACGAGGCCCAATCGCTGCTGGCCGAGACGCTGCAGATCCTCGCCGCCCTCGAAGAGCGGCTGCGGGCACGCGACAGCGGCTATGCCAGCCTGCTGCGGGCCATTCGCAGTGCAGCCGGCGACCAGTCGCTCCCTACCGTGACGGTCAACCTGGCGAGCGATCTGCTGGCCGAACTCGATGCCGAGTGGGCCGAGCCGCCGGTGATCTTCGGTCCCGGCGCGGCGGCCTGCGAAGGCGCGGGCGCGACGGTGGCCAGCGTTCCCCTGTCAGCCGTGCCCCGACGGGCGCGGCAAACCTGAATCCGACGGAGAAGCACCCATGTCCGCGACCCTCAACATGACCCTGTTCGGCTGGTATCCCTATCTCTGCCTGACCATCTTCCTGCTCGGCAGCCTGCTGCGCTTCGACCGCGAGCAGTACAGCTGGAAGACCGGCTCCTCGCAACTGCTGCGCAAGCGCCAGCTGCGCTGGGGATCGAACCTGTTCCATGTCGGCATCCTGACCATTCTGGCCGGCCACTTCGTCGGCCTGCTCACGCCGATCGAGATCTTCGATCAGTTGGGCATCAGCCACGGCTTCAAGCAGACGCTCGCCATCGTCGTCGGCGGTCTGGCCGGCGTGGTCTGCTTCATCGGCATCACGCTGTTGGCCCACCGGCGGCTGTTCGATGCACGCATCCGCGCCACCTCGAGCGTCGGTGACATCGCCATCCTGCTGCTGCTCTGGCTGCAACTCACGCTGGGGCTCTGCACCATCTTCGTCTCGCTCGGACATCTGGATGGCCACGAAATGGTCAAGTTCATGGCGTGGGCCCAGGGCATCGTCACCCTGCAACCGGCTGCCGCGGTCCATGTCGCCGATGTCCATCCGATCTTCAAGGCCCACCTGCTGTTGGGGCTGACGCTGCTGTTGCTGTTCCCCTTCACCCGGCTGGTGCACATCTGGAGCGCGCCGATCTGGTACCTCGGTCGGCCCGGCTACCAGATCGTCCGCCGCCGCGCCCAGCCGCCGCGCAATGCCTGAGGAACGGATCATGCAGCACAACGCAGCCGATTTTCCGAATCAGGGCGTCATTCCACTGTTCAACCTGGACGCGGATCCGCCCCAGGCGGCACACGCCACGCCAGCGATGCTGACGGTCAACGGCCAGCCGATCGCGCCGCAGCGCATCGCCGCCGAGATGCAGCACTTTCCGGGCGATCAGTTCGAGAGCAGTTGGCAGCAGGCCGCGCGGGCGCTGATCATCCGCGAACTGCTGCTGCAGCAGGCGCGCCGGCTGGCGCTCGACGCCATCCCGCAGGCCGAGCCCCAGGGCGGCATTGAAACCGAAGAGGATGCGCTGATCCGCACCCTGATCGAACGGGAGGTTCCGCCATGCGAAGCCCCGGCCGAGCAGGTGCGCCGCCACTACGACGACCACCCCGAGCGTTTCATGACCCCGCTGCTGCATGAGGCCGAGCACATCTTGGTCGCCGCGCGCCGTGATCAGGCCGACGCCTTTGCCGCCGCACGCGCCAAGGCGGAGCAACTCCATGCACGGCTGCAACAGGCCCCGGAGCGGTTCGCCGAACTGGCGCGCGCTTTCTCCGACTGCGCCTCGGGCGCCGACGGCGGCCGTCTCGGCCAGCTCGGCCCGGGCGAGACCACGCCACCGTTCGAAGCCGCCCTGCAATGCCTCGCACCGGGTGAGCTCTCCGCCCCGCTGGAGACTGCCTACGGCTTCCATCTGATCCGCCTGCTCCGGCGCGGCGAACCCCAGCGCCTGCCGTTCGAGGCGGTCAGCGCCACCATCGCCGCCCGCCTCGCCGAACAGGCGCAGCGCCGCGCCATCGCCCGCTACATCGCCCAGCTGATCGAGCAGGCCGACATTCAGGGCTTCACACCCGAGCCGCCGTTGCGCTGAATCCCTGCGGATTGTCCGACCGGTGCCGATGCCGCACACTGGAGCACCCACCCAGTACAGCGGAGGTCAATCATGGAACTGTCGGAACTGATCGCGCACTACGCCGATGTCTGGAGCCAGCCCGACCGCGCGCGTCGGCAGCAACTGCTCGAATCGGTCTGGGATGAGCAGGGCACCTATGCCGACCCGTTCGGTCTCGTGGCCGGCAGAATGGCGCTTGTCGACCACATGGGGGCGTTCATTCAGCAATATCCGGGGTCACGTCTCGAGCGTACCAGCGAGATCGACGCGCACGATCGCTACTTTCGCTTCAACTGGCGCATGTTGAACGCCGATGGAACGCTCTTTGTCGAAGGGATCGACTTCGGCGAGCTGTCTCCCACCGGTCAACTGCAACGCCTGGTCGGCTTCTTCGGAGCGCTGGAAGCGAAGGGGTAGGGTGCGACGAATCCTGTAACCGCTGCGGCCCGCCTGATTCCTCTTCTCGCCGACAAAGCGTCCTGCTGTGTGTTCTCTCGCGAGCCTCTGATCGGTTTTCAGCGAACGTCAGCACTGTTGTGGTGCGTATCCGGTTGGGGTGGTGATCCAATTCCGGGCCAGAGTGATGGGCGTGTGTTGTTGTGACTGTGCACTGCCGCCGAAGCGTGCTGCGGGCACAAATATTGCCTTTTATGCGCCACATCGGTTACCGCCATCACCGCGAGAAGCAGCCATTGCATGATCATCCGTCACACCGACACTTTCACCGCCATCCGTGCCCTGCGTCAGGTGGTCGAGGCGCTGTCGCTGGAGGCCGATTTCGAGGCGTTCTTTCGCAAGGCGGCGGGCGCGGCGGCGGATCTGGTCGGCGCTGACGCGGCGGCGCTGATCTTGCTGAACGATGATGGCCAGCTCGAATATCAGTTCTTTCTCGGCGTGCCGGATGGGTACAGCGACAAGTTTCTCGGCTATCGCTTCGGGGGGCAGGCGGGCGTTGCCGGCGAGGCTTTGACGCACCGTCGTCCGGTTTTCGTGCCGGACTATCCAGCGCATCCGGGCGCCATTGCGGAGTTCGTGGCGAGCGGGCTGCGCGCCAATCTTGCCGTGCCGCTGCACAGCGCGGGCGAGGCGGTCGGTGTGCTGGTGGTCTCCTGGTTCAGGAATGCGGTGCACGCGCCCGACCAGGCGCTGCTGTCACTGCTGAGCACCATTGCCGCCCAAGTCGGTCTTGCTCACCATCGCTGGCGACTCGAACAGCGTCTGGAGCACCGCGCCAACCATGATGACCTGACGGGTCTGCCGAACCGAGGCCATTTTCTCGAACGTCTGCAACAGGCGGTGGCCGATGGTCGACGCTACGGGCGGCGCTACGCACTGATGGTGATCGACCTCGACGGCTTCAAGGCCGTCAACGACCGGGCCGGGCATGCGGTCGGCGATGCCCTGCTGCGCGACGTGGCGCAGGGGCTGCGCGAGGTGGTGCGTGGCGGCGACGTGATCGCCCGCCTCGGCGGCGACGAGTTCGTACTGCTGATGGAGTTCCAGTCCTGGCCGGAGGAGCCGGCCACCGTAGCGGCGCGCGTCAAGGCACGCTTGACGCTGCGCGTGGCGGTGGCGGGTGGCACCACGGCGGTGACGCCGAGCATTGGCATCGCGGCTTTTCCCGAAGACGGCGACGACGCCGGCACGCTGCTCGCCAATGCCGATCTGGCGATGTACGAGGCCAAACGGCGCCATGGCGAGCGTGAGGTCTGCTTCTTCAACCGCTCCATCGCACAGGCCGTGCGCCAGCGCGAAGTGCTGCTGGAGGAGGTGGAGCAGGCGCTCAACGACGGCCGCTTCGTTCTGCACTATCAGCCGATCGTCGAGCTGCCGGGTGGCCACATGGTGGCGGTCGAGGCGCTGCTGCGCTGGCCACAGCCCGACGGCAGCCTGCGTCCACCGGTCAGCTTCATCCCGGATGTGGAGCGCCACAGCCGGCGCCTGATGGTCGCACTCGGCCGCTACGTGCTGCGCAGCGCGCTGGCGCAGGCTGCGGCGTGGCACCGGCAGGGCCACCCGATCGCCGTGTCGGTGAACGTGTCGGCACGGGAGTTTCTGGAGGAGGGTTTTCTCGCCAGCCTCACCGAACTGCTGGCCGATCACGGCGACCTGCCGCGCGAGCGGCTGATGCTGGAGATCACCGAAACCGCGGCGCTCGAAGACCTGCCGCGCGCGCAGGCACTGATGCAGGCCTGTCGTGAACTCGGCGTGCGTTTTGCCATCGATGACTTCGGTGCTGGCCACGCCTCGCTCGCCAACCTGCGCGAGCTGCCGGTCGACCGGCTCAAGATCGACCGTGCCTTCGTCGCCGGCCTGCCGGACGCGGACGGTGACCGGGCGGTGGTGCAGGCGATCCTGGCGGTCGCCAAGGCATTCGGCGTCGGCGTGGTGGCGGAGGGTGTGGAGAGATCTGCCCAGTCGCAAACCCTGCAGGAGCTCGGCTGCCGTGTCATGCAGGGCTACCATTTCGCCCGGCCGATGCCGGCGGCGCTGATCACCGAGCGCCTCGACGCCGAGCGGCAGGCGAGTCCGAAATAACGCCGCCCGCGTCTTCGCCAGTGCGGCATCGCATCCGCAGGGCTGGTGGCTCAACGCCCCCAGTCGGCGAACAGCCCCTGTCGGGCGGCCTCGGTGATGGCCGCCACGCCGGGGTGGGTGATGCGGCGCTCCACCGTGATGACGTGGAACTCCTCGATCAGGTCGGTGGCCTCGCCCAGGCAGGTCGCGTCATATTGCCGACACACCGAGGCGTCGAGCACCCGCGGCGCGATAAAGACGCCCAGTCCCTGCATTCCCAGTGACTTGACCATCGCGCTGTCGTCGAACTCGCCCACCACCCGCGGACGCAGTTTGTGCTTTCCAAGCCACTGGCGCAGACGCAGGCCCATTGCCGACTCGCTGCCCGGCGACAGCAGCGGTGCCCCGTCGAGCAGTTGGGGAAAGGGTCTGTCGAAGGTCGCCGCCAGCTGGTTCGCAGCGTAGAAGCCCACATGCGAGCCGCCCAGTCGATGGGTGTAGGCGCTCACGCTCAGGGCCGGTGGCATGGGGCGGTCCGACAGGACCAGCTCCAGCCGGTGCACCGACAGGTCGGCCAGCAGACTCTCGATCTTGCCCTCGCGGCAGATGACCCGGAAAGGCTGTGCCCCCACCATGGCCGGTGTCATCAATTGGCCGGCCACCAGCTTGGGCACGGCATCGACGATGCCGACCCGCAGTTCAACCGGGCGCTGGACGCCGCGGGGTTGCCGCAGCAGCTCTTCCAGCTCGGAACCCAAGTGGAAGATGTCGCGCGCATAGCTGTAGACCAGCTCGCCGGTTTCGGTCAGCTCCAGCTTGCGGCCCTTCTTGCGAAACAGTGGTCGTCCGATCGCCTCTTCGAGCAACTGGACCTGGCCACTGACCGTCTGGGGGGTGACGTGCAGCTGCTCACTGGCCCTGATCACCCCTCCCAGGCGGGCGACGGCCCAGAAGTATTGCAAGTGCCGGTAGTTCACTTCGATTTTTCCTTATTGAGTTTTAATCAAATTCGAATTTACGTGAGAAAACCTGACCGGTAGGTTGCAATGCATGTCCAACCTGCACCGAGGCGCATCCAATGAACGTGTCGATCTGCACCCAAGGCATCAGGCTCTCCCGTGAAGAGCACGACCATCTCCACGGCCGTTTGCGGCAGCTGCTGGCGCGCTTCGGTCAGCGCGCCATGGGCGTGACCCTGCATCTGAGTGATGTGAATGGCCCGCGTGGCGGAGTCGACAAGGAGTGCCATCTGGTGGTCGAACTGGTGGACACCACTGCGGTGGTGCGCGACCGCGGCGATCACCTGCTTGCCGTGGTCGACCGCGTGCTGCACCGTGCGGTGCAGACCATCGGCCGCCAGATTGGCAAAGCCCGTGACCGGGCCGTGCGTGCCCCCCAATTGGGGCGGCACCGGGCCGGAGGCAACCGTCATGGCTTGCAGACATTGGATGATGCCAGCGCGGTGACCTGAATCTTCAACCATTTTTCGATCATCGATTGAGGGAGTGCATCATGTCAAAAGATCCGAACCACCAGACCCGCGCGCTGCTGCTGGGCAGTGCCGAGCGTGAAAGCACGGCCTTGTCGGTCGACAGCCGACGTGTGCTGCGCAACACCTATGCCCTGCTGGGCCTGACGCTGGCGTTCAGCGCCGCGGTGGCCGGCCTGTCGATGCGTCTGGGGTTGCCGCATCCGGGCCTGCTCCTGACGCTGATTGGCTTTTTCGGCCTGAGCTTTCTGATCAACAGGACCGCCGACAGCGGCTGGGGGGTGCTGTCGGTGTTCGCGCTGACCGGTTTCATGGGTTATACGCTGGGCCCGCTGCTGAGTTCCGTGCTGTCTCTGCCAAATGGCAGTGCCGTCGTCACCAACGCGCTGGGAACCACTGCCGTCGCCTTCCTCGGGCTGTCGGCCATTGCGCTGACGTCGAAGCGTGACTTCAGCTTCATGGGCAAGTTTCTGTTCATCGGCGTGCTGGTGGCCTTTGTTCTGGGTCTGGGCGCGCTCTTCTTCGAGATGCCGGCCCTGAGCCTGGCGGTGTCGGGCATGTTCGTGCTGCTGATGAGTGGCATGATCCTCCATGAAACCAGCCGCATCGTGAACGGTGGTGAGACGAACTATGTGCTGGCGACCACCAGCCTGTTCGTCTCCCTCTACAACCTGTTCGTCAGCCTGCTGGCGCTGTTCGGCCTGGGCGGCAGCGACGACTGAGCGTGGGCTGATCGCGGCCGATTCCGCAGCCCGAACCGGTGGTGACAGGTTCGGGCTTTTTTTCTTTCATGGGTGATGTTCAGGAGATGCTGCTGGCGGCAGGGTGATTCCGGTCAGCCTGCGGCCGATCTGATCTCGCCAAGCAGCGGTCGCAGAAAATGTCCGGTGTGGGAGTCGGGGTGTGTGGCGATCTGCTCCGGCGTGCCGCAGGCGATCAGGGTGCCGCCCTGGTCGCCGCCTTCGGGTCCGAGGTCGATGATCCAGTCGGCGGTCTTGATCACGTCGAGGTTGTGTTCGATGACGACGATGCTGTTGCCTTCGTCGCGCAGCGAATGCAGCACCTGCAGCAGCTGCTGGATGTCGTGGAAGTGCAGGCCGGTGGTGGGCTCGTCGAGGATGTAGAGCGTGCGGCCGGTGTCGCGCTTCGACAGCTCCTTGGCCAGCTTGACCCGCTGGGCCTCGCCGCCGGAGAGGGTGGTGGCCGACTGGCCGAGGCGGATGTAGCCCAGACCGACATCGAGCAGGGTTTGCAGCTTGCGCGTCAGCATCGGCACCGCCGCGAAGAACTCCCGCGCCTCCTCCACGGTCATCTCCAGCACCTGATGGATGCTCCGGCCCTTGTAGAGGATTTCGAGCGTCTCGCGGTTGTAGCGCTTGCCCTGGCAGAGGTCGCAGGGGACGTAGACATCGGGCAGAAAGTGCATCTCCACCTTGATCAGGCCGTCGCCCTGACAGGCTTCGCAGCGGCCACCCTTGACGTTGAAGCTGAAGCGTCCGGCCTGATAGCCGCGTGAACGCGCCTCCTGGGTGCCGGCGAACAGGTCGCGGATCGGGGTGAACAGGCCGGTGTAGGTGGCCGGGTTGGAGCGTGGCGTGCGGCCGATCGGGCTCTGGTCGATGTCGATCACCTTGTCCAGCAGTTCCAGTCCGTCGATGCCGTCGCAGGGGGCGATCGGCAGCGGGCCGGCGCCATTGAGCCGGGTGGCGGCGAGCGGGTAGAGGGTGTTGTTGATCAGCGTCGACTTGCCGGAACCGGAGACGCCGGTGACGCAGGTCATCACGCCCAGCGGAATGGCGACATCGATGCCGCGCAGGTTGTTGCCACGGGCGTTGCGCAGCCTGATCCAGCGCTCCGCCTGGGGCGCCACCCGCCGTGCCGGCACCGCGATGTGCCGCCGTCCGGCCAGATAGTCGCCGGTGATCGACGCCGGATTGGCGATGATCTCGGCCACGCTGCCCTGGGCGACCACCTGGCCGCCATGCAGGCCGGCGCCGGGGCCGATGTCGATCAGGTGGTCGGCCTGACGGATCGCATCCTCGTCATGCTCGACCACGATGACGGTGTTGCCGATGTCGCGCAGGTGGAACAGGCTGCGCAGCAGCCGTTCGTTGTCGCGCTGGTGCAGCCCGATCGAGGGTTCGTCGAGGATGTACATCACCCCGACCAGGCCGGCGCCGATCTGGCTGGCCAGGCGGATGCGCTGTGCCTCACCGCCGGAGAGGGTCTCGGCGCCGCGGTCGAGGCTCAGATAGCCGAGGCCGACATCGGTCAGAAAGCGCAGGCGGGCGCCGATCTCCTTGATGATCTTGCTCGCGATCTCGGCGCGCTGCCCCTGCAGGGTCAGGGTGTCGAAGAGGTGCAGCGCCTCGGCCACCGGCAGGCGGCTCACCGCCGGCAGGTTCCAGTCATGGATGAAGACATGGCGTGCCTCCTCACGCAGCCGGGCACCGCCGCAGTCGCCGCAGGGGTGGCTGCTGAGGTATTTGGCCAGCTCTTCGCGCACCGACAGCGAGTCGCTTTCGCGGTAGCGCCGCTCCATGTTCGGCAGGATGCCCTCGAAGGTGTGACGCCGCTTGAACAGGTCGCCACGGTCATTCATGTATCTGAAGTCGATCTGCTCGTCGCCGCTGCCATGCAGGATGATCTCCTGATGGCGCTTCTTCAGCTTGGCAAAGGGCAGGTCGAGGCTGAAGCCGCAGTGGTCGGCCAGCGAACTGAGCAGGTGAAAGTAGTAGACATTGCGGCGGTCCCAGCCGCGAATGGCCCCCTCGCTCAGGCTCAGCTCGGGGTTGGGAACGATGCGCTGGAGGTCGAATGACTGCTTCACTCCGAGCCCATCGCAGCTGCTGCAGGCACCGGCCGGGTTGTTGAACGAGAACAGCCGCGGCTCCAGCTCCTTGATGCTGTAGCCGCAGTGGGGGCAGGCGAAGCGGGCCGAGAAGATCAGCTCTTCGCCATCATCGAGCAGCACCTTGGCGATGCCGTCGCTCAACTGCAACGCGGTCTCGAACGACTCGGCCAGCCGCAGTTGCAGGTCGCTGCGTGGCCGGAAGCGGTCGACCACCACCTCGATGCTGTGCTTGCGGTTTTTCTCGAGCAGTGGCGCTTCGTCGAGCTCGACCACGCTGCCGTTGATGCGGGCGCGGATGAAGCCCTTGGCCTTCAGCGTCTCCAGCAGCTGCAGATGCTCGCCCTTGCGCTCCTGCACCACCGGCGCCAGCAGAATCAAGCGCCGTTCGGGGTCGAGCGCCAGCACCTGATCGACCATCTGGCTGACGGTCTGGGCATTGAGCGGCGCCTGGTGCCGGGGGCAGCGCGGTTCGCCGACCCGCGCGAAGAGCAGGCGCAGGTAGTCATGGATTTCGGTGACGGTGCCGACCGTCGAGCGCGGGTTGTGCGAGGTGGCCTTTTGCTCGATCGAGATCGCCGGCGACAGCCCTTCGATGTGGTCGACGTCGGGCTTCTCCATCATCGACAGAAACTGCCGGGCATAGGCCGACAGCGATTCGACATAGCGCCGCTGTCCCTCGGCATAGAGGGTGTCGAAGGCCAGCGAGGATTTGCCCGAACCGGAGAGTCCGGTGATGACGATGAGCTGGTCGCGCGGCAGTTCGAGGTCGATGTTCTTCAGATTGTGCGTGCGTGCCCCGCGAACGACGATCTTATCCATGCGCAGCCCTGTATTGCGGACGAAAAGGACCGATTATACGGCGGCAGCGTCACTGCCGATATTGCGTGCCGGGGAGGGGTTGTCTTGCCAAGCATGGTTGCATCGCCGACCATGCGGTTCGGTGTCTGCGGGCAGTAAAGGAGAGTGCACAATGCAGAGTGGCGAAAGCAACCGTTCCAGTCCGCTGCGGCGCACGCTGATCGCACTGCCGATCGGTCTGTTGCTGCTGGTGTGGACCGGGCTGTCGTTCTACTGGAGTCGCAAGCCGGCACTGTTCGACGTGCGCGCCGAGGCGGCGACGCAGCTGGCGCAACTGGGTGGCCCGACCACGCCGCCGCCCGGCACCGTGGTGACGGCCACCGCGATCGGCATCGGCACACGGTTGCTCGACAAGCCGGGCGGTTACCTCGGCAATGACCTCTTTCCGCCCGGCGTCTGGCTCGATGACATCGCCAACTGGGAGTTCGGGGCGCTGACCCAGTTGCGCGACCTGACCGAGGCGATGCGTGAATCCTTCAGCCGCTCGCAGTCACAGTCGGCCGAGGACCGCGACCTGGTCATCGCCGAACCGCAGTTCAAGTTCGACAACGCCAGTTGGGCGCTGCCATCGACCGAGGGCGAGTATCGCCAGGGGCTCAGGGCACTGCGCAGCTACCTGCAGCGCAGCAGCGACGACAATCACAACGATGGGCAGTTCCATGCCCGGGCCGACAACCTCAACTTCTGGCTGGCGACGGTCGAAACCCGCCTCGGCAGCCTGTCGCAGCGGCTGAGCGCCAGTGTCGGCCAGGTGCGGATTGACACGACTTCGGGCGGCACGGTCGATGCGACCGCCGCAGCGCCGGCGGCAGTCGAGCAGATGACCCGCACGCCCTGGTTGCAGATCGATGACGTCTACTACGAGTCGCAGGGCTCGGCCTGGGCGCTGCTGCACATCCTGAAGGCGGTCGAGGTCGATTTCGCCGAGGTGCTGCAGAAGAAGGGGGCCCAGGTGAGCCTGCGGCAGATCATCCGCGAGCTCGAAGCGACCCAGCGACCGCTCACCAGCCCGATGGTGCTCAACGGTGACGGCTTTGGCCTGTTCGCCAACCATTCACTGGTGCTGGCCTCCTATATCAGTCGCGCCCACGCCGCCATCATCGATCTGCGCCAACTGCTGTCACAGGGATGACTGCCGGCGGGTAGCGCTCATGCAGCGAAACCGAGCGCCCGGCCTCGACCACCATGCGGGCATGGTGGCGGCGCAACTGCCGGGGCGACTCGACGCCGCAGGCGTGGGCGATCACCGCCACCTCCCGTTCCAGATTCTGCTGGTAGTGGCGCACCCGTTCGGCCTTGTCGGTAGGGTCGAGCCCCTGCTGCAGGTCGATGCGGTGGGTGGTGATGCCGGTCGGGCAGTTGTTCTGGTTGCACTTCAGCGACTGGATGCAGCCCAGTGCGAACATGAAGCCGCGTGCCGAATTGATGCAGTCGGCGCCCATGCAGAGCGCCCAAGCCACCTCGACCGGGTTGATCAGCTTGCCCGAGGCCACCACCTTGATGCGCTCGCGCAGGCCATGGGTGACCAGCGTGTCGACCACCAGCGGCAGGCTCTCGCGGATCGGCAGTCCCATGTAGTCGAGCAGGCTCTGTGGCGCGGCACCGCTGCCCCCTTCGGCGCCATCGACGGTGATGAAATCGGGCGCGCTGTCGAAACCGCGGCAGTTGAGCTCGATGCAGAGCTGATCGAGCCAACTGCTCTCGCCGATGCAGGCCTTGATGCCGACCGGCTTGCCGGTGGCCCGTCTGACCCGGTCGATCAGCGTCAGCAGACCGTCGATGTCCCGGGCGTCGAGGTGGCCAGCCGGACTCAATGAGTCGTGGCCCATCGGGATGCCGCGAATCGCGGCGATCTCCTCGGTCACCTTGGCGGCCGGCAGGATGCCGCCCTTGCCCGGCTTGGCCCCCTGGCTCAGCTTGATCTCGAACAGCCGTACCGACGGATTGGCGGCGATCCGTGCCAGCTTCTCTTCACTCAGATTGCCCTGCGGGTCGCGCGCGCCGTACTTGGCGGTGCCGAGCTGGAACACCAGGTCGGCACCGCCTTCCAAGTGATAGGGCGACAATCCGCCCTCGCCAGTGTTGAGCCAGCAGCCGGCCAGCGCCGCACCGCGTGACAGTGCCAGCACAGCGGGTCTGGAGATGGCGCCATAACTCATCGCCGAGATGTTGAAGAACTTGTCGGCCTGATAGGGGTGGGGCGTATCGGGTCCGATCACCACCGGCGCCGGCGGTTCCGCGGCGGCGGTCGGGAAGGTGCTGTGAACGAAGAAGAGTGCGCCGGGCGTGGCCAGGTTGTTGGTCGAACCAAAGGCGGCGGTCTGTTCGAGGTTCTTGGCGGCGCGGTAGACCCAACTGCGCTCGGCGCGATTGAAGGGCAGCTCCTCGCGGTCCATGGCGAAGAAGTATTGCCGGAAGAACTCTCCCAGCCACTCGAACAGATAGCGAAAGCGGCCGATCAACGGAAAGTTGCGGCGGATGGCGTGGCTTTTCTGATGTCTGTCGATGAAATACCAGGCCAGCAGCGTCAGGCAGAGCGCACCCAGCATGAAAATGAACAGCACCGCCAGAAGGTCCAGAAGGGTGGTGAACCAATGCATCGGCGCTTGCATGAACATCTCCTTGGCACTGCGAACATGAATGGATCTCGACCCGCCATTATAATCCGCTGTTCCAGAGGAGACGGGGCGTGGAGCGGGTCATGAGAGTCATCAGTTTCAACATCAACGGATTGCGTGCCCGGCTGCATCAGCTCGCAGCAGTGATCGAGCGGCATCGGCCGGACATCATCGCACTGCAAGAGACCAAGGTGAGCGACGCCGAGTTCCCGCAGGCGGCCATCGACGCGCTGGGCTACCATGTCGTCTACCATGGCCAGAAAGGCCACTATGGCGTCGCACTGCTGAGCCGGGTTGCGCCGCGCCAGGTCGAATGCGGCTTTTCTGGTGACGGCGCCGAGGCACAGTGCCGGCTGATCCGGGCTGACTATCCCCTGGCCGATGGCGGCGAACTGTCGGTCATCAATGGCTACTTCCCGCAGGGTGAGAGCCGCGACCATCCGGTCAAGTTTCCGGCCAAACAGAAGTTCTACCGTGACCTGCGACAACTGCTCGATGCCGACTATGATCCGGCGCGGCGATTGATCGTCACCGGTGACCTCAACGTCTCGCCGGCCGACATCGACATCGGCATTGGTGAAGAGAACCGCAAAAGATGGCTGCGCAGCGGCAAATGCAGTTTTCTGCCGGAGGAGCGCGCCTGGTTCGCCGAGCTGCTGGCCTGGGGGCTGCAGGACAGCTACCGCGTGCTTCATCCCGACCGCGATGACCTCTACAGCTGGTTCGACTACCGCAGTCGGGGCTTCGAACAGCAGCCGCGACGCGGTCTGCGGATCGATCTGCTGCTGGCCACGCCCGGCATGATCGATCGGCTGCAGCAGGTCGGCATCGACTACGACATCCGCGGCATGGAGCGGCCCTCCGACCACTGCCCGGTCTGGGCCAGCTTCGATTGCGGTGTCGGGGTGCAAGAAGGTTGAAATCGTGTTGCCGCATCGGTAAGATGCCGCCTCATTTTGGATCAGGGTATCAGGCAACAGTTTTTTATGAAGACTCTAAGCGCAAAACCGGCCGAAGTCCGGCGGGAGTGGCTGCTGGTCGATGCCGACGGCAAGACCTTGGGTCGGCTCGCCAGTGAAATCGCCCAGCGTCTGTGGGGCAAGCACAAGCCGATCTTCACCCCGCATGTCGACGCCGGCGACTACATCGTCGTGATCAATGCCGAGAAGATTCGGGTCACCGGCAGCAAGCGCACCGACAAGACCTACTACCGTCACACGGGTTATCCGGGCGGGCTCAAGAGCAGCTCTTTCGAAGAGATGATCGGCAGCCATCCTGAGCGCGTCCTCGGTGCAGCGGTCAAGGGCATGCTGCCCAAGAACTCGCTGGGTCAGGCGATGTTCAAAAAGTTGAAAATCTATGCGGGCTCCGAGCATCCGCATGCGGCGCAACAACCGCTTCCGGTTGATTTGTAACATCTTTCAGAACGAGATCAGGATCGATTCAGGCTATGGCGCAGACACACTATTACGGCACCGGGCGCAGAAAGACGGCTGCCGCGCGGGTTTACCTTCGGGCGGGCAGCGGCACCATCACGGTCAACGATCGGCCGCTTGACCAGTATTTTGGTCGGGAAGTGGCGCGCATGGTGGTGATGCAACCGCTCGAAGCGGCCAATCTGGCCGGCCGGTTCGATGCCAAAATCAGCGTCAGCGGTGGCGGCAGCTTTGGTCAGGCCGGTGCGATTCGTCATGGCATTGCCCGTGCGCTGGTCCAGTACAACGAAGATCTGCGTGGCACCCTGCGCAAAGAGGGCCATCTGACCCGCGATGCGCGCGAGGTCGAACGCAAGAAGATCGGTCTGCGCAAGGCGCGCAAGCGGCCACAATACTCGAAGCGTTGACAGGGCCTGTCTGGGCAGCGCAGCGCAGGGGTTCCGTTTTCGAACATTGCAAAACGCCCAGTTCCTGTGTTCTGGGCGTTTTTTTTGGTTCCATGAACAACGGCAGGCAGTGGTCCGGCTTGTCACGCAAAGCGGAAATCATTAGAATTTCGCCGGTTTTGCGCGTGTCATCTGCGGTGGATCGGCGCATTTTTCGGTGGCTTTTCAGCGGCTGCCGACCCTTCACTGGGCGTCCAATCGCATCCAGTATCCGTCAAGAAGAACATATTGATCGAGGAGTGAAAAACTCATGAGCAGTGAAGGCGAGGTCAATGCCGGCAGGCGGCGATTCCTGATCGGCGCCACCTCGGTGGTGGGTGCCGTGGGGGTGGTTGGTGCCGCGGTGCCCTTTGTCGGCTCCTGGAACCCGAGCGCGAAAGCCAAGGCGGCGGGAGCGCCGGTCAAGGCCGATCTCAGCAAGCTCGAGCCCGGCCAGATGGTGGTGGTCGAGTGGCGCGGTAAACCGGTGTTCGTCGTGCGTCGCACCAAGGAGGCGCTGGACCAGCTGACGAAGATGGATGCCGTGCTGGCCGACCCGGCAGGCGCGGTCACCTCCCAGCAGCCAGAGTCGATCAAGTCGCCCTATCGTTCGATCGAGCCTGAGTACCTGGTGGTGCTCGGCGTCTGCACCCACCTGGGCTGCTCGCCCAAGTTTCGTCCGGAACTGGCGCCGGCCGATCTCGGCGCTGACTGGAAAGGTGGCTTCTTCTGCCCCTGTCACGGCTCGCGCTTCGACCTGTCGGGCCGGGTCTACAAGGGGGTGCCGGCACCCACCAATCTGGAAGTGCCGCCCTACAGTTTCGTCGGTGATAAAGTGATTCTTATCGGTTCGGAAGAGGGGGCTGCCTGATGAGCAACTGGATCAGCGGGCTGATCGGCTGGGTGGACGAGCGTCTGCCGATCGTCGAAGCCTATGAAAGGCACATGAGCAAGTACTATGCGCCGAAGAACTTCAACTTCTGGTACTTCTTCGGCGTGCTGGCGATGCTGGTGCTGGTCAACCAGCTGTTGACCGGCATCTGGTTGACGATGAGCTACAACCCCAGTGCCGAAGGCGCCTTTGCCTCGGTCGAATACATCATGCGCGATGTCGAGTGGGGCTGGTTGCTGCGCTACATGCATTCGACCGGTGCTTCGGCCTTCTTCGTGGTGATCTACCTGCACATGTTCCGTGGCCTGCTCTACGGCTCCTACAAGAAGCCGCGCGAACTGATCTGGATCTTCGGCATGATGATCTATCTGGCGCTGATGGCCGAGGGCTTCTTCGGTTACCTGCTGCCATGGGGCAACATGTCGTTCTGGGGTGCGCAGGTGATCGTCTCCCTGTTCACCGCCATCCCCTACATCGGCGAGCCGCTGGCGCAGTGGGTGCGCGGCGACTACCTGATCTCCGGCATCACGCTGAACCGCTTCTTTGCGCTGCATGTGGTGGCACTGCCGATCGTGCTGCTGGCGCTGGTGGTGCTGCACCTGCTGGCGCTGCACGAAGTCGGTTCCAACAACCCCGATGGCGTCGAGATCAAGAAGCTGAAGGACAAGGACGGCATTCCGCTCGATGGCATCGCCTTCCACCCCTACTACACGGTGCATGACATCGTCGGGGTCGTGGTCTTTCTGGCGGTGTTCTGTTCGGTGATCTTCTTCTTTCCGGAGATGGGTGGCTACTTTCTCGAGTTTGCCAATTTCGAGCCGGCTGATCCGCTGAAGACCCCGGCACACATCGCGCCGGTCTGGTACTACACCCCCTTCTACGCGATGCTGCGGGCGGTGCCCGACAAGTTCGGCGGGCTGGTGGTGATGGCCGGTGCGATTGCGATCCTGTTCGTGCTGCCCTGGCTCGATCGCAGTCCGGTCAAATCGATTCGCTACAAGGGGTTGTTGAGCAAACTCTTCCTGTGGGTGTTCGGAATCAGCTTCCTGATCTTGGGCGTGCTGGGCGCGATGGCGCCGACGCCACAGCGGACCCTGCTCGCGCAGGTCTGCACCGTGCTCTATTTCGCCTACTTTTTCCTGATGCCCTTTTACACCCGGCTCGAGAAGACCAAGCCGGTTCCGCAGAGAGTGACAGGCTGATGAAAAAAATTCTGAAAATACTCATCCTCGGCTGGTTGCCACTGCTGGCGTGGGCCTCGGGCGAAGAGGTCGCGCTGGACCATGTCAAGATCGACCCCGCCGACAGGCATGCCCTGCAGCGCGGTGCGGCCCTCTACATGAACTACTGCATGGGCTGTCATTCGCTCAAGTACGAGCGTTATGAAAAGCTGTCGCTGGGGCTGGGCGTGCCGCCTGAACTGTTCATGAAGCATCTGGTGTTCGGGCAGGCCAAGATCGGCGATCTGATGACGAATGCAATGCCGCCGGCCAATGCCAAGCGCTGGTTCGGTGCAACGCCACCCGATCTGACGCTGGTCACGCGCCTGCGTGGCAGCGACTGGGTCTACAGCTATCTGCGTGCCTTCTACACCGATCCGGCCCGGCCATGGGGTGTCAACAACGTGGTGTTCAAGGATGTCGGTATGCCCAATGTGCTGCGGGAGCTTCAGGGCGAGCAGCGCATGGTCTGCAAGCAGGTGCCGCAGCTTGCCGAAAACGGCGGCATCAAGCGTGACCCGCTGAGCGGCCAGAACATCACCGTTGAGGATTGTCATCAACTGCAGGTGGTCGAAGGCAGCGGCAAGCTCTCGGCCAAACAGTTCGACACGGCGGTCAGCGATCTGGTCAACTTCCTGGCCTATGTCGCAGAGCCCGAAAAGCTCGAGCGCCATCGGCTTGGCGTCTACGTGCTGCTGTTCCTCGCCTTCTTCTTCGTGGTGGCCTACATGCTGAACCGCGAGTACTGGAAAGACGTCCACTGAGACGCGTCTCCTTCCGTCCTGGGGCGGGCGAATCCAATCGCCCGCCCTTTTCTGTTTCTGCGCGGGGTTGCGGCCTTGGCCGCGAGAACATTTCTGCATGGTACGGATAACAACCTGATCTTCGTCATCCATCGAGGTATTGGCTTTGAAATCGCAACGTGCTGAATTGCGCATTGGAATGATCACCAAGCGTTCATCCATGACGTTTCTGTCTGGCGCCACGGACCACTACAGCCACCGGGTGCGCATCGTTCTGGCCGAGAAGGGGGTCACTGTCGATCTGATCGAACTGACCGAAGAGACCAAGCCGACCGATCTGGTCGAGATCAACCCCTACAACACGCTGCCGACGCTGGTCGACCGGGAGCTGGTGCTCTATCAGCCCAACATCATGATGGAGTATCTGGATGAACGTTTTCCCCATCCGCCACTGCTGCCGGTCTATCCGGTCGCGCGGGCGCAGAGCCGCCTGCTGATCTACCGCATCGAGCGCGACTGGTCGCCGCTGGCCGACCGGATCCTCGGTGGCGAGGAGAAGGAGACGACCCTCAACAAGCTGCGCAAGGAGCTGCGTGACAGCCTGGTCGGCGTGGCGGCGATCTTCGAAGAGGCGCCCTTCTTCATGAGTGAGGAGTTCTCGCTGGTCGACTGTTGCGTCGTCCCGCTGCTGTGGCGCCTGCCGTTGATGGGCATCGAACTGCCGATCCGGCAGATCAAGCCGATGGCCAAGTACATGGAGCGGATGTTCGAGCGTGAATCCTTTCAGGCCAGCCTGACCGATCAGGAACGGGAGATGCGCTGACCGCGCCCGTTTCGGCCAATCTTTCAGGGTGCAGCCATGCCGTCGATGAGTTCACAGCGCCCCTATCTGTTGCGAGCGATCCACCAATGGATCCTCGACAACGGCTGCACGCCCTATCTGGTGATCGACGCCGACGCGCCGGGGGTGCAGGTGCCGAGACAGTATGTCAATGAAGGCAGGATCGTGCTCAATGTGGCGCCAGGGGCGGTGAATGCGCTGATCATCGGCAACAGCGAGATCGATTTCGATTGCCGGTTCGGTGGCGTGTCGACCCACCTGACCCTGCCGCTGCATGCCGTGCGCGGCATCTATGCCAAGGAGAATGGTCAGGGGCTGATCTTCGATCCCAATGATGAGGAGCCGCCGCCCGGCGGTCCGGACCGCACGGCTGGCAAGTCGTCACCGCGCCATCTTTCGGTGGTGAAGTAGGGGTGCGTGCGCGCTGTTGCGGCGCGCGATTCGTCACATCTCGATGCTGCCGAACAGCTGATTGTCGATCAGGTCGCACAGGCAGTGGATGACCAGCAGATGCACCTCCTGGATGCGTGCCGTCACCTCGGAGGGGACGCAGATCTCGACATCCACCTCTCCCAGCAGATTGCGCAGTTCACCGCCGCCCTTGCCGAGCAGCGCCACCACCTGCATGCCACGGTCATGGGCCGCGCCGACGGCCTGCAGCAGATTGGGTGAGTTGCCGCTGGTGGTGATCGCCAGCAGCAGGTCGCCGGCCTGACCCAGCGCACGCACCTGCTTGCTGAACACCTCGTGGTAGCTGTAGTCGTTGGCGATGGCGGTCAGGGTCGAGCTGTCGGTGGTCAGGGCGATGGCTGGCAGACCGGGTCGTTCGCGCTCGAAACGGTTGAGCAGCTCCGACGAGAAGTGCTGGGCGTCGCCGGCGGAGCCGCCGTTGCCGCAGGAGAGAATCTTGCCGCCCTGCAGCAGGCAGGAGACCATCATCTGTGCGGCCAGTTCGATGCTGGGGCCGAGCAGCTCCAGTGCGGCCTGCTTGGTGGCGATGCTCTCCTGGAACAGGTCGAAGATGCGTTGTTGCGTGTTCATGGTTCAGTGGGTCGAGTGAAAGGCATCCTGAATCCAGCGGGGTTGTAGCGCTGGACCCTGCTGCGCGGCGGGATCGAAGGCGACGACGTCGAAGCGGCAGGGCAGGTCGCGGTATTGCGGCTGTCGTTGCAGATAGTGGTGCGCGGCGGTGGTGATGCGCCGCTGTTTGCTGGCATCGACACTCTCGGCGGCGCTGGCGAAGCGGCCGCCTGAGCGGTAACGCACCTCGATGAACACCAGTGTCTGCCGATCACGCATGATCAGATCGATCTCGCCACCACGGCAGCGGTAGTTGCGGGCCACCAGCCGCAATCCGGCCCGTGACAGATGGTCGAGCGCACTGGCCTCGGCCTCGGCGCCGATGCGCCGGTTGCGTTGCCGGTCGAACAGCTTCATCGTGCTGGTCCGCTCCCGGCTGCGGGCAGTCTGACCACGACACCATTTTCGAACCGGGTCGGAACCTGTTCGCGCTGGATGCGGCGATCGGCATCGAGCCGCAGCAGGCCGGTGGCACCATGCAGTTCGGCGCCTGGCGCCTTGAGCTGTTCGAGCGCCGGGAGCAGGTCGAGGGCATCGCGGCCGAGCGCATAGAGCCGCGCATGGTCCGGATAGGCGGCCGGCCAGAGGGCGGCGATTTCGGCCCGTTCGGTAAAGGCCGGGTCGACCAGCCAGGGAATGTCATTGAAGATGATGCCGTCGAGCGCGCTGTCCTGTCGGGGATTGCTGCGGCCCGCGTAGAGCGTGGTGACGCCGTAGAGCGGCAGGTCGCCGGCGAAGTAGAGCCGGAACAGCGGCGCGATCAGCCGACCCTGTTCCGGCGCGGCGATCAGGACGATGCAGTCGATGTCCTGTCGACGGCTGGCGGTGGCGGCGGTGCCATCAACCGGAGCGGTCGCGCTGCCGGCGACAGTCGGGGCAGCAGGTGCCGTGACCTGCAACAACTGCCGGACCGCCTGCGCATGATCGGCCGTGGCCTCGTTGAAGCTGGCGCTGGCGACCACTTCGCCGCCCAGCTTGTGCCACTCGGTGCGAAAGGCGCGCTCCAGCCGCCGGCTCCAGGGGCTGTCGGCAAACAGCAGCGCGGCGCGGCGTTGGCCGGCGCTGCTGGCCTGCCGGGCCGTCAGTTGCGCACTGACTTCGTTGGCCAGACCGAACTGATGGAGATTGGGCTGTGGTGTCACCCCTTCGGGCAGGTAGTTCAGTGCCAGCACCGGAATGTCGAGCGGCTGCTGGTTGAGGGCCTCGACCATCTCCTTCGGCAGCGGGCCGATGATCGCATCGACCTTGAGCGCTTGCGCCTGGGGCAACCAGCTGGCCTGGGGCGTGGCGGCGCTGTCGATCAGCACCAGTTCCGGCAAGGGTTGCTGGGCAGCGAGCTGCTGGTAGTAGCGGGCCATGAAGCCATCGCGCACCACCTCACCGGCGGCGGCCAGCGGTCCGGACAGCGGCAGCAGCAGCAGCACGCGAGCGTGACCTTGCTGTTGCGCGGCCTCCAGCGGACGCAGTGTGTCGGCGATCCCGGCGGGTGGTTCGATGGCGGCCGGATGGCGGGGCCAGCGGCTGCGCCAGTCGGCCAGGGCGGCCAGCCGTTGCGGGTTGGCTTCGGTGAACTGCCGGTCGAGCGCGGCCAGCTCCAGCCAGCCGCGCAGGTCGTTGTCCGGCAGTGCCCGCGCGGTGGCGCGCAGGCGATCGGGATTGACCCGTCCGAGCAGCGTCCAGATCTGCCGATGGTTGTCACCACGGGCGGTTTCGGCCAGCAGCGGGTCGGCCAGGATGCGTTCACGCGCGGCGAGCAAAGGCTGATCCTTGGCTTCGAACCAGCGTGCGCGCAGCAGCGAGAGCCGGGCGAGGGTGGATGCATCGTTCAGTTGCTCGAACTGGGCCGAGGGCAGGTTGAACCAGTTGGAGGCGGCATCGATCTGGTTGCTGTCGAGGGCGATCTCGGCCCGCAGCAGTGCCAGACGCCGGCGGCCGTCGAGTGGCAGCAGTCCGATGTCGAGCGGGCCGCTGAGTTGATCGGCTTCGGCGATCTGCTGCTGTTGCAGACGCTGTTCGGCGGCCAGGATCAGGTATTCTTCGCGCTGCGGAGAAGAGAGCTTTTCAGCCTGTTTCAGCAGCGCTTCAACGGTGAGCTGCTCGGGCGTGCCGGGCGGCGGCTCGACCGGCCGGGTGGAGACGCAGCCGGCGGCGGTCAACAGCCACAGCAGGGCGAGCAGCCAGGCACCGGGGCGCGCGGATCGAAACTGGAGAGTTGAACAGGGCATGGGAGTCGGCAACAGAGGGTGATGCTTGAGTGAGTGGGACAACCGCAGTCAGTTTCGAAGGTCTGTTGGCGCCGGCGCTCTACATCGTGGCGACACCGATCGGCAACATGGGCGACATCACCCTGCGTGCGCTCGAGGTGCTGCGTGGTGTCGATCTGATCGCTGCCGAGGATACCAGACATAGCCGGGGCCTTCTAAGCCATTTCGGCATTTCCACCCCGATGACCGCCTACCACGAACACAGTTCGGAGCGGGTCAGGGAGCGGCTGCTGGCGCGCATTCTCGCCGGCGAGCGGGTGGCGTTGATCAGCGACGCCGGCACGCCGACCATCTCCGACCCCGGTTACCGGCTGGTGAAACGGGTGGCGGAGGCTGGTGGGCGGGTGATTCCGATTCCCGGTGCCAATGCCGCCATTGCCGCACTGTCGGTGGCGGGGCTGCCCAGCGATCGCTTCGCCTTCGAAGGTTTTCTGCCGTCCCGTGAAGAGGCGCGCAGTGCGCAGTTGCAGCGGCTGGTCAACGAAAGTCGGACGCTGCTCTTTTATGAGGCACCGCACCGTCTGGTCGCCACCCTCGAGGCGATGGTGGCGGCTTTCGGTGCCGAACGGTCGGCGGTGGTGGCACGTGAACTGACCAAGCTGCATGAGTCGGTGCGGCGCGCCACGCTGGCGCAACTGGCCGAGCGCTTCCGTGGCGGCGAGGAGTCGGCCCGCGGCGAGGTGGTGATCGTCGTGGCCGGTTGCGAGCGCGAGGTGACACTGTCGCAGCAGCAGGCCGAGCGGATGCTGCGCGAACTGCTGACTGAACTGCCACTGGCGCGGGCGGCGCGTCTGGCCAGCCGCATGACCGGGCTCGAGCGCGACTGGCTCTATGCCCGCGGCGTTGCCTGGCAGCGCGGCGACGACGCGGATCGGTCCGAAAAGTGACCCCGGCGCTTGCATTTGCCGGGCGTTGGCACTAGCTTGGCTGCGCGACGGTGGTTCAGCCGTTGCCACCATAACAACACTTTTTTCTCCCTGTCAGCGTCCGCCGGCGCGAGTCGGCAGCACCCAGACTGGGCAGGGAGCCGCGAGGAGTCATCCATGGATCTCAGGTACGGCAAAGAGTACGAAGATTTTCGGCAGGAGGTGCGCGCCTTTCTGGCCAAGCATGGCCACAAGTCGCCCAGCCTGCAGGGCGAGATGGGGCGACCCACTGCCCAGGCGCGCGAGTGGCAGGCACTGCTGATCGAGCAGGGCTATGCGGCCCGCACCATCCCCAGACAGTATGGCGGCTATGGCGGCGAGCCCGATGTGCTCAAGAGCGTCATCGTCGACCAGGAGTTCGACCAGGCCGGCGTCTCCAAGGGGTTGAGTGGCCAGGGCATCTCGATGCTGGTTCCAACGCTGCTCGAACTCGGTACCGAAGAGCAGAAGCAGCGCTGGATCAGGCCGACCATCACCGGCGAGATCTTCTGGTGTCAGGGCTATTCGGAGCCGAATGCCGGCAGCGACCTGGCCAGCCTGCAAACCCGCGCCCATGTCGAGGGCGATGAGTTCGTCATCAACGGCCAGAAGATCTGGACCAGCTCGGCCCACTTCTCCGACATGATGTTCGTGCTGGTGCGCACCGAGGCCGACGCGCCCAAGCACATGGGCATCAGCTACCTGCTGCTGCCGATGACGACACCGGGCATCGAGGTGCGCCCGCTGGTCACCATGACCGGCGATGCCACCTTCAACGAGGTCTTCTTCACCGACGTGCGTCTGAAGACCGACCAGATCGTCGCCAGGCGTGGCGATGGCTGGATGGTGGCCAATGCCACGCTGAAGCATGAGCGCGGCATGCTGGGTGACCCGTCGCAGAGCGCCAACCTGTTGCACCAGGTGACCGAGCTGCTGACCAGCGAGACCGTCGATGGCGTGCGGCTGATCGACAGCCCGCTCTACCGCGATCGGCTGATGCGGTTGCAGGCGCGGGTGGCCTCGATGCAGTGGCACAGCATGCGGCTGCTGACCAACACCCTCAAGAACGAGCTGGAGCTGATGCCGATCCTGGTGGTCAAGCTGATCGGCACCCACCTCAACCAGGACATCTGCGCACTGGCGATCGATGCCCTCGGCGAGCTGGGCATTCTCTACGACCAGAGCAAATACCTGCGTGCAATGGGCATGTGGCAGAGCCGCTACATGTTCAGCCTCGGCCTGATCATCGGCGGCGGCACCTCGCACATTCAAAAGAACATCATCAGCGAACGTGGACTCGGCATGCCGCGCGAGCCCAAAGCGGTCAGCGCCTGATTCAGGGGGAACAACAAGATGGAATTTGGTCTGTCATCGGAACAGAAACTGCTCAGCGAAACCGTCCGTCGCTTCGTCGAGCAACAGGTCCCACTCGACCGGGTGCGTCAGATCGCAGCCGAGCGCAGCGGGTTCGATCAGGCAATCTGGCAGGGGCTCGCCGACCTCGGCGTGCTCGGCATCATCGTGCCCGAGGAGTATGGCGGTGCGGGACTCAGCTTCTTCGACGCTGCGCTGGTGCAGGAGCACCTCGGCTGGGCGGTCACCCCGGCCCCCTACAGCAGCACGGCGCTGATGGCGCCGGTCGCCTTTCTGCATGCCGCCACCGAAATGCAGAAGCAGGTGTGGCTGCCGAAGATCGCCGCCGGCGAGGTGAAGATCGGCGTGGGGCTGAGCGAGGCGGTGGGTGCCCGTGAAGGGGCGGGACTCACGCTGAAAGAGGGCAAGCTCCATGGCAAGGCACTGTTCGTGCTCGATGCCATGGTGGCCGATCTGCTGCTGCTGGCGGTGGGGCGCGATACCCTGGTGCTGGTGCCGGCGAATGAAGCGGGTGTCACCCGCAATGCGCTCAACAACATCGACCGCACCCGCGGTCTGGCCGAGCTGCTGTTCGATGGCGCCACTGCCATTCCGCTCGGCAGCGTCGGCGGTGCCGCCACGGCGATCCGCAAGACGATCGACGCCGGCCGGGTGGCCCTGGCGGCCGACAACCTCGGTGCGGCGCAGCGCATGATCGAGAAGACCGTGGTCTATTCGCTCGAACGCAAGCAGTTCAACCGGCCGATCGGCTCGTTCCAGGGCTACAAGCACATGTGTGCCGAGATGGCGGCCGAGCTCGAACCCTCGCGCTCGCTGGTCTGGTACGCGGCGCACTGCCAGAGCGAGATTCCCAACGAGGCCAGCGTGATGGCCTGCCACGCCAAGGCGCACCTGGCCGAGGTCTGCACCGAGATCGCCAACAAGGCGACCCTCGGCCATGGTGGCATGGGCTTCACCGACCTGATGGGGGTGCACTACTGGTTCAAACGGATCGGCTACAACCGCCAGATTCTGGGTGGACCCGAAGCCGTGCGGGCCGATGCCGCGGCACTGCAGGGGCTGGTGGCCGCCTGAGGCGCAGCAGGCGCGCCAGCGGCTGGCGTGTCGAACATGAAAAGGGCATGGAGTGATCCATGCCCTTTTTTGCTGGGACTCCATCCGCGATCGGGGCTTGAGCTAGAATGGTCGCCTGTCTTCTACCCTGACCGGATGCCTGACCATGGCCAAATCAAAAGAGCGCGGCAGCCTCTACCATCCGCGGCACTGGCCGAGCTGGCTGGTGATCGGGCTGTGGTACCTCTCCTCCTTTCTGCCCTACCGCTGGCTCTGTCAACTGGGCCGACCGATCGGCTGGTTGCTGTTCGCGCTGGGCCGATCGCGGGCGGCGGTGGGGCGGCGCAATCTGGCGCTCTGCTTTCCCGAGCTGTCGCCGGCGCAGCGCGAGCGGCTGCTGAAGCGCAATTTCGAGCAGATGGGCATCACGCTGATGGAGACCGGCTTCGCCTGGTGGGCCAGCGACCGGCGGATCGACCGGATCAGCCGGGTCGAGGGGCTGGAGCAGTTGATCGAGCGGCAGCAGCGGGGAGAGGGCGCCCTGCTGATCTCCTTTCACTTCCTGGCGATCGACCTGACCGCCCGCATCGTCGGCCGGCATGGCGACTTCCATGCGCTCTACAAGATTCAGGGCAACCGCGTGTTCGAGGCGGTGAGCAAGCGGATCCGCGAGCGGCACCATGTCTACATCATTCCGCACAAGCAGGTGCAGGAGCTGCTCGACCGCGCCCACAGCGGCAAGCTGGTGGCGGTGGTGCCCGATCAGGATTTCGGTCCACGCCGCAGCCTGTTCGTGCCCTTCTTCGGCATCGCCACCGCCACCATCCCCAATGTCTCGGACTATGCGCGTCAGACCGGTTTTCCGGTCTTTCCGCTCACCTTTCTGCGGGATGCCGATGGCCGCGGCCTCTCGATCAAGGTCTACCCGCCGTTCGATGACTTTCCCAGTGGTGACGACTTTGCCGACACCCTGCGGATGAACCGGTTCTATGAAGAGATCATCCGTGACCATCCGCAGCAGTACCTCTGGGTGCACCGCCGCTTCAAGACCCGGCCGCCGGGTGAAGAGAGCCTCTATGCCGACCTGTGAGCCACTGACCCGCCCCGCCGCCCGGCCCTGGCGGGCGTGGTGGCTGCTGCTGTGGGTCCTGCTGGGCGGATCGAGCGGCTGTGCCACCAACCCGGTCTCCGGACAGTCTGACTTCGTGATGATGAGCGAGGCCGAGGAGGTCGCCATTGGCCGGCAGTACCATCCGAGAATCCTCAAGGAGTATGGCTACTACGACAATGAGGCGCTGCAGGAGTACGTGCAGCAGGTGGGCGGCAAGGTTGCGGCGATGAGCCACCGCCCCGGGCTGGTCTACCGTTTCACCGTCGTCGACTCGCCGACCATCAACGCCTTCGCACTGCCGGGCGGCTACATCTACATCACCCGTGGCCTGCTCGCCTACCTCGACTCCGAGGCCGAACTGGCCGCCGTGCTCGGCCACGAGATCGGTCACGTCACCGCCCGCCATGCGGTCAGGCAGCAGAGTGCGGCACAGGCGGCCGGCATCGGCTACACCGTGGCGCAGATTCTGCTGCCTGAACTGCGCTCCTCGGCGGCACAGGACATGTTCAACATCCTCGCCCAGGCCACGCTGAGTGGCTATGGCCGCGAGCAGGAGCTGGAGTCCGACCGGCTCGGCGCGGAGTATCTGGCCCGCAGCGGCTATCCGCCGCAGGCGATGCTCGATGTGCTGCGGGTGCTGAAGGCACAGGAGGAGTATGGCAGGCAGCTCGCCCAGGCCGAGGGGCGCGACCCTCAATCGGTCGGCGGCTACCATGGCCTGTTCGCCTCGCATCCCGACAACGACACCCGGCTGAAGGAGGTGGTCAATGAAGCGCTGCCGCTCTACGTCGACCGGCCGGCGGCCGATCGCGGCGTCGAGTCCTTTCTGAAGCAGATCGACGGGCTGGTCTATGGCGACAGTCCGGAGCAGGGGGTGCGGCGGCAGAACCGCTTCTACCATGCCCGCATGGGCATCGCCGTCGAGTTTCCGACCGGTTGGGAGGTGCAGAACCTGGCCGATCGGGTGGTGGCAGTGGCCCCCTCTGGCGAGGCGACCCAGGTGATGACGGTGCAGGATCTCAACCGCGCCATGCCGCCCGAGCAGTTCATCGCCGAGCGGCTGCGGCTGCAGCTGAGCGATGTGCAGCCGCTGGCAGTGGAGCCATTGCAGGGGGTGACCGGCCGCACGGTGGTCTCGACCCGCCAGGGCAAACGGCCGGCGCGGGTCAGCGTCATCTACAAGGGCCCCCAGGCCTTCATTCTGCTCGGCACCAGCCGCGAGCTGGCCGACTTCGAGCTGTACGACGGCAAGTTGCAGCAGAGTGCCGCCAGCTTCCACGCGCTGACGCCCGATGAGCGAGCGCTGGCCCAGGCGCTGCGCATCCGGCTGATCCGCGCCGATGATGGCACCCGCTATGCCACGCTGGCGCAGCAGTCGATCCTGCCGGGACTGAAAGAGGCACAACTGCGGCTGCTCAATCAGCACTACCCGGCTGGCGAGCCACGGACCGGTCAGATGCTGAAGGTGGTCAAGTGAGGCGGTTGGGGCGGGCCATGCGGCAGCGGGTGGCTGGATGAAGGTCGACATCGTCGAGCAGGTCGACCTGACGCCGCTCAACACCCTGGCGCTGCCGGCGACCAGCCGCCACTTCGCCACCGTCGACAGCCTTGCCGCGCTGCAGTGGCTGTTGAGTATCGCCCGTGAACGGCACTGGCCGCTGCTGCTGCTGGGGGGTGGCAGCAACCTGCTGCTGCGCGGCGACCACCCCGGCCTGACGCTGAAGATGGCGTTCGATGAAATTCAACTGCATCAGCAGGGCGACCAACTTTGGGTGCGTGCCGGCGCCGGCGTGGTCTGGGATCGGCTGGTCGAGACCGTCGTCGCAGCCGACTGGCATGGCATCGAGAACCTCAGCGGCATCCCCGGCACGGTCGGCGCCGCGCCGATCCAGAACATCGGTGCCTACGGGGCTGAACTGGCCGACTGCTTCGATCATCTGATCGCGGTCGATGCCACCAGCGGCGCGGTGCACCGCTTCGAGCGCGATCAGTGCCAATTCGGCTACCGCGACAGCCTGTTCAAGCGCAATGGCCAGTGGATCATCGTCGAGGTGACACTGCGGCTCGACCGTGCCATGTCGCCACGCAGCGACCATGGCGCGGTGCAGAGCGAACTGCGGGCGCGCGGCATCACCGCACCGAGCGTTGCTGACTTGCGCCGGGCGGTGCTGGCGATTCGTGCCAGCAAGCTGCCCGATCCCCGGCAACTGCCCAATGCCGGCAGCTTCTTTCACAATCCTGTCGTCAGTGCCGCCCATCATGCACGGTTGCGGCGCAGCCATCCCGACCTGGTCAGCCATCCGCTGCCCAGCGGTGACTTCAAGCTGGCAGCGGGCTGGCTGATCGAGCGGCTGGGCTGGAAGGGCGTGCGTCAAGGTCCGGTCGGCGTGCATCCGCAACAGGCGCTGGTGCTGGTCAACCATGGCGGCGCCACTGCGGCGCAACTGCTGGCGTTGGCAGGACAGATCAGCGACCAGGTGCGGCAGCTCTTCGGTGTGACGCTGACCATCGAGCCGGTCTGCGTCCCGCCGCTGCCGCTGCCCGGACTGCCGCACGCCGCGCTGGCGACATGACCGACAGGTAGAGACGATTTCCATGACCGAAACGCCCCCGCTCCAGCACGAATTGATCGACTCGCCGACCCAATATGCCGCCATCGACCTCGGCAGCAACAGCTTTCACATGCTGATTGCCGAACTGGTCGAGGGCGAACTGCGGCCATTGCAGCGGTTCCGCGAAAAGGTGCGGCTGGCCGAGGGGCTCGACGACCACCGGCTGCTCGACGAGGCGGCGCGCGAGCGCGGCTTTCAGTGCCTGCGCCGCTTTGCCCAGCGGCTGCGCAACATGCCGTCGGAGCGGGTGGCGATCCGCGCCACCAACACGCTGCGGGTGGCGATCAATGCCAACGACTTCATCGCGGTGGCCGAGGGGATTCTCGGCCATCCGGTCGAGGTGATCTCCGGCGTCGAGGAGGCGCGGCTGATCTACCTTGGCGTCGCCCACACGCTGGCCGACGATGCCGGCCGGCGGCTGGTGGTCGACATCGGCGGCGGCAGCACCGAGCTGATCGTCGGCGAACGCTTCGAACCCCAGGTGCTGGAGAGTCTGGCGGTCGGCTGCGTCGCCTACGAGCGGCGCTTCTTTGCCAATGGCGAACTGAGCGAGGCCCGCTTCAAGCGGGCGCGGCTGGCCGCCTGCAGCGAACTGGTCGAGATTGCCGACGAGCTCAAACCCTTCGACTGGAGCAGCGTGGTCGGCGCATCGGGCACCGTGCGGGCGATCGCGCGCATCCTGCAGCAGAATGGCTGGAGCGACGACGAGCAGATCGGGCGTGATGGGCTTGAAAAGTTGCGCATGGCGCTGCTGAAATGCTCGCATGTCGGCCAGATCAGGCTGGCCGGTCTCGAACGTGAGCGTGCCTCCATCCTGCCGGCGGGTCTGGCGATTCTCACCGCCATCTTCGACACCCTCGGCATCGCGCAGATGCGCTACTCCGACGGCGCGCTGCGCGAAGGGGTGCTCTATGACCTGATCGGCCGTTCGAGCCATGAAGATGTGCGGGCCCGCACCATCGATGCCCTGAGCCGCCGCTTTCGCATCGACCGCCCCCAGGCGCGCCGTGTCGAGCGCACCGTGCTGGCGCTGCACGACCAGGTCGTCGAGCGCTGGGCACTGCACGACCCGCGCTGCCGCCGCTGGCTCGGCTGGGCTGCCCAGTTGCACGAGATTGGCCTGGCGGTGTCGCATTCGCAGTTCCACCGCCATGGCGCCTACCTGGTGCGCAACGTCGATCTGCCCGGTTTCACCCAGCAGACCCAGCAGATGCTGGCGCTGCTGGTGCGTGGCCACCGCCGCCGCTTTCCGGCCGCCGACGACTTTGCCGTGCTGCGCGGTCAGGGCGATGTCGCCCGCCGGCTGGTGCTGCTGCTGCGTCTGGCCGTGTTGCTGAACCATGGCCGTGCTGCCCACGAAGTGCCACGGCTGCGGATCGAGGTCGATGGCCCGGCGATTCTGCTGCGCTTTCCGCCGCGCTGGCTGGCCGACCACCCGCTGACCCAGGCCGACTTCGACAACGAAGCGCAACTGCTGCGCCCGGCCGGTTTCGAGCTGCAAATCTGCTGAAGCGGGGGATGGGAGAGGAAAGGCAGTGCCTCTGTCAGCGCTGGCTGGCCTCGGCATGCAGTTTCAATCCAAGCGCACCGATCACCTTGAGGATGGTGTCGAAGCTCGGGCTGCGTTCGCCACAGAGCGCCTTGCAGAGACTTTCGCGCGACAGGTCCGCGTCGCGAGCGACCTGGCCATGCCCTTGGCGCGGGCTGTGGTCACGGCAGGCGTCGTATCAGCTTCGCTTGAGCTCGCGATAGAAGTTTTCGTGAGGCCCGACGGCTTCCAGATACACCAGCCGAACGCTGTCATCGATGGAGTAGCCCAGCAGATACAGTTGGTTCTGGCTGCGAAACCTGTAGACCCGCAGTTCGGCCAGGTCGCCTTTTTTGCGCTCGCCCACGGCGGGGTCAGCGGCTATCACCTCGGTGGCTGCATCGACGTCGGCGGCGACGTTGTCGTGCAGCTTTTTGTAGGCGCGGGCAAAGCGTCGGGTCTGCTTGAGCCCATAGGTCATGCGCGGCGTGACCGGGGCGCGAAGTCAGTGACCTCCGTGCGTGACTCGGCCAGCGCGGCCAGCGACTCGGCAATGAAGCTCACGGGCAGGTCGGGGTTGTCCAGCGCCGCCCGTCCGACCTTGGCCCAATACTCGATCTGTCCGGCAATGGTGCGGTGCTCACTCACTGCCTCGCTGCGGGCTTGTTCATACAGCTTCTGATCGATGCGGATGGATGTTGAAGTGCTCATCTTGCGCCTCCGGCTGAGAACGGTGTTCACTGCGACGAGATTACTACAAATGCGGTAGCTCCCCAATGCGCAGGCAAATTGGGCAAATTGGCACAAAGGCACAAATTGGGGACAGACCACGGTTTCCTGTTTTTGGCTATTGATCAGGCAAGTGAATCTTGAGCAGTGTCCCCGTTTCGCTCTGTCAGCGCTGGCTGGCCTCGGCATGCAGTTTCAATCCAAGCGCACCGATCACCTTGAGGATGGTGTCGAAGCTCGGGCTGCGTTCGCCAGAGAGCGCCTTGTAGAGACTTTCACGCGACAGGCCCGCGTCGCGAGCGACCTGGGCCATGCCCTTGGCGCGGGCGATATCACCGAGCGCCTTGGCGATGAAAGCCGCATCACCGTCCGCCTCTTCAAGGCAGGCTTCGAGATAGGCAGCCATCTCCTCGGGGGTTCTGATGTGTTCTGCAACGTCATAGCGGGTGGTCGTGATCTTCGTCATCTACTGCGACTCCAAAAGGTTCCTGGCGAGGCGCAAGGCCGTCTTGATGTCTCTGGCCTGGGTGCGCTTGTCGCCACCTGCCAACAGGATGATCAGCTCGCGCCCGCGCTGCCTGAAATAGACCCGGTAACCGGGACCCATGTTGATTCGCAACTCGGAAACGCCCTCGCCAACGGATTCGACATCACCGGGGTTCCCGGCCGCCAGACGTTCGATCCTGGCCTGAATCCGGGCGCGGGCCTGAATATCCTGAAGTCCATCCAGCCATTCGGTGAAGAGGTCGGTCTTGCGAATTTCGATCATTGACAAAATGTAGCCATTTGGATACGTTTTGTCAAAGGAGAAAATAGGGACAGAGAAAATAGGGACAGACCACGGTTTTCTGCTAGACTCAGGCCAATTTTCCCACGGAGCCCTGCCATGCCACGCCGCGCTCGCATCACACTGCCGAATGTGCCACTCCATTTGATCCAGCGCGGCAACAATCGGCAGGCCTGCTTTTTTGCCGACGAGGATTACCGCTTTTATCTGGATTGGTTGGCCGAATACGCCGAAAAAACGGACTGCCGGGTTCATGCCTATGTGCTGATGACCAATCACGTGCATCTGCTGCTCTCTCCCGGTCATGCCGGGGCGGCTGGCGCGCTGATGAAGGCGCTCGGACAGCGTTACGTGCAGTACGTGAATCGCATCTATCGGCGCAGCGGCACACTCTGGGAAGGGCGCTTCCGTTCATGCCCGACACAGGAAGAGACCTACCTGCTGGCCTGTCAGCGCTACATTGAACTCAATCCGGTGCGGGCAGGCATGGTGGAGCATCCGGCGGAATACCCCTGGTCGAGCTACCGGGCCAATGCCCAGGGCGAAGCCGATGCGCTGCTGAAGCCGCATCGGCTTTATCAGGCGTTGGGGCGGGATGCGGCTGACAGACAAGCCGCGTACCGCGAACTGTTCCGCCATGAGCTGGAATCGGGGTTGGTGGATGAAATCCGGAGGGCCACGAACGGCAATTTTGCGTTGGGCAACGAACGCTTTGCGGCCCAGGTCTCGCTGGCGCTGGACAGACGCGTGGTTCCCGGCAAGTCAGGGCGACCGCGCAGGGCGTTGGAGCAGGAGTTCGGATAAGCGGCCCTGGCCCAGAGGAAAACGGGAGGGAAAACGGGGACAGACCACGGTTTACTGCCCAAGATTCACTTGCCTGATCAATAGCCGAGAACAGAAAACCGTGGTCTGTCCCCGTTTTCCCCGTTTTCCCTGACGCCAGCCAAGGCTTCGCGTGGGCACGCTGCGCTTTACCCACCCTGCAAGACTCGCGGCGTCTCCCCAGGAGCGAGGGGTTGCACGGGGATGAGAACATACTCGACGACGCTTTCGCATGGCGGTGGTGCAATGCCATCCTCGCGCAGGCCATCGAGATGGAACTGTATGGCGGAAAGCAGCTCGGTTTCGGTTTCCTCGATGGTCGCGCCGGTAGCGACGCAGCCGGGCAAATCTGGCGAATAACCGGAAAAATTATTGCCGGCCTTCTCGATGACAATGGCGTAACGCATGGTTTCAGCCTTTCAGTGATGCCTGTTTGAGGATGCTGTTCAGCGTTCCGGACGCGATGTCGTCACTCGGTTTCCCAGCAACGGTAACGCGCCCGGGTTTTACCGGATGCTTGAATTGACGATGGCTGCCTCGGGTTGCCACCAGCAGCCAGCCGTCCTTGCGCAGAAGCTCCAGTATCTCGCTGACTTTCATGACCAAGTATGCCATGGCCTTTCTCGCACTGCCCAACCGGAAAATGGGAAATTGGCGGAAAATTGAGGAAACCGTGGTCTGTCCCCGTTTTCCGTCCCCGTTTTCCGGGCAACAAAAAAAGGCGGCTCCAACTGGAGCCGCCTTGATCGCAGTCGTCGCGTGGCGATTATTTTCTGCGACGGCTGATCAGGCCAGCGCCGACCAGACCCAAGCCCATCAGCGCCAGCGAGCCAGGCTCGGGAACCGTAAAGACCCGGGCGGGGTCATCACTGATTGCGCCGGTGATGCCGCTATCGCTCCACTGCGTCAGCAGGTTGTAGCTGTTCTTGAAGCGGAAGTCACGTTTCTCTTGGACCAGTCCAGCGCCGTGATCAACCAGTACGGGGAAGTAGTCGCCATTCAACAGTGCGGCCCATGCGCCATCCATCGAGTCGATTATGGTGTCGCCGTTGACATCCGCGACATCCCCGTAGCTGTCGGCAAAGCCAGTGAGGCCCTGTCCAACTTGGTTTGGATCGATGCTGCCAATGATGTTGACGTTGGGGTCGCCAAGAGTATCGATGCCGGGGGCATAGGCGATGCGGCCGAGGAAGATGCCATCGGTGAAGCTACCGAACTCATTGGCGGAGGTGCGCATGCCGGGCGTTGCATTAGCGAAATCAGCAAGGGTGCCGCCGCCGCCGGTGCCCGGCTCATCGAACCAGAGGTCCAGATAGCCGGAGGTGCTGCGGATCGGGTTGGCTGCAGAAGGTGGATATGCCTGAATGCCGTAGAAGATACCGGTGATCTGCTGACCACCGTTCTGCCCTTCGTTGAAGATGGGGAAGCCAGTCTTGGGCCAAAGAATTGGATCAATAGCAACGTCGCCCAAGAAAACCTGGGTGATGTCGATGATGCCCCAGTTCTGCTCGGTGCTGAGTCCGCTGGGCAAGTTGTACCCAGGGGTTATGGTCGGTGGCGTGATGCAGTTGGAGCCATCCGTACAGATCTGCTCCTTGTTGGTGAATTTGATGAACAGTGGCTGGTTGACAGGCGGCATAAAAAGCGCTGCCGATGCAGTACCTGAGAGAGCGATGGCGGCTGCGCCGATGGCCTTGGCCAGGGTCTTTTGAGTGTTCACGGTGTGATCTCCATGTTGGGTCAATCGTTGCTGGTGCGCAGTCGGCTGTCGGGTGTTGCTGGGTTGGCGCCACGTTCACCGCTGTTGCAATGATATAAGGCACGGGGCGTGCCATTTTTTATTTCTTATATAAAATCAACAAGTTGATCAATAAAACGTGAGCTTGCGCTGGACGATTTCGGCAAAAGTGTAAAATTTGTTGACACTTTTGCGGCTGGGTCGATGAACGCCCATGTCACTACCGCCCCGCCTCCAGCCGCCGCAGCAGTGCCTCGGCCTCATTGCGTTCGGCAAAGGGCTGCTGTTGTTGCAGCAGTGCGCGCAACTGGGTCGCGGCCTCTTCATTTTTGCCGGCATGGTGCAGCAGCAATGCCTGGTGGTAGAGGTAGTCGCGGTTGGCTGGTTCGATTGCCAGCGCGCGGTCGAGGGCGGCCTTGGCCTCGACCGGGTTGCCCTGCGCCAGCCTGACCATCGCCTGGGTGTCGAGCAGCGCGGCGGCGTCGGGAGAGCGGGTCAGGGCCTGGTCGATGTAGCGGCCGGCGCGCTGCGGATCGCTCGTCTTCAGCTCCCAGGCCAGGTCATTGAGGGCGACGATGCTGTTGGGGTCGATGGCCACCATCTGCTCCAGCAGTTTGCGCGCCGCCGGCGCCTCATCAAGCCCGCCATGCAGCTTGGCGCGCAGGTAGAGCGCCTCGAGGTCGTTGGGTGCCTGGCGGTTCCAGCCCTCCAGCGTGGCGAGCGCGGCGCGCGGCTGCCCCTGTTGCAGTTGCGCCTGGGCCAGCGCGCGGGCCAGTGAGGCGCCGGGCTGTTTTTTGTAGGCGCGCTGATAGGCGGCCACCGCCAGCTCGGGCTTGCCCTGGCGCCGCGCCAGTTCACCCTCGAACAGCAGCACCTCGATCTGCTCGGGGTGGCGCTGGCGCAGCGGTTCGAACGCCTGACGCGCCTGTTCGATTTCATTGCTGGCCAGCAGCCACTGCGCCAGCAGCAGCCGCGGTGCTGGCGCAGCGGGGTGGCGCTCGGTGACGCTGCGCAGCAGCGCCAGGCCGCGGTCGGGGCGGTTGAGCCGCTGGTAGCTGTCGAGGCTGAAGCGCAGGTTGGCCAGCGAGTCGGGGTCGAGCCGTTCGAGTGCGGCCAGCGCCCGCTCGCTCTCCTTGGCGCGAATCTCCAGTTCGACCAGTGCCCGCAGCAGCAGTTGGCCCTCGTCACTGTCGGCAAAGGCGCTCTCGAGCAGTGTGCGCGCCTTGCCGACCTCATCCTGTTGCTGTTGCCAGCGTGCCAGCGCGATGACCGGTTCGGCCTGGCGCGGATGGCTGGCGTGGGCCTGCTCCAGCCGCTGCACCATCGGCTCGCTCTGCCCCTGCAGCGCATGGAGCTGGGCCAGCCCCATCAGGGTTTGCAGGTCGTCGGGGTGTCTGGCGAGCACGGCCTGGTAGTGGCCGGCGGCTTCGTCGTAGCGGCGGGCGGCAATCGCCAGCAGCGCCAGGTTCTGGCCGGCGGCCGGGTTGCCGGGCTCTTTCTGCAGCGCCCGGCCAAAGGCGGCCCGGGCGGCATCGGGCTGGTTGCGGGCGATCAGCAGCAGCCCTTCGAGGTGGTCGGGCAGCGGGCCCTTGTCGTCGTTGCGCTTGAGCAGCGCGATCACCTTGGCGGCCTCGTCGAGCTGGCCGCTCTGGATTTTGCTCAGCGCGGCCATCGCGCTGGCCTGCGCCAGCCGTGGATCGCTCTTGAGCAGCGCTTCCAGATCTTCGATGCCCTCATCGGTGCGGCCGGCCTGCAGGTTGGCCAGCCCCAGCCGCGCCTGGGCTGCCGGTGAATTGGCGCCCTGCTTGAGCGCGGCTTCGAGGTGGCGCAGGCCGGCGGCGCTGTTGCCGCGCTTCAGCTCCACCTCGCCCAGCAGGTTGAGGGCGGCGACATCGTCGGGCTGCTGCTTCAGCAGTTCAGTCAGATTTTTGGCGGCGCTGTCATGCTGCTGGGAGCGGTACTGGCTCAGTGCCAGCGCCAGCCGTGCCGCTGCCGAGCGTGGCACGATCTCCAGCGCCTGCTTCAGGTACTGTTCGGCCTGGGCCGGCTGGTTGCGCAGCAGGTGGGTGAGGCCGAGGTAGTAGTGGCTGGTGAAGTGGCGGCTGTTGCCGCGCACCGCTTTTTCGAGCGCGCTCTGCGCCTCGTCGAAGTGGCGCTGGCGGAACTGGTTCATCCCCTGCAGGTAGGCAACCAGTGGATGGTCGCCGAGCTGCTTGTGCAGCAGCTGGATGTCTTCGTCGGCGCCGCTGGGGTTGTTGAGGACGATGCGCGCCAGCGCGCGGTGGTAGCGGTCGTTGATCAGGTTGGGGCGGCGGCGCAGCGCTTCGCTGTAGCTCTGTTCGGCGGCTTCGGTCTGGCCATTGAGCCGCTGCCACTCGCCCTTCAGGCTCCAGAGTTCGGCGTCGTCGCTGTCGATGGCGGCGGCGCTGTCGATCTCGCGGTTGACGGCCGTCACATCGCCCTTGATGGCGGCGATGCGTGCGAGGCCAAGGTGGGCGCGGGCGGCGCGGGCATCCTGCTTCAGAATGTCGCGGTAGCGCTGCTCGGCCGCATCGAGCCGTTCGCCGGCCAGTTCGGCATCGGCGCGCAGCAGTTGCAGCCGCAGCGGTTCGCTGGCGCGGGCCGGGTCGAGCTGTTCGGCCAGCTTCAGTGCCTCCTGCCAGTGGCCGAGCGCCAGCAGCGCCTCGCCAAAACCGACGTTGACCAGTTCGGCGGCGGTGCCCAGCGCATGGGCGCGGCGCAGCTCTTTCTCGGCGGCGTCGTAGATGCCCATCTGCAGATAGAGGTTGCCGAGCAGCAGCCGGCCGGCCGGGTCATCGGGCGCCAGCTTGACCGCGTTGCGTGCCTCGATGCTGGCCTCCTTGTATTGCCCCTGTTGCTGATAGTGCTGGGCCTTGGCCAGATATTCCGCAGCGGTAGGTTCACGGCCACAGCCGGCGACACCGGTCAGCAGGACAACGAGCGCCAGACGGGCGCAGTGACGGCGGTTGTTCGGCACTTCAGGCTCCTTTGAAAGAATTGGCCGCCGGCAGGGCATCGGTGGCGGCGCGGGGGCGATTTCCACACGCAGTCTCATTATAATGCGCTCCGTCGTTTTATCTGCGGGTGCAGGCCAGCCACAGAGCGAACAGAGCAGAACCAACCGGGGCGGCTCCCCACCTTCCACTTGCCAGGCGTTGCAGAGCGTTATGTCCAGACCCCATGCCTTCGACCGCGATGCGCTGCTGCAGTGCGGTCATGGCGAACTCTTCGGCCCCGGCAACGCGCAGTTGCCGGTTCCCAACATGCTGATGCTCGACCGCATCACGCTGATCACCGATGACAGTGGCGCCCATGGCAAGGGCGAGATCACCGCCGAACTCGACATTCGTCCCGACCTGTGGTTCTTCTCCTGTCATTTTCCCGGTGATCCGGTGATGCCGGGCTGCCTGGGGCTCGATGCGATGTGGCAACTGGTCGGCTTCTTTCTGGCCTGGCGCGGCAATCCCGGCCGCGGTCGGGCGCTGGGCTGCGGCGAGGTGAAGTTTTTTGGTCAGGTGCTGCCGCAGGCGCAGAAGGTCACCTATCACATCCAGCTCAAGCGGGTGATCGAACGCAAGCTGGTGATGGGCATTGCCGATGGCACCATGGCGGTCGATGGCACCACCATCTACAGCGCCCGCGATCTGCGGGTCGGGCTGTTCCAGTCGACCGAGCGCATGGGCTGAAACGGCAGTTTAACGCTGCTGGGGTTTGATCAGGCCGCCCCGGCACCGTCGAGTGGCCGAGGGCGCAGTGCCGTCCCGGCCGGCAATCATTCCAACAGGCCTTCACTGGAGGTTCCGCGATGATGCGTCGCGTGGTGGTTACAGGTCTTGGCATCGTCTCCTGTCTCGGCAATGACCGGCAGAGCGTCACCGATTCACTGCGCGAGGGCCGTTCGGGCATCGCGCGCATTGACGACTATGTGCAGATGGGGCTGAAGAGCCACATCGGCGGCACGCCGAAGGTCGACTTCGAAGCCGCCATCGATCGCAAGCTGCTGCGCTTCATGGGCGATGCGGCCGCCTATGCCTATCTGGCGATGGAGCAGGCGATCAGCGATGCCCGGCTGCTGCCGCAGCAGATCTCCGATCCGCGGGTCGGCCTCATCATGGGCTCGGGCGGCGCCTCGACCGCCAACCAGGTCGAAGCGGTCGATCTGATGCGCGACAAGGGGCTGCGGCGGGTCGGTCCCTACCGGGTAACCCGCACGATGGGCAGCACGGTGTCGGCTTGCCTCGCCACCCCGTTTCAGATCAAGGGGGTCAACTACTCGATCTCCTCGGCCTGCGCCACCAGCGCGCACTGCATCGGCAACGCGATGGAGCTGATCCAGCTCGGCAAGCAGGACATGGTCTTTGCCGGCGGCGCCGAAGAGATCTACTGGGCGATGACAATGATGTTCGATGCGATGGGCGCGCTCTCGACCCAGTACAACGACCAGCCGCAGCGGGCGTCGCGCCCCTATGACCGCGACCGCGACGGCTTCGTCATCGCCGGCGGTGCGGGGGTGCTGGTGCTGGAGGAGCTGGAGCATGCCCAGCGCCGTGGCGCACCGATTCTGGCCGAGCTGGTCGGTTATGGCGCCACCTCCGATGGCCATGACATGGTGGCGCCCTCGGGCGAGGGGGCGGCGCGCTGCATGCATCAGGCGCTGGCCGGCGCCCGGCGTCCGGTCGACTACATCAATGCCCATGGCACCAGCACGCCGGTGGGCGATCTGTGCGAGCTGGGGGCGATCCGCGAGGTGTTCGGCGACGAGGCGCCGCCGATCGGCTCGACCAAGTCGCTCTCTGGCCACTCGCTCGGCGCGGCCGGCGTGCAGGAGGCGATCTACAGCCTGCTGATGATGGAGCAGAACTTTCTGGCCGCATCGGCCAACATCGACAACCTCGACCCCGGTGCCGAGGGGCTGCCGATCCTGCGCACGCGCCGCGATGGCGTTGAGCTCAACAGCGTGCTCTCCAACAGCTTCGGCTTCGGTGGCACCAACGCCTGCCTGCTGTTCGAGCGTTTCGAGGGCTGAAACCCGGCGCGCGGGCGGCCACCGGGTTGCCCGCAGCCGTCACCCCAGCAGCGCGGCGAACGGGTGAAAGTCGATCAGATCGCCCGCCGTCACGCGCTGTCCGGGCTCCACCACCGCCAGACCATCTGCCCAGGCCGCCGAACGCAGCACCCCCGACCCCTGGTTGGGGTGCGGTTCGAGCCGGTCGTGGCCGGTTGCATCACGCAACAGCCGGGCGCGCAGGTATTCGCGCCGCTTGCCCGGCTGGCTGACGCTGAAGCCGGCCGGCACCCCGACCCGCAGCGGTGCGACCTCGCGCACCCCCTGCCGGCGCAGCAGATAGGGCCGGCAGAGGATGCAGAAGGTGACCAGCACGGCGGCCGGATTGCCCGGCAGTGCCATGATCGGCGTCGTGCCGATCTCGCCGAATGCAAAGGGCTTGCCCGGTTTGATCGCCAGTTGCCACAGCTTCAGGCGGCCGAGCTGCTGGATGGCGCTGATCAGGTGATCCTCCTCGCCGACCGAGGCGCCGCCGGTGGTGATCAGCAGGTCGGCCACCGCGGCGGCCTGCTGCAGGGCTGCGCGCGTCGCGGCCAGCGTGTCGTCGACGATGCCGAAATCGTCGATCTGGCAGCCGAGCCCGCGCAGCAACCCGGTCAGCAGGTAGCGGTTGGAGTTGAACAGCCGCGCGCCGCTCGCCAGCTGCTCGGCCCCGCCCTGACCCGGTTCCAGCAGTTCGCGGCCGGTGGAGAGCAGGGCGACCCGCAGCGGACGACAGAGCGGAATCTGCGCCACGCCGGCCGAGGCGATCAGCCCCAGCTCCTGTGGACGCAGACGGGTTCCGGCCGGCAACAGCAGGCTGCCGGCTGCGATCTCGTGGCCGCGCCGGCGGACATTGGCCCCCGGTCGGGGTGTCACCGTGAACCGCACCTGGTCTGCTTCGGGGTCGGCATCCTCCTGCATCACCACCGCGTCGGCGCCGGCCGGCAGCGGCGCGCCGGTGAAGATGCGCGCCACCGTGCCGGGAACCAGTTCGGCAGCGACATCGCCGGCAGCGATGCGTTGCGAGATCGGCAGTGGCCGGCCGGCTTCGACCTCCCGGCTGCGCACGGCATAGCCATCGACCGCGCTGTTGTCGACAGCGGGCTGGTCGAACGGGGCGTGCAGGTCGCGCGCCAGCACCCGGCCGAGCGCATCGAGGGTGGCGCCCGGTTGCACTGCCGGGGCGCCGTCGGCAGCCGCCAGCAGTTGTTCGATGGCGACATCGACCGGGGTCAGTGGAGTGCCACCCATCGTCACTGGCCGCCGCTGGTCGTGCCGAGCAGATGGCCGACGAAGTTGCAGGGGCGCTGGCGGCTGTCGATCTGCTCGCGGATGATCCGGTTCCAGCCGGTCTGGCAGGCGCCGGTCGAGCCGGGCAGCACGAAGATCAGCGTGCGGTTGGCGAGTCCGGCCAGCGCGCGCGACTGAATCGTCGAGCTGCCGATCTCTTCCAGCGAGAAGTGGCGGAACAGCTCGCCAAAGCCATCGATGTGCTGATCGAACAGCGGTGCCAGCGCCTCGGGCGTGCCATCGCGCTGCGAGAAACCGGTGCCGCCGGTGACCAGCACCACCTGAATGGCCGGATCGGCGATCCAGGCCGAGACCACTGCGCGAATCTGGTAGCGGTCATCGGGCACGATGCGCTTGTCCCGCAGGCGATGGCCGGCATCGCGCGCTGCCTCGGCGAGGAAGCGGCCCGAGCTGTCGCTGGCCTCATCGCGGCTGTCGGAGACCGTCAGCACGGCCAGATCGAGGGGAACGAATTCGGTGGCGGCATGGGACATGGCAGGGCTCTCGCAACGAAACGGGGCGGCCATTGTCCGCTGCCGCACCGGGTCGGGCAACCGGCCAACGCTTGATCCAGGTCAATGGCGAACAGTGACCGCTTGCCTATAGTCCGCCCTGCATTCCTCAACTTTGGAGATCAGCATGAAAAAAGCATGGCGATGGCGACACTCTGTCTGCTCGCGGTCGGGACCGGCTCTGCCTACGCAGGTGAGGGGCCATGGCTGGTGCGGCTGCGCGCACTCGACATGAATGTCGACAACGAGAACAACATCACCCCGGTGACCACGGCCTATGGCGAGGTCGATGTCGAGGACAAGTGGTTTCCGGAGATCGACATCAGCTACTTCTTCACGCCCAACTTGGCGGCCGAGCTGGTTCTGACCTACCCGCAGAAGCATGATGTGAAGCTCGGCAACTTCGACATCGGCAGCCTCAAGCACCTGCCGCCGACGCTGCTGTTGCAGTACCACTTCTGCCCGGAAGGGACGGTTCGCCCTTATGTCGGTGCCGGCATCAACTACACCCACTTCAGTGATGTCGACCTGAACGCCGCGCCGGCGGTCGGGACGGATGCGCCGCTGCGGCTCGACACCAGCAGCTGGGGTCTGGCAGCGCAGGTGGGGGTCGATTTCAAGGTTGCGCCCAACTGGTTCGTCAACCTCGATGCCAAGTATGTGCAGATCGACGCGAACGACATCCGGGTGAAGAGTGGTGCGGCGGCGGGCACCTACGTGACCGATCTGACGGTCAACCCCTGGCTGCTCAGCGTCGGCGCGGGCTACCGCTTCTGACACTCCCCTTGGGGCGGGCCGGTCGGCTCGCCCCCTTTTCTTTTCGCAATGCGGCGCCTTCGCTGAATCCGTTGCACAGCGCGAGTGCTCTTTGCTAGATTGACCGGAACAATAACAGGCGAGGATGGCGCTGCCGCCATCACTCGACCGGGGAATCAGCCAGAGGATTGGCGAACATGATGACCCAGCCGGCTGGATTGACCGCACAGATCGCCGCCCAGGCGGCCCACCGCACCTTCGAGCATCTACCGGCCAGCATGGTTGCGCTGGCGAAGCAGTGTCTGCTCGACTGGCTGGGCGTCACGCTGGCGGGCAGCCGTGAACCCCTGGTGGAGACGCTGCTGGCGCAGAGTTGCAGTGAAGGTGGCCGTCCGCAGGCGACGGCAGTGGGCCACGCACCGCGCGTGAACCGGCTGCAGGCGGCGCTGCTCAATGGCACGGCTTCACATGCCCTCGACTACGATGACGTCAACATGGCGATCATTGGGCATCCCACCGCGCCGGTGCTGCCGGCAGCCTTGGCACTGGCCGAGGTGCAGGGTGCTTCGGGACAGGCGCTGATTGCGGCTTTTGTCACCGGCTATGAGGTCGAGTGTCGGGTGGGGCTGGCGGTTGGGCTTGATCACTACCACCGTGGCTGGCATGCCACGGCGACGCTCGGCACCTTTGGCGCAGCGGCGGCAGCGGGCTGGCTGCTCGGATTGCAGCCGGCGCAAATGGCCACGGCATTCGGCATTGCCGGCACCCAGGCGGCGGGCCTGAAATCGATGTTCGGCACTGCCTGCAAGCCGTTTCAGGTGGGCAAGGCGGCGGCCAACGGCCTGCTGGCGGCAGAGCTGGCGCAGCGTGGTTTCAGCAGCCGGGCCGAGGTGATCGAGTGCGAACAGGGCTTTGGCGACACCCAGAGTCGCGACTTTCAGCCAGCGCGCGCACTGTTGCCGGACGATCGATTCCTGCTGGCCGACAACCTGTTCAAGTACCATGCAGCCTGCTATCTGACCCATTCGAGCATCGAGGCGGTGGCGGGGTTGCGGCAGGCACACCGCCTGACGCCGGAGCAGGTGAAGGAGGTGGTGCTGCATGTCGATGCCGGCCATCTGAAGGTCTGTGCCATCCCCGCACCGACCACAGGTCTGGAGAGCAAGTTCAGCCTGCGTCATGCCGCCGCACTGGCCCTGACCGGCATCGACACTGCAGCGCTCGGCAGCTACAGCGATGCGCTGGCCAACCGCACCGATCTGGTGGCGCTGCGTGAGCGGGTGCGGCTTGAGACCAGCGGTTCGATCAAGGGGTCGGCCGCATTGGTCGAGCTCATCACCACCCAGGGCGCCCATTTTCAGCAGCAGGTCGATGTCGGCGTGCCGCTGCGTGACCTCGACCTGCAGTGGCAGAAGCTGGCGGCGAAGTTCCGGGCACTGACGCTGCCGATCCTCGGCGCCGAACGCAGCGAAATGCTGCTGGCGCTCGTCGGGCGACTGGAGACGCTCCCGTCACTCGATCCGCTGTTTGCCCTGCTCTCTGCTTCCGATCACAGCGCCAACAGGATGTAACGATGTCCCAATCCCATGAGTTCATGAACCGCGCAGTATTGAGGCCCAAGGGCAATCAGTACGAAGACTTCACCCTCGGGCAGCAGTTCGAGCACCACTGGGGGCGCACCCTCAACGAGGGTGACAACTCGCTCTTCACCACCTTGACGATGAATTACAACCCGCTCTACTTCAACCAGCCCTATGCCGAGGGGCATGGCCATCCGGCCATCGTGGTCAACCACATGCTGGTCTTCACCACGGTCTTTGGTCTGTCGGTGGAGGATCTGAGCGAGGCGGGCGGGTTGTTCCTTGGCGTCGAGGCGCTCAGTTTTCACCGCGAAGTCTATCCGGGCGACACGCTGACTGCCCGCAGCGAGGTGCTCGACAAGCGGGAGTCGAGCTCCCACCCCGACAGCGGCATCGTCACCTGGCACACCTCGGGTTACAACCAGCGTGGCGAGCTGGTGATCGACTTTCGCCGCACCAACATGGTCAAAAAGCGGGAGGCCAAGGGATGAGCCATCTCACCGAAGAGCGGTTGATGATTCAGGAGGCCGCGCGGCAGTTCAGCATGAAAGAGGTGCTGCCGGTGGCCAACGAACTCGATCCGATCCAGGGCGACATCCCGATGGCGCTGCGACAGAAGCTGGCCGACATGGGCTATTTCGGCATCACCATCGATCCGCAATATGGCGGCATGGGGCTGGGCTGCTTCGAGTACTGCCTGATCACCGAGGAGCTGTCACGGGGCTGGATGAGCGTGGCCAGCCTGATTGCCCGGGCCAACGGCCTGGGCGGCGCCAGCCAGCTCAGCGAGGCACAGCGCCGCGACATCCTGCCGCGCACGGTGCGCGGTGAGTATCTGGGCGCCTTCGCGCTGTCGGAACCGGGCGCCGGCTCCGATGTGGCCGGACTCAGCTGCCGGGCGGTGCGCGACGGCAACGACTGGGTGATCAGCGGCAACAAATATTGGTGCACCTTTGCCGATGGCGCCGACTACATCCAGGTGCTCTGTCGCACCGCGCCCCTCGACCCGAAGCGACGTCATGCCGGCATCAGTTCGATTCGCATCGAAAAGCCGCGCGGCGAACTGCCGGCCGGCTGCAAGGGGGCACCGATTCCGAAGATCGGTTACTTCGGCTGGAAGACCTGGGAGCTGGCCTTCGATGGCTGTCGGGTACCGCTCGACAATCTGATGGGTGAGGAGGGGGCGGCCTTCTATGCGATTTCGCAGGGGCTGACCGTGGCCCGCGCCCACACCGCCGCCCGGGCGATCGGTCTGGCGCGCGGCGCGCTCGAGGATGCGCTCAAGTATGCACAGCAGCGCGAGCAGTTCGGCCGGCCGATCGGCGAATTCCAGGCGATCCGCTTCAAGCTGGCCACGATGGCCACAGAGATCGAGGCGGCACGGCAGTTGATGTATCACGTCTGTGACCTGATCGACCGCGGTGGCCGCTGCGACAAGGAGGCCGGCATGGCCAAATATTTCGCCACCGAGATGGCGGAGCGGGTCACCTCGGAAGCGATGCAGATTTTCGGTGGCGCCGGCTACACCAAGCTCCATGCGGTCGAGCGCTACTGGCGTGACGCCCGCCTGACCAAGATCTTCGAAGGCACCTCGGAGATCCAGCAACGCATCATCGCCGACCATCTGCTCGGCAAGGGGAAATCAGCATGAAACTCTCCGCAATGACCGCCCGCGACAACTACTTCGAGGATTTCACCGTCGGCGACGTGATGAAACATGCCCGCAGCAAGACCATCTCGGTGATGGAGAATGTGCTGCTGACCAACCTGGTGATGAACACCGCCCAGGGCCACTTCAATGAGGAGAGCATGAAGGGCTCCGCCTTCGGTCAGCGCATCACCTTCGGCGGCTGCACCGCCTCGCTGATCATCGGACTCACCAGCCAGGACACCAGCGAGAATGCCCTGACCGAGCTGGGGCTCGACAGGATCCGCTTCAAGCATCCGGTGCTGCATGAAGACACCCTGACCGCCTACACCGAAGTGCTCGAAGTGAAGCCGGCACAGCGCGAGGATGCCGGCGAGGTGCGCTTCAGACATTGGGGGGTCAACCAGCGCGGGCAGGTGGTGTTCGAGGGCGAGCGGCGCACGCTGGTGAAGCGGCGCAGCCACTGGGGCGCACGATGAAACCGCTGTCGGGCCCGGGAGCGCTGGCGGGGCTCAGGGTGCTCGATCTGACGATGATGCTCTCCGGCCCCTACTGCACGATGCTGCTGGCCGATCAGGGCGCCGACGTCATCAAGATCGAGCCGCCCGAGGGCGATGGCACCCGCTACTCCGGTCCCTTTGCCGATGGCGATGCGGCGCGGCTGTTCGGTGGCTACTTCCACAGCATCAACCGCGGCAAGCGCAGCCTGGTGATCGACCTCAAGCAGGCAGCAGGCAAGGCGCTGTTGCAGCGGCTGGTGCGCGATGCCGATGTGCTGGTCGAGAACTTCCGCTCCGGGGTGATGGAGCGGCTGGGCCTCGGCTATGAGCTGCTGGCCGGCATCAATCCGCGGCTGGTCTATGCCGCCATCCGCGGCTTTGGCGATGGTCGCAACGGCAGCAGCCCCTACGAGGCCTGGCCGGCCTACGATGTGGTGGCGCAGGCGATGGGCGGCATCATGGGCATCACCGGACCCGATGCGCAGTCGCCGATGAAGATCGGTCCCGGGGTCGGCGACATCTTTCCGGGTGCGCTCAACGCCTTCGCGATTCTGGCGGCGGTGATCCATGCCCGCGCCAGCGGCGAGGGGCAGTTCGTCGATGTCTCGATGACCGATGCCATCCTGTCGCTCTGCGAGCGGATCGTCTACCAGTACTCCTACCAGGGCACCGTGCCCCACCCCGAGGGCAATGCCCACCCGATGCTCTGCCCGTTCGGGCTGTTCCGCTGCCGTGACGGCTGGGTCACCATCGCCTGCCCGCGCGAGAATTTCTGGTCGATTCTCTGTGATGAGATGAACCGGCCGGAGCTGGTCAGCCATGAGCGCTACCGCAGCAACATGCAGCGTGCGCTGCACCGCGACGAGGTCAATGCCGAGGTGGAGCGCTGGACGCTCCGCTTCAGCAAGCAGGAGCTGGTCGACCGGCTCGGCGGCAGGGTGCCGTTCGCGCCGGTCTACGATGTGGCGGACATCTTCGCCGATCCCCATTTTGCCGCACGGATGCTGGTGCCGGTCGAGCAGCCCGGTGCCGGCCGCGATGTGGTGCTGGCCGGCAGTCCGATCGGCATGAGCCGAACGCCGCCCGGCATTCGCGGCCGGGGTCCGCTGCTGGGGGAACATGCCGAGCAGGTGCTGGGTGAGTGGGGGCTCACCCCGGCGGAAATTGCCCAGTTGCGTGCCGAGGGCGTCATTCAACCGAGTCGATAAATCAGGAGTCTGCACCATGCATCAACGCCCGCAACGGCCGCGCCGCTCCCAACTGGCGGTGCCCGGCAGCGATGACAAGAAGATGGCCAAGGCGGCGCAGAGCCGGGCCGACCATGTCTTTCTCGATCTGGAGGATGCCGTGGCGCCATCGGCCAAGAAGCCGGCCCGGCAGCAGATCGTCACGGCGCTGACCACGCTCGACTGGGGCCACAAGGTGCGCTGCGTGCGCATCAACGATCTGGAGACCCGCTACGCCTATGGCGACATCATCGAGGTGGTCAGCGGCGCCCGCGACCAGCTCGATGTGCTGATGATCCCGAAGGTGAAGCGGGCGGCCGACGTGATCTGGGTCGACATCCTGCTGAGTCAGCTGGAGGCCGACCTCGGCCTCGACAGACCGATCGGCATCGAGGTGCTGATCGAGGAGGTCGAGGCGATGATGCGGGTCGAGGAGATCGCCTTCTCCAGCCCCCGGCTGGAGGCGCTGATCTTCGGCATGGGCGACTATTCCGCTTCGCAGGGCATCGATGTGCGGGCGATCGGTGGCGCCACCAGCTACCCCGGCGATCTCTGGCACTACCAGCGCAACAAGATGGTGATCGCCGCCCGCGCCGCCGGCATCGATCCGATCGATGGCCCGTTCGGCAATTTCAGGAACGAGGAGGGCTATCGCGAGGAGTGCCGGCGCGCGCTGACGCTCGGTTGCGTTGGCAAGTGGGCGATTCATCCGGCGCAGATCGAGCCGGCGCTGGAGATCTTCACCCCCGATCCGGCCGATGTGGCCCGCGCCCGCAAGATGGACGAGGCCTATGCCGAGGCCGAGGCCGCCGGCATCGGTGCGATTCAGGTCGATGGCGTGCTGGTCGACGCCGCCTCGGTGCGCATCCAGCGCAACATCGTCAGGCGGGCCAATCTGGTCGGCGTCTGATCCTCAACCCCGTACCCAAGGAGAGCCCCCATGCGATTGCACAACCAGAGAATCATCGTCACCGGTGGCGGTTCCGGTTTCGGCAAGGCGATGAGCCAGCGCTTTGCCGAGGAGGGCGCCCGGCTGCTGCTGGCCGACTTCAGTGCCGAGCGCGGCATGGCCGTGGTCGAGGAGATTCGCCGCGCCGGCGGCGAGGCGCACTTCTGCCAGATCGACGTGGCGCAGGCCGATCAGGTGAAGGCGATGGTGGCGCAGGCTGTCACGCTGTGGGGCGGGCTCGACGTGATGGTCAACAACGCCGGCTACACCCATGCCACCATGCCGCTCGATGCGGTCAGCGAGGCCGACTATGACCGGGTCTTTGCCGTCAACGTCAAGTCGATCTACCTGAGCAGCCGGGAGGTGGTGCCGCTGTTCCGCGCCCAGGGAGAGGGGGTGATTCTCAACACCGCCTCGACTGCCGGGCTGCGGCCGCGCCCCAACCTCGCCTGGTACAACGCCAGCAAGGGGGCGGTGATCACCCTCACCAAGTCGATGGCGATCGAACTGGCGCCGGCCAAGGTGCGCGTCAACTGCCTCTGCCCGGTGGTGGCCAACACGCCGATGCTGGGCGATTTCATCGGTGACCACGCGCGCAACACGCCGGAGACCCGTGCCGCGATGGGGGCCGGCATTCCGCTCGGGCGTCTGACCGAGCCGCAGGATGTGGCCAATGCCGCGCTCTATCTGGTGTCGGACGAGGCGCAGTTCATCACCGGTGTTGCGCTGGAGGTCGACGGCGGCCGCTGCATCAGTTAGTCGAGCGGCGCGGGATCGTCGCTGGCGGCCCAGCCGGCTGCCAGCGCCGGCCAGTCGCTGGCGACGATGCTGTAGATCAGCGAGTCGCGGATTCGGCCGCTCGGCATCACCATGTGGTGGCGCAACAGCCCCTCGCGCAGTGCGCCGATCTTCTCCAGCGCCCGCTGCGACTGCCGGTTCAACAGGTCGGTGTGGAACTCCACCCGCAGCGCACCCAGAGCGGTGAAGGCGTGGTCGAGCATCAGCCACTTCATCTGCCGGTTGATGCCGCGTCCGCGCCACTGCTGGCCGAGCCAGCTGTAGCCGATCTCCAGCCGGCGATGCGGTGGCACTGCGCGGCAGAAGCGGGTGGTACCGGCCACCTGGGCAGTGGCGCGCTCGATGACGACGAAGGGTAGCGCCCGCCCGGCGGCCTGCTCGTCCAGCGCCTCGGCAATGTAGTGGGCCATCCGCTGCGGGGCCGGAATCGCCGTGTGCGGATGCAGGTCGAGCCGCTGCGCCGCCACCAGTGCCGCCAGCGGGTCGGCGTCCTCCACCGCCAGCGGGCGCAGCGTGACCAGACTGCCTTCGAGCGTCACCGGTTGCAGCGCAAAGGGCCTATCCACCGCATGACCTCGTCGGCTGTGGCTGGCAGGCCGCGACAAATGGTCGCAGCCGCTGCGTCGCTGACAATGCGGTCGTTATACTTCGCGTCATGTCCTGGTCATCCTTCATGCTGATTCCCGCGGGTGGCCGCGCCGAGATGCTGGCGCGGCTGCTGGTGTTGCGCATCATCTACCTGAGTCTGACTGCGGTTGCCACGGTCGCGGTCGCGCTCTGGCTGGAGCTGCTGCTGCCCTACTGGATTCTCGCCGCCCTGCTGCTGGCCGGTGTGCTGAGCGTGCTGTTCAACTTTGCCCGACTGCGGTTGCCGTTTCCAGTGACCGAGGGCGAGCTGGCGGCCCATCTGGCGATCGACCTGCTGCTGCTGAGCGCGATTCTGGCGATCTCCGGCGGCTCGACCAACCCGCTGATCTCCTTCTATCTGGTGCTGCTGGCGATCGCCAGCGCGATTCTGCCGGGGCGCTTCAGCTATCCGCTGATGGCAACGGCGATTCTGGTCTATTCGGCCTACCTGCTGCACGATCTGGACGACTCCGCCCACCACCTGCACAACCCCAATGCCTTTCGCCTGCATCTGGTCGGCATGTGGGTGATCTTCGTCATGAGTGCATTGCTGATCACGCTGTTCGTCAGCCGTCTGGCGCAGGCGGTGCGCGAGCGCGATCTGGCGCTCAATCAGGCGCGCGAGGCGGTGCTGCGCAACGAGCAACTGGTGGCGATCGGCACGCTGGCCGCCGGCACCGCCCATGCGCTCGGCACGCCACTGTCGACGATGCTGCTGCTGCTGGAAGCGCTGAAGGAGGAGTCGCTGGAGCCGCCGGCGGAACGGCTGGTGGCGCAGTTGAGCGAGCAGACCGAGCGCTGCCGTGACGAGCTGGAGCAGTTGAAGCAGGAGGCCAGCGCGGCGGCCGAACCGGCACCGCAGTGGCAGCCGTTCGACCAGTTGGCCGAGCTGCTGCGACAGCGGCTGCTGCTGCGTGCGCCGGACCGGCTGCGCCAGTTCACCCTGGAGGGCAGTCAGCCGGCGCCCCGGTTGCAGGTCGACCCCAGCCTGCTGCATGCGCTGCTCAACCTGCTGGAGAATGCGTTGCAGGCCTCGAAGCAGGGCATCGAGGTCTGCTGCCGCTGGCGGGCCGGCGAAGGGCAGATTCTGATCGATGACGATGGTCCGGGCATCGATCCGGCGGTGATGGAGCGGCTGGGCGAGCCCTTCATCACCGCCCGTCCCGGCGGTCTTGGCCTGGGGCTCTTCATCGCCAACGCCACCCTCGAACGGCGTGGCGGCAGGGTGACCCTGACGCAGCGCGCCAAGGCGGCCGGCACCCACACCTGCATCACGCTGCCGTTGCAGCCATGACCACTTTGACCTTTACCGACGCGCCGCTGCTGCTGGTCGAGGATGATGCGGTGTTCCGTGATCTGCTGAGCCAGCGGCTCGAAGCAGCCGGTTTCACGGTCCAGGCCGCCGAGGATCTGGAGTCGGCCGAGCAACTGGTGGCCCGGCAGCCATTCGACTATGCGATTCTCGACCTGAAGTTGCAGCAGCAGAGCAGCCTGCCGCTGATCGCGCCGCTGCGCCAGCGCAATCCACGGATGCGCATTCTGATGCTGACCGGCTACGCCAGCATCGCCACCGCGGTGAGCGCCATCAAGCTGGGGGCCGATCAGTACCTCGCCAAGCCGGCCAGCAGCAGCGAGATCATCACGGCACTGACTGCACCCGAGGAGAGTCCGGCCATCGAGGCCGAAGCGAACGTCGAGCTCAACCGGATGTCGGTGCGCCGGCTGGAGTGGGAGCACATCCAGCAGGTGCTGGCCGAGAATGACGGCAACATCTCGGTCACAGCCCGGCAGTTGCAGATGCACCGCCGCACGCTGCAACGCAAGCTCGGCAAGCGGCCGGTCGGACTTTAGCCACCCTCTTCGGATTCAGATGTTGAAAAAGCTGAACTGATTCAACAGTGCCGCCGGGTCGAGCCCCTTGGCCGGCGGATAGTGGAAGGTCTGCTGCACCCTGTCGTCCTGGGTCGATTCGAGGTGGACATCGAAGCCCCACAGCTGGTGCAGGTGCTTCAGCACGCTCTCGGTCGACTTGCCCAGCGGCCGGCGGTTGTGCTGCACATGGCGCAGCGTCAGCGAGCGGTCGCCATGCAGGTCGACCCGCACCGCCTGGATGTTGGGCTCGTTCATGCTCAGGTTGTACTGGTTGGAGAGCTGCTCGCGAATCTGCCGGTAGCCGCTGTCGTCATGGATCGCGTCGATGGCGAGGTGGTCGCGCCGGTCATCGTCGAGCACGCAGAACAGCCGGAACTCACGGATCAGCCGGGGCGACAGGAATTGCAGGATGAAGCTCTCGTCCTTGAAGTTCTCCATCGCGAAGTGCAGCGTCTCCAGCCAGTCGGCGCCGGCGAAGTCGGGGAACCAGCGGCGGTCTTCGTCGGTGGGGGCCTCGCAGATGCGGCGAATGTCGCGGAACATCGCAAAGCCGAGGGCGTAGGGGTTGATGCCACGGTAGTGGGGGCTGTCGAAGTCGGGCTGGGCGACGACGCTGGTGTGCGACTGCAGGAACTCCAGCATGAAGCCGTCGGTGAGCCGGCCTTCGTCATAGAGGTGGTTGAGCAGCGTGTAGTGCCAGAAGGTGGCCCAGCCCTCGTTCATCACCTGGGTCTGCCGCTGCGGATAGAAGTACTGCGCCAGCTTGCGCACGATGCGCACGATCTCGCGCTGCCACGGCTCCAGCAGCGGGGCGTTCTTTTCGATGAAATAGAGCAGATTCTCCTGCGGCTCCTTGGGGAACAGCCGCTGCTTCTGTTGCGCCTGCTCGCTGGTGCTGCGCGGAATGGTGCGCCACAGCGCGTTGACCTGTGACTGCAGGTAGGCTTCGCGCTCCTGCTGCCGCCGCTGCTCCTCCTGCGGCGAGATCGGTGCCGGGCGCTTGTAGCGGTCGACGCCGTGGTTCATCAGGGCGTGGCAGGCGTCGAGCAGCCGCTCGACCTCGTCGATGCCGTGGCGCTCCTCGCAGTGGCGCACGTAGTTCTTGGCAAACAGCAGGTAGTCGATGATCGAGCCGGCATCGGTCCAGGTCTTGAACAGATAGTTGTTCTTGAAGAAGGAGTTGTGGCCATAGCAGGCATGGGCGATCACCAGCGCCTGCATCATCATCGTGTTCTCCTCCATCAGGTAGGCGATGCAGGGGTTGGAGTTGATGACGATCTCGTAGGCCAGCCCCATGCGGCCGCGCTTGTAGTTCTGCTCGACCGAGACGAACTGCTTGCCGAACGACCAGTGGTTGTAGCCGAGCGGCATGCCGACCGAGGCGTAGGCATCCATCATCTGTTCCGAGGAGATGATCTCGATCTGGTTCGGGTAGGTGTCGAGCCGGTAGTGTGCCGCCACCCGCGCCAGCTCCTGGTTGTAGCGGTCGATCAGTTCGAAGCTCCACTCCGAACCTTCTGAAATCGGCTGCCGCAGCGTCATGCCAGCCTCCTTTGAAAGAGTTGCCGGAACACCGGATAGATGTCGGGGAGGTCGTTGATGTCCTGCATGGCGAAGTGGTCGGGGTGGCTCTGCCGCACCTGCTCGTAGTGCTCCCACAGCGACTGGTGGCGGCGCGGCATGATCTCGACGTAGGTGTAGTACTGGCAGAGCGGCAGCAGTTTTTCGGTGAGCAGCGCCTGGCAGACCGGCGAGTCATCGGCCCAGTTGTCGCCATCGGAGGCCTGGGCGCCGTAGATGTTCCATTCGCCGGCCGGATAGCGTGCCTGAATGATCTCGTGCATCAATGTCAGCGCGCTCGACACGATGGTGCCGCCGGTCTCGCGCGAGTAGAAGAACTCCTGCTCGTCGACCTCCTTGGCGCTGGTGTGGTGGCGGATGAAGACCACCTCGGTGCGCTCGTAGTTGCGCTGCAAGAACAGATAGAGCAGCAGAAAGAAGCGCTTGGCGATCTCCTTCATGTTCTGGTTCATCGAACCGGAGACATCCATCAGGCAGAACATCACCGCCTTGGCGCTGGGTTGAGGCTGTTTGGCGTGGAAGTTGTAGCGCAGGTCGTAGCTGTCGAGAAACGGAATCTTCTGCAACCGCGACTGCAACTGGGCGATCTCCTCGTCCAGTTCACCGATGCGCCGCTCGAACAGGGCGGGCTCCGGCGAGCGCAGCAGCGACTCACGCGCGTCGAGCAGCTCCTGCAACTGTGCCCGCAGTGGTGCGCCGATGGCGATGCGCCGCGCCAGCGACGAGCGCATCGAGCGCACGATGTTGAGCTTGGTCGGACTGCCATCGCTGACCACGCCGGCCCGGCGCAGCTTGAAGCTGTCGACCCCGGCCAGATGGCGCTTGATCAGATTGGGCAGCGCCAGATCCTCGAACAGGAATTCGAGAAACTCATCGCGCGAGATCGAGAATGAGAACTCATCCTCACCCTCGCCATCCTGGCCGGCATCACCGCTGCCTCCACCACCGCCCCCGCCGCCGTTGGGTCGGGCGATCTGGTCGCCGGTGACGAACTCCTTGTTGCCGGGGTGGACGATGCGCCGGTTGCCGGCAGTGCCATGCTGGAACAGCGGTTCGCTGATCTCCTTCTTCGGGATGGTGATCTTCTCGCCCGTGTCGAGGTCGGTCAGCTTGCGCCCGGTCACCGCGTCGGAGACCGCCTTCTGGATGTGCGCCCGGTAGCGCTGCAGAAACCGCTGCCGGTTCACGCTGCTCTTGTTCTTGCCGTTGAGGCGGCGATCGACGATGTAGGTCATCTCAACCTCCGTCGGTTCACTGCGACTTGCGAACCCGCAGATACCACTCGGCCAGCAGTCTGACCTGCTTTTCGGTGTAGCCGCGCTCGGTCATGCGGGTGACGAAGTCGGCATGTTTCTGCTGCTCCTCCTTCGACGCCTTGGGATTGAACGAGATGACCGGCAGCAGATCCTCGGTGTTGCTGAACATCTTCTTCTCGATCACGCCGCGCAGTTTCTCGTAGCTCTGCCACGATGGATTCTTGCCTTCGTTGTTGGCCTTGGCACGCAGCACGAAGTTGACCACCTCGTTGCGGAAATCCTTCGGGTTGCTGATCTCGGCTGGTTTTTCGATCTTCTCCAGCTCCTCGTTCAGCGCGGCGCGGTCGAAAATCTCGCCGGTGTCATGGTCGCGGTACTCCTGATCCTGGATCCAGTAGTCGGCGTAGATGACATAGCGGTCGAAGATGTTCTGCCCATACTCCGAGTAGGACTCCAGATAGGCGGTCTGGATCTCCTTGCCGATGAACTCGATGTAACGCGGCACCAGGTACTCCTTGATGAAGCGGACATACTGATCCTGCCGCTCCGGACCGAACTGCTGCTGCTCGATCTGCTCCTCGAGCACATGGAGCAGGTGGACCGGGTTGGCCGCCACCTCGGTGTGGTCGTAGTTGAAGACCTTGGAGAGAATCTTGAAGGCGAAGCGGGTCGACAGTCCTTCCATTCCCTCGTCGACACCGGCCGCGTCGCGGTACTCCTGATAGGATTTCGCCTTCGGATCGATGTTCTTCAGATTTTCGCCATCGTAGATCCGCATCTTCGAGTAGAGGTTGGAGTTCTCCGGCTCCTTCAGCCGGGTCAGGATGCTGAACTGCGCCAGCAGCTTGAGCGTGTCGGGTGCGCAGGGCGCCTTGCTGAGCGAGCTGTGGGTCAGCAGCTTTTCGTAGATTCTCACCTCGTCGGAGAGCCGCAGGCAGTAGGGCACCTTGACGATGTAGATGCGGTCGATGAAGGCTTCGTTGTTGCGATTGTTGCGGAACGCCTGCCACTCCGACTCGTTGGAGTGGGCCAGAATCACGCCGTCGAACGGAATCGCCCCCATCCCCTCGGTGCCGTTGTAGTTGCCCTCCTGAGTGGCGGTCAGCAGCGGATGCAGCACCTTGATCGGCGCCTTGAACATCTCGACGAATTCGAGCAGCCCCTGGTTGGCGTTGCACAGTCCGCCGGAGTAGGAGTAGGCATCCGGGTCGTTCTGGGCAAAGCGCTCCAGCATGCGGATGTCGACCTTGCCGACCAGCGAGGAGATGTCCTGGTTGTTCTCGTCGCCCGGTTCGGTCTTGGCGATGCCGATCTGGTCATGGATCGACGGATACTTCTTCACCACCCGGAACTTGCTGAGGTCGCCATGGAACTCATGCAGCCGCTTCACCGCCCACGGCGACATGGTCCCTTTCAGATATTGGCGCGCGATGCCGTAATCCTCCTGCAGGATGGTGCCATCCTCGGCGGGGTTGAACAGCCCGAGCGGCGATTCGTTGACCGGTGAACCCTTGATCGCATAGAAGGGCACCTTCTCCATCAGCGACTTCAGCTTCTCGGCCAGCGAGGACTTGCCGCCACCGACCGGCCCCAGCAGGTAGAGAATCTGCTTCTTCTCTTCCAGCCCCTGGGCGGCATGGCGGAAGTAGGAGACGATCTGCTCGATCGCCTCCTCCATGCCGTAGAACTCCGAAAAGGCCGGGTAGGTCTTGATCACCTTGTTGGAGAAGATCCGGCTCAGTCGCGGATCCCGGCTGGTGTCGACCAGGCTCGGCTCGCCGATGGCGATCAACATGCGCTCCGCGGCGCTGGCGTAGACGGAAGGGTCGCGCTTGCACAGTTCGAGGTACTCCTGCAGGCTGAACTCCTCCTCCTGCGTCGCCTCGTAACGGGAGCGGTAGTGGCTGAATATCGACATCGCTGCAACCTCGCCTTGGGTGAACGTTGAAAATCAGTCGAACCTTCTGCGGGCACTTGAGTCTGCCGTTCTGGGCGGCAACACCACACCGAACGCGCTTGTCAATAGCTCTGCAAGCTGTAGGCCATGTTGCGAAGCAGTGAGGCGCAGGGCGCGGAATCCCGAGTGAATGGCTGGGTTGTCCTGGCGCTTTTCACGGTGCGTCTCGGGTGTGGTGCGGTGCCAGCCGGAAAGTTGACGAAAATTGCCGTTTCCGTCACCGATTGCCGGCGTGCGCTTCGTCAGATGTCAATCAAATGACGGTGGTGGGCAGATATGACCCATTCGGTCACCCGCGCTGCTGCGCACCCCTCTCCCACATGCGGGAGAGGGGCCGGGGGTGAGGGGCTGGGAGGAATGGCACGACGAATAAATCAGTGCTTCCTTTGCGGCCGAGGTTGGCCAAAATGGTGCGCAGTCCGGGTAAAACCCGCCATCGATGGTGCAGGCTACCCTTTTTTGGGGCGTGACAGTGCCGGGTGTGCGCCCTTTTGTTGCGGCTGGCTGGGTGTGAGTCGACTCAGCCGACCGGCGGCAGCCGCCAGTCGATCGCTGACTCGCCCTGACCGATGAGAAAGTCGTTGGCCTTCGAGAAGTGTCGGCAGCCGAAAAAACCACGGTAGGCCGACAGCGGTGAGGGGTGGGGTGCCTTCAGCAGACAGTGTCGCCGGGGGTCGATGATCTCTCCCTTCTTCTGCGCCTGACTGCCCCACAGCAGAAAGACCAGCCGTCGCGGATGGCCGTTCAGCAGTTCGATCACCCGGTCGGTGAAGCGCTCCCAGCCGCGTCCCTGGTGGGCGCCGGGTCGGCCCCGTTCGACGGTCAGCACGCTGTTGAGCAGCAGCACGCCCTGCCGTGCCCAGGACTCCAGGCAGCCATGGCTGGCCGGTTCGATGCCGAGGTCGCTGGCCAGCTCCTGATAGATGTTGTGCAGCGAGGGGGGAATCTCGACGCCGGGGCGCACCGAGAAGCAGAGGCCATGGGCCTGCCCCGGTCCGGGGTAGGGGTCCTGACCGAGGATCACCACCCGGGTGGCGTCGAATGGCGTCAGCTCAAAGCTGTTGAACCACTCGCTGCCGGGCGGATAGATCTCCTTGCCCTGCTGCTTCTGTTCGAGCAGGAACTGCCGCAGCGCCACCATGTAGGGCGCGTCGAACTCGGCGCCAAGCCGTGCCTTCCACGAGGCTTCGAGGCGCACCCGCTGCAACGGTGGCGCGCTGTTCACCGTCTCTCCAGCGGCCGCATGTGCGGAAACAGCAGCACGTCGCGGATCGAGGGCGAATCGGTGAACAGCATCACCAGCCGGTCGATGCCGATGCCCTCGCCGGCGGTCGGCGGCAGCCCATATTCGAGCGCGGTGATGTAATCCTCGTCGTAGAACATCGCCTCTTCGTCACCGCGTTCCTTGTCTGCCACCTGGCTGCGGAACCGCTCGGCCTGGTCTTCGGGGTCGTTCAGCTCCGAGAAACCGTTGGCGATCTCGCGGCCGCCGACAAAGAACTCGAAGCGGTCGCTGACCGAAGGATCGCTGTCGCTGCGTCGCGCCAGCGGCGACACCTCGGTGGGATAGCAGGTGATGAAGGTCGGTTGCAGCAGCCGGTGCTCGACGCTCTTCTCGAACAGCTCCATCTGCAACTTGCCGAGCCCCCAGCCGGCGGCCACCGCGATGCCCAGCTCCTCGACGATGCCGGCCAGCCGGTCGCGGTCGCTGAAGCTGGCGGCCGGCAGCTCCGGGTTGTGGCGGATCAGGGCTTCGAGCAGCGTCATCCGGGCAAAGGGCTGCGCCAGGTCGATGTCGATGCCCTGGTAATGCAGCCGTGGCGTGCCCAGCACCTGCTCGGCCACCGTGCGCAGCATCGTCTCGGTCAGGTTCATCAGGTCGTGGTAGTCGGCATAGGCGAGGTAGAACTCGATCATCGTGAATTCGGGGTTATGGCGGGTCGACAGCCCCTCGTTGCGGAAGTTGCGGTTGATCTCGAACACCCGCTCGAAGCCGCCGACCACCAGCCGCTTCAGGTAGAGCTCGGGCGCGATGCGCAGGTAGAGCGGCATGTCGAGCGCATGGTGATGGGTGGTGAAGGGGCGCGCGGTGGCGCCGCCGGGGATCACCTGCATCATCGGTGTTTCGACCTCGATGAAGTCGTGCCGCACCATGAAGTGGCGAATCGCCTCGATCAGCCGCGAGCGGATCTGGAACAGCCGCCGCGTCTGCTCGTTGACCATCAGGTCGAGGTAGCGCTGCCGGTAGCGGCTCTCCTGATCGACCAGCCCCTTGTGCTTGTCCGGCAGCGGCCGCAGCGACTTGGTCAGCAGCTCGGCCCGTTCGACCTCGATGGTCAGCTCGCCACTGTTGGTGCGGAACAGCACCCCCTCGACGCCGATGATGTCGCCGAGATCCCAGCGCTTGAACGCCTCGTAGTTGTCATCGGGCAGGCTGTTGCGCAGGTAGATCTGGATGCGTCCGCTGCGGTCCTGCAGCGTGGCGAAGCTGGCCTTGCCCATGATGCGGCGCAGCATCATCCGCCCGGCCACCTTGACCCGCACCGGCGCGGCGGTGAGCGCAGCCTTGTCGTGGTCGGCATGGAGGCGGTTCAGGTCATCGGCCAGTGCGTCGGGACGGAACTGGTTGGGAAAGGCCCGCCCGCTCTGGCGCCACTCGGCCAGCTTGGCCTTGCGCTGGGCGATCAGTTCATGTTCGTCGAGGCCATCCTCTTCGTGGCTGGCCGGGGGCGTGTCATTTTTCATTGCGGAGTGCTCCTGGAGGGCGGTCGGCAGGGCTTAGAGTCCCATCTTCAGGCTGGCTTCGATGAAGGGGTCGAGGTCGCCATCGAGCACCGCGCCGGTGTTGGCGGTCTCGACATCGGTGCGCAGATCCTTGATGCGGGAGGCATCGAGCACGTAGGAGCGAATCTGGCTGCCCCAGCCGATGTCGGCCTTGCTCTCTTCGAGCGCCTGCTTCTGCGCGTTGCGCTCCTTGATCTCCTGTTCATAGAGCCGGGCGCGCAGCATGTCGAACGCCTTGGCGCGGTTCTGATGCTGCGACCGCTCGCTCTGGCACTGCACGACGATGCCGCTGGGCAGGTGGGTGATGCGCACCGCCGAATCGGTCTTGTTGACATGCTGGCCGCCGGCGCCGCTGGCGCGGTAGGTGTCGGTGCGCAGGTCGGCCGGATTGATGTCGATCTCGATGCTCTCGTCGATCTCCGGCGAGACGAAGACCGAGGCGAAGGAGGTGTGGCGGCGGTTGCCCGAATCGAACGGCGACTTGCGCACCAGCCGGTGCACGCCGGTCTCGGTGCGCAGCCAGCCATAGGCATGGTCGCCCTGCAGGTGGAGGGTGGCGCTCTTGAGGCCGGCCACCTCGCCGGGCGAGGCCTCCATCAGCTCGACCTTGAACCCCTTGCGCTCGGCCCAGCGCAGATACATGCGCAGCAGCATGTTGGCCCAATCCTGCGCCTCGGTGCCGCCGGAGCCGGCCTGGATGTCGAGGTAGGCGTTGTGGCTGTCCATCTCGCCGCTGAACATGCGGCGAAACTCCATCCGCGCCAGCAGCGTGCCGAGCTGGTCGAGATCCTGGCTGACTGCCGCCAGCGTCTCCTCGTCGTCCTCGCTGGCGGCCAGTTCGATCAGCTCTTCGTTGTCGGCGAGCCCGTGGCTCAGCGCCTCGCAGTCGTTGACGATCTGCTCGAGTGTGGCGCGTTCGCGGCCGAGCGCCTGCGCCCGCTCCGGATTGTTCCAGACATCGGCCGCTTCCAGCTCGCGGTTGACCTCGATCAGCCGATCGGCCTTCTCGGCATAGTCAAAGATACCTCCGGAGCGACTCGCCGCGCTCGCGGTAATCGGCAATGCGTTGCAGCAGCGGATTGATTTCCAGCATCGTGGGTGTCCGTGAAAAAAATGGTGTGGCGCAGGCGCCGGGGGCGGCCATTCTACCCAATCAGTGGCCGCCGATGCAGTGCCGTGGCTCAGCCCGGCAGCTCCAGCACCACCTTGCCGAAGGTCTGGTTCGATTCGACCAGCGCAAAGGCCGCCTCGACCTCGCCGATCGGGTAGCGGGCGTGGATGATCGGCCGCAATCGACCGGTCTCGAACAGCGGCCAGAGCCGCTCGCCCATGTCGCGCAGCAGCGCGGCCTTGGCCGCATTGCTGCGGCTGCGCAGCGTCGAGCCGATCAGGCGAAAGCGCTTCACCAGCAGCAGCCCGAGGTTGAGCTCGCTGCTGGCGCCGCCCATCAGGCCGATCAGCAGCAGCCGGCCATCCACCGCCATCACCTTCAGGTTGTCGGCGAGGTAACCGCCGCCGACCGGGTCGAGCACCACATCGACCCCCTGCGCTGTCCACGCCTTCACCGCCGGCACGAAGCTGCCCTGCTGGCGCAGGTGGCCGGCCTCGGCGCCGAGCGCCAGGCACTGTTGCAATTTGTCCGCGCTGCCCAGCGTGACGAAGCAGGGGTTGCCGAACGCCCGGCAGAGCTGGATCGCCGCACTGCCGACGCCGCTGGCACCGGCATGCAGCAGCACCCGCTCGCCCGGCTGCAACGCCGCCTCATGGAACAGGTTGAGCCAGGCGGTGGCGAACACCTCCGGCAGCGCGGCGCCCTCGCTGAAGTCCAGCCCCTTCGGCAGCGGCAGCAGGTGGTCGGCCGGGCAGACCACCTGTTCGGCATAGCCGCCACCGGCCAGCAGCGCGACCACCGCGTCACCGGGCTTCCAGCGTTCGACCTGAGCGCCGACCGCCTCGATCTCGCCGGCACATTCGAGGCCGAGAATCTCGCTGGCCCCGGCTGGCGGCGGATAGAGGCCGATCCGTTGCATCAGGTCGGCGCGGTTGACCGCGGTGGCCCGCACCCGGATGCGCACCTCGCCGGCGGCCGGTTCCGGGGTGGCGGTCTCGCGCCACTGCAGGCGCTGTGCGCTGTCGACCAGGATCGCTTTCATCATCTTCTCCATTATCGGGTGTCAGCGCTCGCTGTGGTGGCGAATCAGCCCCTCCTGGGCGGTCGAGGCCACCAGCACGCCGTCGCTGCGGTAGATGTGGCCGAGGCAGAAGCCGCGGCCGTTGCTGGCGCTGGGGCTCTCCTGTACATAGAGCAGCCACTCATCGGCGCGAAAGGGCCGATGGAACCACATCGCATGGTCGAGGCTGGCGGCCTGCAGCCGCGGATTGTCGATCGAGATCGCATGGGGCAGCAGCGCCGTGCCGAGCAAGCCGCGGTCCGAGGCGTAGGCCAAGATGCATTGATGCAGAATCAGCGCATCGGGCAGCGGCGCCACCGCCCGCATCCACACCCGGTGCTGGGGCGGGTGGGCCTCATGCCGCCGGCTGTTGCTGTGGTCGACATGGCGGAACTCGATCGGCCACTGAAAATAGTCGGGATGGCGGTAGTTCTGCGGATCCTGCTGATAGAGCAGCGCCAGTTGCTCCTCCTCGGTGACGAACAGCTCCGGCGGCGCGGTTTCGACCATCTGCGCCTGATGGTCGAGGCCGGGTTCGGCGCGCTGGAACGAGGCCGACAGGTTGAAGATCGGCTTGCCCTGCTGGATCGCCACCACCCGGCGCGAGGTGAAGCTGCCACCATCGCGGCTGCGCTCCACCTCGTACAGAATCGGCCGCTTCGGGTCGCCCGGCCGCAGAAAGTAGGCATGCATCGAGTGCAGCAGCCGCTCATCGACCGTGCGGCCCGCCGCCACCAGCGCCTGCCCCAGCACCTGGCCGCCAAACACCCGGTTGCGCTCGCCGGCCGGGCTGAGGCCGCGGAACAGATGGGTGTCGAGCGGCTCCAGATCGAGCAGCTCCAGCAGTTGGTCGATGCGCGCTTGCATGGCGGGTGGGTACTCCGGCGTCAACAGGGTGGCGAGGGTGGATGGCACTGAATGGTAACTGATCGGCCGCCTGCGTGGCGAAACCATCAAATCCCAACAAAATCCATTCGTTGGGCGCGCTGTTGCAGACAGGCTTGGAAGGTTTCGGCCTACTCAATACAATGGCCCGTCATCCAGAGGTCATCATTGCACGACAGGAGAAGGGCGCTTGGTCAGATTACCGGTGATCGTCGGGTTCGGTGGCATCAATCCGGCCGGTCGCAGCTCCTTCCACCATGGCTACCGCCGGCTGGTGCTCGATGTGCTCGATGAGACCAGTCGCAACGAAACACTGGTCGACTTGGCGATGATGATGAATCTGGCCCGCTTCGAAGAGGGCCACTGGCGCGACCACGACGGCACGCCGCTGACGCCCTCGCAACTGGCGCAGCGCCACCGCGCGCAGATCGAGCGCCACACCCTGATCCGCCGCATCGAGCAGAGCCACTTCGATGTCGACGCGGTGCCGTTCAACCGCAAACTGACACTGCAACCGCTCGCTGGACCGCTCGAATTCGCGCTGCCAGTGCGACAGTTGCCGGAACCTTTGCCGCCCGGCTGGCAGGTGACGCCGATCGATCGACGGCAGGTCAAGGTCACCCTCACCGACGGTCTCGACCTGTTTCTGCCCGATCAGAAGAAGGCGCTGGTGTCGAGCGCCGGTCAGTTGCCGAGCGGTTTCGACCCCGGCGCGCTCTACCCGTCGCGCAACCACCCGCGCGCGCTGCAGATGGCGCTCTATGCCGCCTCCGACGCGATCGGCTCGCTCGGCATCGACTGGAACAGCCTGCTGAAGCGGGTGGCGCCCGACCAGATCGCCGTCTATGCCAGCAGCTCGATGGGTCAGCTCGATGACAACGGCACCGGCGGCATGTACAAGGCGCCCTACCTCGGCAAGCGCATCAGCTCCAAGCAGTTGCCGCTCGGCTTTGCCGAGATGCCGGCCGACTTCGTCAATGCCTATGTGTTGGGCAGCGTCGGCGCCACCGGCGGCGCGGTCGGCGCCTGTGCCACCTTCCTCTACAACCTGCGCAGCGGTGTCGAGGACATTCGCTCCGGGCGGCGGCGGGTGGTGCTGGTCGGTGCCACTGAGGCGGTGATCAACCCCGAGGCGATGGAGGGCTATGCCGCCATGGGGGCGCTGGCCGAGGATGCCGAATTGGTCGACCTCGACCGCAAACTGGGTCTGACCGAACCGGACCACCGCCGCGCCTGCCGCCCTTTCAACTACAACTGCGGCTTCACGATGGGCGAATCGGCGCAGTTCCTGGTGCTGTTCGACGATGCGCTGGCGCTGGAGATGGGGGCGCAGATCCATGGCGCCGTGCCGATGGTCAGCGTCCATGCCGACGGCTTCAAGAAGTCGATCGCCGGTCCCGGTGTCGGCAACTATCTGACGGTCGGCAAGGCGATGGCCACTGCCCGCGACCTGCTCGGCGAGGCAAAATTGCGGCATGGCAGCTACATGCATGCCCACGGCACCGGCACGCCGCAGAACCGCGTCACCGAATCGCGCATCTTCAATGAATTCGCCAAGCTGCATGGCATCGAGCAGTGGCCGGTCGCGGCGATCAAATGCTACCTCGGCCACGCGCTCGGCGCGGCCGCCGGCGACCAGATCGCCACTGCACTCGGCGTCTGGCGCCATGGCTTCATTCCCGGCATCTTCACGCTCGATCAGATCGCCGAGGATGTCCATCACAGCCACCTGCGGCTGGAGCGCGACCACATCGAAATCGACCCGCGCCAGTTGCCGGCCGCCTTCATCAACGCCAAGGGCTTCGGTGGCAACAATGCCACCGCGCTGCTGCTCTCACCACTGCAGACCGAGTCGATGCTGGCCCGGCGCCATGGCCGCGAGGCCATCGCCCGCTACTGGAGCGAGGCCGAGCCGGTGCGCGAACGGGCCGAGGCCCATGACCGCAGCGCGCTGCGCGGCGAGGTGCGCACCCGCTACCAGTTCGGCGAGGGGGTCTGCGAAGAGCGCGATCTGCTGCTGTCGCCGGAGGCGCTGCTGCTGCCCGGCGACAGCCTGCCGATCGCGCTGCGCGAAGAGAACCCCTATCCGGACATCTCGGGTTGAGTCGAGTTGTCCGCTGCAACGGCGCTGATGAAAAGGTTGTTTTATGCACCTGTTGTGATATAAAGCTCCAGCTTGCGCCTCGGACATTGTCCGGGTCGCAGAACAATAACAGCGCAAAATGATTCGCGTGCACGCACGACCCTCTCGAACATCAATAACCAGATACGGAGTGGCTTCCATGAAGACAACCCAACCGCCTCGCCTCGGGCGCACCCTGCTGGCCGCGACCATCGCCACGGCAGCCTTCGCCAGCCTGCCGCTGCAGGCGATCGAATATGAGTCGGGCGACACCAAGGTCAAGCTCGACGCCACCTTCTCGGCCGGCGCCAGTTGGCGGGTCAGCGAGCGGGCCAACTACAACATCCGCTCAGCTGGTGAGACGCCGGTCTCCTACGGCAACTCCGGCAGCGGCAACGACTCCAACCTCAACTACGACAAGGGCGACATCTTCAGCAAGGTGGTCAAGGTGACGCCGGAGCTGGAGATCACCAACGGCAACTACGGTGGTTTCTTTCGCGCCAAGGCCTTCTATGACTTCAAGATGATGGATGGCGAGCTGCGCTACTATAAAGAGGGCATCAACAAGCATGGCCTCAATGACGTCGGCAGCAGCATCGATCTGCTCGACGCCTTCGTCTATGGCAACTTTGATCTGGGCGAACATCCGCTGACGGTGCGGGTGGGTCAGCAGGCGCTTGGCTGGGGTGAGGCGATCTTCGCCTCCGGCGGCATTGCCAGCATCAACCCGGTCGATGGCAACGCCGCCCGCCTGCCGGGTGCCGAGGTCAAGGAGATCATCCTGCCGACCGGCATGATCTCGCTGAACTTCGGCTTCAGTGACAGCGTCTCGGCCGAAGGCTTCTACCGCCCCAACACCTTCTGGAAAGAGACCGTCCTGCCCTCCTGCGGCAGCTACTTTCTGCCGCGTGACATCACTGGCAGCTCTGGTCCCAACCTGAATGCCGCCAACAGCTGTACCCATTTGCGCATTGCCGGTCCGGCGGTGACCACCAACGCCAATGGTGACATCGTCGGCTCCGACCTCTTTTCGACTGCCGTGTCTGCGGGCTACATTCCACGCGATCCTGACATCCATCCCGAGAAGGATGAGTACGGCGTGGCGCTGCGTTTCGTCCTGCCGACCGAGTATGAGATGGCGCTGTTCTACACCATGACCAACGCCACGACCGGTAGCATCTATGGCCGGCCGGCCACTCCGTTCGGAACCGTGAACACCGGCTCCTACGGCTTCTACTTCCCGGAAGGGATCGAGAGCTATGGCATCAGCTTCAATGGCAACTCCTGGGGCAGCGCCTGGCAGGGTGAGCTGGTCTACCGGCCCAACAATCCGCTCAACTTCTCTGAGCAGGCGATGATATTGTCCAACCTGCGCTACAACGGCGGGTTGACCAATACCAAGCTGATGACCGGCCTGCTGCCCAATGGCGTGCCAACGCTCAACATGACCGAAGAGGCCGAAACCTGGCAGGCCACTACGGCGATGACCCGCGTGCTCAATCCGAGCGCACTGTGGGACAGCGGCAGCCTGCTGGTCGAGGTGATCGGCAACTATGCCGCGCTCAACAACGATGTAGTGCAGGTCATCACCCCGATGACGATGCGGCACTACGATGTCAACGAGTTTGCCTGGGGCTACCGCGCCCGTCTGGGGCTCAACTACTTCAACATCAGCCCGCTGGGGCTCACGCTGGGGCCATCGATCCTCTGGAGCCACGACGTCAATGGCGTCAGCCGCAGCGGGGTCGGCCAGGGCATGAAGGAGGGCAACCAGTCGCTGACGCTCGGTCTTGAGACCAAGTACCTGACCAAGCACACGGTCACGGTCAGCTACACCAACTTCTTCCACAGCAAGGCCTACGCCGACAACCTGTCGGACCGTGACTTTGTCTCGTTGAACTATATCTACTCACTCTGATCAGCAGATGATTTGAACCAACGTCCCGAGGTGACCCTGATGAATTTGACTGAAAAAATGACGCTGGCGAGCGGTCTGCTGCTCACGCTGGCCACCCCGAGTCTACTGGCCAAGGTGCCGGCGGAACAGGCGGCGCAACTGGGTGGCGACAAGCTGACCTATATTGGCGCCGAGAAGGCAGCCAATGCCGACGGCTCGATTCCGGTGTGGGATGGCGGTTTTCCGCAAAGCCGGATTCCGGCCAACTGGAAGCCGGGTGACGTCTACACCAACCCCTGGCCGGAAGACAAGCCGCTGTTCACCATCACTGCGCAGAATGTCGGTCAGTACAAGGAGAAGCTGACACCGGGCCAACTGGCGATGTTCGAGAAGTACCCCTCGACCTACAAGATTCCGGTCTATGTGAGCCGGCGCACGGCGACGGTGCCGGATCGGGTCAAGGAGTCGATCAAATACAACGCCGCCAACGCCACGCTGGCCAACCAGGGCAAGGGGGTGGCCAACTACAAGGAGGTGACCCCGTTCCCGATCACCAGCGATGGACTGGAGGCGATCTGGAACCACATCTTCCGCTGGCGTGGCGGCATCGGCGTGATCCAGAACGAGGCCGGCTTTGCGCCGCAGGTCGACGGCTCGGCCACCAAGGTGTCGCTGACGGTCAACTTCTGGTTCAACCCGGAGGCGGGCAAGGCGGGCAGCCAGTATGAGAACATCATCTTCATGTACACCTCCGAGGTGACGGCGCCATCACGGCTGGCCGGCAGCCCGGTGCTGCTGCACGAGAGCATCGACCAGTCGCGCGAGCCACGGCTGGTGTGGCGCTACAACGCCGGCCAGCGGCGGGTGGCGCGGGCGCCCGATGTCGGCTTCGACAACCCGAGTGACGCGGCCGATGGGCTGCTGGCATCCGATCAGGTGGACATGTACAACGGCTCGCCGGAGCGCTACGACTGGAAGCTGCTGGGCAAGAAGGAGATCTACATCCCCTACAACAACTACGAGATGAACCAGCCGGCGGTGAAGTACAAGGATCTGCTGACGCCGGGCCACCTCAACCAGCAGTGGAGCCGTTATGAGCCGCACCGGGTGTGGGTGGTGGAGGCGAAGCTGAAGGCCGATCAGCGCCACATCTACAGCCGGCGGGTGATGTTCCTGGACGAGGACACTTGGCAGGTGGCCGAGCATGACATGTATGACGGCAAGGACCAGCTGTGGCGGGTGCAGGAGGGTTACCACACCCACTTCTGGGATGCCAGCACCGGCTGGGTGCAGGTCTACACCACCAACGACCTGAATGCCAAGCGTTACTATGCGCGTGGTTTCGTGAACGAAGAGAAGCCCTACGAGTTCACCACCAGGTTCAGCTTCGAGGACTTCACACCGGCGGCACTGCGGCGCAAAGGGGTGCGCTGAATCCAGAGCGATTCGGTTGCCTGATCTGAACGGGCCGGTCTCGCAGGAGACCGGCCTTTTTTGTGTGCGTCCGAATCTGATCTGGATGCGATCGGCAGCGAAAAGCTGTTGTCAACCCGGTTGATGTGATATAAGAGCCGCTCTTCGGTGCCATAACAATAACAAGAATCGGTCATGAAGAGAGCGACGATGCACGGCACAGGCTGTGCCACTCCGACAGCAGCGCTGTTCGGATCGATTTCCCAAACAGCACACCACTGGTCCAGCCGGACGGGTTCGGCTCGTTCGTGCTGGTGCGTCAGCCATTTTGCAGTCAAGGGGGGCACAGCAGCATCCGGACAGCGCAGAGATCACTTCAGTTTGGGCAGAGCGTGCGCATCAGCGCGGGCCGATTCGCGTTTGACAGGAGCCATCATCCCGATGGCTCAGGGTGAACATGACACATTGAGGTAGAGACGATGCATTTCAGCACGAAAATGACGCTGGCGAGCGGCCTGCTGCTCACGCTGGCCACCCCGACGCTGCTGGCCAAGGTGCCGGCGGAGCAGGCGGCGCAACTGGGCGGCGACAAGCTGACCTATATTGGCGCCGAGAAGGCGGCCAATGCCGATGGCTCGATTCCGGCCTGGGATGGCGGTTTTCCGCAGAGCCGGATACCGGCCAACTGGAAGCCGGGCGATGTCTACACCAACCCCTGGCCGGAAGACAAGCCGCTGTTCACGATCACCGCGCAGAACGTCGCTCAGTACAAGGAGAAGCTGACGCCGGGCCAGCTGGCGATGTTCGAGAAGTACCCTGCGACCTACAAGATTCCGGTCTATGTGAGCCGGCGCACGGCGACGGTGCCGGATCGGGTCAAGGAGTCGATCAAATACAACGCCGCCAACGCCACGCTGGCCAACCAGGGCAAGGGGGTGGCCAACTACAAGGAGGTGACCCCGTTCCCGATCACCAGCGATGGACTGGAGGCGATCTGGAACCACATCTTCCGCTGGCGTGGCGGCATCGGCGTGATCCAGAACGAGGCCGGCTTTGCGCCGCAGGTCGACGGCTCGGCCACCAAGGTGTCGCTGACGGTCAACTTCTGGTTCAACCCGGAGGCGGGCAAGGCGGGCAGCCAGTATGAGAACATCATCTTCATGTACACCTCCGAGGTGACGGCGCCATCACGGCTGGCCGGCAGCCCGGTGCTGCTGCACGAGAGCATCGACCAGTCGCGCGAGCCACGGCTGGTGTGGCGCTACAACGCCGGCCAGCGGCGGGTGGCGCGGGCGCCCGATGTCGGCTTCGACAACCCGAGTGACGCGGCCGATGGGCTGCTGGCATCCGATCAGGTGGACATGTACAACGGCTCGCCGGAGCGCTACGACTGGAAGCTGCTGGGCAAGAAGGAGATCTACATCCCCTACAACAACTACGAGATGAACCAGCCGGCGGTGAAGTACAAGGATCTGCTGACGCCGGGCCACCTCAACCAGCAGTGGAGCCGTTATGAGCCGCACCGGGTGTGGGTGGTGGAGGCGAAGCTGAAGGCCGATCAGCGCCACATCTACAGCCGGCGGGTGATGTTCCTGGACGAGGACACTTGGCAGGTGGCCGAGCATGACATGTATGACGGCAAGGACCAGCTGTGGCGGGTGCAGGAGGGTTACCACACCCACTTCTGGGATGCCAGCACCGGCTGGGTGCAGGTCTACACCACCAACGACCTGAATGCCAAGCGTTACTATGCGCGTGGTTTCGTCAACGAAGAGAAGCCCTACGAGTTCACCACCAAGTTCAATTTCGAGGATTTCACGCCGGCGGCGCTGCGTCGCAAGGGAGTACGCTGAGTCTCGACTGATCCGGTTGCCGGGCATGAACGGGCCGGTCTCGCAGGAGACCGGCCTTTTTTATGCGCATGGGGCTCTTCGAAAAATCAGGATGAGCAACTGATCTGCAACCGCTGACCCCATTCGGGTGGCGAACCGGCCCAGGCTTCATCGGCCGGATGTTCGTCATGCGGTTGGTGCAGCAGCCGGGCCAGCCGATCGATCAGGCTGAAGTCGCCCTGTTCCGCCTGGCGGATCGCCTGTTCGGCCAGGTAGTTGCGCAGCGTGTATTTGGGGTTGACCTGTCGCATGGCCGCGGCGCGTTCGGCGGGCTGGGTCTGCTCCTGTTGCAGCCGTCGTGTGTAGAGGCGGTGCCAGGCATCGAAGGCATCGGGCTGCGCGAAGAGGGCGCGGGCCTGCCGCCGACGCTGCTCGTTCTCCTCGCTGCTCAATGCCCGGAAACAGCGGCTGTAGTCGACATGCTGGGCATGCAGCAGGTTGAGCAGATCGAGCATGAGTTGGCGGTCATCCGCCTGTTCGGTCATCAACCCGAGCTTGGTCCGCATTCTGCGCTCGAAGTGGTGCAGGTAGCGCCACTGGTACTGGTCGAGCGCCCGTTCGATCGCCTCGGCCTCGATCCATTCACTGAAGCAGAGCGCCAGTGCGCGCAGGTTCCACCAGCCGATGGCCGGTTGCTGATCGAAGGCGTAGCGGCCATGGTGGTCGGAGTGGTTGCAGATGTGGTCGAAGCGGTAGTGGTCCTGAAAGCCGTAGGGTCCGTAGTCGAGCGTTTCGCCGATGATCGACATGTTGTCGCTGTTCATCACGCCATGGGCAAAGCCGACCGCCTGCCACTCGGCAATCAGCCGCGCGGTGCGATCGATCACGTCGCACAGCAGTGTCAGCGGGGGCCAGGCGCTGTCGAGCGCGGCAGGAAAGTGGCGCTCGAGGGTGTAGTCGAGCAGTTGCTGCAGCGAGGCCTGGTCGCCGCTGTGGTGGAAGTACTCGAAATGGCCAAAGCGGATGTGGCTGCCGGCCAGTCGCAACAGCGTGGCGCCCGGTTCGATCCGCTCGCGCCGCACCGGCAGGTCACTGCCGATGACACAGAGTGCGCGCGTGGTGGGGATGCCCAGACCGGTCATTGCGATGCCGGCCAGGTATTCACGGATGCAGGAGCGCAACACCGCGCGACCATCGCCCATGCGCGAAAAGGGCGTCAGGCCGGCGCCCTTCAGATGCAGGTCGATGCGCTCGCCATTGCGATTGCAGACCTCGCCGAGCAGCAGTCCGCGCCCATCGCCCAACCGCGGGCTGTAGCCGCCGAACTGATGGCCGGCATAGACCATCGCCAGCGGATCGGCGCCGGGCAGTGTACGCTGACCGCTGAAAATCTCCGCCCAATCGGTGGCCGCCAGCGTGGCAGGGTCGAGATCGATCAGCGCGGCGGCCGAGGCATCGACCGCGACCAGATAGGGATTGGGCAGCGGATCGGGCGGTTGCCGGTGGTGGAACTGTCCCGGCAGGCGGGCAAAGCTGTTGTCGAAATTGAGGTGCGGGGCGGGTTGCATTCCGGCTCTCCCGGTGCTGGAATCGGGGCTGAAGTCCGAGTATAACGCTTGGATATTGTCGGAGGGTATCGCAGATGGTCAACCAAAGTGCGTTCGATTTTTCGGTGCGGAACATCGAGGGCGAACCGGTGGCGCTCGACTGTTATCGGGGCAAGGTGCTGTTGCTGGTCAATGTGGCCAGTCGCTGTGGTCTGACACCGCAGTACGCCGACCTCGAGGCGCTCTATGCGCAGTACCGTGACCGCGGGCTGGAGGTGCTGGGTTTTCCCTGCAATCAGTTCATGAACCAGGAGCCGGGCAGTGAAGCGGAGATTCAGCAGTTCTGCCAGACGCAGTACGGGGTGCAGTTTCCGCTCTTTGCCAAGATCGAGGTCAATGGCAGCGGCCGGCATCCGCTCTATCGGTGGCTGACCGCTGCCGCCCAGTCGCAGCCGGGTGACATTCAATGGAATTTCGAGAAATTTCTGATCGATCGCACCGGGCAGGTGGCTGCGCGCTTCGCGCCGCGGGTGTTGCCGCTGGATGCAACCCTGATCGAAGCCCTCGAGCGGACGCTTGCGACGACGCAGTGAGGCTGATTCGCTCCGACGGCCGCGGTTGTCGCAGATCAAGGAAGTTTTCATTGCCGGCAGGTGATCTCGGTGTTCTCTTGAACAACCCAGAGGGCTTACGTACCATGCTGGCAGCAGTGCGGGACCGAACCACAGACCGATAACAACCCGACTGCGCTTGTGCCCGTCAGCCCGCTTCAGCCACACCCCGTTCTTGCGTGGTCCGCTGCGGCCAACCCCGCCGTCCTGTCTGTCTGGCGCGGGTTGACAGACAAAATCACAACAATACAGGGAGAACACCATGCGTGAAGTCGTAATCGTGGACAGCGTCCGCACCGGCCTTGCCAAATCGTTTCGTGGCAGCTTCAACATGACGCGGCCTGATGTGATGCTCGCGCATTGCATCGATGCGCTGCTCGACCGCAATCCGGCGCTCGACCCCGCGCTGGTCGACGACAACATCGTGGGGGCTGCCAGCCACGATGGCTATCAGGGCATGAACATCGGCCGCACCTCGGTCATCCTGTCGAAATATCCGATCACGGTCTCTGGCCTGAGCCTGAACCGCTACTGCTCATCCGGCTTGCAGAGCATTGCCATCGCCGCCAACCAGATTGCCAGCGGTTTTGCCGATGTGATCACCGCCGGCGGTGTCGAGCAGGTCACCCTGACCCAGGGCAAGAGCAACAGCGAAGGGCTGCTGAACGAGCAGATCGCCAAGACCGCACCGGGCATCTACATGCCGATGGGGCAGACCGCCGAAGTGGTCGCCAAGCGCTACAAGGTGAGCCGCGAGTCACAGGACGAGGTGGCCTACCAGAGCCAGGTTCGCACGGCCCGCGCCCAGAAAGAGGGGCTGTTCAAGGATGAGATCGTGCCGATGAAGGCCACCTACATGGAGGTCGACAAGGCCACTGGCGAGACCAGGCACATCGAAACCGTGGTGGACCGCGATGAGTGCAACCGCCCCTCGACCACGCTGGAAGGGCTGGCCGCGCTGAAGCCGGTCTTCGATCCGGAAAATGGCACCGTGACCGCCGGCAACTCTTCGCAGCTCTCCGATGGCGCCTCGATGACGCTGGTGATGGCGGCCGACATGGCCGAAAAGCTGGGGCTGCAACCGCTGGCCTACTTCCGTGGCTTCACCGTTGCGGGCTGCAACCCAGACGAGATGGGCATCGGCCCGGTCTTCTCGGTGCCCAAGCTGCTGCAGCGTGCCAAGCTGAAGATCGATCAGATCGACCTGATCGAACTGAACGAAGCCTTTGCCTCGCAGGTGGTCTACTGCCGCGATCAACTCGGCATCACGATGGATCAGCTCAATGTCAACGGCGGTTCGATCAGCATCGGTCACCCCTACGGCATGACCGGTTCGCGTCTGACCGGCCATCTGTGCCGTGAGTTGAAGCGGCAGAAGAAGCGTTATGGCATGGTGACGATGTGCATCGGTGGCGGCATGGGCGCCAGCGGTCTGTTCGAAGCCTGCTGAGTCGCCTCTGCGACAGTGGGATGCTGTGAAAACAGCAGTGGTCCGGGGAACCGGGCTGCTGCTGGGACAGCGCAAGAGTTTGACGGCGTTTTCTCTTCTTCCCTCTGCATGACGCGGTGTCGAACCGGCACCGCGCCTGTTCGCCGGATTTTTTCATTCAACGCCTGGATGTTTCCGGGCTGTCCGACCTGCCTGGTGTGTCGGTTTTTGAACAGGGCCGTTGCCTGCGAATGCGCATCAGCGCAGCGCAGGACGCAGAAAATCTGCGGGTGCAGAGGTCGGAATGGGCTGTTTCAGGCCGGTGCTCCAGCCCGAGCCCTGGCAGGTTCGATCAGAAACATCACTCGAATAAGGCGCGGGCGAGACCTAACGGCTGGTCCGGGTCGCCCGCCTTGATCAGAGAGCGCTGCCGGCCATCAGTCTGCCATGTCCTTGAGCCGCTTGAGCGGCAGCACCTTGACGCTGGTCGAGGCCGGCTTGGCGGCCACATCCATGAATTCCCCCGGTTTGAATGGGTTGGGCACATTCTTGCGCGCCTTCTTGGCCGGCTTCTTGACCGCCTTGATCTTCAGCAGGCCGGGCAGCACGAATTCGCCGGCTCCTTTTTTGCCCAGGTGACGCTCGATCACCACCGCCAGTTCGTCGAGCACATCGCTGACCTGTTTGCGGGTCAGTGAGGTGTTTTCGGCGATGTCGGCCAGAATCTGGGTCTTGGTGTACTTTTCGGCAATCGGAGCGCTCTTGGTGGCGGGGGCTTTTTTTGTTGTCATGAGAGAATCCTGGGGCATAGGGGGATGAAATAAGTGGAGTCAGGCAATTGGTGGGGGTCGGGGCGAAGCAGCCAGTGGTGGCAGGCCCTGACCGAACCGCCCAAAACGCAGTGCGTTATAGCCTATCGATTGCGGTGCGTGCAAGCGGCACGCGGTCAAAAAAGCGTTTTTCATCACGTTGGCGGCGTCACTGCGATCTTCATCGCTGGCGGGACCATGATGCGGATGTCTCGATGCAAGACTCGGGTATAATTCCCACCCCTTGCGGAGTGGCCCGGTCTGTTGGGCCCGGTTCGATATCTGTCGAGAATCAGGAGCGACTCCATGCCTATTTATGAGTACCGTTGCGAACGCTGCCAGCACAAGCTCGAAGCCATTCAGAAGATCAGTGACGAGCCGCTGGTCGATTGCCCGGCCTGCGGCCAGCCCGGACTGAAGAAATTGATCTCCGCCGCCGGCTTTCGCCTCAAGGGGGGCGGCTGGTATGAAACCGACTTCAAAAGCGGCAGCAAGAAAGGGTTGGCCGACAGTGCCGGCAGTGGCAGTGAGTCGACCTCTGGCGCCAGCAGCACCAGTGAAACCACCTCGTCGTCCAGTGCCTCTTCGGCCGAATAGCGTCGCCCTTCATCGCCTTCCGTTTTCGTCTCAGGAACAATCATCATCATGCGTAGCCATTACTGTGGCGATTTGAGCAGCAGCCAGGTGGGCGAGCAGGTCACCCTCTGTGGCTGGGTCCACCGTCGCCGTGACCATGGCGGGGTCATCTTTCTCGATCTGCGCGACCGTGCGGGCATCGTGCAACTGGTGTTCGATCCGGACAATCAGGTGGCCTTCGCCAACGCGGATCGGGTGCGCAACGAGTATGTGGTGCGCGTTGCCGGTCGAGTACGGCCCCGGCCAGCGGGGACCGAGAACAGCGAAATGGCGACCGGTGCCATCGAGGTGAACGGTGTCGAGCTGGAGATTCTCAACAGCGCCGACACGCCGCCGTTCCAGCTCGATGGCCACACCGAGGCGGGTGAAGAGGTGCGGTTGCGTCATCGCTATCTCGATCTGCGCCGGCCCGAACTGGCGCAGCGGCTGCGCTTTCGTGGCCAGGTGACCAGTCTGATCCGCCGCCAGCTGGAAGAGGCCGGCTTCATCGACATCGAGACACCGATCCTGACCCGTGAGACGCCGGAAGGGGCGCGCGACTATCTGGTGCCGAGCCGCACCCATCCGGGCAGTTTCTTCGCGCTGCCGCAGTCACCGCAGCTGTTCAAGCAGTTGCTGATGGTGGCCGGTTTCGACCGCTACTATCAGGTGGCCAGATGTTTTCGTGACGAGGATCTGCGGGCCGATCGCCAGCCGGAGTTCACCCAGATCGACCTGGAGGCCTCCTTTGTCGACGAGACACAGATCATGGCGATCACCGAGTCGATGGTGCGCCAACTGTTCCGGCAGCTGCTGGAGGTCGAACTGCCGCCGCTGCCGCGGATGACCCATGCCGAGGCGATGCGGCGTTATGGCAGCGACCGGCCCGACCTGCGCAACCCGCTGGAGCTGGTCGATGTGGCCGATCTGATGCAGGGGGTCGAGTTCAAGGTCTTCAGCGCGCCGGCCAATGATCCGCAGGGGCGGGTTGCGGCGCTGCGCCTGCCGGGCGGGGGGTCACTGAGCCGCAAGGAGATCGACGACTACACCCAGTTCGTCGCCATCTATGGCGCCAAGGGGCTGGCCTACATCAAGGTGAACGCGCTGGCGCAGGGGCTGGCGGGCTTGCAGTCGCCGATTCTCAAGTTCATTCCCGAAGCGGTGGTGATGCGGCTGATCGAGCGGGTCGGGGCGGTCGATGGCGACCTGATCTTCTTTGGTGCCGACCAGGCTAGGGTGGTCAATGACGCACTCGGCGCACTGCGGCTGCGGCTCGGTGCCGACCGGGGGCTGCTGCAGGGCGACTGGGCACCGCTGTGGGTGGTCGACTTTCCGCTGTTCGAGCGCAATGACGATGGCAGCTGGAGCTCGCCCCACCACCCCTTCACCCAGCCGGCCTGCTCGACCGAGGAGATGATGCGTGATCCGGCGGCCGCGCTGTCACGCGCCTATGACCTGGTGCTGAACGGCATCGAGCTGGGCGGCGGTTCGATCCGCATTCATGACGCCAGGATGCAGCAGGCGGTGTTCGACCTGCTCGGCATCGGCCGCGAGGAGGCCGAAACCAAGTTCGGCTTCCTGCTGGCGGGCCTGCGCCATGGTGCGCCGCCACATGGCGGACTGGCGCTCGGCCTTGACCGGATGGTGATGCTGATGACCGGCGCCCAGTCGATCCGCGAAGTGATCGCCTTCCCCAAGACCCAGACCGCCGCCTGTCTGATGACGCAGGCGCCCAGCGTGGTCGGCGAGCCGCAGTTGCGCGAGCTCAACATCCGTCTGCGCACGGTCGACTCCAACCGCAAGTGACACAGCTTCAAGCGAGGCGCGATTGACATGGCAGGGCACAGCAAATGGGCCAACATCAAGCACCGCAAGGCGGCACAGGATGCCAGGCGCGGCAAGGTCTTCACCCGGCTGATTCGCGAGATCACCATCGCGGCCCGTCTGGGTGGCCCGCTGCCGGCGGACAATCCGCGGTTGCGCAGCGCGGTCGACAAGGCGCTCGGCAGCAACATGACCCGCGACACCATCGACCGCGCCATCCAGCGCGGTGCCGGTGCCGGTGATGAGCAGCAGCTCGACGAGGTCACCTATGAGGGCTATGGCCCCGGCGGGGTGGCGATCCTGGTCGAGGCGATGACCGACAACCGCAACCGCACCGTGGCCGAGGTGCGCCATGCATTCGCCAAGCATGGCGGCAACCTCGGCACCGATGGCTCGGTGGCCTACCTGTTCAGCAAGAGTGGCCAGATCACCTTCGCGCCGGGCGCCGACGAGGAGAAGATTCTGGAGATCGCACTCGAGCATGGCGCCACCGACGTCATCAGCGAGGAGGATGGCTCGATCGAAGTGCTGACGCCGCCACATGACCTGCTGACGGTCAAGGATGCGCTGGTGGCGGCTGGCTGCCGGCCCGACAGCAGCGAAGTGGTGATGCTGCCGGCGACCCAGGTCGAGGTCGAGGGTGAGGCGGGCGAGAAGGTGGCGCGCCTGCTGGAGCGGCTGGAGGATCTTGATGATGTGCAGAATGTCTTCACCAATGCCAACCTCTCCGAGGCGCTGTTGGCCGGGCTGGAGTGACGTGCCGACCTGCGCGCCTTCCATCCGTGGCGTATCTGTCCGATGAAGGTGCTGCTCGGCATCGATCCGGGTTCGCGGGTGACCGGTTATGGGGTGATTCAGGCCGAGGCCGGGCGTGTCGACTACCTCGACAGCGGCTGCATCCGCATGAGCACGGTGACGATGCCGGTGCGACTGGGTGAGATCTTTACCGGCGTCACCACCCTGATCGACCGCTACCGGCCAGTTGAACTGGCCATCGAGCAGGTGTTCCTGGCGCGCAACGCCGATTCGGCGCTGAAGCTGGGACAGGCGCGCGGCGCCGCGATCGCGGCAGCGGTCAGCCGTGGTCTGCCGGTGGCGGAGTATTCGGCCCGACAGATCAAGCAGGCGGTGGTGGGCAAGGGCGCGGCGGAGAAACAGCAGGTGCAGCACATGGTCAGGGAGCTGTTGCGGCTCGAACGGGCGCCGGCCAGCGATGCGGCCGATGCCCTGGCGGCGGCCATCTGCCATGCCCACACTCTGCAGAGCGGCGCGCTGCTGTTGCTGCAGTCGACTGACCGGTCGCGCCGCGCCCGGTCCCGGCGCGGCACGGCGCTGCTGGCAGTGCATCCGGCACGGCCGGAGAGCGATCGATGATTGGCCGAATCAGCGGCATCCTGCTCGAGCGTCATCCGGCCGGGTTGCTGGTCGACGTGCAGGGTCTGGGTTATGAGGTGAAGGTGCCGCTCAGTACACTGTTTGCGCTGCCGATCGTCGGTGAACGGGTCACATTGCACACCCATCTGGCGAGCCGGGAGGATGGACAGACGCTCTATGGTTTTCTGACGCTGGCCGACCGCGAGCTGTTCCGCGAACTGATCAAGGTGACCGGCGTGGGCCCCAAGCTGGCCCTGACGATTCTCTCCGGCGTCTCGGCCGAGCAGTTCGTGCGCGCGGTGCGCGCGCAGGATGGCAGTGCGCTGGTGCGGCTGCCCGGCATCGGCAAGCGGACCGCCGAACGGCTGCTGCTGGAGCTGCGTGACCGCCTCGATGATTGGCAGGTGGCCGGCGCTGGCTCTGGCCCGAGCGACGCCGGAACTCGGTCGCCGGTGGTGGAGGTGTCGCCGATGCAGGAGGCAGAGCAGGCGCTGGTGGCGCTGGGCTACAAGCCGCAGGAGGCGGCGCGCGCGGTCAGCCGTGCCCAGCAGGAGGGTGATGAGCCCTCGACCAGCGAAGCGTTGATCCGTCGGGCACTGCGCTCGATGGTGGGAGGCTGAGCATGGGGCAGGTCAACGGAGCAGGTCGATGATCGAATCGGAGCGCATCGTGTCGGCGCAGCCCAAGGGGCGCGAGGAGGGCAGCGACCTGTCGATCCGCCCGGCCCGCCTCGGTGACTACATCGGTCAGGCAGCGGTGCGCGAGCAGCTCGAGATCTTCATCGGCGCCGCCCGCGCCCGCGGCGAGGCGCTCGACCACACGCTGATCTTCGGTCCGCCCGGACTGGGCAAGACCACCCTGGCCAACATCATCGCCAACGAGATGGGGGTGGCGGTCAAGTCCACCTCCGGTCCGGTGCTGGAGCGGGCCGGCGATCTGGCCGCGCTGCTGACCAACCTCAACCGCGGTGATGTGCTCTTCATCGACGAGATCCATCGGTTGAGCCCGCTGGTCGAGGAGGTGCTCTATCCGGCGCTCGAAGATTTTCAGCTCGACATCATGATTGGCGAGGGGCCGGCGGCGCGCTCGATCAAGCTCGATCTGCCGCCCTTCACGCTGGTTGGCGCCACCACCCGCGCCGGATTGCTCACCTCGCCGCTGCGTGACCGCTTCGGCATCGTCCAGCGGCTGGAGTTCTATGACACCCCGGCGCTGGCGCTGATCGTCACCCGGGCGGCGGCGATTCTCGGCATCGCCATCGATCCGCAGGGCGCGACCGAGATCGCCTGCCGTGCCCGCGGCACGCCGCGCATCGCCAACCGTCTGCTGCGGCGGGTGCGCGATTTTGCCGAAGTGAAGGGTGATGGTCACATCACCCGCGAACTGGCCGATCGTGCCCTCAACATGCTGAGTGTCGACCAGTTGGGTTGTGACCCGATCGACCGCCGTCTGCTGCTGACGCTGATCGACAAGTTCGGTGGTGGTCCGGCCGGCATCGACAGCCTGGCCGCCGCGATCGGCGAGGAGCGCGGCACCCTCGAGGATGTGGTCGAACCCTTTCTGATCCAGCAGGGCTTCATCATCCGCACCCCGCGCGGACGGGTGGTGACCCAGCAAGCCTATCTGCACTTCGGTCTGCAACCGCCGGCGGTCACCGGTGATGCCGGGCAAGGGGCACTGCCGTTGTGAGCAGCCAGCCGGAGCATCCCGCCGCAGTGCCCTTCAGCCTGGCGATCAGGGTCTACATCGAGGACACCGATGCCGGCGGCAGGGTCTATTATGTCAATTATCTCAAGTACATGGAGCGTGCCCGCAGCGAATGGCTGCGCCGGCTCGGTTTCGAGCAGCAGACATTGCGGGCGCAGAACCTGCTGTTCGTCGTCCACTCGCTCGAACTGCGCTATCACCATCCGGCCCGGCTCGACCAACTGCTGCAGGTCACCGCCGATCTGATCGAGACCGGCCGCGCCAGTCTGCTGTTTGCCCAGCAGGTGCTCGATGCCGCTTCCGGAGGCTGTCTCGCCAGCGGTCAGGTGCGAATCGCTGCGGTGGCGGCCGACAGTGGCAGGCCGCTGCCACTTCCTGAACCTCTGCGCCATGCGCTGGTCTCACCCCCATCCCTCTCCCCGTAAGGATTTTCGTCGTGCCCGCTTCCAGTGAACTCTCGATCATCAGCCTGATCATCCATGCCACCCTGCCGGTGCAGGCGGTGATGCTGACGCTGTTCCTCGCCTCGTTCTTCTCCTGGGTCTTCATCATTCAGCGTGGCCGGGCGCTGGGGCGGGCGCGCAAGGAGATGGCGGCGTTCGAGGAGCAGTTCTGGTCGGGCATCGACCTTGGCAAGCTCTACCGTGACGGCAATGCCCGCGCCAACGATGGCCAGCTCTTCACCGGTCTGGAGCTGCTGTTCCGCGCCGGCTTCAAGGAGTTCTTCCGTCTGCGGCAGCAGGAGGGGGCCGATCCGGAAGCGGTGCTCGACGGGGTGCAGCGGGCGATGCGGGTGTCGCTGTCGAAGGAGCAGGAGAAGCTCGAAGCGCAACTGCCGTTTCTGGCCACGGTCGGCTCCACCAGCCCCTATGTCGGCCTGCTCGGCACGGTCTGGGGCATCATGAACTCCTTCCGTGGTCTTTCCACCGTCCAGCAGGCGACCCTCGCCACCGTGGCCCCCGGCATCGCCGAGGCGCTGGTGGCCACCGCGATCGGCCTGTTTGCCGCGATCCCGGCCGTGGTGGCCTACAACCGCTACTCGGCGATGGCCGAGGGGCTGATGGCCAACTACCAGACCTTCACCGAGGAGTTCTCCAACATCCTGCACCGCCAGCTCCACAGCCGTGGACCCAACCGTCTGGGAGAGTAGTCATGGCGCAACTTCGTGGCAAACGTGGTCCGATGGCGGAGATGAATGTCGTCCCCTACATCGACGTGATGCTGGTGCTGATGGTGATCTTCATGGTGACGGCGCCGATGCTGACCCAGGGAGTGGTGGTCAACCTGCCGAGCGCCAGCACCGAACCGGTGCCCGAGCAGAAGGAGCCGATCGTCGTCTCGGTTGATGCGACCGGCAGCTACTACATCGACTCCGCTGCCGATCCCAAACAGGCCGTCGACCTTGCGGCCGTGCAGGCGTTCGTTGGCAAGGTGGTGCAGCAGCGCCCCGATGTCGCCATCTATGTGCGCGGAGATCAGCAGGTCGATTACGGCAAGGTGGTCACGCTGATGGCCGCGTTGCAGGCGGTGGGCGCCAAGAGTGTGGGGCTGATCACCCAGCCTGCCGAAAAATAGCATGGCGTCGACCTCCAGATCGCAGGAGTGGAGCCTCCCGGTCGCGGGCGCCGTGCTGTTGCACGTCGCCATCGCGCTGCTGCTGGCGCTGAACTGGCGCAGTGAACCGCGGGTGGTCGAGCAGCCGCGTGCGATTCAGGCCACGCTGATCACGCCGCAGCCGACCCGATCGGCGGCGACCGGTGGCCGTTCGGCGGCCCGCCCAACGCCGCCGGAGCCGGTCAGACCCGAGCCGCCGAAGCCGAAACCGGAACCCCCCAAGCCGCAGCCACCGCAGCCGCAACCCAAACCCGAGCCGCCGAAACCGGAACCCCCCAAACCCGAGCCCAAGCCCGAGCCGCCGAAGCCGCAGCCGAAGGCGGAGCTGCCGAAGCCGCCGCCCAAACCGGAGCCAGCGAAACCGCAACCGAAACCCGAACCGCCCAAGGCCGAGCCGGCGAAGCCACAATCCAAGCCCGAACCAGCCAAACCTCAACCCAAACCGGAGCCGCCCAAGCCGCAGCCGAAGCAGGAGTCTCCCAAGCCGGTCGCCAAACCGGACGCGGCACCCAAACCGGCCGACGAACGGCAGAAGGCGCTGGCCGATCTGGCCAATGCGCTGCGCAGCGAAGAGGCGAAGAATGCGCCGGCCACGGCGCCGGCGCCAGCGGCGGCACCGGGCAAGGTGGATCAGCCAGCGGCCGGCAGCAGTGCCGATGCCAAGGTCGACGACAAGGAGATAGCCAAGTACAAGGCATTGATCACGCAAGAGATTCAGCAGAACTGGAGCCGTCCGCCGGGCACCCGGCCCGACATGAAGGTCGAGCTGGAGATTCGCCTCGGCCCCGGTGGTGAACTGCTGACTGCCCGCGTGGTCCAATCGAGCGGCAGTGAGGCATTCGATCGATCGGCCTTGCAGGCGGTCAACAGAATCAATACCTTTCCGGTGCCCGAAGAGCCGCGGCTGTTCGAACACTTTCGCACCCTCAACCTCGTCTTCAAGCCAGAGGATCTCCCTTGAGTCGCATGACCTGCCTTCTTTCGTCCGCGCCCGCCGCGTTGCGCCGCCGGTGGCGGCCATTCGGACTGCTGGCGCTGCTGTTGAGCCTCCTCGGCTGGTCACGGCTGGGTGTCGCCAACCTGACCATCGAGATCACCTCGGGTGTCGACAATCCGATCAAGGTGGCGATCGTGCCGTTTCGCGGTGCAGAAGGGGTGGATGACGTGGCCGGCATCGTCTCCGGCGACCTGGAGCGAACCGGACAGTTCAGTGCGATTGCCCGCAACAACATGCTGAGCACACCGCATGAGGAGCAGGAGGTGGTGATGCGCGACTGGCGCCTGCTCGGCGCCGACTATGTCGCCATCGGCCAGTTGCAGCGCACTGCCAATGGGCAGTCGGAGGTGCGCTATCTGCTCTTCAACACCGCCACCGGCGCCCGCCTGCTGGCCGAGACGCTGACCGGACGCAGCGACCAGACCCGCGCGCTGGCGCATCGGGTCAGCGACCGCATCTACGAGGCGATCACCGGCATTCCCGGCATCTTCTCCACCCAGATGATCTACATCACCGAGTCGCGCTCCGCCGGTGCGATGCGCTACCGGCTGTTCCTGGCCGATGCCGATGGCGAGCGGCCACAGGTGCTGCTCGATTCGCGGGAGCCGATTCTGTCGCCGGCCTGGGCACCCGATGGCGAGCGAATCGCCTACGTCTCTTTCGAGACCGGCCGACCCGCCATCTATGTGCAGAACGTGCGCAGCGGCCAGCGCGAGCAGGTGACCAATTTCTCCGGCCTCAACAGCGCGCCGGACTGGTCACCCGATGGTCGCCGGCTGGCCCTGGTGCTGTCGAAGGATGGCGATCCGGAGATCTACATTCTCGATCTGGCGACCCGCAACCTGAAGCGGGTCACCAGCCACTTCGCCATCGACACCGAGCCGCGCTGGCTGCCCGATGGCGAATCGCTGATCTTCACTTCCAACCGCGGCGGCAAGCCGCAGATCTACCAGCTCGACCTCGATTCGCTGGCAGTGAAGCGGGTCACCTATGAAGGTGACTACAACGCCCGTGGCACCGTGACTGCCGATGGGCGCACGCTGGTGTTCGTCCACCGCAGCGGCGGCAACTTTCACATTGCCGCGCAGGACCTCAAGCGCGGCAATGTGCGCATCCTCTCCGACACCCGGCTCGATGAGTCACCCAGTGTTTCGCCCAATGGCACCATGGTGCTCTATGCGACTGAAACCCGCGGGCAGGGTATACTTGCCGCCGTGTCGATCGATGGCCGGGTGCGGTTTCGCATTCCCGCCACCGAAGGTGACGTGCGCGAACCGGCCTGGTCGCCACTGCGCTGATGCGGTCGTACCGATCTCAACCACTTCGCAACACTCCAAGGGAGAATTTCATGTCACTGTCTCGTCTGCTTACTCTCGCGCTGCTGATGGTCAGCCTGGTGGGCCTGGCTGGTTGCAGTTCCAAGGGCGACATCGATGAAACCGCGGCCGGTGGTGCGGCGGCTGGCATGGGTGGTCAGGGCGGCGCCTCCAGCTATGGGGCCGGCGCCGGGGGTGGCATCGGCGCTCACGGCGGCAGTGGCGGCATCCCCTCCTCGCCGGCCGAACTGGTCAAGGTGATCTACTTCGACTTCGACCAGGATGCGATCCGTGACGAGTACCGCGAGCAGGTGGTGGCCCACGCGCTCTATCTGAAGAACAACCCGCAGGCCAGCCTGACCATCGAGGGCCACTGTGACGAGCGCGGCACCCGCGAATACAACCTGGCGCTCGGTGAGCGGCGGGCCAAGGCGGTGCGCAACTTCCTGCTGCTCGAAGGGGTGGCCTCGAACCAGATCGAAGTGGTCAGCTATGGCGAAGAGCGTGCCGAGAACCCGGAGCACTCCGAGGAAGCCTGGTCGCAGAACCGCCGCGCCCAGTTCCGCTACTGATCGGGTGAGGCAGTGAGGTCGAAGTTCGGTGCTTTGGGGCTGCTGGCTGTCGTGATGGCGCTGCAGCCCCTTCCGCTCCTTGCGGCGGAAGCCCCGCCGGCGGCTGCTGCCAGCAGTGGCGGCGGCAGCGTCAGTTCGGAGCTGTTTCTCAAGCTTCAGCAGATGGAGCAGGAGATCCTCGAACTGCGTGGCCGCATCGAGGAGCAGAGCCACGACATCGAGCAGTTGAAGACGCGGCAGAAAGAGCACTACCTCGACTTCGATCGACGCATCAATGAACTGAAGTCACCGGCTGCGGCTGCTCCGGCCGCGGCAGGTGAGACAGCTCCGGTTCAACCGGCGGCCGCCGCGCCCCAGCAGACCGCAGCGGCACCGGCAAGCACGCCGGCTGCGGCGGCGACCGGCAATGCCGAGGAGGCCTACAAGAGCGCCTATCAACTGGTCAAGGAGCGGCGCTTCGATGAGGCGCGCAGCAGCTTCGAGGCCTTTGTGCAGCGCTTTCCCAAGGGTGACTACACCGCCAATGCCTACTACTGGCTGGGTGAGCTCTACCTGCTGAAATCGGACTGGGAGGCGGGCCGACGCTCGTTCACCAAGGTGATCGGCGACTATCCGCAACATCCCAAGACCCCCGATGCGATGTACAAGCTCGGCGTGGTCTACCACAAGATGGGGCAGAACGACCGCGCCAAGGAGATGTTGCAGAAGACCCGCACCATCTTCCCCGACAGTTCGGCGGCCAGGCTGGCCGAGATCTACCTGCGCGAAATCAAGTAGCCGCGGAGCCCTCCGCACTCCAGATGGCCAAGGCGCAACTGCGTATCACCGAGATTTTTCTCTCGTTGCAGGGCGAGGGGCCCAGTGTCGGCTGGCCCACCACCTTCATCCGCCTGACCGGCTGCCCGCTGCGCTGCCACTACTGCGACACCAGTTATGCTTTCAGCGGCGGCAGCCTGCACTCACTCGACGAGATCATCGCCGCCACGGCCGGCCATGGTGCCCGCCATGTCTGCGTCACCGGTGGCGAACCGCTGGCGCAGCCGCGCTGTCTCGACCTGCTCGTGCGGCTCTGTGACCTGGGTTACCGGGTCTCGCTCGAAACCAGCGGTGCCATCGACCTCGATGGTGTCGATGCGCGGGTGGTCAAGGTGATGGATCTGAAGACGCCCGGTTCGGGGGAGGTCGAGCGCAACCTCTGGCGCAACCTCGATCTGCTCAATCCGCATGACCAGATCAAGCTGGTGCTGCGTGATCGCCGCGACTATGAGTGGGCCCGCTTCATGCTTGATCAGCATCGACTGCCCGAACGGGTCGAAGCGGTGCTGTTCTCGCCCTGTCAGGGGGAACTCGATCCGGCACGGCTGGCGCAGTGGATGCTCGATGACCGGCTGCCGGTCCGGTTCCAGTTGCAACTGCACAAGGTACTCTGGGGCGATCAGCCCGGACGTTGAGGGGATGAACATGGCAACCAGCAGCGAACGGCGCGCGGTGGTGCTGCTCTCCGGTGGGCTCGACTCCAGCACGGCGCTGGCGGCCACCCGTGTCGAGGGCTATCACTGCTACTCGATGGCGGTCGACTATGGCCAGCGTCACCAGGCCGAGCTGGAGGCAGCACAGCGGATCGCTCGGCAACTGGGCGCGGTCGAACATCGGGTGATGAAGATCGATCTGGCCGGCATCGGTGGCTCGGCGCTGACCGACCGCAGCATCGCGGTGCCGGAACAGCCGAGCCCGGGCATTCCCGTCACCTATGTGCCCGCGCGCAATACCATTTTTCTGGCGCTGGCACTGGCCTGGGCGGAGGTGCTCGATGCCGATGCCATCGTCATCGGCGTCAATGCGGTCGACTACTCCGGCTATCCCGACTGCCGACCGGAGTTCATCGCCGCCTTTGCCGGCATGGCCAACCTCGCCACCCGTCGCGCGGTGCTGGGCCAGCGCATCGAACTGAAGACGCCGCTGATCGACCTGACCAAGGCGCAGATCGTGCAGTGGGGCGCGGCGCTGGGTGTCGACTACGCTCTGACGGTCTCCTGCTATCAGGCCGATCTGACCGGCGCAGCCTGTGGCCGCTGCGACAGTTGCCGGCTGCGCGCCAAGGGGTTCAGCGACGCCGGTCTGCCCGACCCGACCCGCTACGCCTGAACCGGGCATTCAGGCGCTGGAACAGCGCTCCGGCCACACAGCTCATCCGCCTGCGCCGTCGGGCGCGAGATTTTCCGCGAAGTGAAAACTGCGCTTCGACATCCCTTCGCGTTCGTAGAAACGGTGTGCGTCGACTCTGTGCAGGCCGGAGTCGAGGTGCAACTGCTGGCAACCCGCCTGGACCGCGAATGCCCGGAGCCATGACGGCAGCGTGGCGCCCAGCCCTTGGGAGCGGTGGTTGGGCAGGGTCACCAGGTCATCGACGTAGAGAAAACGGCCCCAAGCGAGGTTTTCACCGAGGCGAAAGCCCGCCACCGCCACGGCCATGCCGTCCTGTTCGACAAAGGCCAGGCGGTACCCCGAGGCCTGCTGGCGGCGAATCCGCGAAACAAAATCCGCCTCCGCGATCTGCGGGCGCAGTGTCTGCATGGCTGGATGGCAGCCGGCAATCTCCGCATCGGTTTCGGCAAGATGAATGTGCATCGCTGGCATCCCGAGGCTGAAGAGAAGCGCCGGCGGAGTCAGCGGAGCGCCGCCCGCCGCTGTTTCACGGTCCGATGCAGCAGCGCGAACAGCGTGATCAGCAGCGGCATCAGCAGGATGTTGAGAGCCTTGATCCAGGTGCCCAACTGCTCGATCTCCTGGTTGAGCTGATGCTGGACGGTGCGCAGCTCCTTGCGCAGCCGCAGCTTCTCCTGCTGGAACTGCTCGATGGTGGCCTCCTGCTCCGGTGTCAGCGTGGCGCTCTTCTGCTGTTCGCCTTCGCCATTGCGCTGGGCTTGCAGTGCCCCCAGCTTCTGCTCGGTCTCCTTCAGACTGGCCTGCAGCTGCTCCTGCTTCTCTCTGAAGTGGGCAGAGGCTTGCTGTTGCAGCGCGATGACCCGGGTGAAGGGGCGGTAGAACTGACCCCGGCCGCGGATGGCGATCAGGTCGGGGTTGCCGCTGAGGTTGTCCACCGCATTGGCGATAAGATCGCCGTTGTCGGCGAAGGGGGTGCCCACCTGCTGTCCCATGAAGTTCTGCACCCGCACCCAGAGCCGGTCGGTGAGCAGGTCGGTGTCGGCCACCACCAGGATGTTGCTGTCGCTCTGCGAGGCGGCGAGATGGGGCAGCAACGGCTTGGCTGCCGGAGCGGGTGGCTCAGCGGCTGCCTTGGGCGCATTGGCCGGCGGCTTGGGCTCGGCCGGCGGGCCAGCGGGGAAGGCGCTCTGCAACGGGCCGGTGATGCGCGCCGCCACCGTGTAGAGCTGGCCATCCGGTTCGAAGCCCTGATAGAGCAGCGATGGATCGGTCAGTCCGAGCATCTTGTCGGCATCGATCAGCATGCTCTGCGAACTCGACTGCATCAGCGGGGTGAAGCGGGTGGTGGCCCCTTCGATCGGCTTCAGCACACCGGAGGAGGAGACCAGCACATACTCGAGCCGGCTCATGATGACGTCGCTGCTGTCGAAGCCACTCTTGTCGAGCGCCAGAATCGCCGGATGGCGCACCTGGCGGGCCTCTTCACCCACGGTGACGTTGATCGCATGGCCATCGTCGAGCAGCACCTTTTTGTCGACCATCTCGACGCCCCAGCTCTTCATCAGCGCCGGCAGGTTGGAGGCGGCGTCACCCAGTTCCATCATGCCCTGATTCATGCGCTCGGCATGGGGGTCGACGAAGAGGATCAGCTTGCCACCGCGCATCAGGTACTGGTCGATGGCGTACTCCAGCCGCGGCGGCAGTTGTTGCGGATGGATCAGCACCAGCAGGTCATAGAGCTTGGGGTCGAGTTCGCTGGTCTCGTTGCCCACCTGCTTGAACTCGAAGAGCTGCTCCAGCTGCGCGAAGGCCATCCACGGCGGCGTGGGCTGGCGGCGCAGCATGTCGATGCCGCCCAGCACGTCGATGGCGCTGATCAGCCCCACCGTCGGCCGCTTGCCGCGGCTGACGGTGTAGATCATCCGGCTGATGTCATATTCCAGCAGGGGTTCGCGATCGGGGCTGAAGAAGGGGATGCGCTCGGTGGTGCCGTTCTCTCCCTTGGCGGCCAATCCCAGATAGATCTGCGGCCCGCCAGCCTGCAGCGGAATGGCGTTGATGCCGAGTTCGGCCGCCTTGTCCTCGGCCTCCGAGAAGGGCTCCGGATCGATCACCTCCAGCAGCAGTTTACCGTTGCTGGCCAGCCGATACTCATCGATCAGCTCGCGCACCCGCTTGGCGTAGGCGCGGATGAATGGATTCTCCTTGCTCTCCTTTTCGGAGAAGAACAGATAGAGGTGCACCGGCTTGTCGAGCGATTGCAGCAGCTTGCGGCTGCCGTCGGAGAGTGAGTAGAGCCGGTCCTGGGTCAGGTCGATGCGTGCTGCGGGCAGCAGCCGATCGATCAGCAGGGTGGCTGCACACAGCAGCGTCAGCAGCAGAATCAGCCCGGTTCTGGAGAAGAGTCTGGTGAATTTCATCGTGATGCTCCGGTTTACTGTGCCTTTTTCATGTCGATCACGATCGCGGTGGCGGTGAGCCAGCCGACGATCATCAGCACGAAAAACAGCAGGTCACGAAAATCGAGCACGCCGCGGCTGATCGCATTGAAGTGGGTCATGAAGCTCAGTGAGGCCACGGCATCCAGCAGCGGCTGACTGGCCCAGCCCTCGAAGAAGTTGAGCAGCAGCGGCAAACCGGCCACCACGTAGCAGAAGCAGATGACGATGGTGAGAATGAAGGCGATCACCTGGTTGCTGGTGCAGGCCGACATGCAGGAGCCGATCGCCAGAAAGGCCCCGGCCATCAGCCAGCTGCCCAGATAGCTGGCGAGGATGATGCCATTGTCCGGGTCGCCGAGGTAGTTGACGGTGATCCAGATCGGAAAGGTGAGCAGCAGCGCCAGACCACTGAACAGCCAGGCGGCGAGGAACTTGCCCAGCACCGCCTCGTGCAGCCGGATCGGCAGCGTCAGCAGCAGCTCGATCGAGCCGGTCTTGCGCTCCTCGGCCCACAGCCGCATCGCCAGCGCCGGAATCAGAAAGAGGTAGAGCCAGGGATGAAAGTTGAAGAAATTGAGCAGATCGGCCTGACCCATCTCGTAGAGGTTGCCGACACTGAAGGCGAAGACGCTGGCCACCACCAGAAAGATCACGATGAAGATGTAGGCCAGCGGGGTGGCGAAGTAACTGGCCAGCTCGCGGCGCATGACAATGGTCGTGGCGGACATCAGGCGGCTTCTCCGGTGGTCAGTTGGCGGAACACATCGTTCAGTTCACCCTTCTCGACATAGATCTGGCTGATCGCCCAGCCTTCGCTGGCGATTCTCTGGTTGAGTGCTGGCAGAATCTCCTGCCCCGTGACCGGAATCAGCGTGTAGCGCTGGTTGACCTGATCCTCTTCCACCGCCTGCACGCCGGGCAGCATGCGCAGCTTCTCACCGAGCGCCGGCTCGCGGCTCTCGACGGTCACCGCCCGGTGGTAGCGGGAGTGGGCCTCGAGCTGCGCCGGTGTCGCGTCGGTCAGCAGCCGGCCGTTGGCGATGACGATCACCCGGCTGCACAGCGCGGTCACCTCTTCGAGGATGTGGGTCGAGATGATGATGATCTTCTCTTTCGACAGCCCGCGGATCAGCTCGCGCACCTGATGCTTCTGATTGGGGTCGAGCCCATCGGTCGGCTCATCCAGAATCAGCACCCTGGGGTCATGGATCAGCGCCTGTGCCAATCCGACCCGGCGCCGGAAGCCCTTCGACAGCGTCTCGATGCGTTTGCCCAGCACCGTTTCCAGATCGAGCGCGGCCACCACCCGATCGATCGCCTCGCTGCGCTGCTGTTTGGAGAAGCCGCGAATCTCGGCGATGAAGCGAAGAAACTCGGCAGCGGTCATGTCGCCATAGGCCGGCGCCCCCTCCGGCAGATAGCCGATCAACCGCTTGGCGGCCAGCGGCGTGCGCCAGATGTCCTGATCGAAGATGGTCACGCTGCCCTCGGTCGGGGCCAGAAAGCCGGTGATGATCTTCATCGTGGTCGACTTGCCGGCACCATTGGGGCCGATGAAGCCGAGCACTTCGCCGCTCTTCAGCTCGAACGAGAGCCGATCGACGGCGACGAAGCCATCAAAGGATTTGGTCAGGGAGGAGACACGGATCATGGCCGAAACCTGTGGGGCATGTGATGCATGGAGAGCTGGCAGATGGCAGCGGAATCTTGTCGAACGATCAGAGGAGAAAAATGCAGTGGGGCGGGACTATAGGCAGCCCCCTGCGGCTTTGCAAGCGGGAGTGGCGGGCGGTTTTTTTGTCGGCATGGCCGTCGCATTGCCTGTCCGGCACAGAGGGTGCTTTACCGGGAGGTGAAGGCGGTTCCGCCCTTGCATTGTGCAAAGCGCGCAGCGCACAATGGCCCGCAAGCAATGCGGGCATGGATGGGCCCTCTCAGCACCCGCCCCTGTTCGCGATTCACCTCATCGATCCGGGAAACGCCATGAAGCTCTACCATTTTCGCCGTTCACCCTACTCCTCGCGCTGCCGCATGCTGATCAACTTCAAGGGGCTCGACATCGAACTGATCGAACCGCCGGAGGATTTTTCCAGCATCCATCCGGTGGCCAGAATTCCCTCGCTGCACATCGACGCGCTGGTCATCCCCGAGGCCGAAGTGATCTGCGAATACCTCGAAGACCAGTTTCCCACCCCCTCGCTGCGGGCCGAAAACCCGGCCAAACGGGCGCTGGTGCGCACCATCAACCGCATCAACGACATCTACATACTCGCGCCGATGTTCGACCTGGCCCCCCATGTCGAGATGCAGAGCCGTGACCAGGCCGTGGTGGAGCAGAAGTTCGAAGAGCTGGTGCTGGGACTGGTGCGGCTCAACCACTTCATCGAGGGGCCGGATTACGCGGTCGGCAATACCCTGACGCTGGCCGATTGCGCGCTGGTGCCGACGCTCTATGTGATGACCCGCTACCTGCCGAGCTTCGATCGCGCCGATCAGCTCAAAAAACATCCGAAAATCAGCAGCTACTGGGAGCGCATCCAGCACAACCCCAGGGCGGTGCCGATCATCGACGACCTGGCCGCCGCGATGCGCGATCGGTTGTGAGGGGTGGGTTTTTCTCCACTGCTCGAACTCCCATGAACGCAGAAGCGAGCAGGCGGCTCGGTGCATCTTGGGCAATGGGCGTATAGGTTGCGTTCCAGCCATCCTCCCGCATCACATCTTGCTGTTTTCCTGTCGAAGAAGCCAAGGACAATTCCACGGAGTTGTTTTTTGTTTTGTGCCATTTTTCTGTGTTTTCCCTGATATTGATTCGAATCGCAATTTTCTTTAGAAGGTGATCATCAAGCAATGGATCTGTCATTTTTTGAAGGCCGAGACAAGAAAATCAAGGCGCTGGAGGCGAGCGACGATGCTGCCGGACTGGAATCGCCAAAAGGAGACTTGAAGAGCTTTCTGTTTTTTATTCTGGCCTATGCCGTTCTGCTACTCATATTTTGCAATTTCGTGTCGAGCGTTCCGATTGGAAATTACTGGTGGGATTATCTGGCGCTCAAAGGGATTGAAGTCCAGATGTTCGCAGGCAGTGCGAACATCCGCGAACTGTGGCTGCCCTTCATGCTTCCGATTTGGCTTCTCAAGGCTTCCAATCTGATTTCGGGATATGGCGTTGATTATTTTGTCGCGCATGTCTTGATCGGTGCGGCCACATTTGCGCTGACATACCAGCCGGTTTTTTCTCGATTGCCGAAGCGTTTTGCAGTTTGCATCTACTTGCTGCTGCTTGTCTTCAGTGTCGTTCCGGTGGCTCTGGATTTTACTTTTTTTTCTTTCGCGGATGCCAATGCGGTTGCCTATCACGGTTTCTACAACCGTTACATGGATGTCATCTACTGCTTTCTTGTCCTGAGTTTTTGGGTCAAGAAAGAAAAAGAGTCGTTTTCTGTTGCAGTGTTCTGGAGTTTTGCCCTCGTCGTTGCCTTGCTGACCAAGCTTTCGTACTTTGTCGTTTTTCTGGCGCTGTTATGGGCGAATGTGTTGAGTGAGCGTAGCCGTCCAGCGCTGGTCAGTTGCATTGTGGGTGCAGGCGCCGCAGCTGGACTCTATCTGCTCTGGCCGAACTATTTTGAAACGGTCTGGAATATTGTGCTGGTCAGGGGGCTTGCACCGCTTTTGAAGTGGGAGGTGCTTGCGGCGCTCGCAGGGGTTGCTGGAGTTCTGTTGTCGGTCTGCTTTTATCTGATGAAAAAAGAGATCAGGATTTTTCTGTTTGCATCATTGCCGCTCCTCTCCAGCATTGCTCTGAGCAGTGGGAATGTGGGGGATTTGCAGCCGCTCAGGCTGGCATTTGCATTGGCGCTCCCGGTTTTTGTCTATCGGAGTGAGTTGCGCAGCAGCAAGTTGATCCTTGAGCGCGAGCGCAGTGCGAAAAAATCGATAAGATGGGGCATGAGCCTGTACTTTTCTGCTCTATTGGTGATTTCGTTGATGATGGTGAGGCCGGTTTTGGTGGTCATGAAAACTGCCATGATAACCGGCACAGCAATTTTTGCGCATGAAGCCGGATTGAGGTCTGAATTTGTTGAGTTCAGGAACATCAAGGGTTTTTTCTCGCATGCTTACTATCTCCCTCAGTCTCTGCGCCATCTTTTGGACATGAGAGAATTTTCCGTATCAGAATATGGCAGCAATGGATGGCATAAGGCTGGCTTTTTTATTTTGTACGCGCGTGAAATGGATAAAACGCTCTCATATGTCAGTCAGTTCAGAAATGATAAAATATCGTGGTTCTCTTTTCCGGGTCTGGTCCCCCAGATTTATGGGGTGGGTCGAATTCCAGAAGGTGCATGGCCGTGGTATCTGTATGGTCATGAAATCAGTCGATCATATCATCCGGATTTTTTGGCAATCAATGCCGAAAGCAGGGTCGCCGTGGTGGATGAATGTTACTGGAGCGGGAAAGAGTTGCTGGAGAATTTTGGAGATGAGATCAGGATTAAATCCCGGATCATTTTCAAGAGTGCATGCTTCACTGTTTATGGGGATTGAGTGTCAAGTCCCGCCTGATCATAAGGTCGCCCGTGGTGCGCAACGTGGCTTCAATGATTTTTGACAGGGGCGTTGAATGTTTGAGCTGAAAGCGGCTGCGAAAGGAAAAGCATCTATCGCTCTGATTGTTTTGGTGGCTTTGTTTCTGAGGCTTGCCATCATGTTCCAGGGTTTGACTTGTCTGGATCGAATGTTCTTGCTTGATGTGATTTGACGGGTAATTTAGGTGTTGAGGTGCCCCGGATCGAGATCTTGTCCGAACAGGTTGAGTCCAGATCCCAGCGTGATTTTCTGCTGGAGAGAGATGCTGCTGGAGGAGGCAGCGTATTCGAATCCTGTTCAGCCTGGCGATGAAACGCAGAGGGTGCCTGTAGAAAAGCAGTCCGGTGTTGGTGAGTCATGAAGAAGGGCTCTCATGTGCCCTGTGTGCGGAAAACGTAGCGCTTGTCGAGATGGTATTTGGCCAAATAGCCAATGGCCAGACCAATGATGCCGCCCAGATAACGCATCTCTTTGGTTGCGAAGAGGTGATGGAAGGTGAACTCGAATCCCCAGAAAATCGCGGTGGTGGCCAAGCCCATGGCGGTGTAGAGCGCAAAAGTCTGGGAGTCATGGATTGCGTTGTGCGCGCGAAAGCGAAAGATGTAGCGTTTGTCGAGAAGATACTTTACGAAAAGTCCAGCTCCTGTGCCGACTGCAACGGAAATGAGCATGCCGAATGCTCCGTTGTAAAGGCGGATGGAGAGGTCTTGCGTGCCGATGTTCGTTGCGGTTGCCATGCAGGCAAAAATGCCATACTTGAGCGCCAGTCTTGCGGAAGAGAGCATTGAACGATTTTCGCTGATGGGGTGTCTTTTATGATGGGGCGGAGAAATACAGAAAGCCGAATCCTCTTTTCACAGAGCAAGGCGTTTGAAGAGCCACTCCGGCAGATGAATGATGGCCAGCATGATGAAGCGCCAGAACCAGGGGGTGTAGAGAGTGTTTCTGCGCTTTTCGATCGCGCGCACGATGTCACTGCCGACCTGCTCCGGCGTCGCCAGCAGCAGTTGCGGCAGCGCCAGTCCTTGGGTCATCGGAGTGTCGACGAAACCGGGTTTGATGGTCAGCAGATGCACGCCACTGCGGTGCAGGCGGCCACGCAGCCCGCTGCAGAAGTCGGTGACGGCACCCTTGGCGGCGCCATACAGATAGTTGGAGGGGCGGCCACGGTCGCCCGCCACCGAGGAGATGACGGCGATGCAGCCAGTGCGCTGTGCTTCCATCTGATTGGCGAGTTCGGTGAGCAGCGCAATCACGCTCAGGCCATTGTTGGTGAACTCCTGCAGGGCCAGCCTGGCGTCCCGTTCGCAGGCCTGCTGATCCGGCAGCGTGCCGTGGGCAATGAGCGCGATGTCGATGCGCCCCAGCGCGGTCCGACAGGCCTCCAGCATGGCGGCATGTTGATCGAGCTGGGTCAGATCGAGCAGATGGGTGTGCACCGTGGCGCCGCGTGCGCTCAGGTCATCGGCCACCTGCTGCAATTTTGCGGCGGTGCGTCCCACCAGAAAGAGCGTTGCGCCTTGCCGTGCCCAGTGCCGGGCAGCGGCGGTGGCAATGGCCGAGGTCGCGCCGATGATCAGGATGTTTTGCATGAGGGGCTGCCGAGGTGGGTTTGATTTGCTCTGCCAAAAGTCACGGTAAGGTTGACGGGACAGGCGGTATTTCCAGTGCCGTCAGCGTCAGACGGTAGTCACTGCGCCAGGAGAACGAATTGCTCCCTTTTCCTTGCTTTTCTGGATCTTTTTCGCAGAACGTCAGCGACTCGCCGCAGCGGGTGACGGCGCGGGAGGAGAGGATGCGGATGCGCTGGACCACTCTGGTGTCGTGCAGCGATGGCGGTTGACCATTCGCCAGTTGGGCGAACTCGGCGGTGGATTCGACGAGCGGTGACAGCACGAAGCCGGTCAGCGCCATGCTGGGGATGAAGCGATAGACCCGCTTCTCGCCATGGCCGAGGTCGACCGAGAGGTAGAGCTGATCGGGCTTGAACAGCAGCATCGACAGTCGCCCGAGCAGCGTCGGCGCCAGCTCGATCTCGGCAAAGAGCATCTGCGCGGCAGAGGGGAGCGACACCCATTCGCCAAGGCGATGGCTCTGCTGCGTCAGCACGGTTTTTTGCGTCGTGGCCGGCGTGGTTCGTCTTTGCAGGTGGAGGTATTGGCGGTCGCTGCCCGTGATCTGGTAGTGCGACAGCAGCGTCGGCCAGCTCAGACCATCGTCCAGTGAGGGGAAGCGGCCATCGATGCTCTCGATGCGAAAGAAGATGTTGTCCGGCGCCGCTGCGCCGCGCAGATGCGCTTCATTCATCCGGGCGAGCAGCGGGGTGTAGGCCGAATAGCTCTGCAGCACCGGACGTGGTGCCCAGTGGTTGCCCGAAGCGATCAGGTCAGTGAGGTCGAAGGGGTAGATATCGCTGCTGCCGGGGAGTCGGGGCAGGGGTGACTGGGTAGCGAGCTGTCTCATCCGCTCGGTGAATGCCTGTCGGATGTCGAGGGGATTGTTGTCCGTCACACCACGCAGCGCTGCCAGCGGGGTCTGTTCGATCGAGAGGCCGATGTATCGCAGATGCATGAACAGGCACATCAGCAAGGCGGTCACCACGATCGACCGCGGCAGCTTTGCGCTGTGGGTGGCCTGAATCGCCAGAATGGCCAGCACCGTTCCGGTGCTGATCGCCCCCGCATGGACGCGGTCATGCCGCACGAAACCGGCCTTGAAGGCGATGAACAGGAACAGCCCGACGGCCAGGGTGATGGCCAGCCGCTTCGGCAGCGCAGGGCCGGCTGAACGCAGGGTTGCAAGGATGATCCCGGCCGCCAGTCCGAGGTAGACCACCACCTGCCAGAGCAGTCCGCGGTTGGACATCGCCTCGGCAAAACCGGAGATGATCGGCGACAGGGTGCGGAAGTAGTCGGGCAGCGCCGCCAGCGGTTGACCGGCCAGCCCCCACAGCAGCAGCAGCGTCAGCAGCGGCAGCAGGATGAACAGCGCCGCACGCAGCCGCTCACCCTTCAGGCCATGCAGCAGCGCACCGACCAGGCTGGCCATCACTGCCAGCGGCCAGAATGAGCCCTTGATGATCGGCAGCGCGCCGAGCAGGGCGATGGCGAGCAGATGGCCGGTCTCTTGGCCGACAAAGCGCAGCCGGTCATCACTGCCGTGGGAGGCACTCTCCATGCAGGTCACCAGGGTCAGCAGCAGCGGGTAGGCGAAGAACAGCGCATCGCGCGAGTCGACCAGCAGCAGAAAGCCGGCAAGGGTCCACAGCCAGCCGTTGTGCCGTCGGCGCAGGCAGCTCAGCAGCAGGGTGCCCTGTGCCAGCCCGAACAGCACGCCGAGCAGCAGGGCGGCCGGATAGGTTGCGGGGTGGTAGTGCTGGGTGTAGAGCGCGGCGTAGGGGCCAAAGGTGAAGACGATGTCGCGCCCGAACACCAGTCCCTGCGCCACCGCCTGGTTCATCGCCAGGCGCCAGGCGTCGTCCAGTTCAGTACCGGGCAACAGCGGCGCGAAGGGTGCAAAGGCCAGGAGGCTGGCGAGCAGCAGCAGAGCACCCAGCACGACAGGCCGGGTGGCCAGAAACTGTTTCCATCCAGAGCGCGACAGTCGACTCACTGGTCGATGACCCGTTGCCAGAACCGTGACAGGATCCGCGGATCGCGCAGCGCTTCGAGCTGCGTCCAGGCCGGGTAGGCAGCGCGGAAGTCGCTGCCGCTCATGTGGGCATCCTTGGCCGGGTAGAGCCGCCCGTGCGCTTCGCGGACGATGGCATCGAGCCGGGCAAACAGCCGCTGGGTGCGCTGACCCTGCTGCGGGAAGTCGAGCGCCAGGGTCACGCCTGGCATCGGGAACGAGAGCAGCCCGGGCGATGGCGCATCGCCGAAGCGCTTCAGCACGGCGAGAAAGGAGCCGTTCTGTGCGCTGGCGATGCTGTCGAGCAGCGCGCGGGTCGCCGCGGCCGCGTTGCCGGGCGGCAGCACGCACTGATACTGCTGAAAACCATGCGGACCGTAGATGCGGTTCCAGTTCAGGATGCGGTCGAGCGGGTAGAAGAAGGGCTCATGGCTGTTTCGGCTCTGGTGACGGTCCGCCCGGTGGAGCCGGTAGTAGGCGCTGTTGAACAGCCGCAGCGACAGGCGGTTGACCAGCGACAGCGGCGGCGTGACCGGGACCCTCAGCCGGGAGGGGCGGTGGCACGCCAGCGGGCCCGCTTCGGCATGGTCGGCCACGCTGTAGACGCCACGTCCGGCGGTCTTGCCCCGTGACAGGCAGTCGATCCAGGAGACGGCGAACTCGTGCCGCTGATCCAGTTCGTTCGAGAGGGCAAAGAACTCATCGAGCGCGCCGAAGCGCACCGTGGTGACATCGAGCAGGCTGGAGCGGATCGGCAGCAGTTGCAGTTCGACCCAGTCGATCAGACCGGTCAGCCCCAGACCACCGATGGTGGCGGCATAGAGTGCGCTGTTTTCGCTGGAGGAGCAGACCAGCTCGGCCCCATCGCTGCGCATCAGCCCGAAGCGGGGTACATGGCAGCCGAAGGTGCCGCGCCGATGGTGGTTCTTGCCATGGACGTCATTGGCCAGTGCGCCACCGAGCGTGACGAACTTGGTGCCCGGCGTGACCGGCACGAACCAGCCGCGCGGAATGGCGAGCTCCAGCAGCTCACCGAGTGTCATGCCCGCCTCGGCACGAATCAGCCCGCTCTGCCAATCCGCCGCAATGAAGCGGTCGAGCGGCCGCAGCGACAGCAACTGGTCGCTGGCGGCCAGGCAGCTGTCACCATAGGAGCGGCCATTGCCATAGGGGAGCAGGCTGCCATGTTTGGCGGCCACGGCCGCCAGGGTGGGCCGCACCGTTTCGCGCCAGGCACAGTGGTGCAGGGTCTGTGGATGGTGCGGGTAGCGTCCCCAGGAGTACCGCCCGGCACTCATGCAGCGATCCAGAAGACCGCGGCGAAGAGGGCACCGACCAGCAGGCTGGTGCGATCCTTGATTGCAAACAGCACCGGATCCTCATGCATCTGGCCGCGGTGGGCGAGCATCCAGGTGCGGGTGACCCAGTAGAGCAGCAGCGGGCAGGCCAGCCAGATCAGCTGGGGATGCTGGTAGAGGGCTGCGGTCGTCTGATCCTGGGTGTAGAGCGCCAGCACCATCACCGAGAGATAGCCGGAGGCAGCGCCCAGTGCCGAGACCATCTCCAGATCGGCCGGGTAGTAGCCGCGCCCCGGGGTCAGTTCGCTCTTGCCCTTGAGGCGGGAGTCGCGCAGTTCGGTGTAGCGCTTGACCAGCGCCAGGCTGAGGAACAGGAACATCGAGAAGGCCAGCATCCAGAAGGTCAGCGTGACCCCGAAGGCGAAGGTGCCGGCGATGACCCGCAGCGTGTAGAGCGCGGCCAGCACGATGACATCGACCCCCATGTAGCGCTTCAGCAGCAGTGAGTAGGAGAGGGTCAGGCCGTAGTAGCAGAGCAGCGCCAGCACGAACTGCTGCGGCAGCAGCCAGGCCGCGCCGGCGAACGCGGTCAGCGTCAGCAGCGGAAACAGCAGCAGCACCGACTTGATCGGGACCGCGCCGCTGGCCAGCGGACGATGGCGCTTGCGGTGGTGCTGGCGGTCATCCTGCAGATCGAGCAGGTCGTTGAGCAGATAGACGCTGGAAGCACAGAGACCAAACAGCACAAAGGCCAGCAGGCCATTCAGCAACATGGCGGCATCGCCGAGCTTGTGGGCGGCCAGCAGCGGGACGAACAGCAGTGCGTTCTTCGCCCACTGGTGCAGGCGCAACTGTTGGCTCCAGTCACGCCAGGGGTTGCCGGCTGTGCGCAGCACCTGCTCGACGTTGCCCTGCCGTCTGGCCGCGGCTTCGACACCGCGCTCCGGGTTGGCCAGGTGGGCGCGCTGGGCCGCCTCCCACACCTTCAGGTCATCGCGCGAGTTGCCGAGGTAGTCGAACCCCTGCTCGCCATGGTGTTGCACCAGCAGGTCACGCTTGTGGTGGGCCGACAGATTGACCTCGCCCTCGGTGGCCAGCACCTGCTCGAACAGGCCGAGGTGCTCCGCGATCGCCTCGGCATAGTGGCGGTGGCTGGCGGTCGCCAGAATCAGGCGGCGGCCAGCGGCGTGCTCCTGTTGCAGAAATTCGAGCACCTGCGGGTCGTAGGGCAGTGCGGCCACCTCGATCGGCGCCATGGCCGCCAGCCGCTGCTTGAGTGCGGCCTTGCCCTGCAGCAGCCAGAGCAGTGGCATGAAGGCTTGCAGCGGATGGTGGCGGGCGAATGCGCAGGCAGACTCGACCAGCAGGTCGGAGCGCAGCAGCGTGCCGTCGAGGTCGACCGCCAGCGGCGGCAGCGCCGGGGCGCTGCTGTCAGCGGCTGGATGGTGGTCTGTCTGGGCTTGCTGCTTGGCTGATTTCATGGTGCAGAGTTCCTTCCTGTCCGATTTTCACTCTTCAACGTGCTCATGTCGTCACTGTCAGTTCAACGATTTGACCAAGCAGCGGGTGACGGGAAGCAGCGAAGCTTAACAATTCCGTGTAACGATTTCATGCCAACAATCAGAAAAAGCATGATTTTCCGCCGGCGGAGGCGGTGGGTGATCATCGCTGTGCGTCACCCGCTGGAGTGATCGACTCAAGCCTGGCCAGCGCAGCGGGCAGTTCACCCAGATGGTGAATGGTCGCGCTGGGGGGTGTGCCGCCGGGCCAGTCGCTGGCGGTGTGGTTGACCCAGATGGTGTGGATGCCGAGCCGCTGCGCCCCGTCGATGTCATGCTGGGGGTGGTCACCCACATGCACCATCTGCGCCGGACTGCATCGGATGGCGTCGAGCGCGGCCCGGAACAGCGCCGGGTCGGGCTTGCCGACCCCCAGCATCTCGGCACTGAAGCCGAAGTCGAAGTAGCGGTCGAGCCCCAGGCGGCGGATGTCGGCGTTGCCATTGGTGAGGGCGCCGAGGCGGTAACGCCGCGCCAGCAGTTCGAGCATCTCCAGCGCATCGGCGTGGTAACGCACCTGGTGGCGCGCCTGCAGGAACTGCTCGAAGGCGGCTTCGGTAATCTGCTGTGCGCGCTCGGCGTCGAGGCCCAGATCGCGCAGCGTCGTTGCGATGACCCGCCGCCGCAGCTCGCTGACCCGATGGATCAGCGCCGGCTCCGCCGCCAGCAGCAGCGCGCGCTGCTGGCGCAGGATGCCCGAGCGCAATGTGTCGCCGAGCGCGGGCAGTTGCTGTTGCAGAGCGCGCTGCATGGCCGCTTCGGCCTCGATCAGCACCGGCGTGCTCTCCCACAGGGTGTCGTCGAGGTCGAAGGTGACCAGCTTCAGCCGGGGCGGCGTCATGGCACACTCTTGCCGCGCCGTCGGGCGCGGGGGTGGGCGGCATCGTAGCTGGCGGCCAGATGCTGGAAATCGAGGTGGGTGTAGATCTGGGTGGTGCTGATGTCGCGGTGGCCGAGCAGCTCCTGCACCGCCCGCAGGTCGCCGCTCGACTCCAGCAGGTGGGTGGCGAAGGAGTGGCGCAGCCGGTGGGGGTGGAGCCGACTGGTCAGCCCCTGCTCGACGCCGCGCCTGTGCATCATCGCCTGGACGGTGCGCGGATGGATGCGCTGGCCGCGCCGGCTGATGAAGAGCGCCGGCTCGCGGTCGTCGGCCAACCGCGCTCCCCGCACGGTCAGCCACTGGCGCAATGCCGTTGCGGCGGCGCGGCCAAAGGGCACCAGCCGCTGCTTGCGTCCCTTGCCGGTGACGGTCACCAGCCGTTCATTCAGATCGAGGTCGGCGCAGTTCAGGCTGGTCAGTTCGGCCAGCCGCAGGCCGGCGCCGTAGCAGAGTTCAAGCAGCGCGCGGTCGCGCCGGATCAGCCACGCCTCGCCCTTCAGTTCGACCAGTTGCACCGCCTCCTCGACCGGCAACGGACGCGGCAGCCGGGTCCGGCTGCCCGGCAGGCGCACGCCGAGCACCGGGTTGTCGCCGACCACCCCTTCGCGCAGCAGAAAGCGAAAGAAGCTGCGCAGTGCGGAAAGGGCGCGCTGGATCGACCGGCCGCCGAGGCCGTGGCGCCGCAGTTCGCTGGCGAACAGCCGGATCTGCGGCTGATCGATGTCGGCAAGCTGGAGCTGCCGCTCGCCGGCAAAGCGGGCGAAGCGCGTCAGCTCATGGCGGTAGGCCGCAAGGGTGTGGTTCGACAGCGCACGCTGCTGCTGCAGTTGGCGCAGGAAGTGGTCGATCTGCGCGTCCATCGGGGCGGCCCGCTTCAGGCGGCGCTCTTGAGCAGCCGCTCGATCACCCGGCCGATGACCTCGCCCAAGTGGCTGATGAACAGGGTGCCCATGCCGGCGCGGTAGTGGTCACGGTCGGCATGGCCCAGCGCCAGCACGGCCTGGACCGGACCGCGCTGGATCGGCAGCAGCACCGCAGAACCGACGCCGCTGCCCTCGCTGCCGAAGAGTGCCGCCAGCTCCTCGTCACGGAACAGGCCAAGACTGGCGCAGCGGTTGGCCAGCACCGCCTCGACGCGCCGCTCGGCCTCCGCGCTGGCCGGAGTGTGGAAGCCGAGCGCGGCGGCCGCCGTCCCCGGTGTCGCCACCAGCAGGCTGAGCGCGCAGTTGCCCAGCTCGCCGATCAGCGCACGGCGCAGCAGCAGATTGATTTCGCTGCCATGCGCGGCGTCGAGCAGTTGCAGGCTGAGGGTCTGGGTCAGCGTGATCAGCCGGTCATTCTGTTCGGCGCGGCCCATCAGCAGTGCCAGCTCGTGACGCGTGCTCTGCAGCCGTTCGCGCAGGATGCCGAGCTGGCGCTCGACCAGCGAGATGGCGCCAGCTTGGGGAGAAGGAAAGTACATCTCGGCCAGCAGCGGTTCGTGGCGACCGAAGAAGTCGCGGTGCAGATGGAGGTAGGCGGCCACCTCTGCCTCGCTGGGGGCACTGGTCTCACCGTGGCTGTTGCCACCGGCCTGTCCGGAAATTGTCATAGCTGAATCCAACCTTCGTAAACCCGTGTTGCCGGCCCGCTCATCCAGACATGCGCGCCATTGCCGGCCCAGCGGATCAACAGCTCGCCACCGGTCAGTCTGACCGTGACCTGCCCATCGAGCTGCCCCCGGCGCATGCCGATCACCGCAGCGGCACAGGCGCCGGTCCCGCAGGCCAGCGTCTCGCCGGCACCGCGCTCATGGACCCGCAGCTTGATGGTGGTGCGATCGACGATCTGCATGAAGCCGACATTGACCCCCTTGGGAAAGCGCGGGTGGCTGCCGATGGCCGGACCCAGCGTGGTCACGGGCGCCCGTTCGACATCGTCGACCACCAGCACGGCATGGGGGTTGCCCATCGACACCGCGCCGATCTCGAGGGTCTGGCCGGCCACCTCGAGCGGATAGTGCAGCGCTTCGGCCTCAGCCTGGAACGGCAGCGCCTTGGGGCTGAAATCGGGCGCACCCATGTCGACGGTGACCGAACCGTCGCGCTCCAGCAGCAGTTCGAGCAGGCCGCCGCGCGTCTCGACGGTGATCCGCTCCTTCCACGACAGCCGCTGGTCGCGCACGAAGCGGGCAAAACAGCGGGCGCCGTTGCCGCACTGCTCCACCTCGCCGCCATCGGCATTGAAGATGCGGTACTTGAAGTCGATGCCGGGGTCGGTGGGGGGTTCGACCAGCAGCAGTTGATCGAAACCGACGCCAAAGTGGCGGTCGGCCAGTTGCCGGATCTGGGTCGGTGTCAGCACCGCCTGTTGGGTGACCAGGTCGACCACCATGAAGTCGTTGCCGGCACCCTGCATCTTGGTGAATCGCAACCGCATCGGAATCCCTTGATCAGTGTCTGTTCCTGTGTCGGGAAAAGCGCCCGCTCAGGGCAGCAGCCGCTCGTCGGCGTAGAGGCTGGCCAGGGTCTCGCGCGGGCGGACCAGATGCATCTGGGTGCCACTCACCATCACCTCGGCAGGCCGACCCCGGCTGTTGTAATTGGAGGCCATGACGAAGCCATAGGCGCCTGCCGAGCGGATCGCCAGCAGGTCGCCCGCCTCGATGTCGAGCAGACGCGCCTTGGCGAGAAAATCACCGCTTTCGCAGACCGGGCCGACCACTTCGTACTCCACCGGCTCGCCGCCACGGCGGGTCACCTCGCAGACTGCCTGCCAGGCATTGTATAGAGTGGGTCGCAGCAAATCATTCATCGCCGCGTCGATGATCGCAAAGCGCTTGACGCTGCTTTGCTTGAGATATTCGACCCGGCTCAGCAGCAGACCGGCGTTGGCGACGATGGCGCGGCCCGGCTCCAGCACCAGTTCGAGCCCGGTTCCGGCCAGCCGCCGGCTGAGCGCGGTGATGTATTGGGCCGGTGTCGGTGGCGTCTCGTCGCGGTAGCGCACGCCGAGTCCGCCGCCCAGGTCGAGGTGCCTGATCTCGATGCCTTGGGCACGCAGCTGGTCGATCAGCTCGAGCATTCGTTCGAGCGCGACCAGAAAGGGCTCGATCTCGGTGAGCTGTGAGCCGATGTGGCAATCGACGCCGACCACCTCGAGATGGGGCGATGCGGCCGCGCGCCCGTAGAGCGCCAGCGCATCGGCGAATTCGATGCCGAACTTGTTCTCCTTGCGGCCAGTGGCGATGTAGGCATGGGTGCGGGCATCGACATCGGGATTGACCCGGATCGAGATCGGCGCGCGCTGGCCATGTGCCCGGGCGACCGCTTCGAGGCGGTCGAGCTCCGGAATCGACTCGACATTGAAGCAGCGCACCCCCACCTCGAGCGCCCGTGCCATCTCGTCGGCGCGCTTGCCGACGCCGGAGAAGATCACCCGGGCCGGATCGCCGCCGGCCGCCAGCACCCGCTCCAGTTCGCCGACCGAGACGATGTCGAAGCCGGCGCCCAGCCGCGCCAGCAGGTTGAGCACCGCCAGATTGGAGTTGGCCTTGACCGCATAGCAGAGCAGATGGGGCTGGCCCTGCAGCGGCTGCTCGAAGGCCAGATAGTTCTGCTCGATGGCGGCGCGGGAGTAGACATAGCAGGGGGTGCCGAACTCGGCGGCAATCTGCTCGAGCGGCACATCCTCGGCATGCAGCCGGCCCTGACGGTAACCGAAGGGGTCGATCATGATGGATTCCGCAGCGGGGATGGCGGCGTGCTGGCTGCCGGCGCGGATTGATCGCCAGTCGGCGGCGGCAGATAGAGCGGCCCGCGCTGGCCACAGCCGGCCAGGCAGCAGAGGGTCACACAGAGCAGCAGGAGTCGTCGTGGCATCATCGGTTCCGGTCGCAACGGCAGGCCGGCAGTATAGCGGTCGGGGCCGGCCAAACCTACACAGCGGCGTGAGTTGAACTGGATTGCCGCTGAGCGTGCAAGCCGTTACCGTAGGGGCTGGCTTGACAGGTGCGCCACGCGGGCGTCGTGTTTTGCATCCGCCAGCAGCACCACTGCGGAATTGATGCGTAGGGAAATCTCATGTCGAACGTGAAAGAGAAAATGGCGGAGGTCATCCAATCGCAGCCGGAGGATGCCACCTATGAAGAGATCATGCGCGAACTGCTGTTCGAGGGAATGGTGGAACGGGGTCTCGAAGACGCCCGTCACGGCAGAGTGATGACCCAGGATGAGCTGGAGCAACGGATTCGCACATGGCAGAAATAGTCTGGACCGAGGAAGCCGGACGTTGGCTTCGTGACATCCATGACTACATTGCAGTGGATAACCCGGTGGCGGCATCGAAAGTCATGGCGGGCATCATTGAGCGGGCACAAGTGCTGCGGCACTTTCCCGAAATTGGCCACCGATATCGAGTCGAACCCGAAGGAGAGATCAGAATCCTGCTGTATGGCCATTATCGAATCGTCTATCTGCGGCGGCCATCGCCATCGCAACTGATCGACATTTTGGGTGTCTTTCACGGCGCATTGGATCTGGCAAGGTATCTACCATGAGGGCCGGCGTGTTGTTGACGCGCACGAGACGCGCGATTCCGTATTTGCCGCCCTTGGCGTCAAGACCAAATATGGCGCATCGACCACCTGGATCGGCAAATTGCTTCCCCGTCTCAATGCGGAGCAGACGGGCGTGGGGTCGGCTTCTATTTCCGCAACGTGACCGAGCTGATTCTGTTCGGCGTGCGGGGCAAGGGTACCCGGACGCTCGCGCCGGGACGGCGACAGGTCAACTTTCTGGCCACGATGAAGCGCGAGCACAGCCGCAAGCCGGACGAGGCCTATGACATCATCGAAGCCTGCTCTCCTGGCCCCTGGCTCGAGATGTTCGCACGCGGCAGCCGCACGGGTTGGACCACCTGGGGCCAGCAGGCGGACGATTACTTTCCGACCTGGGAAACCTATGCCAACCACAGCCAGGTGGGCCGCGACGAGACGAGCGCTCGGGCGACGGCCGATGGCGCAACGTCGCTGTAGGCCGCCGCAGGCAACGGTGCTGCGCACCGACATGCCTCGGCGTCGGCGATTTTCATTTCGCGCCACCCGGCGAAACCTTCACCATGCAGCAGCCCGATCGGCTTGAGGAGACGGCCGAGGCGCTGCCGTTTCATCCGGCAGTGGCGCGCTGGTTCGAGCGGACCTTTGGCGGGCCGACGCCGGCGCAGCGCGCCGCCTGGCCGGCGATCCAGCGCGGTGAGCACACGCTGATCGCGGCGCCGACCGGTTCCGGCAAGACGCTGGCGGCCTTTCTGGCGGTGATCGACCGGCTGTTGCGGCAGGGGCTGACTGGTGAACTGGTCGAGGCCACCGCAGTGGTCTATGTCTCGCCGCTGAAGGCGCTCTCCAACGACATCCAGCGCAATCTGGCCTGGCCGCTAGCCGGTATCGCCAGTGAACTGGAGGTGCTGGGGCTGCCGGCGGTGCCGCTGCGGGTCGGTCTGCGCAGCGGTGACAGCACGCCGGCGGAGCGCACCGCGCTGCTGAAGCGGCCGCCGCACATTCTGGTCACCACCCCGGAGTCGCTCTACCTGCTGCTGACCAGCAGCGGCGGACGGGCACTGTTCGGCCAGACCCACACGCTGATCATCGACGAGATCCATGCGCTGATCGACAGCAAGCGCGGCGCCCATCTGGCACTGTCGATCGAGCGGCTGCAACATCTGGCGCGCCAGCCGCTGACCCGGATCGGACTCTCCGCCACCCAGAACCCGATCGCGGCGGTGGCCGATTTTCTGGTCGGCGCGGGCGACGGTGTGGCGCCGCCCCCGTGCCACATCATCGATCAGGGCCATCGACGGGCGCTCGACCTCGACCTGCTGCTGCCGGCGGCACCGCTCGAAACGGTGATGAGCAACGAGGTCTGGGGCCTGCTTTATGACCAGCTCGCCGCGCTGATTCTCGAACACCGCACCACGCTGATCTTCGTCAACACCCGCCGGCTGGCCGAACGGGTGACGCGGCAGCTCAGCGAGCGGCTGGGCAGCGAGGCGGTTGCTGCGCACCATGGCAGCCTGTCGAAGGCGCAGCGGTTCGAGGCCGAGCAGCGGCTGAAGGCGGGCGAGCTGCGGGCGCTGGTGGCCACCGCCTCGCTCGAACTCGGCATCGACATCGGCGCGGTCGATCTGGTCTGCCAACTGGGCGCGACCCGCGCCATCGCCACGCTGTTGCAGCGCGTCGGTCGCTCCGGCCACAGCGTCGGCGGCCTGCCGAAGGGGCGACTGCTGCCGTTGAGCCGCGACGATCTGGTGGAGATGACGGCGCTGATCGATGCGGTCAAACGGGGCGAACTCGATCAGTTGCGCATTCCGCAGGCACCACTCGATGTGCTGGCGCAGCAGATCGTGGCCGAGGTGGCGGCCGAGCCCTGGTCGGAGCGGGCGCTGTATGCGCTGCTGACCCGCGCCCAACCCTACCGCGCGTTGCCGTACGACACCTTTGCGGAGCTGGTGCGGATGCTCGGTGAAGGCTACAGCAGCCGGCGCGGACGGCGTGGCGCCTACCTCTATCGTGACCTGCTGCAGGGGATGTTGCGGCCGCGACCGGGTGCCCGGCTGACCGCCCTCACCTGTGGCGGCACCATTCCGGACACCGCCGACTACGACGTCATCCTGGAGCCGGCCGGCACCCTGATCGGCAGCGTCAACGAGGATTTCGCCGTCGAGAGCATGGCCGGCGACATCTTCCAGCTCGGCAACAGCAGCTGGCGCATTGTGAAGGTCGAGTCGGGCCGGCTGCGGGTCGAGGATGCGGCTGGCCAACCACCCACCATCCCCTTCTGGCTCGGCGAGGCGCCTGCGCGCAGCGATGCGCTGTCGCGGGCGGTGTCGCGGTTGCGGCGCGAGGTCGATGAATCGCTGCAACAGGGCAGTGTCGAGACCGCGGCCAGGGCGTTGCAGGCGCGTCTGGGGCTGCCGGCGGCCGCCTGCTGGCAACTGGTGGAGTATCTGGCGGCGGCGCGGGCCGCGCTCGGCGCGATGCCGAGCGACGACTGTCTGGTGCTGGAGCGCTTTTTCGACGAATCGGGCGGGATGCAACTGGTGCTGCATGCCCCCTTTGGCGGCCGGATCAACCGCGCCTGGGGGCTGGCGCTGCGCAAGCGCTTCTGCCGCCAGTTCAACTTCGAGCTGCAGGCCGCGGCGAGCGAGAACAGCATCATCCTCTCGCTCGGCGTGACCCACAGCTTTCCATTGGCGGAGGTGGCCGGCTACCTCCAGGCGCGCACTGTGCGGCCGCTGCTGGTGCAGGCGCTGCTCGATGCACCGCTGTTCCAGGCGCGCTGGCGCTGGAATGCGCTGACCGCGCTGGCGATTCCCCGTCGCCGTGGCGGTCAGCGCACGCCGGCCTTTCTGCAGCGGATCCAAGCCGAGGATCTGATTGCGCTGGTCTTTCCCGACCAGTTGGCCTGTTTCGAGAATCTGCAAGGGGAGCGGGAGATTCCCGACCATCCGCTGGTGGCGCAGACCCTCGACGACTGTCTGACCGAGGCGATGGACATCGACGGGCTGGAGCGGCTGCTGCAGCGGCTGGCCGCCGGCGAGATCAGGCTGGTCTGCGCCGAGCTGACCGAAGCCTCGCCCTTCGCCCAGGAGATTCTGGCGGCCCGGCCCTACGCCTTTCTCGACGATGCCCCGCTCGAGGAGCGCCGCACCCAGGCGGTGATCAGCCGGCGCTGGCTCGACCCGGCCACCGCCGCCGATCTGGGACGGCTCGATGCGGCAGCGATCGAACGGGTGCGCGGCGAAGCCTGGCCGGTGGCGCACGATGGTGATGCGCTCTGCGATGCGCTGCTGCTGGTCGGCCTGCTGCATGAAGAGGAGCTGGCGCAGCCGCGCACGGCCGGCTGGTCCACGCTGCTGACGGCAGCGCAGGCGCAGGGGCGGGTCCTGTGCATCGAACTGGCCGGAGAGCGGCGCTGGCTGGCGATCGAGCGGCTGCCACAACTGCTGGCACTGCATCCGCAACTGGCCGAGCAGCCGCTGCCACCGCTGCCCGATCCGTTGAAAGAGTTCGACTGGACGGCCGAGGCCGCGCTGGTCGAGCTGCTGCGCGCCCGGCTGGAGAGCAGCGGTCCGCTCGATGTCGATGAATTGGCCAGCCTGTTTGCACTGCCGCCGCCGCGCATCATGGCGGCGCTGCTGAAGCTGGAGCAGGAGGGGTTCATCCTGCGCGGCGCCTTCAGCGACCCGCAGCGTGAGCAGTGGTGCGAGCGGCGGCTGCTGGCGCGCATCAATCGCTACACCCTCGACCGTCTGCGGCGCGCCATCGAACCGGTGTCGATCGCGCAGTTCCACCGCTTCATCGACCACTGGCAGGGGGTGGGTGCCAGCGGCAGCGGCGTCGAGCGGCTCAATGCCGTGATCGGGCAACTGGCCGGGCTCGAAGCCACCGCCAGCCAGTGGGAGGGTGAGTTGCTGCCGGCCCGGCTGGCGCACTACGACCCCGCCTGGCTCGATCAGCTCACGCTGAGCGGCCGGGTGGTCTGGACCCGGCTGGGCGGCAGCGGCAAGGGCGGTGGTCCGCTGCGCCGCACGCCGATCATGCTGCTGCCGCGTGGCGAGTTTCCGCTGTGGCGGGCGCTGGCCGATGCCGACCAAGGCACCCCGTGCAGCGCCGGGGCCGAACGGGTGCGCGCGCTGCTGGCGAGTGGCGGGGCGCTCTTCTTCGACGAGCTGTGCCAGCGGCTCAGTCTGCTGCCGAGCCATCTGGAGCGTTATCTTGCCGAACTGGTGCAGCGGGGCGAGGTGAGCGCCGACAGCTTTGCCGGCATGCGCGGGCTGATTCAGCCGGCGGCCTGGAAGAACCACCCGCGCTACCGCCGCCGTGGCAGCTCGGCACTGGCCGAGGCGGGCCGCTGGTCGCTGCTGCCGCCACCGTTGCAGCAGGAGCAGGCTGCCAGCTGGTTCGGCGCCCGCCACAGTGAGCAGGTGACCCGCGCCATCGCCGGACAGTTGCTGCGCCGCTACGGCATCATCCACCGGCAACTGCTGGAGCGCGAAAGCCGGCTGCTGCCACCCTGGCGTGACCTGCTGCGCATCTATCGCCGGCTCGAGGCCAGTGGTGAGATTCGCGGCGGCCATTTCATCGCCGGTGTCAGCGGCGAGCAGTATGCGCTGCCCGAGGCCATCGGCGCGCTGCGGGCAGTGCGGCATGAAGAGGGTTGAGCCGGCGGTTTCTCAGTGCGTCCCGTTGGCGGCGACGCCCTGCAGTTCGAGGTTGTGCTGCAACAGGTGGCGAATCTGCGCGGTGCTGTTTCGCTTCAGAAAGTAGACCGGGATGCCGGTCGCCTGCACCATCCGCAACAGCCGCTGATCCTCCACCTGCTCGCGCAGCGCCAGAATCAGGTTGGCACGCTCGACCCGCCGCACGGTGCGGGCATGCAGCCGCAGATCGCGCAGCACCCGCTCGATGAGGTCGCGGTCGACGCCGTAGGGGTAGATCATCAACGGATGGCCGCTGCTGACCAGCGGCGGGGTCTGACTGCTCGGCGTCAGCCGGCGTCGCCGCGGCAACAGCGACTGAACGACGCCAGATTCGCCATCCGCTGGTTCGGCCGCCGCGTCGCCGCAATGCAGCACCGGCGGTGACTCGCCGCGCAGCAGTGCATCGACCGAGCCGTTGCTGTCGGCATGGATCAGCAGTTCATCCTGGCTGATCAGCTCCACCACGCAGTCGAAGGTGGCGGGCCCCTTGCGCTCGAGAATGGTCTTCTGCGTGCCGCGCAGCCGTGCCATCTCATCGCCCAGCGTCACCGTCTGCACCCCGCCGATCAGGTCGCAGAGGGTCGGATTGGCCAGCAGGTTGGCCAGCGTGTTGCCATGGGCGGTGCCGATCAGCTGCACGCCGCGCTCGGCGATCGTGCGTGCCGCCAGCACATCGGCGGCGGTGCCGATCTCATCGATGATGATCACCTCCGGCATGTGGTTCTCGACCGCCTCGACCATCACCGCATGCTGCTTCTCGGGGGTCGGCACCTGGATGCGCCGGGCGCAGCCGATGGCCGGATGCGGAATGTCGCCGTCGCCGCCGATCTCGTTGGAGGTGTCGACCACCATCACCCGCCGACCCAGCTCATCGGCGAGAAAGCGGGCCACTTCGCGCAGCCGGGTGGTCTTGCCGACGCCGGGGCGACCCAGCAGCAACAGGCTGGCGCCGCGTTCGACCAGGTCGCGCAGCGGGCCGATGGTGCCGATCACCGCCCGTCCCACCCGCAGCGTCAGGCCGACGATCTCACCGCGGCGATTGCGCAGGGCCGACAGCCGGTGCAGCGTGCCCTCGATGCCGGCACGGTTGTCCTGGCCGAAGGGGCCGATCCGGCCGACGATCTGCTGCAACTGGTCATGGCTGATCGGCTCGCTGCCGAGCATCACCGCACCATCGCGCAGTCGCGCCTGCGGCACCCGGCCCAGGTCGAGCACGATCTCCAGCAGTTGTTCGCGTGGCAGGAGGGAGAGGGCATGCTGCAATGGCAGTGGCAGCAGGGAGAAGAGCAGGCCGATGTCGTCGTGCGGATGAGCCGGGGTCATGCGGGGAACCTCGCGGACGCTGCCCGGATGTGGGCAGGCCGATCATACCGCAGAGTGGATGAATTGGATGACCGCATGGTCAAAATGGCACAGGGCGTGCCGAGGTCCGGGTTGAGACGGTGCTGACGGGTGGTCGAACGGGGTGTCCGCCCTCCATGGCGGAAACGGGAAGGGACGAAAAGAGGCCCGCGATGGCGGACGGCAGAGGTTCAGAGGTTGCTGTCGATGAAGGTGGTCAGTTCGGACTTCGACATCGCGCCGACCCGGGTTGCCTCGACCTGACCATTCTTGAACAGCATCAGTGTCGGGATGCCACGGACGCCATATTTGGCGGGCGTCATCTCGTTCTGGTCGATATCGACCTTGCACACCTTGACCCGGCCATCGTAGTCATCGGCCAGCTCATCCAGCACCGGGGCGATCATCCGGCAGGGGCCACACCAGGCTGCCCAGTAGTCGACCAGCACCGGTGTCGGGCTCTTCAGCACCTCTTGTTCGAAAGTCTCGTCGGACACATGGACGATGGCGTCGCTCATGATTGGCTCTGCTCCGGAAAAAAGTGGGTTGGATGGTCACGGAAGGCGGGTTTCATTATGAAGGTTCGGTGAGTCTTTTCAACCAGATCAACCGCCGAACCGGCGCAGCTCGGTGGCCACCTCTTTGGCGAAGTAGGTCAGGATCGCGTCGGCACCGGCGCGCTTGATCGACAGCAGCGACTCCATAATCACCGCCTCGCTCAGCCAGCCATTGGCGATGGCGGCGCGGTGCATCGCATACTCGCCGCTCACCTGATAGACCAGCGTCGGTACGCCGAACTGCCGCTTGATGCGCTGCACCACGTCGAGGTAGGGCATGCCCGGCTTCACCATCACCATGTCGGCGCCCTCCTCGAGGTCGAGTGCCACCTCCTGCAGTGCCTCCTCCAGGTTGGCCGGATCCATCTGGTAGCTCTTCTTGTCGCTCTTGCCGAGGTTGCCGGCCGAGCCGACCGCGTCGCGGAACGGACCGTAGTAGGCCGAGGCATATTTGGCCGAGTAGGCGAGGATGCGGGTGTGGCTGTGGCCGGCACCTTCCAGCGCCTGCCGGATCGCGCCGATGCGGCCATCCATCATGTCGGAGGGGGCGACGATGTCGGCGCCCGCCTCGGCCTGCGACAGCGCCTGCCGGACCAGCACCTCGATGGTGACATCATTGAGCACATGACCGCTGGCATCGATGATGCCATCCTGGCCATGGCTGGTATAAGGGTCGAGCGCCACATCGGCAATCACGCCCAGTTCTGGAAAGCGCGCCTTGACCGCGAGAATCGCCCGCTGCGCCAGCCCCTGCGGATTGCAGGCTTCGGCGCCATCGCTGCTCTTGAGTTGCGCCGGGGTGACCGGGAAGAGCGCAATGGCCGGAATGCCGAGTTGCAGCGCTGCCTCTGCCTCGTGCAGCAGTTGATCGATGCTGACCCGCTCGATGCCCGGCATCGATCCGATCGGTTCACGCCGGTTGTTGCCCTCGACCACGAAGAGTGGATAGATCAGGTCATCGCTGCTCAGTCGGGTTTCTCGCATCAGCCGGCGGCTGAAGTCGTCGCGGCGCATGCGCCGTGGACGAAAACGGGGGTGGGGGCGGGAGAGAATCTGGCTCATGCGCGGCATTCCGATGTCGAGGTTGGCCGCCATTGTGCGCCACGGATCGGTGGATGCCAAAGCCTCCGCCGCCCATCGACCGGCCTCACTGCGGCCGCGCCGTGTACAATTGCATGCTGCCACCGACCGACCTATCGACAGCGGGCCGCCACCATGCCGGAGAGTTACATCCGCAGGATTCTCGAAGCCAACGTCTATGACGTGGCGATCGAGACACCGATTCAGCCGGCACCGCTGCTGTCGCGGCGCTACCGCAACCAGATTCTGCTCAAGCGCGAGGATCTGCAACCGGTGCACTCCTTCAAGCTGCGCGGCGCCTACAACAAGATGGTCAAGCTGACGCCCGAGGCGCGCGCGGCCGGCGTCATCTGCGCCTCGGCCGGCAACCATGCCCAGGGGGTGGCGCTGGCGGCCCAGCGGCTGAAGATCAGGGCCACCATCGTCATGCCCCGCACCACCCCGGCGATCAAGGTGGCTGCCGTGCGCGCGCTGGGCGGCAAGGTGCTGCTGCAGGGCGATAGTTTCGATGAGGCCTTCATTCGCTCGCAGCAGCTGATGGCCGAGCAGCAACTCACCTACATCCACCCCTACGATGACCCCGACGTCATTGCCGGCCAAGGCACCATCGGCATGGAGATTCTGCGCCAGCATACCGGCGCGCTCGATGCGCTCTTCGTGCCGGTGGGTGGTGGCGGCCTGATGGCGGGCATTGCCGCCTACATCAAATACCTGCGGCCGGAGATTCGCCTGATCGCCGTGGAGGCCGAGGAGTCGGCCTGTCTGGCAGCGGCACTGGCCAAACGGCGGCGGGTGGTGCTGCCGCAGGTCGGACTGTTTGCCGATGGGGTGGCGGTGGCACAGATCGGCCAGGAGACCTTCCGCGTGCTGCGCAAGAGCGTGGACGAGGTGATCACCGTCACCACCGATGAGATCTGCGCGGCGATCAAGGATCTGTTCAGCGACATCCGTGCCATCGCCGAACCGGCCGGGGCGCTGGCGCTGGCCGGCCTCAAGCAGTATGTCGAGCGCAACCAGGTCGAACAGCAGACCCTGATGGCGCTGCTGAGCGGTGCCAACGTCAACTTCGACCGGCTGCGCCACATCGCCGAGCGGGCCGAACTCGGCGAGCGGCGCGAAGCGGTGCTGGCGGTGACCATTCCGGAGCGGCCGGGCAGTTTCCACGCCTTCTGCACCCTGCTGGGGCGGCGCAACATCACCGAGTTCAACTACCGCTACAACGATCCGCAGCAGGCGCGCATCTTCGTCGGCGTCGAGGTCAACGAGGGCGCGCCGGGCGAAGGGCGCGCCGCCCTGATCGAGAAGCTGCACCACCATGGCTATCCGGTGGTCGACATGACCGACAACGAGATGGCCAAGCTGCACATCCGCCACATGGTCGGCGGCCATGCCACCGATGTGGCCGACGAGCGGCTCTACCGCTTCGAGTTTCCGGAGCGGCCCGGCGCGCTGCTCAACTTTCTGAGCCGGCTGGGCGAGCGCTGGAACATCACGCTGTTCCACTATCGCAACCATGGCGCGGCCTATGGCCGGGTTCTCAGCGGTATTCAGGTGCCAAGAAGCGAGCGCGCCAGGCTGAACCAGGAGCTGGCGGCCATCGGTTACCCCTGGTGGGATGAGTCGGAAAATCCGGCCTACCGGCTGTTTCTTGGCTGACCGGGGCGGGTGGAATGACGCTGCCCGATGACACACCGCTGGCGCTGCTGCTGCTCGGCCCCACCGCCTCGGGCAAGAGCGCGCTGGCGCTGGAGCTGGCGGACCGCTTTGCCGTGGAGATCGTCAGTGTCGACTCGGCGCAGGTCTACCGCGGTCTCGACATCGGTTCGGCCAAGCCGACCCCGGCGCTGCAGGCGCGCTATCCGCACCATCTGATCGACCTGCGCGATCCGGCCGATCCCTACTCGGCGGCGGCCTTTCGTGATGACGCGCTGGCGGTGATGGCGCAGATTCGCGCCCGCGGCAACACGCCGCTGCTGGTCGGCGGCACCATGCTCTACTTTCAGTTGCTGTGCCGCGGCATCACCACGCTGCCGCCGGCGCGGCCGGCGCTGCGCGCGCGTCTGCTGGACGAGGCCGAGGCCGACGGCTGGTCCCGACTGCATCAGCGGCTGTGGCAGGTCGATCCAGTCGCTGCCGAACAGATTCCGCTCGGCAACCGCCAGCGGCTGATCCGGGCGCTGGAGGTGTTCATCGACACCGGCATTCCGCTCAGTCAGCACCATGCCGAACAGCAGGCGGCGCCGCTGCCACAGCGGTGGGTCACCCTCGGCATCCAGCCGCAGAGCCGCCAGTTGCTGAGCGGGCCGATCGCGCAGCGCTTTCGGCAGATGCTCGACATGGGCTTCGTCGAAGAGGTGCAGCGACTGTTCGAGCGCGGCGATCTTCACCCCGACCTGCCGGCGATCCGTGCGGTCGGTTACCGGCAGGTCTGGAGCCATCTGGCCGGGCAGAGCAGCCATGCCGAGATGATCGAACGGTCCCTGATCGCCACCGGGCAGCTTGCCAAGCGGCAGTTGACCTGGATGCGCGGCTGGCCCGGATTGCGGCCGCTGCCGCTGGAGCGCGCCGAGCAGCTGGCGCTGGCCTTGAAAATCGTGACACCGTTACCCATTTCGAGGCGGTGAACAGATCCGCAGCCGCGCGCCTGTCGAGTTGGGAAATTTGCAGTACAATTCGAGCATTACCATCAAGGAGACCTGCCATGTCTAAGGGGCACTCGCTACAAGACCCTTACCTCAACGTGCTGCGCAAGGAGCGGATTCCGGTTTCGATCTATCTGGTCAACGGCATCAAGTTGCAGGGACAGATCGAATCCTTCGACCAGTTTGTCGTGCTGTTGAAGAACACCGTCAGCCAGATGGTCTACAAGCATGCCATCTCCACGGTGGTGCCGGCACGTCCGGTGCGGCTGCCGCCGGCCGGCAATGCCGACATGGAGGATGAGGAGCCCTACGAAGGAGGCAACGAGTAATCGCCCCGATCGCTTCGCTTCAGTTCTTCGACCGTCCCGAGATCGGCCAGCGCGCCATCCTGGTTCAGCTCGACCTGCCCGGCGACAGCGCCGACCTGGACGAACTGCATGAACTGGCCCGCTCTGCCGGCCTCGAACCGGTGCTCCGCTTCCGCGCCAGTCGAGCCAAACCGGCCCCCGGCCACTTTCTCGGCAGCGGCAAGGTCGATGAACTGGCCGCCGCTGCCCTGCAGTTCGATGCCGGTATCGTTCTGTTCAACCATGAGCTTTCATCATCGCAGGAGCGCAACCTCGAACGCCGGCTCGGACTGCGGGTGCTCGACCGCACCGGGCTGATCCTGATCATTTTCGCGCTGCGCGCCCGCACCCATGAGGGGCAGTTGCAGGTCGAGCTGGCGCAGTTGCAGCACCTCTCCAGCCGGCTGGTGCGCGGCTGGAGTCACCTCGACCGGCAGAAAGGCGGCGTTGGTCTGCGCGGTGCCGGTGAGACCCAGCTCGAGCTCGACCAGCGGATGCTGCGGCAGCGCACGCAGCGGGTGGAGCAGCGGCTCGAAGCGGTGCGCAAGCGCCGTGCCGAGGGGCGGCGCGCCCGGCGCCGTGGCGAGATTCCGGTGCTGTCGCTGGTCGGCTATACCAACAGCGGCAAGTCGACCCTGTTCAACGCCCTCACCGGTGCCGACACCTTCGCCGCCGACCAGCTCTTCGCCACGCTCGACTCCACATTGCGCCGCATCGAGTTGCCCCATCTGGGACCGGCGATCCTGGCCGACACCGTCGGTTTCATCCGTCAGTTGCCGCACCAGTTGATCGAAGCCTTTCGCGCCACCCTCGAAGAGAGCCGCGAGGCCGACCTGCTGCTGCAGGTGATCGACTCTGCCGACGCCGACCAGCAGGAGCGCAGCCAGGAGGTCGAGGCGGTGCTGGCCGAGATCGGTGCCGACACTGTGCCGCGGCTGCGCATCTGCAACAAGATCGATCTGGTCGATGGCCTGTCGCCCCGTCTGGAGCGCGACAGCCAGGGGCGGCCGACGCGGGTCTGGCTCTCGGCCCGCAGCGGCGCCGGCCTCGATCTGCTGCGACAGGCGCTGGCCGAACTGCTGCAACCCGACTGGGTCGAGGAGGAGCTGCGACTGCCTCCCAGTCTCGGTCGCCTGCGCGCCCGGCTCTATGCACTGGGCGCGGTGTTTGGCGAAACCACCGACGAGAGCGGCATTTCGCGGGTCGCGGTTCGCTTCTCCGGTCAGGCGCTGAGCCGCCTGCTGGCGCGTGAGGGGATCGACCCGGCCGCGCTGGGGGGCTCACAGCGGCTGCGCCAGCTTGCGGCATCGCCTGCACCCCCCTAGAATCGCCGCTTTTCAACGCATTCTCTTCAAGAACGGTCAGGCGGAACAGCAATGGCGTGGAACGAGCCCGGCGGCGGTGAGCCCAAGGATCCCTGGGGCAACAACCGTGGCAATCAGCATCAGGGGCCGCCTGATCTCGACGAACTGCTGCGCAAGCTGGGCGCCACGCTCGGTGGCCTGCTGGGTGGCGGCGGCAAGGGCGGCGGCACCGCTCAGGGCGATGGCGGCAGCAGCATGGGTGGCCTGCTGCTGGGGCTGCTGGTTCTGTTGCTGTTCCTGCTGGGTTACAACGCGCTCTACACCATCAATCAGCAGGAGCGCGGCATCGTGCTGCGGTTCGGCCGTTACGAAAGCAGCGTCATGCCCGGCCTGCACTGGAAGATTCCGCTGATCGATGCGCTCTACAAGGTCAACGTGACCCGGGTGCGCGACCGCAACCACCGCAGCCTGATGCTGACCGAAGATGAGAACATCGTCGACGTCAGCGTCACCGTGCAGTATGTGGTGAGTGATCCCAAGGATTTTCTGCTGCGGGTGCGTGATCCCGAGTCGGCGCTCGAAAACGCCACCGAGAGTGCGCTGCGCCATGTCGTCGGCACCTCCAAGATGGACCGGGTGATCTCCGAAGGGCGCGAGCAGATCGGCATCGATGTGCACAGCAAGATGCAGGAGTACCTCAACCTCTATCAGAGCGGCATCCAGATCAGCAAGGTCAACATCGAGGAGGCCAAACCACCGAAGGAGGTGCAGGCCGCCTTCGATGACGTGATCAAGGCGCGCGAGGATGAAGCACGTTTCCGCAACGAGGCCGAGGCCTATGCCAACGGCATCGTGCCCGAGGCGCGCGGCTATGCGCAGCGGCAGATTCAGGAGGCCGAGGGTTACAAGGAGGGGGTGATCGCCCGTGCCCAGGGTGATGCGCTGCGCTTCCAGAGCATGGTGGCCGAGTATCAGAAAGCCCCCGAGCTGACCCGTCAGCGGCTCTACATCGATGCCATCGAGTCGGTGCTGGGCAACAGCAGCAAGGTGCTGATCGACCAGAGTGGCGGCAACAACATGATCTACCTGCCACTCGACCGGCTGGCTGGCGCGGCGACAACCTCCACCCTGCCGCCGGTTTCGACGACACCCGCCTTCACCGCCGACAGCGGCGTTGACGTCGGCCGGCTCACCGACCGTGTCATCGAAGAGCTGCGCAACCGGCAGAACAGCAGCCGTTCAAGGGAGAGTCGCTAGATGGGCAATCGATCTATGTTGGCCCTGCTGCTGGGCGCACTGCTCACCTTGGCGGGTTACCAGGCCCTCTACACCGTCAGCGAGACCGAGCGCGCGGTGCTGCTCGAATTCGGCCGCGTGGTGCAGGCCGACATCCAGCCCGGGCTGCACCTGAAGAAGCCCTTCATCAATGAGGTGAAGAAGTTCGACGCCCGCACCACCGCCATCGATGCCCAGCCCCAGCGCTTCTTCACGCTGGAGAAAAAGGCGCTGATCATCGACTCCTATGTGATGTATCGCATCGCCGATGTGCAGACCTACTACACCGCCACCTCGGGCGACGAGTCCCAGGCCGCCCGCCTGCTGGCGCAGCGGGTCAACAACGGCCTGCGTGACCAGGTCGGCGAGCGCGCCATGCATGATGTGGTCAGCAGCGAACGAGAACAGCTGATGAAGGATCTGATCGTCAAGCTCGGCAACATCATCCGTGGCGAGCTGGGCATCGAACTGGTCGACATCCGCATCAAGCGCATCGACCTGCCCGAGGATGTCAGCAGCTCGGTCTACGACCGGATGAAGAGTGAGCGCGAGCGGCTGGCGCGTGAGTACCGCTCGCGTGGCAAGGAGCAGGCCGAGATGCTGCGGGCCCAGGCCGACCGCGAGAAAGCGGTCATCTCGGCCAATGCCTACCGTGATGCCGAGAAGTTGCGCGGCGAGGGTGACGCCGTCGCCTCTGCCACCTATGCCGCCGTCTACAAGGTCGATCCGGAGTTCTACGGCTTCTACCGCAGCATCAATGCCTACAGCAAGAGCTTCAGCGACCGCAAGGATCTGCTGGTGCTCTCGCCGACCAGCGATTTCTTCAAATACTTCAAGGAGCGCGAAGGCGCTCCGCGGGCGCGCTGAACGCCGTTGCCTGACGTTTTGTCGCGCTACGGTTGGGCAGCGGGGTGACCGGCGTCGGATGGCATGAACTGCTGGTCGCTCTCTGTCTGCTGCTGGTGCTGGAGGGGATACTCCCCTTTGTCGCGCCCGAACAGTGGCGCGGACTGCTCCAGCAGATCGCCCGGCTCGACCGGCGCGCCATCCGCCTGCTGGGCCTCGGCAGCATGCTGACCGGAGCCGGGCTGCTCCATCTGATCAACCACTGACACCGGTCGCGGGTGTGGCAGGCGCCACGGTCGCGGCCCGAGAGCCAACGCCATGACCATTGCCGATCGCTGGCTGCTGCCGGATGGCATCGAAGAGATTCTGCCGCCCGATGCCCAGGTGCACGAGCAGCTGCGCCGGCAACTGCTCGACCTCTACCGAAGTTGGGGCTACGAGCTGGTGATGCCGCCCTTCATCGAATACCTCGAATCGCTGCTGATCGGCGCCGGCCATGACCTCGACCTGAAAACCTTCAAGGTCACCGACCAGCTGACCGGGCGGATGATGGGCATCCGTGCCGACATCACCCCGCAGGTGGCGCGCATCGACGCCCATGCGCTGCGGCGCAATGGTCCGGTGCGGCTCTGCTATGCCGGCAGCGTGCTGCACACCCGCACCGACCAGCCCTTCGACAGCCGTGGTCCGATCCAGGTCGGCGCCGAGCTCTATGGCCATGCCGGCATCGACAGCGATCTGGAGGTGATCGCGCTGATGCTCGAAGGGCTGATGAAGATCGGCCTGACCGACCTCAGTCTCGACCTCGGCCATGTGGCGATCTACCGCACTTTGGCCGAATCCAGCCAGCTCGCGCCCGCCATCCAGCAGGAGCTGTTCGAGCTGATGCAGGCCAAGGCCTGCACCGAGATCGATCAACTGCTCGACCGGCAGCCGGTGCCGGCGCCACTGCTGCGTGAGCTGCCGCATCTGCATGGCGAACCCGGGCTGGTGCTGCCACGCAGCCGCCAGCTGCTGGCTGCCACGCCTGCACCGGTGCAGCAGGCACTGGACGACCTGGAGCAGGTGGTGCGTCGCATCGGTCGGCTCTATCCCTCGGTGGCGCTCTACTGCGACCTCAGTGAACTGCGCGGTTACCACTACCACACCGGCCTGGTCTTTGCCGCCTACACCAGTGACCACGGCCGCGAAGTGGCCAAGGGCGGCCGCTATGACCACATTGGCGAAGCCTTTGGCCGCGCCAGACCGGCCACCGGTTTCAGCACCGACCTCAAGTCGCTCTTTGAGCTGCGCCGACCCGCCGACCCGGTGCCTGGGGCGATCTTTGTACCGCAGCCGAGCGATGAGCCGGCCCACCGCGCCGTCATCGACCAGTTGCGCGCCGCCGGCGAACGGGTGATTTCGGCCCTGCCGGGCGACTCCGGCAGCGTTGGTGACCTCGGCTGTGACCGGCAACTGCTGTTCAGCGCCGGGGGCCAGTGGCGACTGGTCGAGCTGTGATACCAACCCAATCAAACCAACAACGGCGCGCCAGCGCAGCGGAGAGAGCAAGCATGGGCAAGAACGTCATCATTCTGGGAACCCAGTGGGGTGATGAGGGCAAGGGCAAGATCGTCGATCTGCTCACCGACCAGGCCGCCGCGGTGGTGCGGTTCCAGGGTGGCCACAATGCCGGCCACACGCTGGTGATCGATGGCGCGCAGACCGTGCTGCACCTGATTCCGTCGGGCATCCTGCGTGAGGGCGTCACCTGTGTGATCGGCAACGGCGTCGTGGTTTCGCCAGTGGCGCTGTTCGAGGAGATCGCCATGCTCGAAGCGCGCAAGGTGCCGGTGCGCGAGCGGCTGCGCATCAGCGCCGCCTGCCCGCTGATCCTGCCGTCGCATGTGGCGCTCGACCAGGCACGGGAGCAGGCGCGCGGCGCCGCCAAGATCGGCACCACCGGTCGCGGCATCGGCCCGGCCTACGAAGACAAGGCGGCGCGCCGCGGCCTGCGCCTGGGTGACCTGTTCGAGCCCGAACGCTTTGCCAGCAAGCTGCGCGACGTGCTCGACTACCACAACTTCATTCTCGAACGGTATCACCAGCAGGCGCCGATCGACTTTCAGCAGACGCTGGAGCACAACCTGGCGCTGGCCGAGCAGTTGCGGCCGATGGTGACCGATGTCACCGGTCTGTTGCATCGGCTGCGCCGTGATGGTGCCAACCTGCTGTTCGAGGGCGCGCAGGGCGCGCTGCTCGACATCGACCACGGCACCTATCCCTTCGTCACCTCCTCCAACACCACCGCCGGCGGCGCCGCCACCGGCAGCGGCATGGGCCCGTTGCAGTTCGACCATGTGCTCGGCATCACCAAGGCCTACACCACCCGGGTCGGCTCCGGCCCCTTTCCTACCGAACTGTTCGACGCCACCGGCGCCCACCTCGCCAAGCGCGGCCACGAGTTCGGTTCCACCACCGGTCGCGCCCGCCGCTGCGGCTGGTTCGACGCGGTGATCCTGCGCCGCTCGGTCGAACTCAACAGCCTCTCGGGCCTGTGCATCACCAAGCTCGATGTGCTGGATGGGCTCGATCTGATCCGCGTCTGCATCGGCTACCAGGATGCCAGTGGCCAGCCGCTGCCGATTCCGCTCGACAGCGAGGGCTATGATCAGGTGGTGCCGATCTACGAAGAGCTGCCGGGCTGGAGCGAATCGACCCTCGGCCTCACCCGCCTGCAAGAGTTGCCGGCCAATGCCCGCGCCTACCTCGACCGCATCGAGGCACTGGTTGGCGCGCCGATCGACATCATCTCTACCGGCCCCGACCGCAACGAGACCATCGTGCTGCGCCATGCCTTTGGTGGCTGAGCGCAGCCAGAGACAGGGTGGGCAAAGGCCGTCAGGCCGCGGCCACGCGCTGGTTCTTCCCCGCTCCTTGGTAGTGATTTTTGCACCGAGCGACCAGCGCGGATGAGCTCCAATGAAAAACCCGCCGCCGGCACGCCGGCGACGGGTTTTTTGACTGCCGCTCCAGACCGGTTTGCGGTCTGGAGCGCGCGACTCAGCTGGCCGCAGCGGCCGGCGGCATCTGCACCGATTTGATCTCGAGGTACTCTTCGAGACCGAACTCGCCCAGTTCGCGGCCGTTGCCCGACTGCTTGTAGCCGCCGAACGGCGCCATCAGGTTCATGCCGCCACCATTGATGGAGACCTGGCCGGTGCGCAGTTGCTTGGCAACGCGCAGCGCGCGGTTGGGGTCGGAAGACCAGACCGAGCCGGAGAGGCCATAGACGGTGTCGTTGGCGATGCGGATGGCATCGGCCTCATCCTTGTAGGTGAGGATGCTGAGCACCGGTCCGAAGATCTCTTCTTGGGCGATGGTCATGCTGTTCTTCACATCGGCGAAGATGGTCGGCTTGACGAAGGCGCCGCCTTCGAAACCCGCTGGCTCTTCGAGGCCGCCGGTGACTAGGGTGGCACCCTCTTCGATCCCCTTGCGGATGTATTTGCGGACCGTGTTGGCCTGCTGCAGCGAGGAGAGCGGCCCCATGTGGAAGCCCTCTTTGGAAGGGTCATCCTGGGTGATCGATTCGGCGGTGGCCTTGGCGATGGCGATGACTTCGTCCTTGCGGCTTTCGGGGACCAGCATGCGGGTCAGCGCGGCGCAGGTCTGGCCGCAGTTCATCATCACGCCGCGCACACCCGCGGCGACGGCGGTGTTGAGGTCGGCATCGTCGAGGATGATGTTGGCCGATTTGCCACCCAGCTCCTGCGCGACGCGCTTGACGGTGTTGGCGGCGGATTTGGCGACGCTGATGCCGGCTTCGGTCGAGCCGGTGATGGAGACCATGTCGACGTCGGGGTGTGCGGCCAGCCCTTCACCGACCACGCCACCAGGGCCGCTGACCAGGTTGAAGACGCCGGGCGGCAGACCGACTTCGTTGATCAGTTCGGCGAAGATGAAGGCGTTGAGCGGGGTTTCGCGGCTCGGCTTCAGCACCATGGTGCAGCCGGCGGCCAGCGCGGGGGCGGCCTTGGCGACGATCAGGTAGAGCGGGTAGTTCCACGGGGTGATGAAGCCGCAGACGCCGATCGGCTCACGCACGACCGTCGAGTTGTTGATCTGCTTTTCGAACTTGTAGCTGCGCAGCAGGGCGGGGAAGCTGTTGAGGGTGCCGATGGCCATGCCGACCTGGATCATCTCGGCCTGGCTGATCGGCATGCCCAGCTCCTGGGAGATCACCGAGCTGAGCTCCTTGGCGCGCTTGGACATGGCGCCGACCAGTTTCTCGAGGTACTGGGCGCGCTCTTCGGTGCTGGTGGCCGCCCAGGCCGGAAAGGCGGCCTTGGCGGCCTGCACGGCGCGGTCGACATCCTGCAGGTCACCCTGCGGCACGCTACCGATGACTTCGTTGTTGAAGGGGTTGGTGACTTGACTGCTCCCCTTGCCATGGGGTGCGACCCACTCACCGTTGATATAGAGCTTGTCGTAGTTTCTCATGATCGACCTTTGGTTATTTTCAGAAGTTGAGAGGGGGCTGCACCCTGGCGAACCCGGTGCGGGGCCGAAAACTCCGCCATTCAAACAGGCGTCCGGCAAGTTTGCCCAAGACGCCTCGGCAGCGCAAGCGTGTGGCCTTTTACTCTGTTACTGCGGGGGCTGCCGGATTGGACCGCGACCGAACAGGTTGCGCCATGTTCGAGGGAGCTGCTTTTGATCCGCCGTGCCACGGAACAGGAACTGCCGCAGGCAGCGCTGCTGGAGGTCGTTGACTTCGGTGAACTGCACGCCAATGCGGGCGTCGTGCTGATGGCGCACCCGCGCTTCGAGAATCAGCTGGATGCCCTGAGTGTCGAGCTCGACCAGCAGCGTGGCGCATTCGTTGACGGCCGGTTGCCACTGCGGCACCTGCAGCAGGGCGCCTTGCAGCGAGAGGTCGGCCAGTGCGGCCGGGTAGCAGCCGGCCGTGCTTTCGACCAGCACTGGAGCGTAGCAGCGGATGCGTGACACCCGACGCCGGTCGGTGTGGTGGAAGATCTCTCCGGCAAGGCGGGTCGGTGGCTGGTCCATTCCGAGGGTTCCGAAAGTGGCGGTGCGCATTGCAAAGCCTAGCAGGTGCAAGAGCGCTTTTGTGACCGGCTGGAGTACAATGACCGGCCTTTTTTCTTTTTGTCCGTGTTCGAGGTGCCGATGTTTGACCGCAACCTGACCCTTGCCGACTTCGACAGCGATCTGTGGGCCGCCATGCAGGGCGAGAGCCGGCGGCAAGAGGCGCATATCGAACTGATTGCATCGGAAAACTACACCAGCCCGCTGGTGCTGGCGGCGCAGGGCTCGGTGCTGACCAACAAGTATGCAGAGGGCTATCCCGGCAAGCGTTATTACGGTGGCTGCGAGTATGTCGACCAGGTCGAGCAGTTGGCGATCGACCGGGCCAAGGCACTGTTCGGTGCCGACTATGCCAATGTGCAGCCGCACTCCGGTTCGCAGGCCAACGCGGCGGTCTACATGGCGCTGCTCGATCCGGGCGACACGGTGCTCGGCATGGATCTGGCCGCCGGCGGCCACCTCACCCACGGTGCCAAGGTCAACTTCTCGGGCAAGATCTACCACTCGGTCAGCTACGGGCTCGACCCGGCCAGCGGCCGCATTGACTACGATCAGGTCGAGACGCTGGCACGAACCCATCGGCCGAAGATGATCATGACCGGCTTTTCGGCCTATTCGCGGCTGGTCGACTGGCAGCGCTTTCGTGCCATCGCCGACAGCGTGGGCGCCTTTCTGGTGGCCGACATGGCCCATGTCGCCGGTCTGGTGGCGGTCGGCGCCTACCCCAGCCCGGTCGGCATTGCCGATGTCACCACCTCGACCACCCACAAGACGCTGGCCGGCCCGCGCAGCGGGCTGATTCTGGCCAAGGCCAATCCGGAGATCGAGAAGAAGCTCAATTCGGCAGTCTTTCCCGGCACTCAGGGGGGACCGCTGATGCATGTGATCGCCGCCAAGGCGGTCTGCTTCAAGGAGGCGATGAGCCCGGAGTTCAAGCTCTACCAGCAGCAGACGCTGGCCAATGCCCGCGCGATGGCGGCGCAGTTCATCGCCCGCGGCTATCGCATCGTCTCCGGCGGCACCGACAACCACCTGTTCCTGCTCGATCTGACCGACAAGCGCATCACCGGCAAGGAGGCCGAAGAGGCACTCGGCCGGGCGCACATCACCGTCAACAAGAACGCGGTGCCGAACGATCCACGTTCGCCCTTCGTCACCAGCGGCATCCGCATCGGTACACCGGCGGTGACCCGGCGCGGCTTCGACAGCGGCGAGGTGGAGCAGTTGACCCACTGGATCTGCGACCTGCTCGATGACCTCGGCAACGATGCCACCTGCCAGCGCATCCGGCAGCAGGTCAGCGAGATCTGCGCGCGCCACCCGGTCTACGGCTGAAGCGTGCCGGTGCCGTCGCGATGCACTGCCCGTTCTGCGGAACCGAAGAGACCCGGGTGATCGACTCCCGGCTGGTCGCGGGCGGGGACCAGGTGCGGCGGCGGCGCGAATGCACTGCCTGTCAGGAGCGCTTCACCACCTTCGAGCTGGCCGAGCTGGTGATGCCCAAGGTGATCAAGCGCAATGGCCAGCGCGAGCCCTTCAATGAAGAGAAGCTGCGCAGCGGCATTCTGCGCGCGATCGAAAAGCGGCCGGTCAGTGTCGAGGATGTCGAGGCCGCGCTGAACCGCATCAAGCATCAATTGCGTGCCACCGGCGAGCGCGAGGTCGCTTCCGATCTGGTCGGCGAGGCGGTGATGGCGCAGTTGCAGCAGCTCGACGAGGTGGCCTATGTTCGCTTCGCCTCGGTCTATCGCCGCTTTCAGCATCTCGATGAATTCCGTCGGGAGATCGAGCGGCTGGAGCAGAAGGGTGGCGGTGAGGGCTGAGGCCGCCCCCACTTCATCAGCGTGCGTCCAGCGCAGGAGAGTGCCGCCTTGACCGAGAGCGAGCAGGATCGCCGTTTCATGGCCGAGGCGCTGCAACTGGCGCAGCGTGGTCTCTATGGCACCGACCCCAACCCCCGGGTGGGCTGTCTGCTGGTCAGGCAGGGTGCGGTGGTTGGCCAAGGCTGGCATCACCGCGCCGGCGAACCCCATGCCGAGGTCGAGGCGCTGCGGATGGCCGGAGCCGCCGCGCGCGGCGCCACCGCCTATGTGACGCTGGAGCCCTGCAACCACCATGGCCGCACGCCGCCCTGCAGCGAGGCGTTGATTGCCGCCGGCGTGGCGCGGGTGGTGGCGGCGATGGAAGACCCCAATCCGCGGGTGGCCGGCGGCGGTCTGGCCGCCCTGCGGCGCGCCGGCATCGCGGTGGAGTGCGGCCTGCTGGCGGAGGCGGCGGCTGCGCTCAACCCCGGTTTCATCCGGCGGATGGGTGGTGGGCGTCCGCTGCTGCGGCTCAAGCTGGCGATGAGTCTGGATGGACGCACGGCGCTGCACAACGGCGTCAGCCAGTGGATCACCGGGCCGGCGGCACGGGCCGACGTGCAGCGGCTGCGGGCGCGCAGTTCGGCAATCCTGACCGGCAGTGGCACGGTATTGGCCGACGATCCGGCACTGACGGTGCGTGACCTCGATGCGCTGGGCGAGTGGGCCGAGCGGCCGCTGCGCCAGCCGTTGCGGGTGGTGGTCGATTCGCAACTGCGCACGCCACCCGGCGCACGGCTGCTGCACGAGGCGGGCGAGACGCTGATCTTCACCCGGCAGCCACTGGATGAGGCACGGGCAGCGCAGTTGCGCGACCGCGCACATGTGCGCATCGAGGCGATCGCGGCAACCACCGGACAGGGGGTCGATCTCGATGCGGTGCTGCAACGGCTCGCGGCGTTGCAGTGCAATGAGCTGCTGGCCGAGTGCGGCCCCAGGCTGGCCGGCAACCTGGTGCAGCAGGGGTTGGTGGATGAGCTGTGGATCTACCTGGCGCCGCTGCTGCTGGGCAGCGCTGCCCGGCCGCTGTTGCAGTTGCCGGCCATCGAGCGGATGGCCGACCGTTGGCCACTTTTGATCGACGAAATCCGCCCGCTCGGCGATGATTGGCGCATTCGCGCCCGTTTCGACCATGCGGCACACGCCACCCAGGAGTGAGATGTTTACCGGTATCATCCAGGCCATCGGCACGGTGGCGGCACTGCGGCCCGTCGGCGGTGACTACCGCCTGACGGTCGAGGCCGGAGCGCTCGATCTGCGCACGGCCGCACTGGGCGACAGCATCGCCGTCAATGGTGTCTGCCTCACCGCGGTCGAACTGAGTGCCGACCGCTTCAGCGCCGATCTGTCGATCGAGACGCTCAACCGCACCACGCTGCAGGGGCTGCGGGCGGGATCGCCGGTCAACCTCGAAAAGGCGCTGACGCTGGCGACGCCGCTGGGCGGGCACCTGGTCAGCGGCCATGTCGATGGTGTCGGCGAGCTGCTGTCGCTGGCGCCGGCCGGCCGCTCGCGCCTGCTGCGCCTGCGCGCTCCGCGTGAGCTGGCCCGCTACATCGCCGCCAAGGGGTCGATCACCGTCGAGGGGGTCAGCCTCACCGTCAACCGGGTCGAGGGGGCGGAGTTCGAGCTCAACATCGTCCCGCACACGCTCACTGCCACCACTCTCGGCGGCTGGCAGCCCGGTCAGCCGGTCAATCTGGAGGTCGACCTGCTGGCCCGCTATCTCGAACGGCTGCTGCTGGGCGAGCAGGCCGCCGAGGGCAGCGCGGCACCGCTGACCAGCCGGCTGCTGGAGCAGGCCGGGCTGGTGACGCCCACCGTATCAGGCTGAATCAAGAGAAGATGGCATGGAATTGAACAGCATCGAAGAGTTGATCGAGGAGATTCGCCAGGGTCGCATGGTGATCCTGATGGATGACGAAGACCGCGAGAACGAAGGTGACCTGATCATGGCCGCCAGCAAGGTGCGGCCGGAGGATGTCAACTTCATGGTGCGCCATGCCTGCGGGCTGGTCTGCCTGACGCTGACCGAGGCGCGCGCCCAGCGGCTGCGGCTCGGACCAATGGTCAGCGACAACCGCACCGCGCACGCGACCAATTTCACCGCGTCGATCGAGGCGGCCGAAGGGGTGACCACCGGCATCTCTGCCGCCGACCGTGCCCGCACCATCCAAGTGGCGGTGGCAGCCGATGCCGTGGCGGAGGATCTGGTGCAGCCGGGCCACATTTTTCCGCTGGTGGCCCGCGAGGGTGGCGTGCTGAGCCGGGCCGGCCACACCGAGGCCGGCTGTGATCTGGCACGGCTGGCCGGGCTGGAGCCGGCGGCGGTGATCGTGGAGATCATGAACGAGGATGGCAGCATGGCGCGCCGGCCACAGCTGGAGCAGTTCGCGGCCACCCACAACCTCAAGATCGGCACCATCGCCAGCCTGATCCACTACCGCATCCTGCATGAGAAGACCATCATCCGTCTCGGCAGCCGCGAGGTGATGACCCGCCACGGTCCCTTCACGCTGGTCAGTTACCGCGACACCCTGCAGGGTGACATCCATCTGGCGCTGGTCTGTGGCGAGATCGACCCCGACCAGCCGGTGCTGGTGCGGGTGCAGCAGGCCGACCGGCTGCGCGACCTGTTGCAGATCGCCAGCTCGACCGCCAGTTGGTCGGTCCATGACGCGCTGGCGGCCATCGCCGCGGCCGGACAGGGGGTGCTGGTACTGATCGCCGGCAACGAGCCACCCGACGCCACATTGGCCAGCCTGGCGCGGCTCGAAGCGGTACCGCAGCGGCGCCGGGTCGAGCAGAACCCCAACGTTTTCTACACCGTCGGCACCGGCTCGCAGATCCTGCGCGATCTGGGCGTGCGCCAGATGCGCCTGATGAGCTCGCCGATCAAATACAATGCCATCTCCGGATTCGACCTGACCGTGGTCGAGTATCTGGCCGCCGATGGCCGCAGCATCCACCTGGAGTAACCGCAGAACATGAGCCAGTTTCAACAGATCAGTGGCGACTTCACCGCCCGTGATGCCCGCTTCGCGCTGGTCGCCAGCCGCTTCAATGCCTTCATCGTCGAGAGCCTGATCGCCGGCGCCGCCGATGTCCTGCTGCGCCATGGCATTCCGGCCGGGCAGATCACGCTGATCCGCGCGCCCGGCGCGTTCGAGCTGCCGCTGGTGGTCAGGCAGGCGGCCGAGAGTGGCCGCTTCGATGCGATCGTCGCGCTTGGCGCGGTGATTCGCGGTGGCACGCCCCACTTCGACTATGTCGCCGGCGAGTGCGTCAAGGGGCTGGGGCAGGTGAGCCTGTCGAGCAACCTGCCGGTGGCCTTCGGCGTGCTGACGGTCGATACGCTGGAGCAGGCGATCGAGCGGGCCGGCACCAAGGCCGGCAACAAGGGGGCCGAGGCAGCGCTCTGCGCCTTTGAGATGGTGAGCCTGCTGCGCCAGCTGCAACCGGCACGATGAGCGCGATGAGCGACACGCCGCCGCCCGCTGCGGCCAAACCGAAGTCGAAGGCGCGCCATCAGGCGCGCCGGCTGCTGCTGCAGGCGCTCTATCAGTGGCAGCTGGCCGGCGCCAGCGCGGCCGAGATCGACCGGCAGTTTCGTGAAGAGCAGCCGGTCAGGCAGGCCGATCTCGACTACTTCTCCGAACTGCTGCGGCGCATCATCGCGCTGCATGGCGAGCTCGATCAGGTGCTGGCGCCGCTGCTCGACCGGCCGCTCGAACAGCTCACCCCGGTCGAACGGGCGATTCTGCTGATTGGCAGCTACGAGTTGATGCACTGCATCGAGCTGCCCTATCCGGTGGTGATCAACGAGGCGATCGAACTGGCCAAATCCTTTGCCGCGCCGGACAGCCACAAATATGTCAACGGCGTGCTCGACCGGATCGCAGCGCAGTTTCGCCGACCGGAAGTCGAGGCCCGGCGGCGCTGACGGCTGGCGAAGGGCGCCACATGGCTCTGCACGAATTCCAACTGATCGAACGCTACTTCAGCCAGCCGCCGCTGGCGGCGGTCGGAGTTGCGCCCTGCGCCGGCGTGCGCTGGGGCATCGGCGATGACTGTGCCCTGCTCGACCCGCCGCGCGATGCAGCGCTCGCCATCTCGATCGACACCCTGGTCGAGGGGGTGCACTTTCTGGCAGACGCCGACCCCTTTTCGATCGGCTGGCGTGCGCTGGCGGTCAACCTGAGTGATCTGGCCGCCGTTGCCGCCTCTCCGAGCTGGTTCACCCTGGCGCTGGTACTGCCGGTGGTCGACGAGTTCTGGCTCGATGGCTTCAGCCGTGGCCTGACCGCCTGCGCAGTGCGCTACCGGAGCCTGCTGGTCGGCGGCAATCTGGCGCAAGGTCCGCGCAGCATCACGCTGCAGGTGGCCGGCGAGGTGCCAGTGGCGCTGGCGCTGTCACGGCGCGGTGCCCGGGTGGGCGATGGCCTCTATGTCACCGGTACCCTGGGTGATGCGGCGGCCGGATTGGCGCTGCTGCGCGGCCAGTTGCAGGCCGACGCGACGGACCGTGAGTTCCTGAGCCAGCGCTATCTGCAACCGACGCCGCGCATCGAGGCCGGCTTGCAACTGCGCGGGCTCGCCAGCGCGATGATCGACCTGTCGGATGGTCTTGCCGGTGATCTGCACCATCTGATCAGCGGCAGCGGCGTCGGTTTCACGCTCGAACTGAACGATCTGCCGCTGTCGGCCGCGCTGTGCCGGGTGGTTGATCGTTCCACCGCCCGCCGCTGGGCTTTTGGTCAGGGTGATGACTATGAGCTCTGCTTCACGGCGCCACGCGCCGATGAGGCGCGCATCGAGGCCGCGCTGGCCGCGGTGGGCGTCGGCTGTCGACGGATCGGGCTGGCGACTGCAGCAGCCGGATTGACCCTGACTCTCGACGGTCAGCAGCAGCCGGCCGATGCGGCGCTGCATGGTTACCGCCACTTCGAGGCGCCGCAGTGATGCGCCCGAAACCGGGCTGGAAACAGCTGACGGCGAGCCCGCTCGATGCTTGGGCGCTCGGCTTTGGCGCGGGGCTCTCCCGCTGGGCGCCGGGCACGGTCGGCACGGCGCTGGCGCTGCCGGCGTGGGGCTGGCTCAGCTCGGCCGCGCCGCTGGGGCTCTACCTGCTGCTGCTGGGTGCTGCGATCGTGCTCGGCGTCTGGGCCGCCGCCACGGCGACCCGCCGACTCGGCGTCGATGACCATCCGGCCATCGTCTGTGACGAGATGGCGGCCATCGGTGTGGTGCTACTGGGGGTGCCGGCCGAACCGCTCTGGCTGCTGCTCGGCTTTGCGCTGTTCCGGCTGTTCGACATCACCAAGCCCTGGCCGGTGCGTTGGGCCGACCGGCGGATCAAGGGCGGCTGGGGCATCATGTTCGATGACCTGCTGGCGGCGGGTTACGCCTGGCTGGCGCTGCAGGCTGTGCGCTGGCTGATCTTCTGAACCATTGAATGCGACGCGACAGCGCCGGCTTCACGGCCCCCCGGTCGTGCGCCGGTGTGCCCTGGCCAGATAGTCGTGCGACTGCATCTCCAGCAGGCGGCTGCGGGTGCGTTCGAACTCGAAGCGCAGCCGCTCGCCCTGATACAGCTCGGCAAGCGGTGCGGCCGCCGACAGAATCAGCTTGACGCCGCAGTCGTAGAACTCATCGACCAGGTTGATGAAGCGGCGGCTCTGGTCCTCATGATGGGTGGTCAGCAGCGGGATGTTGCTGATCACCACGGTCTCGAACAGCTCGGCCAGTTCGATGTAGTCACGCTGGCTGCGCGGACCGTCGCAGAGCTGGTCGAAGTCGAACCAGGCCAGATCGTCCACCAGATAGCGCGTCTGGATCGGCCGGTTGTCGATGGTCATCACCGCATCGGCCTCAATCGTCGTCGAGCCGAGTCTTTGAAAGCAGGCCATCAGATTGTCATCGGCCGCCTGACCGAGCGGGCTGTAGTAGAGCGGTGCGCGGGTCAGCGTGCGCAGACGATGGTCGATGCCGCCATCGACATTGACCACCTCGGTGTGCGCCTTCAGCAGCGCGATGGCGGGCAGAAAACGCGACCGCTGCAGGCCGTTCGGATAGAGGCCATCGGGGTGGATGTTGGAGGTGGTCACCAGGATGACCCCCTGGTTGAACAGATGCTCCAGCAGCGTGCCGAGCAGCATCGCATCGGTGATGTCGCTGACGAAGAACTCATCGAAACAGAGCAGCCGGATGCGGCTCGACCAGGCTTGGGCCACGCCGCGCAGCGGGTCGCTCTCGCCCTGCCGCGCCTGCAACTGTGCATGCACCTCGCGCATGAAGCGGTGAAAGTGCATGCGTGCTTTCTCGGCGATCGGCACGGCATCGAACAGCAGATCCATCAGGTAGGTCTTGCCGCGGCCGACACCGCCCCAGAAGTAGAGTCCCTTGATCGGCGTCGGCGGCTTGCGGAAGGGTCGGCTCAACCGACCGAGCAGGCCAGTGGATTGCGGCTGCGTCACCACCAGCTCATCGTAGAGCCGCTGCAGGTGGCGCACGGCCTGCTCCTGTGCCGGATCATGCTCGAAACCGGGCTGCGCCAGCGAGGCGCGGTAGCGTTCGAGCGGGGAGATCGAGGGCAGGAGGGCGGGAATGGACAACAGCGTCAGCCGAAAGAGTCAGGCGGTCACCAGGGTTGGGGCGAGTGCCGCGACCAGGCGGCTGCGCAATTCTACCAACTGTCCATGAAAAAAATGAGAGCAATCGGCAAAGCGCAGCAACTGGTGCGGGCTGTGCAGTTGCTCGGCCCAGGCAGCGACACCGTCGGCGGTGACCAGTTCGTCGGCCTCGCCCTGCAACAGCGTGACCGGGCAGTCGAAGCGCTGCAGGAGGCTGAAATCGAAGCGCCCGACCGGCGGGGCGACCAGAATCAACTGCTCCACCGTCACACCCCAGTCCGCTGCCGCCTGGCAACCCCGTGCGGCGATGTAGGCGCCAAACGAAAAACCGGCCAACCAGAGTCGGGCGTTGCCCTGCTGTGCCAGCCAGTGGCAGAGCGCGGCGAGGTCGTCGAGTTCGCCGCGCCCGTCGTCGTAATGGCCGGAACTGGCACCGACACCGCGAAAGTTGAAGCGCAGGGTGCCTAGACCCAGTTGCTGAAAGCTGCGCATCAGCGTGAAGACCACCTTGTTGTCGAGCGAACCGCCGAACAGCGGGTGAGGGTGGCAGATCACCGCCACCGGCCGGCCTGCCGTCGGCGCCGCGTAGCGCACCTCCAGCACCCCGCAGGGTGCCGGGAGGCGCAGCGGCTGTTCGGTGGCCTTGTCCATGCGGGCGTCGTTTGGTCCGATCAGGATGTCGCCACCGCCTGTGCGGCCGGAATTGGCGGTCGCATCATCAGGGCGGCGATGCCGGCGATCAGGCACATGCCGATGTAGAACCAGAACACCTGGCTGTAGCTGTTGAATTTGTCGAACCAGGCGCCGGCCAGCACCGGACCGAGCGCCGCGATGATGGTGACGATCATGCTGCGCACCGCAAAGAGCGAGGCGTAGTTCTTGCTGCCGAAGTAGTTGGCGATGATCATCGGGCTGGTCACCACCGCCAGACCGTTGCCGAGGCCGAACAGGATGGCGAACAGATAGACCAGCATCGGCTCATGGGCAATGTTGAGCAGGTAGATGCCGACCAGCGAGATCAGCAGCCCGGCGCTCAGCATGTACTTGGGTTCGATGTAGTCACCGAGGGTGCCGGAGAAGACCCGACCGGCCACGCTGAGGAAGCCCACCAGCCCGATCGAGGAGGCGGCCAGCACCTTCTCGTGTCCCAGATCCTGCAGGTGCAGCAGCGCCTGGGTGTTGACCAGGCCACCGCCGAGCGAGGCCATTGAGGCGCAGAGGATGGCGAGCCACAGCACGACGGTCGAGAAGGCGGCTCTGGTCTCCCACGGGTGGCTGGTCTGATAGACCCGGACCTGTTTGACCGGCTTGGTGCTGCCGCTGCTTGTTTCCGAGACGCCGTCGACCTGCTGTCCGACATCGGCCGGCATCTCCTTGACCACCCACAGTGCCAGCAGTGACGAACCCATGCCGGCGCCGGTCATGATCAGCCAGACGATCCGCCAGTCGCCGGTCTGCTTGACCAGCAAGGCGAACAGCGGGGTCAGCACACCGCTGCCGACGCCACCCGCCGCCATGAACAGCCCGATGGCCAGCGCACGGCGCCGGGCGAACCAGTTGGAGATCAGCTGGGTGCCGGGGATGATGGTCTGCATCGCCAGACCCAGTCCGAGAAACAGGCAGGAGAGATAGAATTGCAGCACCGTCTGGGTGGTGTAGGTCAGCAGCGCGCCGATCAGGATCGAAAAGCCGCCCATGAAGATGGTCATGCGGGTGCCGAAGCGGCGAATCATCCAGGCGATCAGCGGACCGCAGAGCCCGAGCGTGGCGCTGGCGATCGAGAAGCCGGCACTGACCTGACTGCGGCTCCAGCCGAAGGCCTGGATCAGGTCGGGCATGGTGGCGGCAAAGCCGTAGAAGACCGTGCCGATGGAGAGAAAATAGATCGCACAGAGCGCGATCAGCAGTCGCCAGCCGTAATACATGCGCTTGTTCCTGTCTGTTATGGTTTTTGGGATCGAACAGCCCGGCAGTGTATAACCTTGCCGGTAGGCATGAAAGGCAGCGGATCGATCAAGAGGAGAAGGCTTGAAAATCTATCTGGTGGGTGGCGCGGTGCGCGACCGGCTGCTGGGGCGGCCGGTGACCGAGCGTGACTGGGTGGTGGTCGGTGCCACGCCTGCCGAGCTGCTGGCGCAGGGCTTTCGTCCGGTCGGCAAGGATTTTCCGGTCTTCCTGCATCCGCGCAGCAAGGAGGAGTACGCGCTGGCCCGCACCGAGTGCAAGGCGGGGCGCGGCTACACCGGCTTCGTCACCTGCTTCGACCCCAGTGTGACCCTCGAGGCCGATCTGCGCCGCCGCGATCTCACCATCAACGCCATGGCCGAAGATGAGAATGGACGGATCATCGACCCCTACGGTGGCCAGCGTGATCTGGCCGGGCGCTGGCTGCGGCATGTCTCTGCGGCCTTTGCCGAGGATCCACTGCGGGTGTTGCGGGTGGCCCGCTTTGCTGCCCGTTACGCACCGCTGGGATTTCGGGTGGCGCCCGAGACCCTGGAGCTGATGCGGCAGATCAGTGCCAGTGGCGAACTGGCCGATCTGGTGCCGGAGCGGGTCTGGCAGGAGCTGGAGCGGGCACTGGGCGAGGCCCGTCCGCGCCTCTTCATCGACCTGCTGCGCGCCTGCGGGGCGCTGGGCTGGCTGCTGCCCGAACTCGATCAGCGGCTGGAGTGCGACGGGGGCGAGCCTCTGCTGGAAGCCCTGGAGCGGGTCGCGATGTTGAGCCCGCAGCCGGAGGTGCGGCTGGCGCTGCTGCTGCATGACCTCGACCCTGAGCAGCCACCGGGCACAGCGGCCCACCGTGCCGCCAACCTGCGACTGATCGACCAGATCTGCGACCGCTGCCGCATCCCCAATCGCCATCGGCAACTGGCCCGGCTGCTGGCAGCGCAGTCGCTGACGGCCCATGCCGCACTGCGGCTCGATGCCGCGGCACTGCTGCAACTGCTCGACAGTCTCGATGCCTGGCGTCGTCCCGAACGGTTCGAGCAGTTTCTGCTGGCCGCCGAGGCCGATGCCGGACGCTGGCCGGCACTGGCCGCCGAGTCGGGCTATCCGCAGGCGGCCTGGCTGCGCCGGCTCCATGCCGCCTGCCGTCAGATCGATGCCGGCCAGTTGAGCGGCACGCTCAGTGGCAAGGCGATCGGTGAGCGGTTGCGACAGGCACGGCTCGCCACGATCGAGCAGCTCCGAGAGACCCTGACTGATTCAAGGGAGCACCCATGAACGAACCCATTCCGGTGCCGAAGGTGGCACTGGTCACCGGCGCGGCGCGGCGCGTCGGCGCCGCCATCGTCGAGCGGCTGCATGGCGCCGGCTATCAGATTCTGCTCAATTACCGCCACTCGGCCGAGGAGGCGCAGGCGCTGGCGGCACGGCTGAACGCGCTGCGCGCGGGGTCGGTCGAGCTGTTGCCGGCTGATCTGTGTCAGATGGAGGCAGTGCAGCAGTTGGCCGAGCTGGCCAGCCAGCGCGGCGTCGGGCTGCTGGTCAACAACGCCTCCAGCTTTGATCCCACGCCGCTTGGCGCGGTGAGCGAGGCGCAGTGGCAGGCGCTCTTCGACAGCAACCTCAAGGCACCGTTCTTTCTGCTGCAGGCGCTGCTGCCGACGCTGCGGGCGCGGCGCGGCGCGGTGGTCAATCTGATCGACATCTATGCCGAGCGGCCGCTACAGGGCTACAGCGTTTACTCCATCTCGAAGGCGGGGCTGGCGATGCTGACCCGCAGCATGGCGCGCGAGCTGGCGCCCGACGTGCGGGTCAACGGCGTGGCACCGGGTGCCATCCTCTGGCCGGAGCAGCCCTCGGCCGAGCAGGCCGCCGCGCAGCAGCGGATTCTGGCGCAGACGCCGCTGGGGCGCACCGGCCGGCTGGAAGAGATTGCCGAGGCGGTCCACTTTCTGGCCGAGGCAACCTATGTCACCGGCCAGATCATCGCCGTCGATGGTGGCCGTTCGCTCTATCTATGAAGCGCTTCGTGGCGAGATGGCGCGTCCGCGCCAACTGAAATCGACCGGGTGCAGCGGCTGACTGTCCCGATCGTAGCCGGCCCAGAGCATGGCGATCGACTGGTCGCTGCCGGGCAGAATCCGCGTCGGGCAGAGCTCGGCCAGCGGCCAGAGCACGTAGGCATTTTCGGTGATCTCCGGACGCGGCAGCAGCAGGCCGGCAAACTCCCCTTGCCGGTCGCCATGGAGCAGAATGTCGATGTCGAGCGTGCGACCCGAGAACTTCGCTCCATCACGCCGGCGTCCCTCGGCCTCCTCGATCGCGCGCAACCGTTGATTCAGCGCTGCCGGATCGAGCTCGGTCTCGATGCCGACCACCAGGTTGTAGAAAGGGGCACCACTGAAGCCGACCGCGGCGCTCTCGAACACCGAGGAGATCTCGAGCGGACCAAACCGCTGCGCCAGCGCATCGAGGCAGCCGCGAATGTGTTGCTCGCGGTCGATGTTGCTGCCGATGCTGAGATAGACCTTCGCCATCAGCCGCGCTCTCCACGCTCGATGATGATGCCCACCGCACGTGAACCGCGCACCGCACCGGGCTTGCTCAGCCGCAGCCGCAACCAAGGGACCGCGAACTCCCGCTGAATCAGCTCGGCGATGCGTTCGGCCAACGTCTCGACCAGCTCGGGGCGGTTCTGCTGCACATAGGCGATGATTCGCTTGGCCACTGCCTTGTAGTCGAGGGTCTCCTCGATCCGGTCGGTGGCAGCCGCACGGCGGATGTCGGTGGCCATCTCCAGGTCGATGCTGATCACCTGTTTGACCTCCTGCTCCCAGGCATAGATGCCGATGACGGTCTCGATGCGCAGATCCTCGATGTAGACGATGTCCATCAACCGACTCCATGGATCAGCGGGGGGATGGGTGGGAGCTGCTCCAGCGGCCAGCGCGGCTGGGTCTCGATGGTCGCCGGCGTGCATTCGCCGGCAGCGAGCCGCAGTGCACCGACCAGCGCGATCATCGCGCCATTGTCGGTGCAAAAGCGCAGGCGTGGGGCATGCAATCGCGCACTTCGGCGCTCGGCCATCGCCGTCAGTTCGGCGCGCAGCCGCAGATTGGCGCTGACGCCGCCGGCGATCACCAGCCGGTGGTAACCGGTTTCGGCCAGCGCCCGCTCGCACTTCTCGCGCAGCGTCTCCACCAGTGCCTCCTCGAAGCCGCGGGCGATGTCGGCCCGCTGCTGTTGATCGAGCGTGCCGGCGCGACGTTGCGTCTCGACCACCTGCAGCACGGCGGTCTTCAGGCCGCTGAAGCTGAAGTCGAGTCCCGGACGGTCGAGCATCGGCCGGGGGAAGCGGAACCGCCCCGGCCGCCCCTGTTCGGCCAACCGGGCGAGTGCGGCGCCACCCGGATAGTCGAGCCCGAGCAGCAGTGCGCTCTTGTCGAAGGCCTCGCCGGCGGCATCATCGAGCGACTCGCCCAGCAGGCGGTAACGGCCGATGCCGGTGACCGCCACCAACTGGGTGTGGCCGCCCGAAACCAGCAGTGCGACGAACGGAAAATCGGGTGGATCGGGCTCCAGCATCGGCGCCAGCAGATGGCCTTCCATGTGGTGCACCGCGATGGCCGGCCGGTCGAGCGCCAGTGCCAGCGAGCGGCCGATGGCCGCGCCCACCAGCAGCGCCCCCATCAGACCGGGTCCGCTGGTGTAGGCGATGCCATCGAGGTCGCGCAGACGCTGTCCCGACTCGGCCAGCACCTGCCGGATCAGCGGCAGCGTCTTGCGGATGTGGTCGCGCGACGCCAGTTCCGGCACCACGCCGCCATACTCCGCATGCAGCGCCGTCTGACTGTAGAGCGCCTCGCCCAGCAAGCCGCGGGTGCTGTCGTAGAGGCCGATGCCGGTCTCGTCACAGGAGGTTTCGATGCCAAGTACCAGCATGGTGCTTCAGTGATTGAGCGGAGACAGAGCTCCAGAAGGGGGAACGATGATAGCCGTCCCGACCGGCGTGTGGAATCGTTGGGCCGCGTGGTGATCACGCTTCGCCTCGATGGGCCTGTCGCCCACCGGTCGAAATTCTCCCGATGGTTTGTACCGCTTCCGATCGGTGCTAGAATGCCGGCCCCGCTCCATCAAGCCGGGGCCCATTGTCATGGGCGTTGGAATCAAACCCACACAGGATCCTATATGCCGTCGGTGAAGATCAAAGAGAACGAACCCTTCGATGTCGCGCTGCGCCGCTTCAAGCGCGCCTGTGAAAAGGCCGGTGTCATGGCCGAGGTGCGTCGCCGCGAATTCTATGAAAAGCCCACTTCGGTGCGCAAACGCAAGGCTGCCGCGGCCGTCAAGCGCCACGCCAAGAAGTTGCAGCGCGAATCGCGCCGCCTGCAGCGACTCTACTGATCCCCTCGCTGCCGCGCAGCATGAGCTCCATCCCCCTCAAGACGCAGATCGCCGAATCGGTCAAGCAGGCGATGAAGGCCGGCGAGAAACGCCGCGTCGCCGCGCTGCGGCTGGTCATGGCCGAGATCAAGCGTGTCGAGGTCGATGAGCGCATCGAGCTCGACGATGCCCGGGTCATCACGCTGCTCGACCGCATGCTCAAGCAGCGGCGCGACTCGCTCGACCACTTCGAGCGTGCTGCGCGCGACGATCTGGCCGAGCAGGAGCGGTTCGAGATCGCGACGATCCAGGCCTTTCTGCCGACACCGCTGACACAGCAGGAGATTGCCGCGCTGATCGACGAGGCGCTCGGGCAACTGACGGTCAGCGGTCCGCAGGCGATGGGCGCGGTCATGGCCTGGCTCAAGCCCAGAGTGCAGGGACGCGCCGAAATGGCCAGCGTCAGTGCCGCCGTCAAGGCCCGACTCAGCGGTTGATCCACGCCTCGGTTTCGCGCACAGTGGCGGTCGGCTCCAGTCCGGGGCCACTGTTGTGAAGCGTCATGGCCGGTCTGATTCCCCAATCCTTCATCGATGACCTGCTCGAGCGGGTCGACATCGTCGATCTGGTCGGCGAGCGCATCCGGCTGCGCAAGTCGGGCGCCAACCACTTCGGCCTCTGTCCGTTCCATCAGGAGAAGAGCCCCTCGTTCTCGGTCAACGGCGACAAGCAGTTCTATCACTGCTTCGGCTGTGGCGCGAGCGGCAACGCGTTGGGATTTCTGATCGCCTACGACCGACTCGAATTTCCGCAGGCGGTCGAGCAGTTGGCGCGGCGGGTCGGTGTCGCGCTGCCTGAAGGCGAGAAGCCGAGTGCGCAGGAGCGCCAGCGCGAGGCGCACCACCAGTTGCTGGCGCAGGTGGCCGACCACTACCGGCGCCAACTCTCCAGCGGCCCGGCTGCCGAGACGGCAAGGCGCTATCTGCATCAGCGCGGTCTCGACCGCGACATCATCGAGCGCTTTGCGATCGGCTTTGCGCCGCCGACGGCCGGCAGCGCCCTGCTGCAGCAATTTCCGACGCAAGAGCAGGCGCTGCTCGAACTGGGGCTGATCCAGAAGAGTGACGGCGGTGTCGCGCGTGACCGCTTTCGCAATCGGGTGATCTTTCCGATCCGCGATCCGCGCGGCCGCACGGTCGGCTTCGGTGGCCGGCTGCTGGGCGAAGGGCAGCCCAAGTACCTCAACTCCTCCGAGTCGCCACTGTTCCAGAAGAGCCATCTGCTCTACGGCCTGCATGAGGCGATCCAGGCGCAGCGGCAACTGGACCGGTTGCTGCTGGTCGAGGGTTACATGGATGTGGTGGCGCTGGCGCAGCATGGCCTCACCCATGCAGTGGCGACGCTTGGCACCGCCACCAGTGTCGAACATCTCAAGCTGGCCTATCGCCGCGTCCATGAGCTGCTGTTCTGCTTCGATGGTGACGCAGCGGGGCGCCGTGCCGCCTGGCGGGCACTGGAGCATCTGCTCCCCCTGCTGCAGGAGGGGCAGCAGGCACGCTTTCTGTTTCTGCCTGACGGGGAGGATCCGGACTCGCTGGTGCGCAAGGAGGGGGCGGAGGCCTTTGCGGCGCGCAGCCAGCAGGCGCAACCGCTGTCGGAATTCTTCTACAGCGAGCTTTGCGCGCAGGTCGACATGGGCAGCATCGATGGCCGGGCGCGGCTGGTCAGCCTGGCGCGCCCGTTTCTGGAGCGGCTGCGAACCGGTTCATTCCGGCAATTGATGGTGCAGCGGCTGGCGGAACTGACCGGCATCGCCGCGGCTGATCTGCTGCTGACATCAGCGACGCAGGTCGAGCAGCCCGATCCCGATTCGCGCCCGTTTGACTCGATGCCTCATGCCCGTCCCCCCCTGCATCAGCGGCGCACTGGGCGCGGGCGTCAGCCGCTGCCGCCGGCCCAGGCCGCGCTGCTGCTGCTGCTGAAGTGGCCGCTGCTGGCGACACGCCAGGCCTGTGTCAATGCGCTGCGTGATTTTCCGACGCAGGGCGACAGTCAGTTGCTGCGCGAAGTGCTCCAGCAGTTGCAGAGGTCGCCCGGGCTTGGGGTGGCCGCACTGCTTGGCCGCTGGCATGGCACCGACCAGGCCGATCTGCTGGCCAGACTGGCGGCACGGGAGAGTTTTCTGTCGCAGCCGCAGGCCGAGGTGGAGCTTGATGCGCTGCTCGCCAAGCTGAGTGGCCATGGCGAGCGCAGGCTGCTCGATGCGTTGCTGGCCCGTCCGTTCGATGCGTTGACGCCGGACGAAAAAGCGCAATTGAAGGTGCTGCTGGAGAGCGAAAGAGCGGGAGCCTCTGCGCCGCCTCGGCGGTAGTCCAGCATCATTAAAAAATTTCTGGTAGTATTTCGCGTTTGGTTGGGCGAGATGCCTGCGAATGAATCCTGGTCGATCACGGGAATTTTTTGGCCGGCGAGCCATCCAATCCAGAACCTTTTGTCTGATTGTGCATCCCCTCCTTGCTTTTGCGGGAAAGATCACCACATCGAACAGCGCTTGCGACTATCTTGATCGGAGTTGAAGCGTTGGTTTTTGCTCTTCGTCGGACCGATCCGGTCCGACCACTTTGCTAAAGGTGTGCAATGTCCGAAATGGAACAGCAGCAGTCCCGTATCAAAATGCTCATCACCCGGGGACGGGAGCAGGGTTTCCTGACCTACGCGGAGGTGAACGACCACCTGCCTGAGGACATTTCCGACCCTGATCAGGTCGAAGAGATCATCCAGATGATCAACGACATGGGGATTGGTGTCTTTGAGGAGACCCCCGATGTCGACACCCTGATGATGACCGAAGGCGATGCCACCGCGGATGAGACTGCGACCGCCGAAGCCGTCGCAGTGCTGGCTGCCGTGGAGAGCGAGGTCGGTCGCACCACCGATCCGGTGCGGATGTACATGCGCGAAATGGGCAGCGTCGACCTGCTGACCCGTGAAGGTGAGATCGTCATTGCCAAGCGCATCGAAGAGGGTGTGCGCGAGATGCTCTGTGCGATGGCCTGCTATCCCGGCACCGTTGGCAAGGTGCTCGATGAATATGCCCGGGTCGGCATGGGTGAGCGCCGCTTGGCCGAGCTGATCAGCGGTTATCTCGATCCGGTCGTCGCGCTGCCGGTCGAGGAGGTGGTGCCGGTCGTCGAGGAAGAGGCTGAATTGGCCGCCGACGTCGTCACCGAAGAGAGCGAGGAGAGCGAGGTCGATACCGGTCCCGATCCAGAAGAGGCCGCACGCCGTTTTGCCGACCTGATGCTCAGGTTCGAAGCCAGCGAGCAGGCGCTGAAAACCCATGGTCGTGGCAGCAAGCCTGCCGACGAAGCCCTGCAGGCCGTGGGTGATGTCTTCAAGTTCTTCAAGTTCACCCCGCGTATCTTCGATCCGATGGTGGCTTCGATCCGGGCGGTGCTGACCCGGATTCGCGAGCAGGAGCGCGAGATCATGAACCTCTGTCTGCGCGAAGGGCAGATGGCGCGGCGCGACTTCATCACCCAGTTCCCCGGCCACGAGGCCGACCCGGAGTGGATCGATCGGGTTGCCGCCGGCCATGGCAAGAGCAAGGCCAAATTCCGCGGCCTGGTTGCGGTCAGGGATGAGGTGCAGCGGCTGCAGCGGCGCCTGCAGGCGATCGAGAGCGAGGTGGGTCTGACCATCGGCGAGATCAAGGAGATCAACCGGCGCATGTCGCTGGGCGAGGCCCGCGCGCGCCGTGCGAAGAAGGAGATGGTCGAGGCCAACCTGCGGCTGGTGATCTCGATCGCCAAGAAGTACACCAACCGCGGCCTGCAGTTCCTCGACCTGATTCAGGAGGGCAACATCGGCCTGATGAAGGCGGTCGACAAGTTCGAGTACCGCCGCGGCTACAAATTCTCGACCTACGCCACTTGGTGGATTCGCCAGGCCATCACCCGCTCGATCGCCGACCAGGCGCGCACGATCCGCATTCCGGTGCACATGATCGAGACCATCAACAAGCTCAACCGCATCTCCCGGCAGATGCTGCAGGAGATGGGACGGGAGCCGACACCCGAAGAGCTGGGCGAACGCATGGAGATGCCCGAAGACAAGGTGCGCAAGGTGCTGAAGATCGCCAAGGAGCCGATCTCGATGGAGACGCCGATCGGCGATGATGAAGATTCGCACCTCGGTGACTTCATCGAGGACAACACGGTCGATCTGCCGATCGAGGCCGCCACCGCCGAGAGCCTGAAGGAGGCCACCCGCGAGGTGCTGGCCGGGCTGACCGCACGGGAGGCCAAGGTGCTGCGGATGCGCTTCGGCATCGACATGAACACCGATCACACGCTCGAGGAGGTCGGCAAGCAGTTCGACGTCACCCGCGAGCGAATCCGGCAGATCGAGGCCAAGGCGTTGCGCAAACTGCGCCACCCCTCCCGCTCCGAGCATCTGCGCAGTTTTCTCGACGAGTGAACCGGCAGCGCCGGTCGACGAAGTCTCCGGGCCTTTAGCTCAGTTGGTCAGAGCGCTCGACTCATAATCGATTGGTCGCAGGTTCAAGTCCTGCAAGGCCCACCAAATCACCACCGTAAAACTGTTGGCCGAAGTAAGGATTGGGGGTACGGTTTCTGCCAAAGTGGAGCGGAAACCGAGGAAACTGGGGTCTGTCCCCGATTCTCGTCGGGGTCTGTCCCCGATTCTCGTCGTCCCCGATTCTCAACGTGCTAGCTCAGGGGCGCGCCGCTTGCGGCGCATCCCGCTGGAGCGACGGGCTGGGCGGCGTTGTACAAGCGCAACTCCCACTCGGCAAGGGGGCTGTTGCCTGCCGCCGTTTTGGCAAGACAGACAATTCGCTCGTATTCGGGTAAAGAGTCATGTTGTGTCCATTTCACGTTCCGACAGGTTGGGATGCGCGACAAGACCATAAAATCAAACGGGCAGTGCGGCGGTGCCGGAATCAGTCCTAGGCACCACATGTACTTGAGGTGGAGATTGAGCGCTTTTTGCGCGGAGCCGATTCTGAACCGTCCTGCATTCAGAGCATTGGGGTGCGAACCAGATAGGGAGTTTGCAAGGCTCTCGATGTTCGCAAGGTGCTGCGCTTCCGAAACGCCGACACTATATTGCTCGGTGAGACGCTCCAGTTCTGAGCGCAGAGCACGGCGGAATGCATCCTTCTCGGCTTCGCCCGAGCCTACTCGGTATAGTTTTCCACGCTGCACTGTAGCCATCAGCGTCATGCTGAAAAATTCATCTTCAAGGAAGGTTTGCTGTTCCGGGTTCATTTCCGACACGCCCGACTAGAATTAGACAGCCCAATTTTTCCGGATGGATAATCCCGTTCCCGCCTTGGAGACAGACCGCGGTTTCCTCAGGCATTGCGGCTGGCGTCCATCCGTGCGCCCATTCATGCAACAATGAGCGCCGGCCACGCTATGGCTGGGGGATGACGCCACAGGCCATGCGCTCGCCGCCGCCACCGAGTGGCGCGGGCTGGTCGGCGTGGTTGTCGCCGCCGGCGTGCAGCATCAGCGCGCGGCCGCTGACATCCGCCAGCTTGAGTCGGGGGGCCAGTACCGGGTGGGTGGCGCTGCCATCTGCGGCGACATGGAGCGGCGGCAGGTCACCCAGATGGCCATCGCCCCAGGGCTCGCCATGCTTCTTGCTGCCTTTGGGGTCGAGGTGGCCACCCGCCGCCAGCGCCGCCACTGCGACACCATTTTTCTGCGCCGGCATGCAGGTGCCATGCTCATGCACATGAAAGCCGTGCAGGCCCGGTGGCAGTCCCTGCAGGGCCGGCTGGAACACCAGTCCATAGGGAGTTTCGGTGATGCGCACGCTGCCCACGGCGGCGCCGATGCCCTGGGCCGTCACCAGGTTGAGGGGGGTGCTGGTCTCGGCAGCCAGCGCCGCGGTGCTGGCGAGCAGGCAGGTGGCGAAGAGGGCGGGAATGCGCATGGGGGGCTCCTTGTGTGCGAGGGAAATTCCAGGTCGTGTTCCATTCATCCAGCCGCAGGTGGACATCAGGCCACTGATCGACGAGACGGTCCGTCGCCAGCGTGCGCTCAGGCCATGCTGGGCTGCGGTTGCCGTTGTTGCAGCCGTTCGATCAACTGGTCTTCGAGCTCGAACCGTTCGGCCAGCACCAAGCCGAGACGCGACAGATCCTCCGGCAGGGCATCGAGCAGTTCGGCGCAGTGCGCTTCGGTGTCGTAGATGTCGTTGAAGGCGATGGCGGCGGCGGTGCTGCGGTCGATCTGGCGCAGCAGCCGGGCGGCCAGGGCCCGGCTGTCGGCGTCGTGGTGCTCGAACTCCTCGATCAGCCGCTCGAACACCTTGAAGTGGCCGGCGCAGAGGTAGTCGAGCAGTGCCTGACAGAGCGCCTGCACCTTGATGGTGATCGGCACCTTCTTGGGGGTGAACTGCCGCAGACCATCGACGGCGACATAGAGCACGGTCAGTTCCTGGCGTCGTTGCAGCCAGTCGTGCAGCAGGGTTTCGATCGGAGTGGTCGTGTCGGCCGGTTGCCGTCGTTGTTCTTTCTGCATGGGTTGCACCTGGGTCGAATCCTGAAAGGCGTGCCGATCGCTGGCGAGCGCCGGGGTTGGCCAGTCTACAAGAAACCGTGAATGTGACCTACTTCACAGCCTCATGCAAACCAATAGACCAGAACGGTGGGGATTGCCAGCGCGACCAGCGTGCCGGTAAGGCCAAGGGCGAGGCTGGCGAAGGCGCCGGCCTGAGCACCCTCGTCGAGGGCGCGGGCGGTGCCGACGCCATGGGCAGCCAGACCGAGGCTGAAGCCGCGAATGCGTGGGTCGCTGATGCCGAGCCAATCGAACAGCACCGGCCCGGCGGTGGCGCCGATGATGCCGGTGATGATGACCAGACCGGCGGCCAGACCCGGTTCGCCGCCGAGAATGCGTGCCACCTCCATGGCGATCGGCGAGGTGGCGGTCTTGGGCGCGATGGTGGCGATCAGCCGGCGGTCGAGTCCGAGCCAGTCGGCCAGCAGCATGGCGCTGGCGGTGGCGGTGGCCACTCCGATCAGCAGCGCGATGCTGAGCGGCCCCCAGAGCCGGCGAATCTCATCCCAGTGGCGGCGCAGTGGCAGGCCGAGCGCGACCGTGGCCGGTCCCAGCAGCAGCACCAGCGGCTGGCTGGCCTGGCGGTAGTCGCCGGCGTCGAGCAGGCCGAGTCCGATCAGCAGCGCGATCGGCAGGGCGGCGATCAGCACCGGATGGAGCCAGACCGGCCGTCCCAGCCGGCGATGCATCCACAGCGCCAGCAGGTAGCCGCCGAGCGTCAGCGCGAGGGCCGTCACCGGCATCGGCAGCAGCGCACTCATCGACCGGGCCAGCGCGCCAGCGCCCATTTGAGGGTGAGGGCGGTCGCGACCAGCGCGCCCAAGGTGCTGAGGGTGATGGCGAGCAGCAGCCGCATCCATTCACTGGCGGAGAGCCCGACCAGAAAGAGCGCGGCGATCAGTGGCGGGATGAAGAACAGCGACAGATGGCTGACCAGCGGGCCACCGGCGCTCTCGGCATCATCGATCAGGCCGGGTGCCGCGCGCAGCAACAGCATCAGCAGCAACATGCCGAGCACTGCACCGGGAATCGGCAGCTGCAGCAGGCGGGTGGTGACTTCGCCCAGCCACTGGGCGGCGAACAGCAGGGTGAGGCCACGGATCATCGCCGCAGCAACTGCACGAGGGCAAGGCCGCAAAAGAGCACGAAGGCGAGCAGCGACCAGTCGGCGATCGACAACCCGAGCAGGCGCCAGGTCACCTCGGCGCAGTTGCCATCGCCCTTGAGTGCCAGCAACAGCACGTCGTTGAGCGGCATCACCTTCACCAGGTAGTCGATGGTCGGCAGACAGGCCGGCACCTGCTCCGGTGGCAGGTGTTGCAGCCAGATCTGCCGCCCTGCCAGCGCGATGCCGAGGTCGGCGAAGATCAGCATCAGCAGGCCATACATCTTGCGGCCGACCCGTGCCGGGTTGTGCAGCAGCGCCAGCAGTGCGGTCAGGCCGATGGCGGCGAAGGCGATCCGTTGCAGGATGCAGAGATTGCAGGGCAGCAGGCCGAGGCCATGTTCCAGCCCGAGGGCAATGGCCAGCAGCAGCGCACAGCCGAGCAGGATCAGGCCATTGAGAGGACGGGTTTGCAGCCAGTAGCGCCAGGAGAGCATCGGTCGATCTGTTCGGAATGGGTTGCAGGGAGCGGCGGAATCACCGCCTGTCGCAGGCGTTCGCGCTCAATGGCCGCGAAGTCATACAGCAGCGGGAAAAATTCGCGGAAATTCTCGCCGATCTGGTCGTAATGCGCCAGCCAGAACCGTTCGAGTTGCTGCACCGGCTGGTGTGGACCCAGTCGCCGCTGAATGATGCGCGCCGCTGTCGCGCCGACTGCGGCGGGGTCGAGATAGCGGCAGAGCAGGTCGTGCTGTGCCAGCAGACGGGCGAAACGGGCTGCCTCGGCCGGCAACCGCGCCTGCTCGCGCTCCAGCAGTGCATAGATGTCGGCGGCATGGTCGGCCAGCGGCTGCGGGCTGAAACAGGTGAAGTGGCGGCTGAGGAAGTGGTCCCGGCCAAGGTCGAGCAGAATCGGACCCAGGCGGCGCAGTGCCGGCGGAAAGTGTTCGATCAGTTGCCGTGTCAGCGGATGGCGGTCGCAGAAGGCATCGATGCGCCGGTGCAGCATGATGCTGGCACTGAGCAGGTCGGGGTAGGGGGTGGCGATCGGTCCCTTGCGAAAGTCGCCCAGCAGTGCCCCCAGTCGCCACTCATCCTCGGTGCCGGCCAGCAGGAAGTGGGCCAGATGGTTCATGCCCGGGTTTCATCGCGAATCGGCTGTTGCTGATAGGCCTGCAGGAAGCTGTCGAAATCGAGCTGGTCGCTGGCTTCGATCTGCTGCTGCGCATGCCAGGAGGCCTCGGCCAGTTCGGCGAAATGGGCGTGCCGGTCCGGCGGCAGCGGCCGGCTGCGAAAGTGCCGTTCGTGCGCCAGGGAGTGCTGCATGGCGAACTGCGAGAAGCTGAGGCGCTGATCGCGCATCTCGGCCAGGATGCGTGCGGCCGGGGTCAGGTCTGCATCGTGCAGCCGGGCGGTGAGCCGGGTGAGGGTCTGGCGGTAGCTGTCGCCACCCCAGCTTTGGTCGAGCTGTTCCGCGGCGGGCGCCATCTGCTCCATCAGCGCATGGCCCCAGTCGGTCAGTCGCACCGGGCTGCCGGCGCGAAGCAGGGTCACTCCGGGACGGCGTCCCTCGTTGACGACGGTTTTCTGGTTGTGCTGGATGGCGTGGCACTCGTCACGGCTGATTGGCGGACTGTCGTCAAGGGCGGCGTTCAGCAGAAAGATGTCGAGCAGGCGAATCTGCTCGGCATCGATGCCAAGCGGCAGGTAGGGGTTGAGATCGAGGCAGCGCACCTCGACATACTCCACGCCGCGCTGGTGCAGCGCATGGAGCGGTTTTTCACCCGAGTTCGCCACCCGTTTGGGGCGGATCGGGCTGTAGTACTCGTTTTCGATCTGCAGCAGGTTGGCGTTGATCTGCCGGTACTCGCCATCGACCTTGACGCCGATCTTCTGATAGGCGGGATAGGGGGTGGTCATGGCACCGTAGAGCGTGTCGATGTAGTTGTCGAGGTCGTTGTGGGTGATGGTCAGGCTCGACTGGGCATCGCTCTGGTAGCCGACGCTGCCCATGCGCAGCGAGGTGGCGTAAGGCAGGTAGAGCGAGCCGTCATCGAAGGATTCGAGCTGATGTGGCCGATTGGCGACCAGGCTGCGACACAGCGCCGGGGCCGCACCGAACAGATAGATCAGCAGCCAGAAGTGTCGGCGGAAGTTGCGGATCAGTGCAAAGTAGCGGTCGGTCTTGTAGTCGTTCAGCGAACGCCGGTCGCCCTGCCGCGCCTGCAGGGCCTGCCACAGGCTGTCGGGCAGCGAGAAGTTGTAGTGGATGCCGGCAATGGTCTGCATCGCCCGGCCGTAGCGGTGGCCCAGGCCGATGCGGTAGAGGTGCTTCAGGCGGCCGATGTTCGAGTTGCCATACTCCGCCACCGGAATCTGCGTATCGTCGGCGAGCACGCAGGGCATGCTGGCACACCAGAGCAGCTCCTGATCGAGGGCGCCATAGACACAGCGGTGGATCTCGTCGAGCAGTGTCAGCGTCGCCTCGATGCCGGTCGAGGTGGGGGTGATCAGCTCGATCAGCGCTTCGGAGTAGTCGGTGGTGATCAGCGGATGGGTCAGCGCCGAGCCCAGCGCGGCCGGATGGCGGGTCGGCGCCAGCAATCCGCTGCGGTCGATGCGCAGGCTCTCCTTCTCGATGCCGCGAAGAATGCCGCGCAACATCGGCGCCAGCTCATCGCTGTCGAACGTGGAGAGGTCGGTGTTGTCATTGGGCACGGTCAAACTCCAGCGCGAGTGTTGAGCCGGAGACTCTACCACGGCCACGGGTGATTCGACCTGCTGGAGAACTCCGCAGGGGAGTCCTCCAGGGCATGGCGGTTACAGAGCGGGGCCCGCCTGCAGGATGGCGTCGGAGACGGTGAACTTCTTGAAGTTGTCGGCGAACTGCTGGATCAGGTTGCGTGCCTGCGCGTCATAGGCGGCAGGGTCTTCCCAGGTGTTGCGCGGGTTCAGCAGCTTTGGATCGACGCCCGGCACACTGGTGGGAACGCGCAGATTGAGTCCCGGCAGCAGTTCGGTCTCGACATGGAGCAGCGCGCCGGACTGCACCGCCTTGATGATGGCGCGGGTGGTGGGGATGCTGAAGCGCTGGCCGCCGCGGCCATGGGCGCCGCCGGTCCAGCCGGTGTTGACCAGATAGACCTGGCTGCCGAACTCCTCGATCCGCTTCATCAGCAACTCGGCGTAGACGCTCGGTGGCCGCGGAAAGAACGGCGCGCCGAAGCAGGTGGAGAAGGTCGACTTGATGCCGCCGCCCGAGCCCATTTCTGTGGAGCCGACCAGCGCGGTGTAGCCACTCAGGAAGTGGTAGGCGGCGGCCTCTTTCGACAGCAGCGACACCGGCGGAATCACGCCGGTGAGGTCGCAGGTCAGAAAGATGATCACCTTCGGTTCGCCGGCGCGGTTCTCCTCGACCCGTCGCTCGACATGCTCGCGCGGATAGACCGCCCGGCTGTTCTGGGTCAGGGAGTCATCGGCATAGTCGGGTTCGCGGGTGAGCGGGTTGACCACCACATTTTCGATCACCGAGCCGAACTTGATCGCATCCCAGATCACCGGCTCGTTCTCGCGGCTCAGGTTGATGCATTTGGCATAGCAGCCGCCCTCGATGTTGAAGACGGTACCACGACCCCAGCCATGCTCGTCATCACCGATCAGGTAGCGTTCCGGATCGGCCGACAGGGTGGTCTTGCCGGTGCCGGAGAGGCCAAAGAAGAGCGTCACCGACTGATCATCGCCCATGTTGGCGGCGCAGTGCATCGGCAGCACGTCTTTTTCGGGCAGCAGAAAATTCTGCACCGCGAACATCGCCTTTTTCATCTCGCCGGCGTACTTCATGCCGGCCAGCAGGACCTTGCGCTGGGCGAAGTGGATGATGACGGTGCCATCGCTGTTGGTGCCGTCACGCTTGGGATCGCAGACGAAGTTGGCGGCATTGATAATCTGCCACTCACCCTTGCCCTTGGGGTTGTATTTTCCGGGCTGGATGAACAGGTTGCGGCCAAAGAGGTTGTGCCAGGCGGTTTCGGTGGTCACCCGCGTCGGGATGTAATGCTCCGGATCGGCACCGACATGCAGGTGAGAGACGAACTGGTCCTTGTCGGCCAGGTAGCTCTCGACCCGTTCCCACAATGCATCGAAATCATCGGCATTGAATGGCCGGTTGATCGCCCCCCAGTGGATGGCATCGGCGGTGCTGGGCTCTTCGACGATGAAGCGGTCGACTGGCGAGCGACCGGTGCGTCGGCCGGTGGAGACGACCAGTGCGCCATTGCTTGCAAGGATGCCCTCACCCCGTCGGACGGCCTCTTCGGCCAGTTGGGCGGGGCTGAGGTCGCGGTAAATCGCGGGTTCGATCTTGGCGGAGAGCGCAGTGGTCATGGGCTTACTCGATCCTGTATGCGGTGGGCGGTGAATGAACTGGCGCAGGTAAAGCGGCTGAGGGGCACGATGCGGGATGGTGTGATCGGTCGGGAAGGCGCCATGGCCGGCAATTATGGCAAAAGCGGCCCTGCTGTGCCATGTTTGCGGCCGCTGCCATCATGGCTCAAAGTCTGAAGCATCTTGCAGATTGTGCAACTGCCGCCGCTGCCGTTTGGTGGGGCGACCCGGCGGTGGGGCGGCCAGCAACCGATCGAGCTGGCGCATTTGGCCACGCGCTTCACGGGCAGCGAGGCTGGCGGAGGTCTCTTCATAGAGCTGTTGGGCAATGGGTGCGGCGCCGCGTCGTGCCGACAGCGCGCGCACCACCACCTCCTTCTCATCCCAACCCAGACGGATGCGCAGCAGGGCGCCGATCTGCACCTCCCGACCCGGTTTGACCCGCTGGCCGTTGTAGTGGACCTTGCCGCCACTGATTGCCTCCTGGGCCAGCGTCCGGCTTTTGAAGAAGCGTGCTGCCCACAGCCATTTGTCGAGCCGGACCGGTTCGGCGTCGGCAGGTTCGCTGACCTTTTTTACCATAGGGCCGAGAACTGCTCGATCGCCGGAAAGGCAAGCCCGTCGCGAGGGGGCTGCTGACTGTCCGGCTGGGCGATGGTGATCAGGTGGCGAATGCCGAACTGCTGCGCGCTGCGCAGCACCGACTCGTTGTCGTCGATCAGCAGGGTGCGGGCCGGATCGAACGGTGTCACCTGTTGCAGCGATTGCCAGAGGGTCGGCTGTTCCTTGGGCTGGCCGAAATCGTGGGCGCTGTAGAGCGCATCGAGGTGCTGATCGAGCCGGGTGTGGAGCAGCTTGAGGTCGAGGCTGTCGCGGTGGGCATTGGTGATCAGGATGCGCTGCTTGCGCTCGGTGGCCAGTCGCTGCAGAAAGGCCACGGTATCACCACGCAGTGCGATCAGGTGGGCCACCTCGCGCTTGAGTCCGACGATGTCGAGCTCCAGCGTGCGCGACCAGAAGTCGAGACAGTACCAGTTGAGCGTTCCCTGCTGGTTGGCCACCGCCTGCCGCAGCCGTGGCGCCGCCTCGGTCAGCGCCATGCCATGCCGTTCGGCATAGCGGCGCGGCAGATGTTCGACCCAGAAGTGGTTGTCGAAGTGCAGGTCGAGCAGGGTGCCATCCATGTCGAGCAGTACGGTGTCGATCTCTTTCCAGTCGAGCATTCGGTCAATCCGGCGGTTGGCAAGGGCGGTTTTGCTGTTAGGCTTGTGCGGGCAAGCCTTTTGAACCTCCGCATTCTACAGGAACCACCATGGATCAACGCGCCCTGCTCGAAGCTGTCATTGACATCGCCTGCCATGCCGGCGACGCGATACTCGAAATCTATCAACGCGATGACCACGGCGTGACCGACAAGGCCGACACCTCGCCGCTGACGGCTGCTGACCTGGCGGCGCACCACCTGATCGTGGCCGAGCTGGCGCGGTTGACGCCGGAGATTCCACTGCTTTCCGAGGAGTCGGGGGGTATCACGACAGCAGAGCGCCGAAGCTGGCAGCGTTACTGGCTGATCGACCCGCTCGATGGCACCAAGGAGTTCATCAACCGCAATGGCGAATTCACTGTCAATATCGCGTTGATCGAGGCGGGTTGTCCGGTGCTCGGTGTGGTCCATGTGCCGGTGCAGCAACGTACCTATGCCGGCGCGCAGGGGCTGGGTGCGCAGAGCCGGCAGTCGGGCCAGCCGGCGCGGACGATTCAGGTCCGGCCGCTGGCGCCACGGCTGGCGGCACAGCAGCCGGTGGTGGTGGTCGGCAGTCGCCGGCATGGCACCGAGCAACTGGAGGCCTGCATCGAGCGCATTCGCGCAAAACTGGGGCCAGTGGAGCTGACCAACATGGGCAGCTCGCTGAAGATCTGTCTGGTGGCGGCCGGTGAGGCCGACCTCTACCCCCGTCTCGGTCCCACCTGTGAGTGGGACACCGCTGCGGCCCAGGCGGTGCTCGAAGCCGCCGGCGGCATGCTGACCGACCCGCAGTTGCAGCCATTGCGCTACAACCAGAAAGAGGAGCTGCTCAATCCCTTCTTCTACGCCATGGGCGACCGCGGCATCGACTGGCGGTCGGTGCTGCTCTGAGCCTGGTCGCCCTCCTGCCGGGGCCATCAGGGGGGATGGCCTCGGCAGGGTGGAAGGCTCACTGGATGCGCGGCTTCAGCTCGCCCCGCTGATAGCGCTGGTAGAACAGCTCGAGCGAGACCGGTTTGATCTTCGAGGCCTGCCCGGCGGTGCCGAAGGCTTCATAGCGCGCCTTGACGATCGACTTCATCGCCTTGACGGTCTCGCTGAGGTATTTGCGCGGATCGAACTCGGACGGGTGCTGCGCCAAGTAGCGGCGAATGGCGCCGGTCGAGGCGAGCCGCAGGTCGGTATCGATGTTGATCTTGCGCACGCCATGCTTGATGCCGGCCTGGATCTCTTCGACCGGCACGCCGTAGGTCTCCGGAATCTCGCCGCCATACTCGTTGATGATCGCCAGCCACTCCTGCGGCACCGAGGAGGAGCCATGCATCACCAGATGGGTGTCGGGAATGCGGGCGTTGATCGCCTTGATGCGATCGATGGCGAGAATGTCACCGGTCGGTGGGCGGCTGAACTTGTAGGCGCCATGGCTGGTGCCGATGGCAATGGCCAGCGCGTCGACCTCGGTCTCCTTGACGAAGCGGGCAGCCTCATCGGGGTCGGTCAGCAGTTGGTCATGGCTCAATACGCCATCGGCGCCGATGCCGTCCTCCTTTCCGGCGGTGCCGGTCTCCAGTGAACCGAGACAGCCCAGTTCGCCCTCGACCGAAACGCCGCAGGCGTGGGCCATCTCCACCACCCGGCGGGTGACGGCCACATTGTAGTCATAGTCGGTGGGGGTCTTGCCGTCCTCGCCCAGTGAGCCATCCATCATCACCGATGAGAAGCCGAGCTGGATCGAGCGCTGGCAGACGGCCGGACTGGTGCCGTGGTCCTGATGCATCACCACCGGGATGTGCGGAAACTCCTCGACCGCCGCCAGGATTAGGTGGCGCAGGAAGTTGGCACCGGCATATTTGCGGGCGCCGGCCGATGCCTGCACGATGACCGGGCTGTCGGTCTCACTGGCGGCTTCGAGAATCGCCCGCATCTGCTCCAGGTTGTTGACGTTGAAGGCGGGTACGCCGTAACCATGCTCGGCGGCGTGGTCCAGCAGTTGACGCATGCTGACTAGGGCCATGATCGTTCACCTTTGATTGAGATTGGTGGATAAGTGATTCTTCAGCGGCTGGCGCGCAGTTCGAGCGCCGCAACGGCCGGCAGGGTCTTGCCCTCGACATATTCAAGAAAGGCGCCGCCGCCGGTGGAGATGTAGGAGAGCCGCTCGCCGATGCCATATTTGTCGATCGCGGCCAGCGTATCGCCCCCGCCGGCCAGTGAAAAGGCCGTGCTGGCAGCAATGGCTTCGGCCACTGTCCGGGTGCCATGGCCGAACTGCTCATGTTCAAAGACGCCGACCGGGCCATTCCAGAGCACCGTGCCCATCTGCTGAATGATCTCGGCATAGCTGGCGGCAGTGACCGGGCCGATGTCGAGGATCATCTCATTTTCTGCGACGGCATCGACCGGCTTGATGGTGGCGCGGGCTTCGGCGCTCAACTCGGTGGCCACCACCACGTCGCTCGGCAGTGGAATCTGCCCATTGGCCATCAGCCGCCGCGCTTCGTCGAGCAGATCGGCCTCGAACAGCGAGCGGCCCACCGGGTAGCCGGCGGCGGCCAGAAAAGTGTTGGCGATGCCGCCGCCGACGATCAGCCGGTCGACCTTTTGCGACAGTGAATCGAGCACCGTCAGCTTGGTCGACACCTTGGAGCCACCGACGATCGCCAGCAGCGGCCGCTGCGGATTCTTGAGCGCCAGCGCCAGTGCATCCAGCTCGGCGGCCAGCAATGGACCGGCACAGGCGACCGGGGCATGCTGCACCACGCCATGGGTCGAGGCTTCGGCGCGGTGGGCGGTGCCGAAGGCATCCATCACGAAGATGTCGCACAGTGCCGCCATCTTCTGTGCCAGGGCGGGATCATCCTTCTTCTCACCCTTGTTGAAACGGACGTTCTCGCACAGCACCAGGCTGCCCGCAGCCACCTCGACACCGTCGAGCCAGTCACGCACCAGCGGCACCTCGCGCCCGAGCAGCTCACCGAGCCGGGCGGCGACCGGTGCCAGCGACAGTTCCGGGTCGAACTTGCCCTCTTCGGGGCGGCCCAGATGCGACAGCACCATCACCCGGGCGCCGGCATCGAGCGCCGCACGCAGTGTCGGCAGGCTGGCCAGCAGGCGGGCGTCACTGCCGATGCGCCCCTGCTTGATCGGCACATTGAGGTCTTCGCGAATCAGTACCCGCTTGCCGCTGAGGTCAAGGTCGAGCATCCGTTTGAATGTCATGCCAAAGCTCCTTGGAATGGATCAGGTCTGGTCTGGATTAGCTGCTCGACTGACCAGTCAACTCCAGCACGGTCGCCACGACGCGTTCGACAGTGATGCCGAAGTGCTGGAACAGCTGTTCGGCCGGCGCCGACTTGCCGAAATCGTTGATGCCGATCACCCGACCCTCGAGCCCGACAAAACGATACCAGCAGTCAGGATGGGCTGCCTCCACCGCGATGCGCGGCACGCCTGCCGGCAGCACCTGGTCACGGTAGTCGCTGCTCTGGGCCAGAAAACGGTCGGTCGAAGGCATCGACACCACCCGCACCGGCAGGGCGCGCTCGTCGAGCTGTTGCGCCGCACGCATCGCCAGCGCCACCTCAGAACCGGTGGCGATCACCACGGCCCGCGGCGGTTGTGCCGGCTCATGGAGGATGTAGCCGCCGCGACCAATCGCGGCAAGCTGTGCGGCATCGCGCGGCTGGTGCGGCAGATTCTGCCGGCTCAGTGCCAGCGCCGTCGGGCCGTCGCGGCGCAGCAGTGCCTCGCGCCAGGCCACTGCGCTCTCGACCGCGTCACAGGGGCGCCAGGTCGAGAGGTTGGGCGTGCTGCGCAGACCGGACAACTGCTCGATCGGTTGGTGGGTCGGGCCATCCTCACCCAGGCCGATCGAATCATGGGTAAAGACCCACACCAGCCGCTGCCGCATCAGTGCCGCCATGCGCACCGCGTTGCGGGCATAGTCGAGAAACACCAGGAAGGTGCCGCCGTAAGGGATGAATCCACCATGCAGCGCGATGCCGTTCATCATCGCGCCCATCGCAAATTCGCGGACACCATAGTGCAGGTAGTTGCCGCCGTTGTCGGCGCCGATCGATTGACTGCCGGACCAGTTGGTGAGGTTGGAGCCAGTCAGGTCGGCCGAACCGCCCAGCAGTTCGGGAAGCTGCGGCGAGTAGGTCTCGAGCGCCATCTGCGACGCCTTGCGGCTGGCGACGGTCACCCCTTGCTGTTGTAGCGATTCGATGTGGTGGTTGGCCTGGGCAAGAAAGTCGCTGGGCAGTGCACCACTCTGTCGCCGCTCGAATTCGGCGGCCAGTTCCGGGTGGGCGTCGCGGTAGGCCGCGAACAGCGCCTGCCACTGCCGAGCGAGCGCCGCGCCGCTGGCGCGGGCATCCCAGGCCACGCGAATCTCCTCCGGAATCACGAATGGCGGATGGGGCCAGTTCAGTTGCTGGCGCGCTGCCGCCACCTCCGTCGCGCCCAGCGGTGCGCCATGCACCGACTCGGTTCCGGCCTTGGTGGGTGCGCCGAAGCCGATGGTGGTTTTGCAGATGATCAGTGCCGGGCGGGTGGCTTCGGCCTTGGCAGCCTGGATCGCCGCTTCGATGGCGTTGGCGTCGTGGCCATCGATCGGGCCCAGCACCTGCCAGCCATAGGCGCGAAAACGGGCTGCGGTGTCGTCGGTGAACCAGCCCTCGACCTCGCCATCGATGGAGATGCCATTGTCATCATAAAAAAGGGTCAGCTTGCCCAGCCCGAGGGTGCCGGCCAGTGAGCAGGCCTCGTGCGAGATGCCCTCCATCAGACAGCCGTCACCGACGAACACCCAGGTGCGGTGGTCGACGATGTCGAAGCCGGGACGGTTGAACTGCTCTGCCAGCAACCGCTCGGCGAGCGCCATGCCGACTGCATTCGCCAGACCCTGTCCCAGCGGACCGGTGGTGGTCTCAACGCCGGGACAGTGGAGATATTCCGGGTGGCCGGCAGTCTTGGAGTCGAGCTGACGAAACCGGCGCAGATCATCCAGCGTCACGTCATAGCCACTCAGATGCAGCAGAGAGTAGAGCAGCATCGATGCGTGGCCATTCGAAAGCACGAAGCGGTCACGATCCGCCCACTGCGGTTGGCGCGGATCGTGACGCAGATGGTTGCGCCACAGCACGGTGGCCATGTCAGCCATGCCCATGGGCGCGCCGGGGTGGCCCGATTTGGCCTGCTCCACCGCATCCATGCTGAGGAAGCGGATGGCATTGGCGAGGGCATCTGACCGAGACATAAGACAACTCCGCTAGTGGCAACCATCGCCGCTGCGGGAGCAGCGGCTGTCGAAAATGGATACGCCGTGAAAACAGGGTCGCCATTTTCACCCATGCCATGCGGGGCAGCAATGAAGCTGGTAGCTGCAGGCAGATAGAAGGAGGGGAGGTGACCGCCTGTTCGAGCAGAGCGCAAGACAGGCCGGATGCCCTATGTGACGGTTGCGTGAAAAATTAATCCGCGAAACCTCTTGCCACGACTGGATTGGTCCGTATAATGCGCTGCTCTGACGGTTGCTGAGGGCGGCCGTGATCTTTAAGAGATTGGATCAAGCAATACGTGTGGGCGCTTTTACGGGTGTCGAGGACACCTGATAAGAGCGTACTCGTTGAACATTTGAGTTTGATGAAAGTATGTTCTGAGCAGACAGTGGTGCTTCGCTGAAGTTTGGCGGAGTGCTGCGAAGAGATGAAATAACTGAAGAGTTTGATCATGGCTCAGATTGAACGCTGGCGGCAGGCCTAACACATGCAAGTCGAACGGCAGCACAGAAGAGCTTGCTCTTTGGGTGGCGAGTGGCGGACGGGTGAGTAACACGTAGGAATCTACCCAGTAGTGGGGGATAACCTGGGGAAACCCAGGCTAATACCGCATACGCCCTGAGGGGGAAAGCGGGGGATCTTCGGACCTCGCGCTATTGGATGAGCCTGCGTCGGATTAGCTAGTTGGTGGGGTAAGGGCTCACCAAGGCGACGATCCGTAGCTGGTCTGAGAGGATGACCAGTCACACCGGAACTGAGACACGGTCCGGACTCCTACGGGAGGCAGCAGTGGGGAATATTGGACAATGGGCGCAAGCCTGATCCAGCCATGCCGCGTGGGTGAAGAAGGCCTTCGGGTTGTAAAGCCCTTTAGGTGGGGAGGAAGGCATTCATGCTAATACCATGGATGATTGACGTTACCCACAGAATAAGCACCGGCTAACTCCGTGCCAGCAGCCGCGGTAATACGGAGGGTGCAAGCGTTAATCGGAATTACTGGGCGTAAAGCGCACGTAGGCGGTTTGACAAGTGGGATGTGAAAGCCCTGGGCTCAACCTGGGAACTGCATCCCAAACTGTCAGGCTAGAGTATGGTAGAGGGGGGCGGAATTCCCGGTGTAGCGGTGAAATGCGTAGAGATCGGGAGGAACATCAGTGGCGAAGGCGGCCCCCTGGACTGATACTGACGCTGAGGTGCGAAAGCGTGGGGATCAAACAGGATTAGATACCCTGGTAGTCCACGCTGTAAACGATGAGAACTGGCCGTCGGGCCCTTCGGGGTTTGGTGGCGTAGCTAACGCGCTAAGTTCTCCGCCTGGGGAGTACGGCCGCAAGGCTAAAACTCAAATGAATTGACGGGGGCCCGCACAAGCGGTGGAGCATGTGGTTTAATTCGATGCAACGCGAAGAACCTTACCTGCCCTTGACATCCTCGGAACTTGTCAGAGATGACTTGGTGCCTTCGGGAACCGAGAGACAGGTGCTGCATGGCTGTCGTCAGCTCGTGTCGTGAGATGTTGGGTTAAGTCCCGTAACGAGCGCAACCCTTGTCCTTATTTGCCAGCGGGTCATGCCGGGAACTCTAAGGAGACTGCCGGTGACAAACCGGAGGAAGGTGGGGATGACGTCAAGTCATCATGGCCCTTACGGCCAGGGCTACACACGTGCTACAATGGTTGGTACAGAGGGCTGCTAACCCGCGAGGGCAAGCCAATCCCAGAAAGCCAATCGTAGTCCGGATTGGAGTCTGCAACTCGACTCCATGAAGTCGGAATCGCTAGTAATCGCGGATCAGAATGCCGCGGTGAATACGTTCCCGGGCCTTGTACACACCGCCCGTCACACCATGGGAGTGGGTTGCACCAGAAGTAGCTAGTCTAACCTTCGGGAGGACGGTTACCACGGTGTGATTCATGACTGGGGTGAAGTCGTAACAAGGTAGCCGTAGGGGAACCTGCGGCTGGATCACCTCCTTAAACGAATCCTTGAGCCTGTATCAGCGCTCACAACGTATTGCTTGATCGAAGATTTCGGTTCTTTCTGATGGAAGATCGCGGGTCAATCTGGGTCTGTAGCTCAGTTGGTTAGAGCGCACCCCTGATAAGGGTGAGGTCGGCCGTTCAAATCGGCCCAGACCCACCAGATGGCGCAGGGGTGCGGCGTGCGTGCGCATCGGGTCGACCGGGGCCGTAGCTCAGCTGGGAGAGCGCCTGCCTTGCACGCAGGAGGTCAGGAGTTCGATCCTCCTCGGCTCCACCACCTGATGAGAGCGCCTGGGAAGAAGACTGAAATCACAGATAGAGAAGAGAGAACGGCGGATTTCCTGAGTCCATCGTTCTCTGTCCTCTGGCAGAACGCTCTTTAACAATCTGGCTATGACGAATCACGCGAATCGGGCTTGCGCGAGCAGGTTTGATTGGCGTTGAGTGTGACTCAAGCGATAGGATTCTGAATGTATGTGTGTCACTGACCGAGACCTCTTGGGGTTATATGGTCAAGTGAACAAGCGCACAGGGTGGATGCCTTGGCAGCTGGAGGCGATGAAGGACGTGGAAGCCTGCGATAAGCTTCGGGGAGCTGGCAAACAAGCTTTGATCCGGAGATGTCCGAATGGGGAAACCCACTCAGGAAAACCTGAGTATCGCACACTGAATCCATAGGTGTGCGAGGCGAACCCGGGGAACTGAAACATCTAAGTACCCGGAGGAAAAGAAATCAACCGAGATTCCCTTAGTAGCGGCGAGCGAACGGGGATTAGCCCTTAAGTTGGCATTGTTCTAGTGGAACCCTCTGGAAAGTGGGGCCATAGCGGGTGACAGCCCCGTACACGAAAGGGCATTGCCGATGAAAACGAGTAGGTCGGGACACGTGGTATCCTGATTGAAGATGGGGGGACCATCCTCCAAGGCTAAATACTCCCAGCTGACCGATAGTGAACCAGTACCGTGAGGGAAAGGCGAAAAGAACCCCGGAGAGGGGAGTGAAATAGACCCTGAAACCCTGTGCGTACAAGCAGTGGGAGCCTGTCTGCGGACGGGTGACTGCGTACCTTTTGTATAATGGGTCAGCGAGTTATTCTCAGTGGCGAGGTTAACCGTATAGGGGAGCCGTAGGGAAACCGAGTCTTAATAGGGCGCCATAGTCGCTGGGAATAGACCCGAAACCGGGCGATCTATCCATGACCAGGGTGAAGGTTGGGTAACACCAACTGGAGGCCCGAACCGAAATCTGTTGAAAAAGATTCGGATGAGTTGTGGATCGGAGTGAAAGGCTAATCAAGCTCGGAGATAGCTGGTTCTCCTCGAAAGCTATTTAGGTAGCGCCTCTCGTATCACTCCTGGGGGTAGAGCACTGTTTCGGCTAGGGGGTCATCCCGACTTACCAAACCGATGCAAACTTCGAATACCAGGAAGTGTCAGCGAGGGAGACAGACGGCGGGTGCTAACGTCCGTCGTCAAAAGGGAAACAACCCAGACCGCCAGCTAAGGTCCCCAAGTGACAGTTAAGTGGGAAACGATGTGGGAAGGCACAGACAGCCAGGAGGTTGGCTTAGAAGCAGCCATCCTTTAAAGAAAGCGTAATAGCTCACTGGTCGAGTCGGCCTGCGCGGAAGATATAACGGGGCTCAAACTGTCCACCGAAGCTGCGGACTTGGCATTGCCAAGTGGTAGAGGAGCGTTCTGTAGGCCGATGAAGGTGAGTCGAGAGGCTTGCTGGAGGTATCAGAAGTGCGAATGCTGACATGAGTAACGACAAAGGGGGTGAAAAACCCCCTCGCCGAAAGACCAAGGGTTCCTGTCCAACGTTAATCGGGGCAGGGTGAGTCGGATCCTAAGGTGAGGCCGAAAGGCGTAATCGATGGCAAACAGGTTAATATTCCTGTACCGCTCGTTGCTGCGATGGAGTGACGGAGAAGGCTAGGCCAGCCTGGCGTTGGTAGTCCAGGTTTAAGCGAGTAGGGAGTGTGCTTAGGCAAATCCGGGCGCACAATCCTGAGACGTGATGACGATCCCTCCACGGAGGGAGAAGTGGTTGATGCCCTGCTTCCAGGAAAAACTTCTAAGCTTCAGGCAACGAGAGGCCGTACCCCAAACCGACACAGGTGGTCGGGTAGAGAATACCAAGGCGCTTGAGAGAACTCGGGTGAAGGAACTAGGCAAAATGGTACCGTAACTTCGGGAGAAGGTACGCCGCTTCGGGTGAAGGACCTTGCGTCTGGAGCCTGGGGCGGTCGAAGAAACCAGGCCGCTGCGACTGTTTATTAAAAACACAGCACTCTGCAAACTCGTAAGAGGACGTATAGGGTGTGACGCCTGCCCGGTGCCGGAAGGTTAATTGATGGGGTTAGCGAAAGCGAAGCTCTTGATCGAAGCCCCGGTAAACGGCGGCCGTAACTATAACGGTCCTAAGGTAGCGAAATTCCTTGTCGGGTAAGTTCCGACCTGCACGAATGGCGTAACGACAGCGGCGCTGTCTCCACCCGAGACTCAGTGAAATTGAAATCGCTGTGAAGATGCAGCGTTCCCGCGGCAAGACGGAAAGACCCCGTGAACCTTTACTATAGCTTTACACTGAACGTTGAGTTCGTCTGTGTAGGATAGGTGGGAGGCTTTGAAGTGTGGTCGCCAGATCGCATGGAGCCAACCTTGAAATACCACCCTGATGTGCTTGACGTTCTAACCTGGGCCCGTAATCCGGGTCGGGGACCATGTATGGTGGGTAGTTTGACTGGGGCGGTCTCCTCCCAAAGAGTAACGGAGGAGCTCGAAGGTGGGCTAAGCATGGTCGGACATCATGCGGTTAGTGCAAAGGCATAAGCGTGCTTGACTGCGAGATCGACGGATCAAGCAGGTACGAAAGTAGGACTTAGTGATCCGGTGGTTCTGTATGGAAGGGCCATCGCTCAACGGATAAAAGGTACTCCGGGGATAACAGGCTGATACCGCCCAAGAGTTCATATCGACGGCGGTGTTTGGCACCTCGATGTCGGCTCATCACATCCTGGGGCTGTAGCCGGTCCCAAGGGTATGGCTGTTCGCCATTTAAAGTGGTACGCGAGCTGGGTTCAGAACGTCGTGAGACAGTTCGGTCCCTATCTGTCGTGGGCGTTGGAGGTTTGAGAGGGGCTGCTCCTAGTACGAGAGGACCGGAGTGGACGAATCCTCTGGTGTTCCGGTTGTCACGCCAGTGGCATTGCCGGGTAGCTACGTTCGGAAGCGATAACCGCTGAAAGCATCTAAGCGGGAAGCGCGCCTCAAGATGAGATCTCCCGGGAGCCACGAGCTCCCCTAAAGGAACCATGAAGACTACGTGGTTGATAGGGTGGGTGTGTAAGCGCAGCAATGCGTTGAGCTAACCCGTACTAATTGCCCGTGAGGCTTGACCATATAACACCCAAGAAGTCTGGGTGACACACCGAAGAAAGAATCCGATCGAGTCACACCGTCATGGCCGGCCCACCCCAGGGTGGGAGAATCTGGCTTGCACCAAGCAAGCCGTCAGTTTGCCTGACGACCATAGAGCATTGGTACCACCTGATCCCATTCCGAACTCAGAAGTGAAACGATGCATCGCCGATGGTAGTGTGGGGTCTCCCCATGTGAGAGTAGGTCATCGTCAGGCTCCCAAAAAACAAAAGCCCCGCTTCAACAACGGGGCTTTTGTGCTTGATGAAACACTGCACCGCAGTTGCCGGCCAGAGGGCCTTGCACTAGAATTCTCCGGCTCGGCGCAGTGCCGAAGCTGCTGGCGTAGCTCAGTTGGTAGAGCGGCTGATTTGTAATCAGCGGGTCGGGGGTTCAAGTCCTCTCGCCAGCTCCATGTTCCCTCCTCTTCTGGCATCTCGCCAAGGTTTCCCCGGCTCTGCGTGCCGCTCACAACAGCGTGCGGAACAGCCTTCGCTTGGCGAACTCGGTGCACACCAGATAGCCGGCAGTGATGGCGAGCACCGCCGCCAGCACGTTCGCCGGCAGCGGCGTGAACTCGAACAGCGCGTGGCTCGCCGGCAGGTAGGGCAGCGCGATCGCAACGCCGGTCAGCGCCAGCGTCAGACTCCACAGCAGCGTGCCCGGCCGGCTGCGCCAGGCGGGGCGGGCGGTGCGCACCACCAGCAGCACCCACAGCTCGGTCAGCAGCGACTCCACGAACCAGCCGGTGCGAAAGTGGGCCGGTGCGCCATCGGTCAACCACAGCAGCAGCGCAAAGGTGAGGCCGTCGAACAGCGAGCTGATGAGGCCAAAGGTGAGCATGAAGCGGCGGATGGCGGCCACGTTCCAGCGGTGCGGCGTCTGCACGGCCTCCGCGTCCACCCGGTCGGTGGCGATGCCCATCGCCGGCAGGTCGGACAGGAAATTGTTCAGCAGGATCTGCTTCGGCAGCAGTGGCAAAAACGGCAGAAACAGGCTCGCCGCCGCCATGCTGATCATGTTGCCGAAGTTGGCGCTGGTGGTGGTGTAGATGTACTTGAGCGTGTTGGCAAAGGTGCTGCGGCCGAATTCGATGCCGCGGCACAGCACGTCAAGATCGTGCTGCAGCAGCACGAAATCGGCCGCCTGCTTGGCGACGTCCACTGCCTGATCGACCGAGATGCCGGCATCGGCGGCGTGCAGCGCCGGCGCATCGTTGATGCCGTCGCCCAGATACCCCACCACGTGGCCGGAGCGCTTCAAGGCCAGGATCAGGCGCTCCTTCTGGTTCGGGTCGACCTCGGCGAACAGGTCGGTGTCGACCACCCGCTGCCACAGCGCCTCGTCGCGCATGTCGTCGATCTGCGCGCCGGTCAGCACCACCGGTTCCGCGATGCCCACCTCGCGCGCCAGGTGCGCCGCCACCAGGCGGTTGTCGCCGGTGATGATCTTGACCGCCACGCCCAGACGCCCGAGGTCGGCCAGCGTGCGCTCGATGCCGGGCTTGGGCGGGTCGAAGAACAGCAGAAAGCCCTCGAAGCAGAGGCCGGTCTCGTCGCTCGCGTGGTAGGCGGGCCGCTCGTCGAGCCTGCGGCTGGCCACCCCGAGCACGCGGTAACCCTGTTCGCTCCACGCGGCAAAGCGCTGTTCGAGGGCGGCCCGTTGCGCGTCGTCGAGGGCGACTTCGGCCTCGCCCAGGCGCAGGCGCTCGCACACTGCCAGCACGCTGGCGAAGGCGCCTTTGGTCAGCAACGTCGGCGTGCCATCCGGCCCGGCGGCGACGATGGACAGGCGCTTGCGCAGAAAGTCGTAGGGGATTTCGTCGAGCTTGCGCCAGGCGGCGGGATCGAGCCCGGCCGGCACGCCGGCCGCCTCGATGGCGGCGTCGAGCGGGTTGTCGATGCCGGTCTCGAAGTGGGCGTTGAGGTAGGTGAGCTGCGCCACCCGCGCCGAGGGCTGCCCATCGCCACCCAGTGCGCCGTCGAGCTTGATCACCCCCGCCGTCAGCGTGCCGGTCTTGTCGGTGCACAGCACATCCATGCTGCCGAGGTTCTCGATGGCGGCGAGCCGGCGCACGATCACGCCCTGGCGGGCCATGGCGCGGGCGCCGTGCGACAGCGTGAGGGTCATGATGGCCGGCAGCAGCTCCGGCGACAGCCCCACCGCCAGCGCCACCGAGAACAGCAGCGCCTCCACCACCGGCCGCTCGAAGTGGACGTTGATGGCAAACACCGCCAGCGTCAGCGCCACCATCACCTGCGTCAGCAGCGCGCCGAAGCGGCGGATGCCAAGCTCGAACTCGGTCGGCGGCGCGCGCCGGCGCAGGCGGTGGGCGATGGCGCCGAACGCCGTGCCGGCACCGGTCTCGACGATCAACGCCCGGGCGGTGCCGCTGCGCACCGAGGTGCCCATGAACACGCAGCCGTGGCGCTCGGCGAGGCCCGCCTGCGGCGGTGCCGTGCCGGGGGTTTTCTCGACCGGGAAGGTCTCGCCGGTCAGCACCGCCTCGGTGACGAAAAAATCCTTCGCCTCCAGCAGCACGCCGTCGGCCGGAATCAGGCTGCCGGCGGCGAGCTGCACCACGTCGCCCGGCACCACTGCCTCGGCCGGCAGGCTCACCGTCGCGCGGTCGCGCAGCACCGTCACCCGCGCCGCGACCTGTTCGCGCAGCGCCGCCACCGCCGCCGAGGCGCGGTACTCCTGCACGAAGCCGAGCCCGCCGCTGCCGAGCACGATGCCGAGCACAATGGCGGCGTCGAGCCACTCGTGCAGGTAGAGCGACAGCAGGCCGGCGAACAGCAGGATCAGCACCAGCGGATCGGTGAACTGCTTCAGCAGCAGCGCCAGCGGCGCCAGCGCCGGGCCGTCCGGCAGGCGGTTCGGGCCGTGCTCGGCAAGGCGGCGGGCGGCTTCGCTGCTGGTCAGACCGGCTGCGCCACTGTGCAGTGCGGCATGGAGTTTCGGTGTTGGCAGGGACCAGTAGGCATCCAGCGCTTCATCGGCCATGAGACGATCCCATTGATGGCATTGATAACCGGTCAATGGGCCAAGTGTATCGATTTTTCCACTGTCGTGGTCTGTTGCCGATTCGAGTTGCTGTTGCGGAAGCGAGCGGCATCGTCGATACGGATGCTTGAGAAAGTGATGCCGCTCTTTTACTGTGCCGGTGGGTTGCTGCTCATGGATTTCGGGAGTGTCTCCTTTACTGTCCGACCGGTTCCGAGGTGTGTTTATGGCTTTTTATGAAGAGAAGATCTTGCCGGGTCTGCTCGATCTGGCCTGCTCGACACGCGATGTGATGGCGCTGAGAGCGAAGATCGTGCCGCTGGCGCGAGGCCGGGTGCTCGAGGTTGGCATCGGTTCCGGGCACAATCTGGCTCTGTATGACTCCGGTCAGGTCGAGTTGGTCTGGGGGCTGGAACCCTCGGCCGGGATGCGCGGTCGGGCTCAGCGCAACCTGGCCCGCTCCGCAGTCGAGGTGCGCTGGCTTGATCTGCCGGGCGAGCAGATTCCGCTCGAAGACAACAGCGTCGACACCGTGCTGTTGACCTTTACCCTTTGCACCATTCCGGATTGGCGCCTGGCGCTGCAGCAGATGGCGCGGGTGTTGAAACCGGGCGGTAAATTGCTGTTCTGCGAGCATGGCCGGGCACCCGATGTGGCAGTCTCCAGATGGCAGGATCGATTGAATCCGCTTTGGAAGCGTCTCTTCGGCGGCTGCCACCTCAACCGCCCGATCGCTGACTGTCTGGCCGAGGGCGGCTTTGCCATCGAGCAGCTCGACAGCAACTATGCCGAGGGCATGCCCCGCTTCGCTGGCTACATTTCGATGGGACAGGCGGTCAAGGGTCAGTGACCTGGCGATGCACCTGTATGCGCTGCCGATCGATGAAGCGCTGGCCCGCCTCAATACGACAGCGGAGGGTCTGAGCGAGGCTGAGGCCGCGCGGCGTCTCGCCAGCTTCGGTGTCAACGAAATGGAAGCCTCGGCGCGGGAACCACTGTGGCGCGGCGCGGCGCGGCAGGTGACGCATTTCTTCGCGCTGATCCTGTGGCTGGCGGCGGCGCTGGCGTTCGTTGCAGAGCATTACCAGCCGGGGCAGGGCATGGCCACGCTGGGCGCGGCGATCCTGGGCGTGATCGTCATCAACGGCGCGTTCTCGTTCTGGCAGGAGTACCGCGCCGAGCGGGCACTCGATGCCCTGCAGCGCCTGCTGCCGCACGCGGTGCGGGTGCAGCGCGCGGGCGTGGTGCGCCTGGCGCCGGCGCGCGAGCTGGTGCCGGGGGATGTGGTGCTGCTGGGTGCCGGCGATCAGGTGCCGGCCGACTGCCGGGTGCTGGAGGCCTACGCGGCGCGCGTCAACACCGCCACGGTGACCGGCGAGGCGCTGCCGATGACGGTGTCGGCCGAGCCCTCCACGGCCGCGGAGGCACTGCACGCGCGCAACCTGCTGCTGGCCGGCACGGCGCTGGTGGCCGGCGAGGCGCGCGCGGTGGTGTTCGCCACCGGCATGCACAGCGAGTTCGGGCGCATCGCGCAGCTCACGCAGGCCACGAGTAAGGGGCTGTCGCCGTTGCAGCAGGAGATCACGCGCCTGTCGCGCTGGGTGGCGGCGCTCGCCGTGGCGCTCGGCGTGACCTTCTTCGCCATCGGCCAGGCGCTCGGGTTGCCGCTGTGGGGCAACGTGCTGTTCGCCATCGGCATCATCGTCGCCAACGTGCCGGAGGGGCTGCTGCCGACGGTGACGCTGGCGCTCGCCATGGGCGCGCAGCGCATGGCGCGGCGTCGGGCATTGATCCGCCACCTGCCGTCGGTGGAGACGCTCGGCTCCGCCACCGTGATCTGCACCGACAAGACCGGCACGCTGACCGAGAACCGCCTGCGCGTGCAGCGGCTGCACGTGGATGGCAACAGCGTCGCGGTCGATGAATGGACTGCCCCGCCGGACGCGCCGCTGCTGGCGGTCGCCGCCCACTGCCACGCACTGGCGGCGGAGGCGGCGGTGGATGTCGCAGCGCTCGACCCGCTGGAGGCGGCGCTGATCGACTTTGCGCGCGAGCGCGGCGGCGCGCCGGCGGTGGAGATCCTGCAGGTGCTGCCGTTCGATTCCGAGCGCCGGCGCATGGCGGTGCTGGTGCGGCAGGGCGGCGAGCGGTTGCTCTACGCCAAGGGCGCGCTCGAAGCGCTGCTGCCGCTGTGCAGCGCCGTGCGCCACGGGGACGCGATCGTGCCGCTCACCGATGCCGCGCGCGCGGCGGTGCTGGCCGCCGAGGCGCAGCTCGCGGCGGACGGACTGCGGGTGATCGCGCTGGCGAGCCGCCCCGTCGCGCCCGACACCGCGCCCGTCACCGCTTTTGGCGCCACGCCCGAGCAGCTCGAACGCGACCTGGTGCTGGCGGGCCTCGTCGCCCTGCATGACCCGCCGCGACCCGAAGTGCCGGCCGCCATCGCCCGCTGCCGCAGTGCCGGCATCCGCACCATCATGGTCACCGGCGACCATCCGCGCACGGCGCTGGCGGTGGCGCGGCAGATCGGTCTGGCCAACAGCGAGCACTCGACGGTGGTCAGCGGCGAGCGCCTGGCGCGCCTGACCGACACCGAGCTGCAACTGCTGCTCGACGGGCCGGAGGTGCTGTTCGCCCGCGTCAGCGCCGAACAAAAGCGGCGCATCGTCGCGGCGCTCAAGCGCCGCGGCGAGATCGTCGCCGTCACCGGCGACGGCGTCAACGACGCCCCGGCGCTGCGCGAGGCGCACATCGGCATCGCCATGGGCGTGGCCGGCACCGATGTCGCCAAGGCGGCGGCCGACATGGTGCTGCTCGACGACAACTTCGCCACCATCGTCGCCGCCGTCGAGGAAGGGCGCGGCGTGTTCGACAACCTGCGCAAGTTCCTCACCTACATCCTCACCTCGAACATCCCCGAGGTGGTGCCCTACCTCGCCTTTGCGCTGCTGCGCATCCCGCTGCCGCTGACGGTGATCCAGATTCTGGCCGTGGATCTGGGCACCGACATGCTGCCGGCGCTGGCGCTCGGCGCAGAACGGCCCGCCGCGCAGGTGATGCAGCGCCCGCCGCGCCGCGCCAGCGAACGGCTGATCGACGGCGCGCTGATCGCACGCGCCTACCTGTTCCTGGGTCTGCTCGAAGCCGGCGCCGCCATGGCGGCCTACTTCTTCGTGCTGCACGCGGGCGGCTGGCAGTACGGACAGCAGCTGGCGCCCACCGACCCGCTGTACCGCGCCGCCACCGGCGCGTGTTTGGCCGCCATCGTGCTGATGCAGGTGGCGAACGTCTGGCTGTGCCGCTCCGCGCGCGGCGGGCTGTTCGCCGGCAACGGCCGGCCGAGCCCGCTGCTGTATTGGGGCATCGGCTTCGAACTGCTGCTGCTGGCGGCAATCCTCTACACGCCCTGGGGCAACGCGCTGTTCGGCACCGCGCCGTTGGCGATGGATGCGTGGTGGTTCATGCTGCCGTTCCCGCTCGCGATGCTGGCGCTGGAAGAGGCGCGCAAGGCGGTGCGGCGGCGGTGGAGCCAGGTGGCGGCGGGCTAGGGAGATCGACCCAGACTGCGCTACCATTCAAGTTTGAACCGATGCATCTGTCCCCCATGACCACCAAGCGCAAAAAGAGCGACTTCGATCAATCACTCACCCGGCTGGAGAGTCTGGTCACCACGCTCGAACGAGGTGACATCCCGATCGAGGAGGCGCTCGACCTGTTCGAGCAGGGCGTCAAGCTGGCACGAGAATGCCAGGGCAGCCTGCGGGATGCCCAGCAGAAGGTGGAGATCCTGCTCGCCGATGGCGAAACCCGCCAACCCTTCGAGCCGGCGGAATGAGTGCAGCCTTCGACCAGTGGGCCGACCCACATCGGCGGCGGCTCGAAGCGCTGATCGACCACCACCTGCCCGCGGCCGATCCGGCGGCGGCCCGCCTGTTCGAGGCGATGCGCCATGCGATGCAGGGCGGTGGCAAGCGGATTCGTCCGCTGCTGGTCCATGCGGCCTGCGAAAGCTGTGGTGGCACGGCAGAGGTCGCGGAGCTGCCGGCCCTGGCGGTCGAGCTGATCCATGGCTATTCGCTGGTGCATGATGACCTGCCGGCGATGGATGATGACGACCTGCGCCGTGGCCGTCCCACCTGCCACATCGCCTTTGACGAGGCCAGTGCGATTCTGGCCGGCGATGCCTTGCAGAGCCTGGCCTTCGAACTGTTGGCGACAGCCAGCCAACCCAGCGTCGAACTGCGCATGGCGATGGTGCTGACGCTGGCGCGGGCGGCCGGTGGTGGCGGAATGGTGGGCGGACAGGCGCTCGATCTGGCCGTTGAGGCGCGCCATGACCCGCCGCTGACGCTGGCCGAACTGGAGTCGCTGCATGCACGCAAGACCGGTGCACTGCTGCGCGCCAGTGTCAGACTGGGTGCACTGGCCGCAGGGGAGCAGGATGCGCTGCGGCTCACGGCGCTCGATCGTCATGCCGCGGCCTTGGGGCTGGCCTTTCAGATCCGGGATGACATTCTCGATGTCGAGGGTGAGACGGCGCTGCTCGGCAAGCGGCAGGGTGCCGATGCCGCGCGTGGCAAGCTGACCTATCCGCGGCTGCTGGGCATGGATGAGGCCAAGGCGCGGGCCGAAGCGCTGCATCAGCAGGCGCTGGCGGCGCTCGAACCCCTCGGCAGTCGGGCCTGGCCACTGCGCGCACTGTGCGAGCAGTTGCAGCAGCGCAGCCACTGAACGGCGCCGGTCGGCATGAGAGTGAAAGCGGCCGACGGTGGTATGATTTGCAATCAAATCAATTTCTGTTGTCGCCGCGTTTTGTCGGGCTGAACCATGCCGGTCACTTTTGACGAAATTCCTAGACAGCGGCCAGCCACGCCGCTGCTCGATCAGATCGACATCCCGGCGCAGCTGCGTGACCTGCCGGAGCAGCAGTTGCCGCAGCTCGCCCGTGAACTGCGTGAGTATCTGCTCTACACCGTCGGCCAGACCGGTGGCCACTTCGGCGCCGGTCTGGGCGTGGTCGAGCTGACCATCGCGCTGCACTATGTGTTCGACACGCCGCATGACCGGCTGGTATGGGATGTCGGCCATCAGGCCTATCCGCACAAGATTCTGACCGGTCGGCGCGAGGCCATGGCCGGGCTGCGTCAGCAGGGGGGTATCTCCGGCTTTCCGAAGCGGAGCGAGAGTGATTACGACACCTTTGGTGTCGGCCACTCCAGCACCTCGATCGGTGCCGCACTCGGCATGGCGCTGGCCAGCAGGCTCAAGGGCGAGCAGCGCCACCATGTGGCGGTGATCGGCGATGGGGCGATGACCGCGGGCATGGCCTTCGAGGCACTGAACCATGCAGCCCACGTCGGCAATGACCTGCTGGTGGTGCTGAACGACAACGACATGTCGATTTCGCGCAATGTCGGCGGGCTATCGCAATATCTGGCGCGCATCTGGGCCGGCAAGACCTACAACTCGGTGCGCCAGGGCAGCAAGCGGCTGCTGAGCCGCATTCCGCCATTCTGGGAGCTGGCGCGCCGCACCGAGGAGTACATGAAGGGGATGGTGGCCCCCGGTGTGTTGTTCGAGGAGCTCGGCTTCAACTACATCGGTCCGCTCGATGGCCACGACCTGCCGGCGCTGGTCAAGACGCTGAGCGACATGAAATTTCTGCCGGGTCCGCGACTGCTGCATGTGATCACCCGCAAGGGCAAGGGCTTCGCACCGGCCGAGCAGGATCCGATCGGTTACCACGCCATCTCCAAGCTCGAGACCCGGCAGGGCGAGCTTTTGACTGTCGTCAACAAGGGACAGAAGTACTCCAGCATCTTTGGCCAGTGGCTGTGCGACATGGCGGAGCAGGAGCCGCGGCTGATCGGCATCACCCCGGCGATGGCCGAGGGCTCAGATCTGGTGACCTTTTCGCAGCGCTATCCGCAGCGTTACTGTGATGTCGGCATTGCCGAGCAGCATGCAGTGACCTTGGCTGCCGGCATGGCCTGCGAAGGGGCCAAGCCGGTGGTGGCGATCTACTCCACCTTTCTGCAGCGGGCCTATGACCAGTTGATCCACGATGTCGCCATTCAGAATCTCGACGTGCTGTTTGCGCTCGACCGCGCCGGTCTGGTGGGCGAGGATGGCGCCACCCATGCCGGCAGCTTCGACCTGAGCTACCTGCGCGCGATTCCGAATCTGCTGGTGATGGCGCCATCGGACGAGAACGAGACGCGGCAGATGCTCTGCACCGGCTTCATCCATCCAGGACCCGCGGCCGTGCGCTACCCGCGCGGCACGGGGCCGGGGGCCGAGGTGGTCGAGGCGATGAGCGCGCTGGAGATCGGCCGCGCTCTGGTGCGGCGCCAAGGACGCGAGGTGGCGCTGCTGGCCTTTGGATCGATGGTGCGCCCGGCGCTTGCCGCCGCCGAACGGCTCGACGCCACCGTGGTTGACATGCGTTTCGTCAAACCGATCGATGAAGCGCTGGTGCTGCGGCTGGCCGAAAGCCACCAGCTGCTGGTGACCATCGAAGAGAATGTGGTGATGGGGGGCGCTGGTTCAGCGGTGAACGAGTGCCTGGCCGCACACGGCGTGCTGATGGCGCCGCTCAATCTCGGTCTGCCGGACCGCTTCATCGACCATGGCAAAACGGCTGCGCTGCTGGCCGAATGCGGGCTGGATGCCGAGGGCATCTGTCGGTCGGTCGAGGCGCGCCTGCCGCGTCGGGAGAGCGCGGCAGGGCTGGGGTGAGACCGTGTGGACGGGCGAGATCACTCCTCGTCGCAGCGGGCCATGCCGCTGCGGTCGAGCAGGTGGCCGAGCTTGTCGGCCTTGGTGGCCAGATAGCGCAGATTGTGCGGGTTCTGGCCGGTCTCCAGCGGAATTCGCTCCACCACCTCGACCCCTTGCCGTTGCAGTTGTTCGACCTTGCGCGGATTGTTGGTCAGCAGCCGCACCCGGCTGACGCCGAGCCATGCCAGCATTTCACCGCACATGCCATAGTCACGCAGATCGGGCTCGAAGCCGAGCCGCTGGTTGGCCTCGACGGTGTCGGCGCCGCCATCCTGCAGGTGATAGGCCCGTATCTTGTTGATCAGACCAATGCCGCGTCCTTCCTGGCGCAGGTAGAGCAGCACGCCGCGGCCGGTCTCGGCAATCTGCTGCAGCGCGCTTTGCAGCTGTGAGCCACAGTCGCAACGCAGGCTGAACAGCGCGTCGCCGGTCAGACACTCCGAATGCAGCCGGATCAGCACCGGCTCACCGCCGCCGATCGACCCCAGTGTCAGCGCCAGATGCTCCTTGCCGGTCGCTTTGTCTTCGAAGGCATGCACCTCGAACTCCCCCCAGGGAGTGGGTAGTGCCGCCGATGCGATATGTTGGACTGCCACACGCCACCTCTTGAACAGCAAGCCGGCGATTTTAGCAACGAACACGCAGCCGAGGCGAATGCCCTGCTGAGCCGGCTGGGCGTTTCAGGTTATTTTTCGACCAACTCCAGCATGCCCTGACGTTCGGAGAGCTCGACGTGCCGCAAAAAGCTCATCCCCAGCAGGATCTGCTCGGGCAGATCACCCTCGAGAATGGCCGCCTCGACCTGATGTACGGTGATCTCACCGACCGTCACCTGCTCCAGCACGACCCGGTAGGCTCTCACCTGGTGGCTGGCCGTGGTGACCATGGACTCTTCGCCCCGGTAGCGAAAGTCGATGCCAAGCCGACGTGCCTCGGTTTCGCTCATGGCGATGGCCGTGGCGCCGGTGTCGACCAGCATGGAGACGCTCAGACCATTGATGCTGCCCTGGGTCAGGTATTGCTGCCGGGCATCCGGCACGATGGTGGCCCGTGCGCGCTCTCTTGGCACAAAGCGGTCGCCGATCTGCTCCGAGAGCCGCAACGGCCTGCGCTCGCCATTCACCTCGACCACGGCCCCATGCGGATCGGCCGAAATCAGGCGGACTCCGGCGTAGGCCGGCTCGCCCACCCGCAACATCTTCGGTTGACCATTGATGGTCAGCAGTGCCGCGCCATTGAACAGTCCGGAGATGGCAATGTCTGGTGCCCTGGCGAAGGCGGTGACTGGTGCGGTCAGAAGCAGCAGTGTGATCCAGGCTGTACGACGCATGGGATTCATCCAGATTGGGCCTGAATAAACCTTAGCACGCCCGCTGCCGATGTGAATGGCGGTCACCCGTTCGGATGCACTCGACTTGGCCTCCGCGCGGCGCTGTCGCCCCAATCTGGCGCAGGATGGTGTCGAAAAACCGCAACGGGGCTTCCCATCGGCCGGAATGGGCCTCCATGCATCATTGGCATGTAACTTGTCTTGAGTATTTTTTGAGAAATGCCCTGTGTTCATGGAGGTTGATTCCCATGCTGTCCCACTCTCGCCATCTTGCCCTGCGCGGTGATGGAACGATGCAGTCGAAGTCTGACATCGACGCGCTGATCGACGGTTTTGCCAGCTTCAAGCAGGAGTATCTGGCGCGCCACCATGGGCAGCAGAAGCTGAAGATGCAGAATCTGTCGACGCCAAGGGTGATGGTCGTGGGTTGCTGTGACTCCAGGTTCGATCCGGCCATCATCACCAACTCCGACGCCGGCGACATCTTCGTGGTGCGCAACGTTGCCAACCTGATTCCGCCCTGCCAGCCCGACAAGCACTACCAGGAGACCCCGGCAGCGCTCGAATATGGCGTCTGTTACCTCGATGTCGAAGAGCTGATCGTCATGGGGCATGGTCGCTGCAACGGCCTGCGCACGCTGCTGCACCGTCTGATCGATGGCTCTTTGGCCAGCCATCCGCTGGCGGAGTGGACCGAAATCGCCGAGCAGGCTGCCGAACAGGTGTTGCGCGCGGGGTTCCGCAGCGATCTCGATTGGCAGGTCGACCAGTTGAGCCGCAAGGCGCTGTCGTTGTCGCTGAACAACCTCGAGCGCTATCCCTTCATCGCCGCGCGCCTGAACGAGGGGACATTGCGATTGCGTGGCTGGTATTTTGATCCCGACTCAGCCGCCCTCGAAGAGCTGGACAGAGCCAGTGGTCAATTCCGATGGCTGTGCTGAGCTGTTTCATGCCGTCTGCTGGCGAAGCGTCACACAAAAAAGAAAACCCCGGTGCACACCCACCGGGGTTTTCATTGGGTCTGCCTCCAGTCTGTCAGCATTTTTGATGCCAGAATGAAAAAACAGTGACCTTGTCTGGGCCGAAAGGCTTGTCGCCGGTGTGCCGAGTTGGTTAAGCTGGTGCGGCATGGAGTTGGCCAGACAATCGCTCTGCCTGGTTGCAGGTGGGGAGGAAAGTCCGGGCTCCACAGGGCAGGGCGCCAGGTAACGCCTGGGGGGCGCGAGCCCACGGAAAGTGCAACAGAAAAGATACCGCCCGCTGGCGACACATCGTCGGTGTGGTAAGGGTGAAATGGTGCGGTAAGAGCGCACCGCACGGGTGGCAACACGCGTGGCATGGCAAACCCCGCCCGGAGCAAGACCAAATAGGAATCCATCGGTGCGGCCCGCACCGGATTCGGGTAGGTCGCTAGAGCCGCGGAGTGATTCGCGGCCCAGATGAATGATTGTCCTCGACAGAACCCGGCTTATCGGCCGGCTCCATGCACCCTTCCCCTTCTCATCTCTGCTTCGATTGAACCGTTGCACGGCGACTGCAATCTGTCTGCGCGGGTCGGTTTCGCGCCAGTCTTGCTCCACACTTGCGAGACTGTTTTGCTTTGGTTGGCAAGTGCTTGATAATAATTTTATCTATATGATTAAAAAAGAATTTTAATGACAGCGTTTCTGCTGTGAGAGGCCGTGATTTTCCTTGACAAGCCCATTTTGCGCTCCATATAGTGTGCGTGGTGGTGAAAAGTGTCGTTATGTGGCGTGAAAGGGCTGAAATGCCCTCCCGCTGGGTGGAAACTTCATGGCATTTCGCGGCATTGCGCAGGTCAGTCTTGATCCCAAGGGTCGCATTGCGATCCCGGCCCGGTTTCGTGACCAGCTTTTGGCCTGCGGTGGTGCCGGATTGGTGGTGACCATCGATACCCAGCAGAGTTGTTTGCAGCTTTTTCCGCTCCCGGAATGGGAGGTGCTTCAGGAAAAAATCAGCGCGCTGCCGAGCTTCAATCCGGCCACCCGACGCATTCAGCGACTGTTGCTGGGTCATGCCAACGATGTCGAGATGGACACGGCAGGGCGCATTCTGTTGCCGCCGCTGCTGCGCGAATACGCCAATCTGGAAAAGAGCAAGCCGGTGATCCTGCTTGGGCAGGGCAACCGTTTCGAGATCTGGGCCGAGGATCGCTGGAGTGTCGAGCGGGATCGCTGGATCGAAGAGGAGCGCGTCCAGAGTGGCATGGTGCCGGATGAGCTGCGCGGGTTTTCGATCTGATGTCGCGGGAGCCTGTTCCGATCGAGCCGGCGCACAGACCGGTGATGCTGGAGGAAACGATGGCGCTCTGGTTCAGCGATGGCGGTGGTTGCTACATCGATGGCACCTTCGGTCGTGGCGGGCACAGCGGGGCGCTGTTGCAGCGGTTGAGCGAGCGGGGACGACTGCTGGCGCTCGACCGTGATCCGGAAGCGATCGCCCATGGCGTGCAGGAATTCGGCGGCGATGCGCGCATCGAGCTGGTCCACGCCGCGTTCGACCAGTTGGAAGCACTGGCCAGCAGCCGTGGCTGGCGTGGTCAGGTGAGTGGCGTGCTGCTCGATCTGGGGGTCTCATCGCCGCAGCTCGACGAGGCGCGGCGCGGTTTCAGTTTCATGCGCGATGGGCCGCTCGACATGCGCATGGATCCCAGTCGGGGCGAAAGTGCAGCCCAGTGGCTGGCGCGGGTCGATGAGGCGGAGCTGGAACGGGTGCTGCGCGAGTATGGTGAAGAGCGCTTCGCTCGCCGCATCGCGGCGGCGATTGTCGCGGCCGGGCGGCAGACACCGCTGCTTGGCACGGTGCAGCTGGCCAGGGTGGTGGCGGCGGCTCACCCTCGCTGGCCCAAGGATCGTCATCCAGCCACCCAGAGTTTTCAGGCGATCCGCATCGCCATCAACGATGAGTTGACGCTGTTGCAGCGTGCACTGGAGCAGGCGCTCGAAGTGCTGGCGATCGGAGGGCGGCTGGTGGTGATCAGCTTCCACTCGCTGGAAGATCGCATCGTCAAGCGGTTTTTTCGTCACCACGCGCGCGGTGACGATCTGCCGGCCAAGTTGCCGGTGCCGGCCGCTCTGCTCAAGCGCCGCCTGCGGCTGCTGTCGGGTGGTCAGCGCGCAGGCGAGCAGGAGCTGAACAGCAATCCGCGGGCGCGCAGTGCGGTGCTGCGTGCGGCCGAGAAGCTGGCCTGAGTTGAAGGCGGAACCCGATGAAAACAGAACGGAAAACGGGCATGGGCCGAGTGACGAACCTGATATTGGGAGCGCTGGTTGTGGCGGTGGTGGCTTCGGCGATCGCCGTGGTGCAGAGCACCCATCTGACCCGGCAGGCGCACGGCGAGCTGCGGGATCTGGAGCGGCAGCGTGACCAGTTGCAGGTCGAGTGGAGCCGCCTGCTGCTCGAGCGCGGCACCCTGGCTTCACACGATCGGATCAAGGAGCTGGCCGTCAGCCGGTTGCAGATGGGGGCGCCGGATGCCGCCAATCTGCTGGTGGTGAAGCCATGAAACAGGCAGTCGCACTGCTGGAACCGGCTTCGGTCTGGCGGCTGCGGCTGGCCGCCGTCCTGCTGTCGGTGGCGGCGCTGGCGATGATGGGGCGGTTGTTCGACCTGCATGTTTTCGACCGCGACTTCTATCAGCGGCATGGCGACGCGCGGGCCATCCGCACCGAGACGATCGAGGCGCACCGCGGCATGATCATCGACCGCAATGGTCATCCGCTGGCAGTGAGTACGCCGCTGGAGTCGATCTGCGCCAATCCCAAATCCGTTTTGGCCGCTGCCGAGCGGATTCCGGAGCTGGCACGCGCGCTCGAAATCGACCCGAAAGAGCTGATCGCCAAGCTGCAGGCGGGGGCCGCCGCGCGTCGGGAATTTCTCTACCTGCGTCGTCAGCTTCCGCCCGATCTGGCCAGTGCGATTCTCGATTTGAAGGTGCCGGGCATCTACGGTCGGACCGAATATCGACGTTACTACCCCGATGGCGAGGTGACGGCCCATGTGCTGGGTTTCACCAATGTCGACGACCACGGTCAGGAGGGGGTGGAGCTGGCCTTCGATGGCCATCTGCGCGGTCAGGATGGACGGCGCAAGGTGCTGCAGGATCGGCGTGCCGAGCCGATTCGTGAGCTGAGTCGCATCAGGGATCCGCGTCCGGGCGGAGAGCTCAGGCTCAGTCTCGATGCCCGCATCCAGGCGCTGGCCTACCGCGAACTGAAGGCGGCGGTGCAGGAGAATGGCGCCGCCGGTGGTTCGGTGGTGATGCTCGATTCGACCACCGGTGATGTGCTGGCGATGGTCAATCAGCCCTCCTTCAACCCCAACAACCGCATTGGACTCCAGCCGCACAATCTGCGCAACCGCGCGATCATCGATCTGGTCGAGCCGGGCTCCACGGTCAAGCCCTTCACGTTGGCGGTGGCGCTGGCGAGCGGCCGTTATCAGCCGAGCACGGTCATCGACACCACGCCGGGATACATCCAGATCAATGGCAAGGTGATTCGTGACGTCCACAACTACGGCGTGATCGATCTGAGCCATGTGCTCTCCAAGTCGAGCAATGTCGGCACCATTAAGGTGGCGCTGACGCTGGAAGAGACGGCGGTGCGCGACCTGTTCGATCAGGTGGGACTCGGGCGTTCCACCGGCAGTGGCTTTCCTGGTGAGGCGGTGGGATCGCTGCCATCCGGCTCGATGCGCCATCCACTGGTGCGGGCCACGCTCTCGTTTGGCTATGGGCTGGCCGTGACCCCGCTGCAACTGGCCGAAGCCTATTCGGTGCTGGCCAACGATGGTGTGCGGCGCGGGATCAAGATTCTGGCCGACAGCGCGGTGGATCCGGGGGTCAGGGTCATCGATTCGCAGGTCAACCGTCAGATCGTCGCGATGCTCGAGCAGGTGGTGACCCCGGGCGGCACCGGCTTCAAGGCGCGGGTGCCGGGCTACCGGGTGGCCGGCAAGACCGGCACGGTCCACAAGATCGGCACTGGCGGTTATGAGGCGAGCAACTACCTGTCGGTCTTTGCTGGCTTCGCGCCGGTCGAGCAGCCGCGGGTGGTGGCCGTCATCATCATCGACAACCCCACTGCGGGTGCCTACTACGGTGGTGCGGTGGCGGCGCCGGTGTTCGGCAAGGTCATGACCGGTACCCTGCGGCTGCTGGATGTGCCGCCCGAGGGCGGCAAGGGGCTGCAGGTGGCCAAGGGTGGCACGCCATGATGCAGCAGCAGACGGGCAGTGCCGCAATGAGTCTCGCCACGCTGCTGGCCATGCCGGGGATGGCCGGCGGTGAGTTGCCGGTGACCGGCCTTGCGCTCGACAGTCGGCAGGTGCGGCCGGGAGATCTGTTTCTGGCGGTGCCGGGACTGCATGGCGATGGTCGGCGTCATATCGATGCGGCGCTGGCCGCCGGGGCGGCGGCGGTGCTTTGCGAGGCGGAGGGCTTTGATCCGCCGACGGCCACCACCGCGCCGGTGGTGGCCATTGTGGCGCTGCGGCAGCGGTTGGGTGAACTGGCCGACCGCTTCAATCATGCGCCATCGACGCAGCTGCGGGTCACCGGGGTCACCGGCACCAATGGCAAGAGCTCGGTCTGTCATGAGCTGGCGCAGTTGCTGGGCAGCCAGGGCGATAACTGCGCGGTGATCGGCACCCTGGGCAATGGCTTTCTCGGTCAGTTGTCGCCGACCCGCCACACCACCCCCGATGTCGTGCAACTGCATGGCCTGCTGGCCCGACTGCTGGCGCAGGGGGCCGATTCGGTGGCGGTGGAGGTCTCTTCACATGCGCTCGATCAGGGGCGGGTCGATGGCGTGCGCTTCCATGAGGCGGTCTTCACCAACCTGAGCCACGACCATCTCGACTATCACGGCGACATGCAGCGCTACGGCGCCGCCAAGGCGCGGCTGTTCGTCTGGCCGGGGCTGCAGCGGGTGGTCATCAACCTTGATGACCCGTTCGGTCGTGAACTCCTGAAGCGGGTGCCGGAGGGTGTCGAGGCGCTCTCCTGCAGCCTGGAGCGGCCCGAGGCCGACCTGCATGCCGAAATCCGGTCGATCGCCCAGGGTGAGCTGCGCGCCTGGCTGACCACCCCTTGGGGACGTGGCGAACTGGTGACGACGCTGCTCGGTCGTTTCAACCTGGCCAATCTGCTGGCAGCGCTGGCGGTCGCGGCGGGTCGCGGTTTTGAGTTTTCTGCCCTGTTGGCGGCATGCCGTGCGGTGCGGCCGGTCGAGGGGCGCATGGAGCGGCTGGGCGGTGCCGGCAGGCCCACGGTGGTGATCGATTATGCCCACACGCCAGCGGCGCTGCAGAGCGTGCTCGAAGCACTGCGCGAGCACTGTGACGGAGCGCTCTGGTGTCTGTTCGGTTGCGGTGGCGACCGTGATCGCGACAAGCGGCCGTTGATGGGGGCGATTGCCGTCCGCCTGGCCGACCGGGTGATGGTGACCGATGACAATCCGCGCAGTGAGTCGCCCGTCGCCATCACCGACCAGATCCTCTCTGGTGTCGGTGCGGCCGAGGTGCTGGTTGAGCATGAGCGGTCGCGCGCCATCGAGCAGGTCATCGGACAGGCGGCCGCCGAGGATTGGATTCTGGTGGCTGGCAAGGGGCATGAGCGTTACCAGGAGGTGGCAGGTCAGCGCCATCCCTGCAACGACCATGCGATCGTCGAGGCCGCGCTGCAAAGGTACCGGGTCGCATGATCGGCAGCTTCAAGCTGAGTGATTGCTGTGCAGCGTGCGCGGGCCGGCTGCAAGGTGCGGATGTCTGTTTCGGCTCGGTCTGCACCGACACCCGCAAGCTGGTGGCGGGCGATCTGTTCGTGGCGCTGCCCGGACCGCAATTCGATCCACATCAGTTCATCGATCAGGCCATTGCACGCGGCGCGGTGGCGGCGCTGGTGGAGCAGCCGATTCCCTATCCGCTGCCGCACTGTCAGGTGAGTGACAGCCGGCTGGCGCTGGGGCGGCTGGCGGAGTTGAACCGCGGCCGCTTCACCGGAGAGCTGGTGGCGATCACCGGCAGTTGCGGCAAGAGCACGGCCAAGGAGCTGACCGCGTCGATTCTGGCTGAAGTGGCGCCGACCCATGCCACCCGCGGCAACCTCAACAATGAGATCGGCGTGCCGCTGACGCTGCTCGAACTGGAAGCGCAGCACCGCTATGCCGTGCTGGAGCTGGGGGCCAACCACCTGGGCGAGATCGCCTACACCGCCGCTCTGGCCAAGCCGAAGGTGGCGGTGATCACCAATTCCGGCGAGGCACATCTGGAGGGTTTTGGCTCTCACGCCGGGGTCGTGATGGCCAAGGGTGAGATTCTGGATGCCCTGCCGCCTGATGGCGTTGCGGTGTTGAACCGGGATGATGCCGGCTACGACGCCTGGCGTGAACGGGCGGCAGGTCGGCGCGTCATCAGCTTCAGCCTGCAGGGCGGCAGCGATGCCGAGATCACCGCGACCGACCAGGTGGCGGATGCGGATGGGCGGTACCGTTTCGAGCTGAACACGCCGGCAGGCCAGATCGCCGTCGCGCTCAGGCTCTACGGTCGCCACATGGTTTCCAATGCGCTGGCGGCTTCGGCGGCGGCCGTGGCGTTCGGCATCGATCTGACCAGCATCGCCCGCGGTCTGTCGCGGGTGAAGCCAACCGCCGGCCGGGTGATGCGGTTGCAGGGCAGTTCCGGTGCAGTGGTGATCGATGACAGTTACAACGCCAGCCCGACGGCAGTGAAGGCGGCGATCGATCTGCTCTGCCTGCAGGAGGGGGAGCGCATTCTGGTGCTGGGACAGATGGCCGAACTGGGCGAGACGACGCTGGAGCTGCACCGCGACATCGGCCGCCATGCCAGACAGCATGGGGTCGATCAGCTGGTGACGGTCGGTGAGGTGGCGGCAGTGGCGGCCGAAACCTTCGGTGCCGGCGCCGTGGCCTGCGGCAATGTCGATGCGGCGATTGCCTGGCTGAAGCCACGGTTGCAGCAGGGCTGGGTGGTGCTGATCAAGGGGTCGCGCAGTGCCCGGCTCGAACGGGTGGTCGAGGCGCTGAGCCAGCAGGAGGTCTGCTGATGTTGCTGTGGCTGACAGGTCAGCTGGCCGGTTATGAGTCGCTGTTCGGCGTGTTCCGCTACCTCACGCTGCGGGCGATTCTCAGCGTGCTGACCGCGCTGGCGATCGCGCTGCTGGCCGGTCCCTGGGTGATCGACCGTCTGGCCGGATTGCAGATCAAGCAGAGCATCCGCACGCTTGGACCCGCCACCCATCTGAGCAAGGCCGGCACGCCGACGATGGGCGGGGTGCTGATTCTGCTGTCGATGCTGACCAGCACGCTGCTGTGGGCCGATCTGAGCAACCGCTACATCCTGCTGCTGCTGGGCGTGACCCTGCTGTTTGGCGCGGTGGGCTGGGTCGATGACTACCGCAAGGTGGTGCAGAAGAACTCGATCGGCCTGCCGGCGCGCTGGAAATATTTCTGGCAGTCGCTGATCGGCATCGCCGCCGCGCTGTTCCTGTTCCAGAATGCCACCATTGCGGAGCAGACCCAGCTGTTGCTGCCCTTCTTCAAGAATGTCTCGATCAACCTCGGGTTGCTGTTCATCCCGCTGGTCTACTTCGTCATCGTCGGCACCAGCAATGCCGTCAACCTGACCGATGGCCTCGATGGGCTGGCGATCATGTCGACGGTGATGGTCGGCGGTGCATTGGGCCTGTTCGCCTATGTCGCCGGCCATGCCGGTTTTGCCGACTACCTGCTGATTCCGCACATCAAGGGGGCCGGCGAGGTGCTGGTGTTCTGTGCGGCGATCGTCGGTGCCGGACTTGGATTTCTCTGGTTCAACGCCTATCCGGCGCAGGTCTTCATGGGCGATGTCGGCGCGCTGGCGCTGGGCGCTGCACTGGGCACCGTGGCGGTCATCGTGCGCCAGGAGATCGTGCTGTTCATCATGGGGGGGGTCTTCGTGATGGAGACGGTCTCGGTCATTCTGCAGGTCGGCTACTACAAGCTGACCAAGCGGCGCATCTTCCGCATGGCGCCGCTGCACCACCACTATGAGCTGAAGGGCTGGCCCGAACCGCGGGTGATCGTCCGTTTCTGGATCATCACCCTGGTGCTGGTGCTGATCGGTCTGGCCACGCTGAAGCTGAGGTGACGCATGCACAGTGTCGCGACCACTGAAAAGATGCAGACCCTGGTGGTGGGGCTGGGCGCGACTGGCCTGTCGGTGGCCCGTTTTCTGGCGCGCCAGGGCATCCATTTCGCCGTGGCCGACAGCCGCACCATGCCGCCCGGGCTGGAGCAGCTGCGCACTGAACAGCCGGGCGTGGCCTGCCACCTGGGGCCTTTCGATGGAGCGCTGTTCAGCCGTTTCGAGCAGTTGGTGGTGAGCCCGGGCGTACCGCTCGGCGAGCCGGCGATCCGCCAGGCCGCAGCGGCGGGCGCGCGCATCACCGGCGACATCGCGTTGTTCCGGGCGCAGACCGAGGGCGCACTGGTGGCCGTGACCGGCTCCAACGGCAAGAGCACGGTGACCACGCTGATCGGTGAGATGGCACGGCGTGCCGGCTGTCGGGTGGTGGTGGGCGGCAACCTCGGCACGCCGGCGCTGGAGCTGCTGGAACAGGGCGCAGCCGAGGTGGTGGTGCTGGAGCTCTCCAGCTTTCAACTGGAGCTGGTCGAGCAGCTGGATGCCGAAGTGGCGCTGCTGCTCAACCTCAGCGAAGACCACATGGACCGCTACGCTGACCTGGCCAGTTACCGCGCGGCCAAGCGGCGCATCTTCAATGGCGTCCGCCAGGTGGTGACGAACAGTGACGACCCCGAGACCAGGATGGACGGGGCGACGGTGCGGCGCTGGTCCTACCGGCTGCGACGGCCGGCCAGTGCGCAGGAGTTCGGCCTGATCGAGCAGGGTGGCAGGCGCTATCTCGCCCAAGGGGACGAGCCTTGGGTGGCAACCGATGCGCTCAAGCTGCGCGGCCTGCACAACCACGGCAACATGCTCGCCGCGCTGGCGGCCGGCAGCGCAATCGGCCTGCCGCGCGCTGCGATGGTCGAGGCACTGCTCGAGTTCGGTGGTCTGCCGCACCGCTGCCAATGGATCGACCGCATCGATGGCGTCGACTATGTCGATGATTCCAAGGCGACCAATGTCGGGGCCACCGTCGCGGCGATACGGGGTCTGGCAGCCGATCTCGCTGGCAAGCTGGTGCTGATTCTGGGTGGTGTCGGCAAGGGCGCCGATTTTTCCGGCCTGCGCGAGCCGGTGCGGAATCACGCGCGGGCGGTGGTGCTGATGGGGGTTGATGGTGGCGAAATCGCTGCCGCGCTCGATCCGGTCACGCCCAGCGTGCAGGTGCAAGGGATCGATGAGGCCGTCCGGCAGGCGCGTGATCTGGCGCAGACCGGCGATTGCGTGCTGCTGGCACCCGCCTGTGCCAGTTTCGATCAATTCAGCGGCTTTGCCGAGCGCGGTGCGGCGTTCCAGCGCGCAGTGCGGGAGTTGGCAGCATGTCACTGAGTCCACCGGCCATGACCACCCTGTGGGGCAACCTGCTCAAGCGGCCGGTGGCGGCTGATCGGGTCGACCTGCTGCTGGCGCTGCCGATGCTGGCGCTGGCACTGTTCGGCTGGGTCATGGTCACGTCGGCTTCGGTCGACATCGATGCCACCAACCTGGGGGATGCCTGGTATCACAGCAAGCGGCATGGTCTGTGGCTGCTGATCGGCACCGGTGTGCTGCTGTTGACCCGACGGGTGCCGTTGGCCTGGTGGGAGCGGCATGGCGCGCGCCTGTTGCTGGTCGCCATCGTGCTGCTGGTGCTGGTGTTGGTGCCGGGCATTGGCCGCAAGGTCAATGGCAGCGCGCGCTGGCTCGGTTTCGGCAGTGTCAGCGTGCAGACCTCGGAGATCGCCAAGGCGTTCATCCTGATCTATCTGTCCGGCTACCTGGTGCGTCACCGGGTCGAGGTGCAGCAGCGCTGGACCGGCTTTTTCAACCCGATGCTGATTCTGGGGCTGGTGATCGCCCTGCTGATTCTCGAACCCGACTATGGCGCGGTGGTGGTGCTGATGTCGACGGTGCTGGGTCTGTTCTTTCTTGCCGGCATGGCGGTGTTGCGCTTCTCGACGCTGATCCTCGGCAGCATTGCCCTGGGCAGCCTGCTGCTGGTGGCGCAACCCTACCGTCTGGAGCGGATCAAGGCCTACATCGATCCCTGGGCCGACCAGTATGGCAGTGGCTATCAGTTGGTGCAGGCGCTGATTGCCTTCGGACGAGGAGAGTGGTTCGGACTGGGTCTTGGCAACAGTGTGCAGAAGGTCTTCTATCTGCCTGAGGCGCACACCGATTTCGTCTTTGCGGTGATCGCCGAGGAGCTGGGACTGCTGGGTTGTCTGGCGCTGGTTGCGCTCTTCGTCATGCTGATCTGGCGCGGGCTGGTGATTGCCCGCAACGCCGAGTGCGAAGGGCGGCTGTTCGGCGGTTATCTGGCCTACGGCATCACGCTGATGCTGGCGATCCAGGTACTGATCAACCTCGGCGTCAACACTGGCCTGCTGCCGACCAAGGGGCTCACGCTGCCGTTGATCAGCTATGGCGGCAGCAGCATCGTGGTGACCGGCTTCATGCTGGCGCTGCTGCTGCGGGTGGAGGCCGAAAGCGGCCTGCCCATCCGGAGCGAGGAGGAGAGCCCATGAGCCAGCGCAGCCTCACGGTACTGATCATGGCCGGTGGCACCGGAGGGCATGTCTTTCCGGCGCTGGCGGTGGCCGATGTATTGCAAAGCCGGGGCGCCAGGATCGAGTGGCTCGGCAGCCGCCACGGCATCGAGCAGCGGCTGGTGCCGGCGGCCGGTTTTTCGCTCAACTGCCTCGATGTCGGCGGTCTGCGTGGTGCTGGAGTGCGGCGCTGGCTCGGCGCGCCGCTGCAACTGGTGCGGGCAGTGTGGCAGGCCGTGCGCTGCATCCGCCGCATCGCTCCCGACTGTGTGCTCGGCATGGGCGGTTTTGCGGCCGGCCCTGGGGGTCTGGCGGCCTGGCTGCTGCGCCGTCCGCTGCTGATCCATGAGCAGAATGCGGTGGCTGGAGTGACCAATCGGCTGCTGCGGCCGCTGGCGCGGCGCACCTTCGAAGGTTTTCCTGCCACCTTCGGCGGCGCCGGGGTGGAGCATGTCGGCAATCCGGTGCGGGCAGAGATCTGTGCATTGGAATCGCCACGACAGCGGTTCGAGCGGCGCCGTGCCGATGGCGAACCGCTGCATCTGCTGATTCTGGGAGGCAGCCTGGGGGCGGCCGCGCTCAACGAGCTGCTGCCGCAGGCGCTGGCGCTGCTGCCGGCCGAGCTGCGCCCGCGGGTCTGGCATCAGGCCGGGGCCGGCAAGGATGAGGCCTGTCGGGCGGGCTATCGACAGGCCGGTGTCGAGGCGCGGGTCGAGCCCTTCATCGACGCAATGGCCACAGCCTACGGCTGGGCCGATCTGGTGCTCTGCCGGGCCGGAGCACTGACCCTGGCCGAGCTCTGCTGCGCCGGTGTCGGTGGGCTGCTGGTGCCCTATCCCTTTGCGGTGGATGACCATCAGAGTGTCAATGGTCGGGTGGTTGAGCAGGTCGGTGGCGCACAACTGCTGCCGCAGGCCACGCTGGATGCCTCGACGCTGGCAGCCCGGCTCGAGCCGTTCGTGCGCGAACCGGCCCGTGCGCTGGCGCTGGGCGTGCGAATCCAGACCCTGGCCCGGCCCCAGGCGGCCGAGCGCATGGCCGATTGCTGTCAGGAGGTGGCCCATGGTCAAGCTGCCTGAACCGGTCAACCGGGTCGCCATCGACATTCCGGAGATGCGCCGCATCCGCCAGATCCACTTCATCGGCATCGGTGGTGTGGGCATGTGCGGCATCGCCGAAGTGCTGCTGAATCAGGGCTATCGCATCTCCGGTTCGGATCTGTCGGCCGGCGAGAACACCCGCCGGCTCGAACGGCTCGGTGCCACCATTGGGTTCGGCCACGAGGCGGGTCGGATCAGCGGTGCCGATGTGGTGGTCTACTCCAGCGCCGTGACCTCGGACAATCCCGAACTGCTGGCGGCGCGGGCCCAGCGGTTGCCGGTGGTGTCGCGTGCCGAGATGCTGGCCGAGCTGATGCGGTTCCGGCATGGCATCGCCGTCGCTGGCACCCATGGCAAGACCACCACCACCAGCCTGATCGCCAGCGTGCTGGCCAAGGCCGGTCTCGATCCCACCTATGTGATCGGTGGGCGCCTCAACAGCGCCGGCAGCAATGCCCGGCTGGGTGCCAGCCGCTACCTGGTCGCCGAGGCGGACGAAAGTGACGCCTCGTTCCTGCACCTGCAACCGCTGGTCGCCGTGGTGACCAACATCGATCTCGACCACATGGAGACCTACGGCGGCGACGTCAACCGGCTGGAGCGCACCTACCTCGAATTCCTGCACAACCTGCCGTTCTACGGCCTGGCGGTGGTCTGTCTGGATGAACCACGGCTGCGCGCACTGATTCCGCAGATCGGCCGGCCGGTGCTCACCTATGGCTTCAGCGAAGAGGCCGACTTCCATGCGTATGACGTCGTCCAGCAGCGCAACACCGTGCGCTTCAACGTGCGCTGGCCGGGTGGTTCCGGCCTGCCGATCGAGCTGAAGATGCCGGGCCGGCACAACGTGCTCAATGCGCTGGCCACCATGGCGGTGGCGGTCGACGAGGGTGTCGATGTCGAACAGATCCAGCAGGGGCTGGGTGAGTTCGCCGGCGTGGGGCGGCGCTTTCAGTTGCGTGGTGAGTTTGCGCTCGACAGCGGCGGCGAGGTGATGGTGATCGACGACTATGGCCACCATCCGCGCGAGCTGGCCGTCACCATCGATGCGATCCGGGCCGGCTGGCCGGAGCGGCGGCTGGTGATGCTGTTCCAGCCGCACCGCTACAGCCGCACCCGTGACCTCTACGAAGATTTCGTGCAGGTGCTGTCGCGGCCCGATCTGTTGCTGCTGCTCGAGGTCTATGCGGCGGGCGAACCGGCGATTCCCGGCATCGACGGCCGGGCGCTCTGTCGCAGCATCCGCCAGAGAGGCCCGGTCGAGCCGCTCTTCGTCGAGGATCAGGCCACTGTACCGGAGCTGTTGCGGCAACTGCTCAAGGGTGGCGACATCCTGCTGGTGCAGGGAGCGGGCAATGTCGGTGCCCTGGCCAACCGCATCGCGGCCAGCAGACTGAACTGGGCGGAGTATCGATGAGCACGGCTTCGGTTTCACTGCGTGAGCGGTTCGGCAAGGTGCTGCTGCTCCATGGCGGCCGCTCGGCCGAGCGCGAGATCTCCCTGCGCAGCGGTGCGGCGGTACTCAATGCGCTGCGGGCACAGGGGATCGAGGTCGAGGTGGTCGATGCCGATGAGCGACTGGTCGAGCGCTTGGTCGACAGCCGCTTTGACCGCGCCTTCATCGCCCTGCATGGTCGCGGAGGCGAGGATGGCTCGCTGCAGGCGCTGCTCGATCTGCTCGATCGTCCCTATACCGGCAGCGGGGCGCTGGCCTCGGCACTGGCGATGGACAAACAGATGAGCAAGCAGATGTGGCGGGGGCTGGGTCTGCCGACGCCGCCTTTCATGCAGGTCACGGCGCAGACGCCGTGGGAAGAGGTGCTGGACCGGGTCGGTCCGGTGGTGGCGATCAAGCCCAACCATGAGGGGTCGAGCATTGGCATCAGCCGGGTCGGCTCCGCGGCGGAGTATGCGCAGGCATTGACGCTGGCACTGCGTTACGACCAGCAGGTGCTGGCCGAGCGCTGGATCGAGGGCGCCGAATACACCGTGTCGATTCTGCATGGAGAGGCGCTGCCGGTGATCCGGGTCGAGACCTCGCACACCTTCTATGACTTTGTCGCCAAGTATCAGGCCAACGACACCCGCTATCTCTGCCCCTGCGGGCTCGCGCCGGCCGATGAGCAGAAGGTGCAGTCGCTGGCGCTGGCGGCCTTTGCCGCCCTCGGTTGCCGGGGTTGGGGGCGGATCGACCTGCTGGCCGATGCGGCGGACAACTTCTGGCTGCTGGAGGCCAACACGGTCCCCGGCCTGACCGACCACAGCCTGGTGCCGATGGCGGCCAAGGCGGCCGGGCTCTCATTCGAGGCACTGGTGATCGACATTCTGGCCACCTCCGAGAGGGAGCGGTGATGATGCAGAGCGTGCTTGGACGTCATGCGCAGCCGCTGAAGAAGGCGCCCGCCAAATCGGGGCGGCCGTCGATGGCCACACTGCAGCGGCGCGAAGTGCCACGCAAACCGGCGCGGTCTGCCAGGCGCGATCAGGGCATGGCGCGCGCAGTCACACCGGCGCGCCGCACGGCAGCGGCTCCGACGGCGGCGCGCAGCCGGCCGGTCCCGAGCGCGACTGGCAGAATGTCGGCGGCGACCGGCAGAATCGAACCGCGTCCGTTGTCGGGGCGCAAGGTCAATCAGCGCATCCGGCCCAAGGTGGCGCAGCCACCACTGCATGTGCGGATGCAGGCAGTGGTGCTGCAGGGCTGGCAGCAACTGGTCGACGTCGGCCGGGCCCTGGTCTGGCTGCTGCTGCGGCTGGGCCTGGTTGCCGCGGTGGTCGGCATCGTCTGGGGAGCACCCAGGGCGATCGAGCGGCTCAATCCGCTGATCGAGCAGGTGGCGGTGCATGGCACGCTGAACCGGCTGGAGCAGCAGCATCTGCAGCGCCAACTCGAGCAGGTGGCGCGGGGACGCTTTTTCACGGTCGACCTCGAAGCGGTGCGGGCGCCGTTGCTGGGGTTGCCCTGGATCCGTGCAGTCGAGGTGAAGCGGATCTGGCCGGCGGCGATCGCGGTGACGGTGGTCGAGCAGCAGCCGGTGGCGCGCTGGGGCGAGCGCGGACTGCTCAACGATGCCGGCGAACCCTTCTACCCGCCATCGATCGAGGGTTACGAGCATCTGCCGAAGCTGGCCGGACCCACCCATCTCGGCAAGGAGATTCTGGCCCGCTATCAGCAGATCAGGCAGCAACTGGAGCGGGTCGGAGTGCCGTGCAGCGGACTGGGATATGACCCGGCCGCTGGCTGGTGGCTGCAGCTCGACGGCGAGGTCAAGGTGCAGCTGGGCAGTCGTGACCTCGAGCAGCGGATCGACCATCTGGCCAGCCTGCTGCGCCACAGCCTCAAGCCGGCGCTGTCACGGGTGGCCGCGATCGACATGAGATACCCAAGTGCTGCCGCGGTCAGATGGCGGGAGCAGAACTGATGACAATGAAAATTGGCCTCGATCGGAGGCGGATGCCTGGAGTTCATGGTGGCGAATAGTACGAACATGATAGTGGCGCTCGACATTGGCACCTCCAAGGTGGTGGCGATGGTGGGCGAGCGCAGCGACAACGGCGTGATCGAGGTCATCGGCATCGGCACCCAGCGCTCGCGCGGCCTGAAAAAAGGGGTGGTGGTCAACATCGAGTCGACCGTGCAGTCGATTCAGCGCGCCATCGAAGAGGCCGAGCTGATGGCGGGTTGCCAGATCCATTCGGTCTATGTCGGCATTGCCGGCAGCCACATCCGCAGTCTCAACTCCAATGGCATCGTCGCCATCCGTGAGCGGGCGGTGAACCAGAGCGATGTCGACCGTGTGCTCGATGCCGCCCAGGCGGTGCCGGTGCCCGCCGACCAGAAGGTGCTGCACATCCTGCCGCAGGAGTACCGGATCGACGATCAGGAGGGGATCAAGGAGCCGCTCGGCATGTCCGGCGTGCGGATGGAGGCCAAGGTTCACGTGGTCACCTGCGCGGTCAACTCGGCGCAGAACATCGAAAAGTGCGTGCGCCGTTGCAACCTCGAAATCGAGGAGATGATCCTGGAGCAGCTCGCTTCCAGCTACGCCGTGCTGACCGACGACGAGCGCGATCTCGGTGTCTGTCTGGTCGACATCGGTGGCGGCACCACCGACATCGCCATTTTCCATGATGGCGCGATTCGCCACACCGGCGTCATCCCGATCGCCGGAGATCAGGTCACCAACGACATTGCGGTGGCACTGCGCACGCCGGTCGCCAGCGCCGAGGAGATCAAGATCAAGTATGCCTGTGCCCACACCCAGCTGGCGCGTGCCGATGAGATCATCCGGGTGCCGAGTGTCGGTGACCGGCCGGCGCGGGAGCTCTCGCGGCAGGCGCTGGCCGAGGTGGTGGAGCCACGTTACGACGAACTCTTCACGCTGGTGCGGGCCGAACTGCAACGCAGCGGCTACGAAAGCATGATGACGGCCGGCATCGTGCTGACTGGTGGCACGGCGAAGATGGAGGGGGCGGTCGAGCTGGCCGAAGAGATTTTCCACATGCCGGTGCGGCTCGGTGTACCGCAGAATGTCCATGGCTTGGCCGACATCATCGCCAATCCGGTCTATGCCACGGCTGTCGGGCTGCTGCAGCACGGCTTCAGGCAGCATGAGCAGCGGCCCGCCGGCGGTGGCAGTCGCGGACCGGCGGTGGGCAATCTGCTCAGTCGGCTGAAGCAGTGGTTCCAGCACAATTTGTAGTCCGGGCGGCCAGCCGAGGCTGGCCGGAACAGAGAAGGTTTTTCAGGAAACGATCACCAAAACAGGAGCGCGACCATGTTTGAACTCGTAGACAATGTGACCCAGAGCCCGATCATCAAGGTGGTGGGTGTCGGTGGTGGTGGCGGCAACGCCGTCAACCACATGCTCAGCAACGACGTCGAGGGGGTGGAGTTCATCTGCGCCAACACCGATGCCCAGGCGCTCAAGGGGTTGCAGGCCAGAACCCTGCTGCAACTGGGCAGCGGCATCACCAAGGGGTTGGGCGCGGGTGCCTCGCCCGATGTCGGCCGACAGGCGGCAATCGAGGACCGTGAGCGCATCGCCGAGGTGCTGGGTGGTGCCGACATGGTGTTCATCACCGCCGGCATGGGCGGCGGCACCGGCACCGGCGGCGCGCCGGTGGTGGCGCAGATTGCCCGTGACCTCGGCATTCTGACCGTGGCGGTGGTGACCAAGCCGTTCACGTTCGAGGGCCGCAAGCGGATGCAGGTCGCCGAGCGCGGCATCGAGGAGCTGGCCGAGCATGTCGATTCGCTGATCACCATCCCCAACGAAAAGCTGCAACTGGTGTTGGGGCGCGACGTTTCGCTTGCCGATGCCTTCAATGCCGCCAACGACGTGCTGCTGGGCGCGGTGCAGGGCATCGCCGACCTGATCATGCGTCCGGGCCAGATCAACGTCGACTTCGCCGATGTGCGCACCGTCATGTCAGAAATGGGCATCGCGATGATGGGCAGCGGCCGCGCCAGCGGTGCCAACCGCGCCTACGAGGCCGCCCAGCGCGCCCTGCACAGCCCGCTGCTGGATGACATCAACCTGGTGGGTGCCCGCGGCATTCTGGTCAACATCACCGCTGGCCCGAGTCTGTCGCTGGGCGAGTTCACCGCGGTCGGTGAGACCGTGGCCGAGTTCGCCTCGGAGAGCGCGACCGTCGTCGTGGGCACGGCGATCGACCCACTGATGACCGACGAGCTGCGGGTGACCGTCGTGGCCACCGGACTTGGTGGCGTGGCCATCCAGCCGACACTGACCGTGATCGACACCCAGCGTGGTGAAGAGCCGCGGGAGAAAAGCGTGCTCCAGCCTCCGGTGCGGCCGCAGCGTCCGCTGACTGCCGGATCCCAGGCGCTCAAGCCGCAGCGTGATCAGCGGCCGCAGCCTGGTCTGCGTGAGCTGGCGCGGCAGGAGATCGACTACCTGGACATCCCGGCTTTCCTGCGTCGCCAGGCCGACTGACGCCGGTTCCCGCCAGCAACATTTGAGGTGGACAGGTTCTTGCGGGGGCGCACTCGGGTCCATTGACAGCCTTGCGCTGTCCAGGTCGCGCTGGAGGCAGGGTGACACTTTTGCTACCATGCCGCCTCTTTGGTCGCTGGCAGGGGGAACTAATCGCTGTGCGGTCAGTCCATCTGACCGACAGCACGGTGTCGACATCGCAATAGAGCGGGCCTGGCCACAGGGTGGCGAACTGGCCCGCGCAGACAGCAGGAGAGAGACGGCTCAATGATCAGACAACGCACGCTGAAGAACGTCATCCGGGCCACCGGCGTCGGTCTTCACAGTGGAAAGAAGGTCTATCTGACCTTGCGTCCGGCACCGGTCGACACCGGAGTCATCTTCTGTCGCACCGACCTCGAGCCGATGGTGCTGATTCCGGCCCGCGCCGAGCATGTCGGTGACACCACCCTCTCCACCACCCTGGTCAAGGATGGTGTGCGCATCTCGACGGTCGAACACCTGCTGTCGGCGATGGCGGGGCTCGGCATCGACAACGCCTACATCGACATCAACTGTGCCGAAGTGCCGATCATGGATGGCAGCGCCGGTCCCTTCATCTTCCTGTTGCAGTCGGCAGGCATCGAAGAGCAGGCGCGGCCGAAAAAGTTCATCCGCATCAAGCGCAAGGTCGAGGTGCGCGATGGCGACAAGAGCGCCGCGCTCTACCCCTTTGCCGGTTTCAAGGTGGCCTTCACCATCGATTTCGACCATCCGGTATTCCGCAACCGGACGCAGAGCGCCGAGGTCGACTTCTCCAGCACCTCCTTCGTCAAGGAGGTGAGCCGGGCGCGCACCTTTGGCTTCATGAGCGACATCGAGCAGTTGCGTGCGCGTGATCTGGCCCTGGGTGGCAGTGTCGACAATGCAGTGGTGGTCGATGAATACCGCATCCTCAATGAGGATGGCCTGCGCTACGAGGATGAGTTCGTCAAGCACAAGATCCTCGATGCGATCGGTGACCTCTACCTGCTTGGCCATGGGCTGATTGGCCGTTTCGTCGGTCACAAATCGGGCCATGAGCTCAACAACCGGCTGATTCGCACGCTGCTGGCCGACAAGGAGGCGTGGGAGCTGGTCACCTTCGACGATGCCGAACAGGCGCCGATCTCCTACTCCCGCCCGCTGACCGTGGCCTGATCACCCCCTCTCCCTGCTCCCTTCACCCCCGGTCCGCACTCTTGGCCGGCTGAGCCAGCTTCTCCAGCGCGCTGCGCAGTCGTGAGTCGGCCGTGTTGTGCGCCAGCTCGCTCAGCAGGCGAGCCGACGCTGGCTTTGGTCGCTGCGGCAGTGGCAGCGCACGCGCTGGCTGCTGGACTGGACGCACCCGCCATTCGATCCGTTGCAACGCCCTGAACCGATCAAGCCGGCGCAGTTCGAGCAGCAATCGGGCGCCGCTGTGGCGCGCGCGCAGGGCGCGGGCGGCGTCAGCGCAGATCAGCAGCAGCCGACCCTCACGGTAGCCGGCCACGTCACAGTCGATGCCGAACTGCTCAAACAATGGGGCGAGCAGCCGCTGCAGTGCCGCCAGAGTCTCTGCCTGCTGATAGAGATCGCCCAGCGTGGAGTGCCGGGGTGGCGTGAAGCGGGCAGGGGTCTGCGCTCGGGAGTGTGCTGGATCGGGCATGGGCATCAATCGGGCCGAGGAAACAACCACCTTCGAATCAGGCGCAAGAATGCGCTGGCCACCGCGCTCTGGCAAGGGTTTGCGGCGCGGGGTGCCGGGCCTCTGCTTAAGTCTGCCGGCTTTTCACGGTAGAATGGCCCACTTTTTTGCACCGCAACGCTCACCGGATTCAGGCATGTTGACCGCTTTTGTCAGACGGCTCGTAGGGACCAAAAACAACCGTGAACTGAAGCGGATGGGCAAGATTGTCGCCCGCATCAATGGCTTCGAGGAGAGTTGTCGCGGTCTCGATGACAGCCAATTGGCGGGCAAGACCGCCGAGTTCCGCCAGCGGCTGGCGGCCGGAGAGACGCTCGACCAACTGCTGCCGGAAGCCTTTGCGGTGGTGCGTGAGGCGGCGCGGCGTGCTTTGGGCATGCGCCACTTCGATGTGCAGTTGATGGGCGGCATCACGCTGCATGAGGGGCGCATCGCCGAGATGCGCACCGGCGAGGGCAAGACCCTGGTGGCCACGCTGCCGGCCTATCTGAACGCCCTCGCCGGCAAGGGGGTGCATCTGGTCACGGTCAATGACTATCTGGCCCAGCGCGATGCCAACTGGATGGCGCCGGTTTACCGTTTTCTCGGCATGAGCGTCGGCGTGATCCTGTCGCGGCAGGATCAGGCCAGCAAGCGTGAAGCCTATGCGGCCGACATCACCTACGGCACCAACAACGAGTATGGCTTCGACTACCTGCGCGACAACATGGCCTTCACGGTCGAGGAGCGCGTCCAGCGCGAGCTCAATTTCGCCATCGTCGACGAGGTCGACTCGATCCTGATCGACGAGGCACGTACACCGCTGATCATCTCCGGCCAGGCCGAAGACAGCTCCGAGCTCTACCGGCGCATCAACCGGCTGATTCCGAAGCTGACCCGGGCGGTCGAGGCGAGCGAGGTTCAGCCGGCGGTGGCGGGTCACTATCTGGTCGACGAGAAGCTGCGGCAGGTCGAACTGACCGAAGAGGGACATGAGCATGTCGAGCAGTTGTTGACCGAAGCCGGTCTGCTGGGTGAGGGCGAGAGCCTCTATTCGGCGGCCAATCTCGGGCTGCTGCACCATGTGCACACGGCACTGCGCGCCCATGTGCTGTTCCATCGTGATGTCGAATACATCGTGCAGAATGGTCAGGTCATTCTGATCGATGAGCACACCGGCCGCACGATGCCGGGCCGGCGCCTCTCCGAAGGGCTGCATCAGGCGATCGAGGCGCGTGAAGGGGTGGCGGTGCAGGCCGAGAGCCAGACGCTGGCCTCGACCACCTTCCAGAACTACTTCCGGCTCTACCACAAGCTCTCCGGCATGACCGGCACGGCCGACACCGAAGCCTTTGAGCTGAAGGAGATCTACAACCTCGATGTGGTGGTGATCCCGACCAACAAGCCGATGCTGCGCATCGACCACAACGACCTGGTCTACCTGACGCTGGAAGAGAAGTACGACGCCATCATCGCAGACATCGAATCCTGTCGTGCCGAGGGCAGACCGGTGCTGGTCGGTACCGCCTCGATCGAAAGTTCCGAGCTGCTCTCCAGCGCATTGAAGAAGCGCAAGATCGAGCACAAGGTGCTCAATGCCAAGTACCACGAGCAGGAGGCGCAGATCGTCGCCCAGGCCGGGCAACCCGGGGCGGTCACCATTGCCACCAACATGGCCGGCCGCGGCACCGACATCGTGCTGGGTGGCAATTTCGAGGTCGAGCTGACGCAACTGGGCAGCGTGACCCCCGAGCAGCGCGAGGCGGCCCGCCAGGCCTGGCAGCTGCGCCATGAGCAGGTGCTGGCCAGTGGTGGACTGCACATCATCGGCACCGAGCGGCATGAGTCGCGACGCATCGACAACCAGTTGCGCGGCCGGTCCGGCCGGCAGGGCGACCCCGGCTCTTCCCGCTTCTATCTCTCGCTCGAAGACAACCTGATGCGCATCTTCGCCTCGGAGCGGATGCGCCAGTTCATGCAGCGGCTCGGCATGGAGCAGGGCGAGGCGATCGAGCATCGCATGGTCAGCAACGCGATCGAGAAGGCGCAGCGCAAGGTCGAGGGGCGCAACTTCGACATCCGCAAGCAGCTGCTCGAATATGACGACGTGGCCAACGAGCAGCGGCAGATCGTCTATCGGCAGCGCCGTGCGCTGCTTGAGTCGGACGACATCAGCGACACCATCGTCGATTTCCGCAAGGTGGTGGTCAATGAGGTGATCGACGAATTCATTCCACCGCAGAGCCTCGAAGAGCAGTGGAACATTGCCGGTCTGGAGCAGCACCTCAGTGCCGATCTGGCGCTTTCGCTGCCGCTGGCGCAGTGGCTGGACCAGGAGAGCGACCTGCACGAGGCGACGCTGCGCGAGCGCATCCTGCAGGCACTGATCGAGGCCTACGAGCGCAAGGGGCAGCTTCTCGGCACGCAGATGCGGCTGCTCGAAAAACAGGTGATGTTGCAGGTTCTCGACAACCTGTGGAAAGAGCATCTGGCCACCATGGACCACCTGCGGCAGGGCATTCACCTGCGCGCCTATGCACAGCGCAACCCGAAGCAGGAGTACAAACGCGAGGCGTTCGAGCTGTTCCAGCAGCTGTTGAGCAACCTCAGGCACGAGGTGGTGAAGACGCTGTCGCGCATCGAAATCGTGCAGGAAGACATCGAGGAGATCGAGCGGCGTCGCCGCGAGGAGCAGGCGCGGCAGGCGCTGCGCTATCAGCACGATCAGGCGTCGGCGCTGCAGCCCCCCGAAGAGGAAGCGGCCGAAGCAGCCGGCGCGCAACCCTATGTGCGTGTCGGTGAAAAGGTCGGCCGCAACGCCCCCTGCCCCTGTGGCTCCGGCAAGAAATACAAGCAGTGCCACGGCAAGCTCGATTAGTCGTCCGCTCATCCATCAGGAGATAGAACAGCATGGCCGTGCTTCCGCTGCCTTGGCCGTCGATTCAGCCGGTTGCCGGAGTGCGTCTGGCGACTGCCGAGGCCGGCATCAAGCGCCGTGGCGGCGCCGACCTCACCCTCTTTGCCTTCGATGCCGGCAGTGTGGTCAGCGCGCTCTTCACCCGCAATGCCTTTCGTGCGGCGCCGGTGCTGCTGGCCGAGACGCATCTGGCGCTGGCACCGCCGCGCTATTTGCTGATCAACAGCGGCAACGCCAATGCCGGCACCGGACCGGGCGGCATGGCGGCCGCACGGCGCTGCTGCGAACTGCTGGCCGCCGAGACCGGTTGCCGGCCTGAAGAGGTGTTGCCGTTTTCGACCGGGGTGATCGGCGAGCCGCTGCCGGTGGCGCGCTTCGAGACGGCGCTGCCGAGGCTGGTAACGGCACTCGCTGCCGATGGCTGGGAGGCGGCAGCGCGGGCAATCATGACCACCGACACCTTGCCCAAGGGCAGCCAGCGCGAATTCATGCAGGGTGACAAAGTGGTCCGGGTGGCCGGCATCGCCAAAGGGGCCGGCATGATCCGCCCCGACATGGCGACGATGCTGGCCTTTCTCGCCACCGACCTCGAAGTGTCGAGGCCACTGCTCGACACCGTGCTGCGCCAGGCGGTCGATGCCTCCTTCAACCGCATCACCATCGATGGCGACACCTCGACCAACGACGCCTGTGTGCTGGCCGCCACCGGCCGCAGTGGCGCGACTGCCCTGACCGACCTCGACAGCCCGCTGGGGCGGCAGTTCATCGACGCGGTCACCGAGGTCTGCCGCGAACTGGCGCAGGCGATCGTCCGCGATGGCGAAGGGGCGACCAAGTTCATCACCATCGAGGTCGAGCAGGCGCGCAGTGAGGCCGAGGCGTTGCAGGTCGCCTACACGGTGGCCCACTCGCCGCTGGTGAAGACCGCCTTCTTTGCCAGTGATCCCAACTGGGGCCGCATTCTGGCCGCCGTCGGCCGTGCCGGTGTCGAGGGGCTCGATGTCGGGCTGATCAACATCGATCTGGATGAAGTGCGCATCGTCAGCGCCGGTGGACGCGATCCCGACTACCGTGAAGAGCGCGGCCAGGCGGTGATGGATCGGGCCGAGATCCGGGTGCGCATCGAACTGGGTCGTGGACGCGTGGCGCAGCAGATCTGGACCACCGACCTGTCGCATGACTATGTGCGCATCAATGCCGAGTACCGCACCTGAGGCAGGCCAGCGATGACGGTCGAGGTCGTCGCCGCCGCCCTCTTTGACCGCAGTGGCAGGGTACTGGCCTGCTGCCGTCCGGCCGGCAAGGAGTTCGCCGGGCTCTGGGAGTTCCCCGGAGGCAAGATCGAAGCCGGCGAGAGTGCCGAGGCGGCGCTCAGGCGTGAACTGCACGAAGAGCTCGGCATCGACGCCACTCCGGGGCGGCGGCTGATCGAACTTCCCTACCGTTACCCCACCAAGCGGGTGCGCATCCAGCTGTTCGCCATCGACTCCTTCAGCGGCGAACCCGCGCCGCGCGAAGGGCAGGGGCTGCGCTGGTGTCGCCCTGAAGCGCTGCTCGGCCTGCCGCTGCTGGCCGCCAACCGGCCGCTGGTGCAGAGCCTGCTGCTGCCGCAACGGCTGCTGATCACACCTTCAGGGCTGACCGAGACCGAACTGCTCGCCGGCATCGAGGCCGCCCTGACGCGCGGCATTCGCCTGCTGCAACTGCGGCTGCCGGAGGTCAAGCAGTCCGATTACCTGCGACTGGCGAAGCTGAGTCTGGCGCGCTGTCGCGCGGTGGGTGCCAAACTGCTGCTGCATGGTGAACCTGAACTGCTCCAGCAGGTGAGTGCGGATGGGCTGCACTTGCCGAGTCGGCAACTGCTGGCACTGCGCGAGCGGCCGCTGCCGGCCACGCTGCTGCTTGGGGCCTCCTGCCACTCACCCGCTGAACTGGCCCAGGCGGTGGCCATCGGCGCCGACTATGCCACGCTGGCGCCGGTGCAGCCGACCGCCTCACACCCCGCGGCGCAGCCGATCGGCTGGGCGCGGTTCGAGCAGTGGGTCAGCGCGGCGGCATTGCCGGTCTACGCGTTGGGCGGGGTTGGCGAGGCTGATCTGCCAAACGTCCTGCAGCGCGGCGGGCAGGGGGTGGCGGCGATCCGGGCGTTGTGGCGTGGCTGAGTGGCGGTTCGGCTACGGCTGCTCTTCGTCTTCGAGCGGTGCCTGCTCCAATGCACTCGAAGGTTCGGCTGGAATCTGGTAGCCCTCGCTGGCCCAGGTGCCGAGGTCGACCAGCTGGCAGCGGCGTGAGCAGAAGGGGCGTTGCGGCGAGCTGGCATTCCAGGCGACCGGCTTGCGGCAGACCGGGCAGGGGTGGATGCGGGTCGGCGCGTCGGCGCTCGATCGGTTCAAGCGGGTGCTCCTGCGGCCTTGGCTGCCGCCAGTGCCAGATAGCGCTGGTGCAGCGCATCGACCTGCTGCTGGAGCTGTTCGAGGCTGCCATCGTTGCTGATCAGGTCATCGGCCCGGCTGCGGCGGGTGTCGCGTGCCATCTGCGCCGCGATGATGGCGCGCACCTGGCTCTCGCTGTTGTTGTCGCGTGCCATGGTGCGGCGCAGTTGCAGCTCGACCGGCACGTCGACCACCAGGATGCGGTCGACGTAGCTGTGCTGGGTGGTTTCGAGCAGCAGCGGCGAAACCAGCACCGTGTAGGGCGAGCGGCTGTTGGCGAGACCTGACTGAATCTCTTCGGCAATCAGTGGATGGAGCAGGGCTTCGAGCCATTTGCGCTCCTGCTCGCTGCTGAACACCTTGCTGCGCAGCAGGGCGCGGTCGAGCGTGCCAGAGGATGTGATCAGTTCGGCGCCGAAATGCTCGGCAATGCGCGTCAGTGCCGGGCGACCCGGTTCCACCACCACGCGGGAGGCGACGTCGGCATCGACGATGGTGATGCCATGCTGGGCAAAGCGGTCCGACACGGCGCTCTTGCCGCTGCCGATGCCGCCGGTGAGTCCGATCACAAACATCCTGAGGTCACCGTGTTGGAGTGCGGGAGGTGCACGGGCTGCGCAGTTTTGTCAGCCGATGCCGAGGTAGGCCAGATAGCCGCGGGTCAGCGTCTCGCCCCAGATCAGCGCGATCCAGCCGGCGCCGGCCAGAAAGGGTCCGAACGGAATCGGTATCTGCCGGTCATGGCCGCGCAGTGCGATCAGTGCGATGCCGACCAGGGCGCCGATCAGCGACGAAAGTATAAGGATCAGCGGCAGCAGCCGCCAGCCGAGCCAGGCGCCCAGCAGCGCCAGCAGCTTGAAGTCGCCATGGCCCATCCCCTCCTTGCCGGTCGTCAGCTTGAACAGCCAGTAGAAACTCCACAGTGACAGGTAGCCGGCGACGGCGCCATACAGTGCATCCGCCGGTGCGGCAAACAGTGAGGCCTGATTGAGCAGCAGGCCGAGCCAGAGCAGCGGCAGGGTCAGGCTGTCGGGCAGCAGTTGGTGGTCGAGGTCGATCACGGTCAGGGCAATCAGGGTCCAGGTCAGCAGCAGTGCCGCGACGGGCGGCCAGAGCTGGCTGCCATCCCACAGCAGCATGAAGGTGGTGACGCTCAGCAGCGCGGTGATCAGCTCGATCAGCGGATAACGCAGCGAGATGCGGCCCTGGCAGTGGGCGCAGCGGCCGCGCAGCCAGAGGTAGCTCAGCAGCGGGATGTTGTGCCAGGGCCGGATTTCGGTCTGGCAGTGGGGGCAGTGCGAGCTGGGCCAGAGCAGGTCGAAGCGCGCTGGCGGCGCGCTGACGGGCAGTTCCAGCAGGGTCTGGCACTCGTGACGCCAGTTTTGCTCCATCATCTTCGGCAGGCGGTGGATCACCACATTCAGAAAGCTGCCGATCAGCGCGCCAAGGCCGAACAGCAGCGCGGCCAGCCCGCCCGGATGCTGGGCCAGCAGTTCGATCAGCGCTGTGGGCAACGGGATCAGACCACGTTGCCGAGCTGGAAGATGGGCAGGTACATCGCCATCACCAGACCGCCGACCAGCACCCCCAGCACCGACATGATGATCGGCTCCATCAGGCTGGTCAGGCTGTCGACCTGGGTGTCGACTTCATCCTCGTAGTAGGTGGCCACCTTGTCGAGCATCTCGTCGAGCGAACCGGCCTCTTCGCCAATCGCCACCATCTGCACCGCCATCGCCGGAAAGACGCCGGTGGCGCGCATCGAGAACTGCAACTGCTGGCCGGTGGAGACATCGTCACGCACCTTGAGCACCGCCTCCTTGTAGACGATGTTGCCGGTGGCGTCGGCCACCGACTCCAGCGCGCTGATCAGCGGCACGCCGGCCGCGAAGGTGGTGGAGAGCGTGCGGGCGTAGCGGGCCAGCGCCGACTGCTGAATGATCGGTCCGGCCACCGGCAGCTTCAGCGTCAGGCGTTCGAAGTTGTGGCGAAACGATTCCGAGGTCTTCATCAACCGGTTGAAACCGGCGACGAGGGCGAAGATCACGGCCAGCACGATGAACCAGTAGGCCTGCACGATCTCCGACAGGCCGATCACGAACAGCGTGAAGGCCGGCAACTGGGCACCGAAGCTGGTGAAAATTTCCTGGAACTGTGGCACCACCTTGACCAGCAGGATGCCGGTGACGATGACCGCGACCGTCACCACCGCGATCGGATATTTCATCGCCTTTTTCAGCTTCGATTTGAGCGCCTCGGTCTTCTCCTTGTAGGTGGCCACCCGGTCGAGCATGGTTTCGAGCGAGCCGGAATCCTCGCCCGAGGCGATCAGGCTGCAGTAGAGGTCATCAAAGTAGAGCGGATGCTTGCGGATGGCACCGGCGAAGCTGTCGCCGCCGGCGATGTCGTTGCGGATCGTCAGCACCAGCTCCTTGAAGGCGATGTGGTCGAGGCCATCGGCGACGATCTCGAAGGCCTGCACCAGCGGCACCCCCGATTTGATCATCGTCGCCAGTTGGCGGGTGAAGAAGGCGATGTCGAGCGGCGTGATCTTCTTCTTGCCGCCACCGAACAGCGGTTTGGGCTTCTTCTTCACCTTGGTCGGGTTGATGCCCTGCTTGCGCAACTGCGCCTTGACCAGTGCCTGGCTGACGCCGTCGATCTCGCCCCTGGACTTGTTGCCGCGGCGGTCGGTTCCCTGCCAGAGAAAGGTCTGCTTCGATTTGATGTCGGTGGCCATGGGTTACTCTTTGGTGACGCGGTTGATCTCTTCCAGCGAGGTGATGCCCTGGGCAACCTTGCGCAGTCCGGACTGCCGCAGGTTGCGGAACCCCTCCTTCTGCGCCTGGGCGCCGATCTGCAGGGAGTTGCCCTCTTCCATGATAAGTTGGCTGATCGCTGGCGTGATGGGAACCACTTCATAGATTCCGGTTCGGCCCTTGTAGCCGCGCACGCAGCGCTCGCAGCCGACCGGGGTGTAGATGCGGGCGGTTTCGAGCTGCTCGGGCGTGAAACCTTCGGCCAGCAGCGTCTCGACCGGTGCGCTGCTGGGTGCCTTGCAGTGCTCGCAGAGGCGTCGGGCCAGCCGCTGGGCGATGATCAGCGAAACCGAGGTGGCGATGTTGAAGGCCGGCACCCCCATGTTGCGCAGTCGGGTCAGCGTCTCGGGCGCGCTGTTGGTGTGCAGCGTTGACAGCACCAGGTGACCGGTCTGCGCCGCCTTGATGGCGATTTCGGCGGTCTCGAGGTCGCGGATCTCGCCCACCATCACCACGTCCGGGTCCTGGCGCAGGAACGAGCGCAGCGCGGTGGCGAAGTCGAGCCCCACCTTCGGGTTGACATGGACCTGGTTGATCCCTTCGAGGTTGATCTCGACCGGATCCTCGGCGGTGGAGATGTTGCGCTCTTCGGTGTTGAGGATGTTGAGGCCGGTATAGAGCGACACCGTCTTGCCGCTGCCGGTCGGGCCGGTGACCAGAATCATCCCCTGTGGCTGTTCGAGCGCCCGCATATAGAGTTGCTTCTGCTCCTCCTCATAGCCGAGCGCGTCGATGCCCATCTGCGCGCTGCTGGGGTCGAGAATCCGCAGCACGATCTTCTCGCCCCACAGCGTCGGCAGGGTGTTGACCCGAAAGTCGATCGCGCGGGTTTTCGACAGCTTCATCTTGATGCGGCCATCCTGCGGGATGCGGCGTTCGGAGATGTCCATCTGCGACATCACCTTCAGCCGTGCGGCGATGCGTGGCGCCAGGTTCTGCGGTGGACGTGCCATCTCCTGCAGAATGCCATCGGTGCGAAACCGCACCCGGTAGTTCTTTTCGTAGGGTTCGAAGTGGATGTCCGAAGAGCCGAGCTTGATGGCGTCGAGCAGCAGCTTGTTGATGAAGCGCACGATCGGCGCTTCGTCGACCTCGGAATTGTCGTTCTCTTCGCCGCGCTCGTCACCGGCGCTGATTTCGAGATCCTCGAGCGAGGCGTCGTCGAGGTTGCCGAGCGAGGAGAGCTGGTCATCCTGGGCGTCGATGTAGGCATCGATGCTCTTGCCGAGTTTCTCCTCCTCGACCAGCACCGGCTGGGTGGTGATGCCGGTGTGAAAGGTGATCTCGTCGAGCGCACGCAGGTTGGTCGGGTCCGACAGCGCGATGTAGAGCCGGTTGCCGCGGCGGTAGAGTGGCAGCACATGGTGGCGGCGGACCAGCTTGACATCGATCAGCCGCTTCGGATGCATGGTGGCGTCGAAGGCGTCGAGATCGAGCAGCGGCGTGCCGAACTCCTCGGCGGCCGCCATCGCGATGTCGAGGCTGCTGGCCAGCTTGCGCTTCACCAGGTGCGACACCAGCGACACATTCTCCTGACGCGACTTGCTGAGCGCCTCGACGGCCACCTCTTCGCTCAACAGCCCATTCTCGACCAGACGGCGCGAGAAGCCGGTCAGTTTGATCGGGGAGAGTGATGCCACGCTGGAACTTCCTGTCGGCCGTAGGTAGAGGGGAACGAAGAGTTTCCCGGTAATTCTAGTAGACGCTGCCATGATGGCAACCCAATGACCTCGGCTGCAAGGGTGACCAGAATTGTCACCTGTTGCCGCAGCGGGCCATGCTGGCGGCGGTCGAGGGCGCCATGCCGGGCAGTCTGGCCGATAAAGTGTGACCTGGCACAAATAAAGATGAGCGCCAGGTCGATCTAAAACATGGCATGGCAACTGCTTTGGTCGGTTCGGCATGGTCGTCGGGCTTCAGCCGCGACCATGGCAGCGTCGTCATCCTTGCATCCCGGCAGGTTTGACTATACTTGGAATGCGAAGCTGTCGGGCACTCCGGCATTGCAATCAACCTCAGGAGATTTTGAGCATGAAAACGGTACAGAAGGGTTTCACCCTGATCGAACTGATGATCGTCGTGGCGATCATCGGCATTCTGGCGGCAGTGGCGATTCCGGCCTATCAGGACTACACCATCCGCGCCAAGGCATCGGAACTGGTCGGCTTTGCCTCGCCAGCCAAGATGGCAGTGAGCGAATACATGGTGTCGCGCAACGCAACGACCTTCCCGGCCACTGCGGCGACCGTGGGTGTCAGCACCAACGTCACCTCGAAGTATGTCAGCAGCATCGGCTACGGTGCCGGTGGCGTCATCACCGTCAATGGCAAGGCGTCGGCACTGAACAACAAGAACATTGCCCTCACGCTGACGCCGCGTATCGCCACCACCTCCGGCACGGTCAACTGGACCTGCGGTGCCACCGCCGGTACCAAGTACCTGCCAGCCTCTTGCCGATAACCGCTTGACCCTCGGCGGGTGACAGAGGCTGGCCATCCCGGTGGCCAGCCTCTTTTTGTTGCCGTCCACTCCAATGAAGCAGCGCAACACACTTTCGAGTTCAGGCTGGCAATGGTGGCTGCTGCTGATGCTGGGCGCTGCGCTGGCGTTGACGTTGTGGCTCTACTGGCCTGGTCTGACCGGCCCCTTTCTGCTCGATGATGAGTACAACATTGCCCCGCTGCTGCTGGGCAGCTACAGCCCGTCGGCGATCTGGTATGCGCTGACCCACAATGAGAGCGGCCTGTTCGGGCGGATGCTCTCCACCGCCAGCCTGCTCTTCACCGGCTGGCTGCATGGCCCCGGCTCCTGGGGTTTCAAATATCACAACCTGCTGATTCATCTGCTGACCGGGCTGCTGCTGATCGGCTGCTGTGGCCGGTTGCTTGGCTGGCGGCTGGCGCAGCGCGAGGCATGGCCTCTTGCCGTGCTGGCCGGCATCTTCTGGCTGCTGCATCCGTTGCAGGTGAGCACGGTGCTCTATCCGGTGCAGCGCATGGCGCAACTGGGTGTGCTCTTCACGGTGGCGGGGCTCTATGTGGCGCTGCTGGGGCTGGAACAGGCCCGCGATGGCCGGCGTGGCAGTGCGATCGGGTTGCTGTTCTTTGGCTATCCGCTGCTGCTGGCGATGGCCGTGGCCAGCAAGGAGAGCGGGGTGCTGCTGCTGCCCTTGACGTTGCTGGCACTCGGCTTCATCTGGCCGACATTGCGACCACGGCAGGGAGTGATCGGACTGCAACGGAACTTCGCGCTGCTGCTGGTGCTGCTGCCGCTGCTGCTGGGCCTGCTCTACTTTGCCCTGCGCTGGCCGCGCCTGCTCGACTACAGCGGCCGGCTGTTCACACTGCCTGAGCGCATCTACACCCAACTGCATGTGCTCTGGTTCTATCTCAAGCTGATACTGCTGCCGCGACTGGGCGAGATGGGGCTCTACCACGATGACTTTGCCATCGTCAGCCAGCCGTCGCTGCTCACCTGGCTGGCCGGCGCCGGGCTGGCTGCTCTGCTGGCCGTGGCCGGGGCGGTGCGCAAGCGCTGGCCGGTGGTGTCGCTGGGCATCGGCTGGTTCTTTGTCGGCCATCTGCTGGAGTCGACCCTGCTGCCGCTGGAGATGGTGTTCGAGCACCGCAACTATCTGGCGGCCTTCGGTCCGCTGCTGCTGGTGGCCTATGGCATCCTGACCTTCTCGAAACAGATGCGCCCGTTCAAATGGGGGGTGGTGGTGACGCTGCTGTGCAGCTTTGCCCTGATGACCTCGGCCCGCGCCAAGGTGTGGAGCGACGATGGGTTGCTGCAGGAGATGTCGGTGCAGGAGCATCCCGACTCGGCGAGGGCGCGCTCCTACTATGCCAACTATCTGTTCGAGCGCGGTGAGCTGGCCAAGGGGCGGGAGCAACTGGAATACATCCGCACCCGGCTGCTGCCCGATGCCGGGGTCACTTTGCATCTGATGGGCAGCCACTGCAACGAGGCACAGATGCCGGAGCCGCTGCTGGTCGAGGCGGCGCAGCGGCTGATCGATTACCCGGTCAACCCCTATGCGCTGAGCGGCCTCAACATGCTGGCGCAGCGGCTGGTACATGGCAAATGCAACGCGATCGAGGCCGACCGGCTGTGGCAGATGATTGCCGGGTCGCTGGCCAGCGAGCAGTCGCGATCGAGCCGCAGCTACCTGCATCGGTTGCAGGCACAGGTGGCGGTGGCGCGGGGCGATCTGGCGGCGGCCTATGAGCAGCTCGACCTGGCCTATCAGGCCGGCGGCGGCACGGCCGTGCTGATCGAGAAGGCCGACTTGGCCCTGGGTGCCAGCGACACGGTCACGGCGGAAGTGGCCCTCAAGACCGCCATGACCACCCAGGGGCGGCTGGCCCCCGACCGCTACAAGATCACCCGCCTGCAACAGATTCTCGAACATCAGCAACGGCAGCAGGCAGAGCAGGCGGCATCGCAGGGGTGATATTCTCCCGCTTCATCTGGTGGCGTGGCAGCGCGGCCATGTCGATGAGAGCGATTCGCGGAACGACGACAAGGACTTTTCATGATCAGAGAGAGCGTCAGCCTGGTGATTCCGGCCAAGAACGAGGCGGCCGGCCTGCAACGGCTGCTGCCGAGGTTGCTGGAGCATGTCCGCGCCGAGCAGATCCATCTGGTGGACGATGGTTCGACCGACGCGACCGCCCAGGTGGCCCGGCAGCATGGTGTCAGGCTGATCTCGCACCCCTACTCGATGGGCAATGGCGCGGCGATCAAGAGCGGCGCGCGCCACGCCACCGGCGAGCTGTTGCTGTTCATGGACGCCGATGGCCAGCACGACCCGGCCGACATTCCGCGCCTGCTGGAAAAACTCGATGAGGGCTATGACATGGTGGTGGGTGCGCGCGATGCGCACTCCCAGGCGAGCTGGGGACGCGGCCTGGCCAACCGGCTCTACAACCGCATTGCCAGCTACATGACCGGTCAGCGGGTCGATGACCTCACCTCGGGCTTTCGGCTGGTGCGTGCCCGCCGCTTCCGTGAATTCATGCACCTGCTGCCCAACGGTTTTTCCTACCCCACCACCAGCACCATGGCGTTCTTTCGCGCCGGCTATCCGGTGGGCTACCTGCCGATTCATGCCGCGGCCCGGGTGGGCAAGAGCCACATCCGGCCGCTGCACGATGGCCTGCGCTTTTTGCTGATCATCTTCAAGGTGGGCACCCTCTACTCGCCGCTGAAGCTCTTTGCGCCGCTGGCCATCGCCCACTTCATGCTGGGTGCCGGTTACTACCTCTTCACCTTCCTGACCCAGCACCGACTGTCGAACATGTCGGTGTTCATGTTCACCGCCGCCGTCACCATTTTTCTGATCGGCCTCGTTTCCGAGCAGATCACCCAACTGCTCTACCAGCCGCGAGAGCGCGATGGCTGACGCCGTTGGGCGGCGGCCGGCCATTCTGGTGCTCAGCTCCACCTTTCCCCGTTGGCCGGGCGACCATGAACCCCCTTTCGTGCTGGAGCTCTCCCGGCGATTGGCCGAGCGCTTCGATGTCTGGCTGCTGGCTCCCCACGCACCGGGTGCACGGCGACAGGAGCAGATGGCCGGCATCGAGGTCGAACGGTTCCGCTATGCGCCTGACCGCCTGGAGCAGCTGGCCTACCAGGGCGGCATTCTGGCCCGCCTGAAGCAGCAGCCGTGGCGCTGGCTGCTGGTGCCGCTCTTCATCACCGCGCAGTGGTGGGCGCTGCACCGCCTGCTGCGTCGGCAGCATTTCGACGCCATCCACAGCCACTGGCTGATTCCACAGACGCTGATCGCACTGCTGGCCGGTGCCGGCCGGAAGGCGCCGCTGCTCTGCACCAGCCATGGCGGAGACCTCTTCGGCCTGCGCGCCGCGCCGCTGCCTGCCATCAAGGCCTGGGTGCTGAAGCGCTGCTCCGCCGTCACCGTCGTCAGCCGGGCGATGCGTGACGAAGTGCAGCGGCTGCTACCGGGGCAGATGGCCGAAGTGGTGCCGATGGGCACCGATCTGACCGGGCGCTTCACCCCGGGTTCCGACTCGGCACGGCGCGGCGACACGCTGCTGTTCGTTGGCCGGCTGGTCGAAAAAAAGGGGGTGAACCACCTGCTCGATGCGCTGGCCCAGCTGCAACGGCAGGGGCGGCAGTTGCAGCTCTGGATCGTGGGGCAGGGCCCCGGACTCGAGCCGCTGCAAGCCCAGACCGAGCGGCTTGGGCTTGCAGCGTGGGTGACCTTCTGGGGTGCCGTCGAGCATGCCAGGCTGGCCGATTTCTACCGTCTGGCGACCCTGGCCGTCACCCCCTCGGTGGTGGCCGAAGGGGGTGATCAGGAGGGCTTCGGGCTGGTCATCGTCGAAGCGATGGGTTGCGGCTGTCCGGTGGTGGCCTCCGCGCTGCCGGCGATTGGCGACATCGTCATCGATGGCGAAACCGGGCTGCTGGTGCCGCCGGCCGACCCGACCGCGCTGGCGCATGCCATCGGCCAATTGCTCGACCAGCCGGAACAGGCACGACGACTCGCCACCACCGCCCGGCAACGGGTCGTCGAACGGTTCGATTGGCAGCAGGTGACCGAACGCTATGCCGATCTGCTGCTGCGGATGATCGAACGCAATGAACGGCCCGCCTGAGCCGGTCGCGCTGGGTGCCGGCTTTGCGGTGGCCAGCGGCCGCCAGGCCAAGGCGCTCAAGATCATGCGCGTGCTGGAGGAGGGGCTGGGCCGGCCGCTCGATGGACTGCGGCTGCTCGATGTCGGCACCGGCAGTGGCGAGATCGCCCACATTCTGGGGCAGCGGTGCGAACTGGTCAGCATCGACCCAGCCGATCAGCGGCAGCATGTCGACGGCTATCGCTATGTCCGTGCCGGCACCGCGCTGCCCTTTGCGCAGGCCAGCTTCGACGTGGCGATCTCAAACCATGTGATCGAGCACCTGGACGATGCACCACTGCACCTTCAGGAGCTGTCGCGGGTGGTGCGTCCGGGTGGCTTGGTCTACCTGGCCACGCCGAACCGCTGGTGGCCCTGGGAGGTGCATTACCGCCTGCCGCTGCTGCACTATCTGCCGCGCACGCTGTTCTGGACGCTGCTGCGTCGCATGGGTCGCTTTCATGAACCGCTCCATCTGCTGGGCTCCCGCTCGTTGCAGCGGCTGGCGTTTGGCGCCGGTTTTGCCGTGACCGACTGTACGCCGATGATCATCCGCCAGCCAAGGCGCTACCACCTCGATGTCGCCGACTGGCTGGCCGCACTGCTGGGCTTTTTGCCACACGCTTTCTACCAACGGTTGCGCTGGGCCGTGCCGACGCTGATTTTTCTGCTGAAGAGAGCGCAGCGGCCATGAGTGTGGTCTTGAAAGGCATCGGGCCCAAGCACCCCGGATGGGCTGTGCTAGCATTATTTGAAGAAACTGGAATGTCCCTTTGCATCGTCATTTCAGCCAAGGATCCGGAGCAATGAAACTGCAGGATTGCATCACCCGATTTGCAACCACCCACAGATGGTCACACTGACTACCATTCTGGCCTCTCTGCACCGAGCGTTGGCCTGGCGCCCCGGCGGCTACCTGCGCGCCAGTGGCGCGCTGTTTGGCTGGCTCGCCGTGCGTACCTTGGCGCAGACCGTGCTGTTTATACTGGTGGCGCGCACGCTGGGTGCGAAGGGGTACGGAGAGCTGGTTTCGGTCATGGCCTTGGCTGGCGTTTTTTCCTTTGCAGTGATGGGGGTTTCGGCCGTCTTGGTACGTGAGGGGGCGCGCGATCCGCTCCGGTTGCCGCAGCTTGTCGCGGATATGGTTCGACTCTGGCTGTTCTACATGCCAGTGCTGTGTGCACTTGCATTTGGCATCACCCTGCTGCTTCTTGGCGACCTGGTGCCCATATCGGCCGCGGCTGCCATCATCATGGCCGAGGTGGTGTGTGCGACTGCCGTGGATGGAATTGGTCGCATCTACCAAAGTCAGGACCGTCTGGCCATGATGGGTCTGGTGTCCAGCGGCTTGATGCTCATCCGGCTGGCAACCTTTGTCGTCTTGAGTCCGTTTCTGCACTGGACCGTGACGACATGGGCCTTCGGCTATTTGGCTGGCAGTGCGGGTTACCTTGGAATTCTGATTCTGATGATGAATCGCAGTTCGCTGCGCATCAAGGGAGAATCAATAGCCCATACGGCAAAAGCCAGTTTGCCTTTTTCGTTCTCGTATGCCGCGCAGAAAATACAGGCCGAGATCAACAAACCGCTGTTGGCACGTATCAATGACGTCTCTGGCGCTGGAACACTGAGCGCCGCGCAAAGATTTACCGATCTACTGCTGCTGCCCATTCTGGCCATGGTCGAAACACTGTCACCGCGCGTCTATCGCTCGGAGCGTCCGGTGGCGACGACCTTTACGCTCGGTTTGGTCCCCCTCGCCACGGCGATAGTGGGTGGCGGCGCTCTGGTCGCGGCGGCGGAAGCCATTCCCTGGATTCTGGGGCCGAGCTTCGAGGCATCCGTCCCGGCCGTCGTTCTGCTGGCCGCCCTGCCAGCCGTGCAAGTGTTTCGCTGGCTGCTGGGCACGGCCGTGACCGGCCTCGATCTTCACCGCCATTTCTATTTCGTCCACGGCGCCGGTGCAGTGACGAACGTCCTGCTGGTGGCGTCACTGGCCGCCACTTTTGGGCTGACCGGAGCGATATGGGCGGCCTACGGTACAGAGACAGTGCTCATCGTCATTCAGGGCTGGATACTCATATGGAGCCCCCGTGGCTTCAAGTCTTCTTCAAGGCTCGCGAGGAGCTTGAATTGAAAGTCGTCATCCTCGCCGGCGGCCTCGGCACCCGGTTGGCCGAAGAGACCACCATCCGCCCCAAGCCGATGGTCGAGATCGGCGGCAAGCCGGTGCTGTGGCACATCATGAAGAGCTACTCCGCCCACGGCCTGCACGACTTCATCATCTGCCTGGGCTACAAGGGCTATCTGATCAAGGAGTACTTCGCCAACTACTTCCTGCATTCGTCGGACGTCACCTTCGACATCGCCAACAACCGCATGGAAGTGCATCAGAAGGAGGTCGAACCCTGGCGCGTGACGCTGGTCAACACCGGCGAAGACACCAGCACCGGCGGGCGGCTGCGGCGGGTGCGGGACTACGTCGGTGAAGAGGATTTCTGTTTCACCTACGGAGACGGGCTCAGTGACGTCGACATCGCTCGCCTGATTGCCTTTCACCGCGCGCACGGCAAGGTCGCCACTGTGACGGCCGTGCAGCCACCAGGCCGCTTCGGCATGCTCGGCATGGACGGCACCAGCATCACCTCGTTTCTGGAGAAACCGGCCGGGGACGGCGCCTGGATCAATGGCGGCTATTTCGTACTCTCGCCGCGCGCGTTCGATTACATCGACGGGGACGACACGGTCTGGGAGCGCGAGCCGCTGGAGCGACTGGCGCGCGACCAGCAACTGAGCGGCTTTCTGCACCACGGTTTCTGGCAGCCGATGGACACGCTGCGCGACCGGAACCTGCTCGAATCACTGTGGGACAGCGGACAGGCGCCGTGGAGGAGCTGGTGATGGACGCAGCGTTCTGGCGTGGCCGGCGCGTGCTGATCACCGGTCACACCGGTTTCAAGGGGGGCTGGCTTTCCCTGTGGCTGGCCCGGCTGGGTGCGCAGGTGTACGGGTACGCCCTGCCGCCGTCCACGGACCCCAGCCTGTACGCGCTGGCCAAGGTTGCCGATGCAGTCGAGTCGACCTTCGGCGACGTGCGCGACGCGCAAACGTTGACCGCGCTGGTACGCCGCGTTCAACCGGAGGTGGTGTTCCACATGGCGGCGCAGGCGCTGGTGCGCGCCAGCTACGCCGACCCGGCCGGCACCTACGCCACCAACGTGATGGGCACGGTCAACCTGCTGGAGGCGGTGCGTCAGGTGGGCGGCGTGCGCGCGGTGGTCGTCGTCACCTCGGACAAGTGCTACGAAAACCGCGAGTGGCTGTGGGCCTATCGCGAAGATGAACCCCTGGGCGGCGTGGACCCCTACAGCAGCAGCAAGGCGTGCGCGGAGCTGGTCGCGCAGTCGTGGCGGCAGTCGTTCTTTGCGCCGCAGCGCTACGCCGAACACGGCACGGCACTGGCCAGCGCGCGCGCCGGCAATGTCATCGGCGGCGGCGACTGGGCCGAAGACCGGCTGATTCCGGACATCCTTCGCGCCATTGCCGCCGGCGAGCCGGTCGCCATCCGCAATCCCGGCGCCATTCGTCCGTGGCAGCACGTGCTGGAGCCGTTGTCCGGCTACCTGCTGCTGGCGCAGCGTCTGATCGAGGACGGCCCGGCCCATGCCGAGGCCTGGAACTTCGGCCCTGCGGATACCGATGCCCGGCCGGTGCGGTGGATCGTCGAACGGCTCACCAAAACGTGGGGCGAGGGCGCGAGTTGGCGGCCCGATACCGATCCCCACCCGCACGAGACGCAGTGCCTCAAGCTCGACTGCGCCAAGGCGAACGCTCGACTCGGCTGGCGGCCGCGCTGGCCGCTGGAGCGGGCGCTCGACGCCATCGTCGACTGGCAGCGTGCCCACCTGCGGCGGGAAAACATGCAAGCGGTCTGTTTGCGGCAGATCGAAGACTACGCCGGCGCTGAGGCATGAAGATTGCGATGACTGGTTGGCCCAACCAAGCGCCGCGCTGTCGCGCATCTCTCTCCCGTATGCGGGAAAGGAGCCGAGGGAGAGGGCATACATACTTCAAACTTCACTTGGCCGGATCAATAATGTGGGCCTGTCCTTCAAAGCGAAAACTGGCCATATCCCGGAGGCTGCACATGCAGGGCGACCCAACCCAAACCATGCTTGAAAAGCTGCGTCATCTGCCCCCGGACCGTCTGGCCGAGGTGGACGATTTCATCGACTTTCTGCTCAGTCGTGTTGTGGCCCCTTGGCACACTGCGCCGCGTCCGACGCCAGATTTTCCGGTCATCAGCGTCGGGCGGTGGCCGAGCGATCTGAGTCTGCACAGAGAAGATTTGTATGGCGACGACGGACGGTGACGGGCTGTTCGTCGATACCAATGTGCTGGTGTATGCCAATGTCGCCGAGGCGCCGTTCCACCAGGCGGCGCTGGATGCCATTTCCCAGGCAAGCGATCGCGGCTGCCGGCTGTGGATCAGCCGCCAGGTGATCCGGGAATACCTTGTCGTCATGACCCGGCCGCAGACATTCGCCTCGTTGTCGAGAGAACTCGTCCTCGACCAGGTACGCGCTTTTGGCGGCCATTTCAACATTGCAGACGACTCGGCCGACGTCACGCACCACCTGCTGGCGCTTCTGGCCGTGCACCCGGTCGGCGGCAAGCGCATTCACGACGCCAATATCGTCGCCACCATGCTGGCGTGGAATATCCCGAAGCTGCTCACCCAAAACGTGGAGGATTTCGCCTGTTTCAATGAAATTGTTCATGTGGACTCACTGGAATAGGTTTGCCGCGTGCCTGTGCAATGGACACACCTCGTCAGGAGAATTGCAGTTTTCATCCCGGCAGCGATTGTTCCGCCGTGCCCGCGTCGCCTGAACACGCACCGCGCATGACCCTCACCCCCACCCCGCTCCCCGACGTGACGGTCGTCACCAGCACTCCCCACACCGACGCGCGCGGCAGCTTTGCCCGCCTGTTCTGCGAGCGCGAATTGGCCGGCGTGCTGGGCGAGCGGCGCATCGTGCAGATCAACCACTCCCGCACCGCCGCCGTGGGCGCCATCCGCGGCCTGCACTTCCAGCGCCCGCCACACGCCGAGATGAAACTCGTGCGCTGCCTGCGCGGCCGGGTCTGGGACGTGGCCGTGGACCTGCGTGCCGATTCGCCGACCTTTCTGCACTGGCACGCCGAGGAACTGACTCCTGACAACCAGCGCATGCTGGTGATACCGGAGGGCTGCGCGCACGGCTTTCAGGTGCTGGCGCCGGACAGCGAGCTGCTCTACCTGCACACCGCCTTCTACGCACCCGACGCCGAAGGCGGCGTCCGCCACGACGACCCGGCGCTCGGCATCCGCTGGCCGCTGCCGGTCACCGACCTCTCGCCGCGCGACCGCAGCCACCCGCTGATCGGGGACCCGTTCGGACGGGCGCCATGAACTGCCGCCACTGCGCCCAGCCGCTGGAGCATGTGTTTCTGGACCTTGGCTTCGCCCCGCCGTCCAACGCTTACCTGACGGCGGACGACCTGCACGCCCCGGAGACCTGGTACCCGCTCAAGCTCTACGTCTGCGCGCACTGCTGGCTGGTGCAGACCGAGGACTACGCCCGCGCCGATGACCTGTTCCGGCCGGACTACGCCTATTTCTCATCCACCTCCAGCACCTGGCTGGAGCACGCCCGGCGTTATGTCGAGGCCATGCGCGAGCGGCTCGCGCTGGGCGCAGACAGCTTCGTCATCGAAGTCGCCGCCAACGACGGCTACCTGCTCCGGCATGTCGTCGCCGCCGGCATCCCGTGTCTCGGCATCGAGCCCACCGCGGGCACCGCGGCAGCGGCCGAACAACTCGGCATCCCGGTGCTGCGGGAATTCTTCGGCGAAGCACTGGCAAAGCAACTGGCCGCCCAGGGCCGGCAGGCAGATCTGATCGTCGGCAACAACGTCTACGCTCACGTGCCGGACATCAACGACTTCACCCGCGGCCTCAAGGCCGCCCTCAAACCGGGCGGCACCGTCACGCTGGAGTTCCCGCACCTGATGCGGCTGATCGAGCACACCCAGTTCGACACCGTCTACCACGAGCATTTCTCCTACCTGTCGCTGCATACCGCGAGCCGCATCCTGGCGGCCGCCGGCCTACGCGTGTTCGACGTGGAGGAGCTGCCCACCCACGGCGGCAGCCTGCGCCTGTTCGGCTGCCATGTGGACGACGCGCGTGCCACCGCGGCCACCGTCGGCGCACTGCTGGCGGAAGAATCCCGCCGCGGCCTGCAACGTCTGGATACCTACGCCGACTTCCAGGCCCGTGCGGATCGCATCAAGGACGACCTGCTCGAATTCCTGATCCAGCAAAAGAAGGCGGGGAAGAAGGTCGCCGCCTACGGCGCCGCCGCCAAGGGCAATACCCTGCTCAACTACGCCGGCGTCAAGCCCGACCTGCTGCCCTTCGTCTGCGATGCGGCGCCGTCCAAACAAGGCAAGTTCCTGCCCGGCAGCCACGTTCCTGTCCTGCCGCCCAATGCCCTGCGGGAGCAGCGGCCGGACTATGTGCTGATCCTGCCGTGGAACATCGCGCCGGAAATCAGACAACAAAACGCCCACCTGACGGCCACGGGCACGCGCTTTGTCACCGCGGTTCCGGAGCTACGCATCACATGAAACCGCGCATCCCGTACACCAAGCCGTCGATCACTGAGCTGGAGGTCCGCTACGCCACCGACGCGGCGGCGAACGGCTGGGGTGAGCACTGCTACGACTACATCCTGCGATTCGAGGAAGCGTTCAAGACTCACCTCGGCGTCGGGTACGCCATTGCAACGTCCAGTTGCACCGGCGCGCTCCATATGGGCATGGCCGCACTCGACATCGGGCCGGGTGACGAAGTCATCATGGCCGACACCAACTGGATCGCCAGCGCCGCGCCCATCGTGCACTTGGGCGCAAAGCCGGTGTTCGTGGACATCCTGCCCGACTCCTGGTGTCTGGACCCGGCGCTGGTCGAACAGGCCATCACGCCTCGTACCAAGGCCATCCTCGCGGTTCACCTGTACGGCAATCTCTGCGCGATGGACGAACTGCTCACGCTTGGCGAGCGGCATGGCATCCCGGTCATCGAGGATGCGGCGGAGGCCATCGGCTCGGTCTACCACGGCCGGCGTGCCGGTTCGATGGGCCGATTCGGCGCGTTTTCCTTTCACGGCACCAAGACGCTGACCACCGGCGAAGGCGGCATGTTCGTCACCAACGATGCCGACCTTTACGAGCGGGTGCTGACGCTCAGCAACCACGGCCGCGCGCGCGGACAAACCAAACAGTTCTGGCCCGACGTGGTCGGCTTCAAATACAAGATGTCCAACATCCAGGCCGCCATCGGCTGTGCCCAACTGGAACGCATCAACGAACTGGTCAACCGGAAGCGGGAGATACTCGCGTACTACAAGGCGCGGCTGGAACGACTCCCAGGCGTCAAGATGAATCCGGAGCCGCCGGGCACCATCAATGGTGCCTGGATGCCGACGGTCGTGTTCGATCATTCTCTCGGCATCGCGCGCGAGATGCTTCAAGCGGTGTTCGCTGAGGAGAACATCGATGCAAGGGTGTTCTTTTATCCGCTATCTGGATTGCCGCCGTTCGAAAAGAACAACATCAATCCGCTGGCCACCAGTATTCCAGAGCGCGCGGTCAATCTTCCCAGTTATCATGACATGACGATTGTGGAACAAGACATGGTGATTTCGCCGTTGCTGAACATTACCAAAAGCATTGTGAAGTGCCAATGAACACGAGACCCGTGCGTTTGGGAATCATTGGCTCTAGCGGTGGCAGCGCGCTTGCTGCGGCTGCTGAATGTCTTGTCGAGGCGGGCAAACATGTCGATTGGGTTGTTGTGACAGATCGCCAGTGTGGCTTGGAGGACTGGGCGAGAGGGCGCGGCCTCTCGCCCAGTCGCATTGATTACAAAGATGCTGAGACATTTTCAAAGAGTGCATTCGAAACGTTTCGCGCAGCCGACTGCACTAACATTTTGTTGTTCTACACGCGTCGGGTTGCCTCGCCGCTGATCGACAGACTCAGAGTCTGGAATATTCATCCTTCATTATTGCCCGCTTTCCCCGGGCTTCATGCGGTTCGCGACGCAGCAGCGGCAGGAGTACGACTTTTCGGTGCAACACTTCACCATGTCGATTCGGGGCTTGATTCTGGAAAAATCGTTGCTCAGGTTGGCGCGCCTTTTCCCGCATCATTGAAGCTGGACGATGTGGAGCATGTGAGCTACCTGCAGAAAGTATGGCTGACGCTTATCTGGTTTGAGCAGCTGCATCATTCTCACTGTCATGTCGATTCAAGAAATTCATATTTGCCAGGCGTGGCAATATCGAATCCCTCTCTTCTGGATAATGGACTGAAGCTTGCGTACCTGAATTTTCTGGCGCGATCCGAAAGACTACTCAGTCAATGAAGCTGGTAATCTCTCAATCAATGTATTTCCCTTGGGCGGGTCTGTTGGAGCAGATTCGTTTGGCCGATACATTCGTTCATTACGATGACGTCCAGCACACTCGGGGTTTCTATAATCGGGTTCAGATAAAGACCGGAAACGGTGTCAGATGGATCACCGTCCCTTTACGAGACTGGCATCAGGGGCAAAGAATCGACGAAGTTCGCATCGACGATCGTGGTGACTGGAGAGGGCAGCATTACGAAATTCTAAGACAAGCTTATTCCAAAACTCCTTTTTGCAAGGAAATGCTTGCCCTCGTTGATAGCGTCTTTGCAAAAAATTCAGATACTCTGTCGGATGTGTCGCGTGCATCCATCATCGCACTTTCCGATTATTTTGGTTTGTCAGAAAAGACACACTTCTCAGATTCGCTGGGCATTGGTGGAAGTGGAAGTCGCCGCATCCACGATATATGTCTCGCTTTTGAAGCAACAATGTATATCACCGGACATGGTGCCAGAAACTATCTTGATCATGAGATGTTCGAGAAAGCAGGAATCCGGGTCGAGTACATGAACTATCGCAAGGTGCCATACCCGCAGATGCATGGAGAGTTTACACCTTACGTGACTGCTCTTGATCTTGTAGCCAATTGTGGGCGGGAAGGCGCAAAAGCCATTTGCTCGGATACAATGTACTGGAAGGATTTTCTGAATGAGCCCGATTCAACAATTTAACGCCGAGATTCTGGAGCGCGTCGAGCATCTTGGAAAGGATGCCGACCTGCAGGCACTTTCCCGCATTTGGATACGCGAAATTACCCCTTATAAATGGGCGTACAATTTTTCCTGGATGGGTCGTCCAGCCATCCAGTTTCCAAATGACGCCTGGGCCATGCAGGAACTCATCTGGCAGGTCAAGCCCGACCTGATCATTGAGACCGGCATCGCGCATGGCGGCTCGCTGATCTTCAGCGCCTCCATGCTCGCCCAACTCGATATCTGCGAAGCCATCGAGGCGGGTGTCAGCATCAACCCCCGGGAATCGCGGCGCAAGGTGCTTGGCATCGACATCGACATCCGCGCCCACAACCGCGCGGCAATCGAAGCGCACCCGATGGCAACCCGCATCCAGATGCTCCAGGGCTCCAGCATCGCGCCGGACGTGATCGCGCAGGTGCAGGCCATCGCAGCCAGCCACTCGCGGGTACTGGTGTGCCTCGACAGCAACCACACCCATGAACATGTGCTCGCCGAGCTGGAGGCCTATGCGCCGCTGGTCAGCGCAGACAGCTACTGCGTGGTCTTCGACACCATCATCGAGGACATGCCCGAGCGCATGTTTCCCGATCGCCCCTGGGCGCCGGGCAACAATCCGAAGACGGCAGTTTGGGAGTACCTGAAAAGCCACCCGGAATTCGAGATCGACAACAGCATCCAGCACAAATTGCTGATCACCGTTGCGCCGGATGGATATTTGCGACGCACATGATGTGCAACCGGTATCGAGGCAAGGAATCTCACGGAAGAAATTTGGTGCTTCGCGACAAGCGTTCACTCACTGTCTGTTGCAAGGTATCGAGCGAGGTGTCCATAGCGCTTTTGCAAGTCGCGTCGCCGTGCGAGTGCCAGTGTCACAATTGACTTGTACAACCAGCTGTAGGCGTTTTGGAACGTGCTTGAGCCGGTACAGAGCTGGTTCAAGCTGCGCAGCAGCAGGGATGAATACCGGTCGTTGAAGAATTCCTGCTGTATTCGAGCGGCCTCGTTTACGTAGGGATGATTGCCCTTGGATAAGGCGTCCGCCGCGTGCCGGAAAGTCAATTTCTTACCAAATCTATGCAGCATGTTTGCCAGTATATCGTGCTCATGGCTGCTCAAGGTGTCGACGGCAGTGACATTCTCGATCATCTTCAGCCAACCAGGCCAGATGGAGGAGAAAGGGGCATTCTCGCTGAAGGAATTCATGTGCAGCGTGAGGAGGGCGACGGGTTGGCTTGAGATGATAAATGGGTAACGTGCGGTGATGCGTAACAGCCAGTCAAGATCCGAGGCAGAGCCCACGGCTGGATCAAGAGGACCAACTGTGCTCAAGACTTCGCTGTTGATGAGTACGCCTGTCCAGACTGGGGCATGGCCGCTGGCCATGTGGGTGAGGCCATCCATGCCGGAATAGAGACCTTCTCTCGGCCATTGTTCGACATGTGCATCGTAAACCTGGCCAGCTTCGGACATTCTGATGGTCACGCCTGCCCATAGTTTCGCCGATGGGTTATGGTTCAAGTCCGCAATGGCTTTGGAGTAGAAGCCTGGAAGGAGTACGTCGTCGTCTGATAGCAGAGAAAAGAGTGGAGTATCGACTCGCGCCAGCGCATGTTGAAAATTGGAAAACCCCCCAATATTTTCTGGATGGCAAAAGTATTTGACGCGCGGGTCGTCGCGGGCCATGGCCTGGACGATTTCACCGGTGGTGTCGCCAGAGGCGTTGTCATAGACACAGACCTGAGATGACACGCCATGCTGTGCGAGCGCGCTCTTGATGGCGCGTTGCAGCAAATTGGGTCTTCGATGGGTCGGGATGACCGTGGTGATCAACGGGTTTTCGTCAAGCATGGTAGGCGTTTTCACTTGGAGCGGTATGTGGTGAATTTTGGCATTTGGTGTTCGGACAGGATGTGTCCAAAATGAACCGATGAAAAAGAGTGTAGGCAATCTGGACCAGTACGCGCCAATCGTCGCGGCCGTACCAAGTGGCAGTGGGGCGGCAGTTGTTCATCGCATGATCGAAGACAACACTCCATCTTACAAGGTCAAGACCTACCCGCCGACCTGGGAATACTGCCCGTTCAAATTGCGCCAGCTGCGTGAACCGACGGCCGCCTTGGTCCACGCGCCGCCGGATCACGCCATATTTGTTTGCCCGCGCCGTACGCCACTGGTGATCACTTTTCACAACTATGTGCTCGACCCGGCGATGCGGGCGCATGGCTCGCTCGCGCAACGGCTACACTATGCGGGTGATTTGCGCCTGTTGACCCGTCTTGCCTTGCGTCAGGCCGTGGCAGTCACGGCCGTCAGTGATTTCACGGCACAGTTGGTGCGGGACGACATGCGCTTTGCCGGCACCATCGCGGTGATTCCAAACGGGGTGGACACACAGCGCTTCCACCCGGCAGAGGAAGCACGCGAGGGCGGTCCGCTGCGGGTGCTGTTCAGCGGCAACCTCACGCGTCGAAAGGGGGCGCAGCTGTTGCCGGAGATTGCCCGGCTGGCCGGACCCGATGTGGCCATCCACTACACCGCCGGCGCGCGTGCCGAGCTCACGGACCCGGGCTGGGCGGGACTGCATCCGGTCGGCCGCGTGCCGCATCACGACATGCCGACGTTGTATCGGCAGTTCGAGGTGCTGTTGCTGCCAACGGTCCGTGAGGGCATGAGTCTGGCACTGCTGGAGGCGATGGCGAGCGGTCTTGCGGTGGTGGCGAGCAATGCCTCTTCCAATCCAGAACTGATCGCCGAGGGCGTCGGTGGTCATCTCTGCCCGGTCGCAGAAGCGGAAGCCTATGCCGCCGCCTTGCGCAGCTTGGCGTCGTCACGCGCCAAGGTCAGAGCGATGGGGCAGGAGAACCGGCGGCTCGTCGAACAGCAGCACAGTGTCGGCAGAATGGTGGGAGCCTATCAGGCGCTTTTTGCAGAAGTCCTGGCCATCTGATCCTTTGGCAGTTCCGTGCCGGGGTGATCAGATCAGAGAGAAGAAACATGACGAGCATTTATGAAAGCGGTGTCTATCTTGAAAACAATCCGCAGTGGCATGAGCAGGATGCACCCTGGAAGGTCACTCAGATCAAGAAGATGCTTGCTCGCAATGGGCTCAGTCCAATGCGGGTATGTGACGTTGGCTGCGGCTCCGGGGAGATCCTCAGGCTGCTTGCCGAAGAGAGCACGGCCTCTGCGACGTTCGTTGGCTACGACATTTCACCTTTTGCTCATGAAATAGCCAAACGCAAGGCGCGTGACAACCTCGGGTTTCGTCTGGAGCCGCTGCCAGGCGCGTCGGAGCAGCCCTATGATCTTCTTCTTTGCGTCGATGTGTTCGAGCATGTCGAGGATTGCTTCGCCTTTCTGCGCGAAATAAAGAGCAAGGCGGTCTACAAGCTGTTCCACATCCCGCTCGATCTGTCGGTGCAGACGGTATTGAGGGCGACCCCACTGTTGCAGCGTCGCGCCTCGATTGGACACATTCATTACTTTACGAAAGATACAGCGCTGGCCACGTTGCGGGATGCGGGGTATGAGATCACCGACCACTTCTACACCCACAAATTCTGCGACACGCCGCAATCTGGTCTGGTCGACAACGTCACGAAGTGGGTGCTCAGTTCCCTTTTTGTCCTGAATGAAGAGCTTGCCGTTCGGATCCTTGGCTGCTCTTCATTGATGGTGCTGGCCAAGTGAGATTCTGAACCCTCCAAGGCGGAAGGTCACGGTCCACCCACGCCAAGGCATTGTCTATTGGTCGCGGGTTGCTAGAATACCGCTCCCCGCCGGTGTAGCTCAGTTGGTAGAGCAGCGCATTCGTAATGCGAAGGTCGTAGGTTCGACTCCTATCTCCGGCACCATCCGTCCTCTTTTCATGCCGATGCTGGCCCGCGCCGGGGTGGGTCGGGTTCGAGCAGGTTCTTCACCACCCGTCTGACGCTCAGATCTTCGGGGTCGATTTCGACCTTGAAGCCGAGCGCGCGCATCAGGTTGAGCATGTCGCGGTTCTCGCTGAGCACTTCGCCTTCGATGCTGCGGTAGCCGCGGCAGCGGGCAATCTCGATCAGGTAGGCCATCAGCTTGCCGCCAAGGCCCTGTCCCTGCCAGCCGTCGGCGACGACGATGGCGAATTCGCAGCTCTGGCCGGTGGCGGTGGTGCTGAACTGGGCGACGGCAATCTCGATCTCCTGCCCATCCTGCTCCAGCGTGACGATCAGGCTCATTCGGGTGCCGTAGTCGATTTTGGTGAACTCGGCGAGCATGCGCCGGTTCAGCTCCGAAAGCCCGCTCCAGAAGCGCAGGTAGCGGCTGCGGTCGGAGAGGTTGCGGACGAAGTTCTGCTCCATCTCGGCATCCTTCGGGCGTATCGGCCGCACGGTGACCTGGGTGCCGTCGCGCAGTTGCCAGGTGCGGATCAGATGTTTGGGATAGGGGCAGATGGCCAGATGGTCGTAGGGGTCGCACTGGATCGCAGGTTCGCGCAGGTAGACCCGCGCATCGACGGCGATGGTGCCCTGTTCGTCGACCAGCAGCGGGTTGATGTCGAGTTCGGCGATTTCGGGGAACTCCTCGACCAGTTCGGAGACCCGGATCAGCACCGTGGCCAGCGCGCTCTGGCTGATCGCCGGAAATCTGCGGTGGGCGCCGAGCAGGTGGCTGAAGCGGACATTGCGGATCAGGTCGAGGGCCAGCTCTTCGTTGAGCGGCGGCAGCGCAACGGCGTGGTGGTCGTAGGCTTCGACCCAGATGCCGCCGGTGCCGAGGCTGATGACCGGGCCAAAGATCGGGTCGGTGGTGACGCCGACCAGCAGCTCCCGCGCCCGCGGCCGGGTGGCCATGGCGGTGATCAGCACGCCATCGAGCCGCGCATCGGGCAGCCGCTTGGGAATGTCGCGCATCATCTGCCAGTAACTGGCGACCAGTTCGGCGGCGGTTCTGAGGTTGAGGGCGATGCCGCCGACTTCGGATTTGTGGTCGATGTCGGGGGAGTGGATCTTCATCGCCACCGGATAGCCGATCTTCTCGGCCAGTTCGATCGCCGCATCGACCCGCTGCACGATGCCGGCCTGCGGTACCGGGATGTGAAAGGCCGCCAGCAGCGCCATCGCCTCCTGCTGGTTGAGTGCGCTGCGGCCGTCGGCGCGCACCTCGGCAATCAGCGCGCGGGCCCGTTCGAGGTCGGGCGGCGCGCGGTCGGGTGTCGGCGCCGGCATCTGCAGCAGCAGTTGCTGGTTCTTGCGGTGGGTGAGCAGGCAGTGGTAGCCGCCGACCAGCGTCTCCGGATACTGAAAGACCGGAATGCGGGCCTCCATCAGCCGCAGCCGCCCTTCGCGCACCGTCTCGCCGCCCATCCAGCAGCAGAGAATCGGCTTGGCGTGCCGATCAGCCAGTTCGACCAGTGCCTGCGCCACTTGGGTGGGCGCGGTCATGCCCTGTGGCGTCAGGATCACCAGCACGCCGTCGATCTCGTCATCCTCCAGGCAGGCAGCCACCGCGTCGCGAAAGCGTTCGGGCGTCGCGTCGCCGTTGATGTCGACCGGGTTGGCGCGTGACCAGTCGCGTGGCAGAAACTGGTCGAGCCGTTCGAGGGTGCGGTGGTTGAGCGCCGGCAGCGTCAGTTGCAGGTCGGCTGCCCGGTCGGCCGCCAGAGCGCCTGGTCCACCACCGTTGGTGACGATGGCCACCCGCTCGCCACATTCGCGGTAGCGTGAGGTGAGGGTGCGGGCGGCGGCGAAGAGTTCGGGAATGTTCTGCACCCGGGTCACGCCGGTGCGGCGCAGGATGGCGTCGAACACCTCGTCGTGACCCACCAGCGCTCCGGTGTGGCTGAAGGCGGCACTGGAGCCGCTCTGGTGGCGGCCCACCTTGATGGCGATGACCGGCTTGACGCGCGAGGCGGCGCGCAGGGCGCTGATGAAGCGGCGCGCATGGCTCACCCCTTCGAGGTAGATCAGGATGCCGGCGGTCTGGCTGTCGTTGATCAGGTAGTCGAGCACCTCGCCGACGTCGACATCGAGGCTCGAACCGAGCGTGATGATGTTGGAGAAGCCGATGCGGTTGACCTTGGCCCAGTCGATGATGGCATTGCACAGCGTGCCCGATTGCGACACCAGCGCCAGGTTGCCGCGGGCGACCTGACCATGGCCGATGCTGCAATCGTAACCGAGTGCAGGACGCACGGTGCCGAGGCCGTTCGGGCCGAGGATGCGCACGCCGCTGTCGCGCAGGGCGGCGTCGAGTTCACGCTGTGCATCGAGGCCGGCCGCGCCGATTTCGGCAAAGCCGCCGCTGTAGACCACGGCGAACTTCACGCCCTTGCGGCCGCAGGCGCGCAGCAGTTCGGCGACGGTGTGGGCCGGGGTGGCGATGATGGCCACCTCCGGCGTGCTCGGCAGTGATTCGATGTCGGGATGGGCCAGCAGGCCGTGAATGCTGTCGCGGTTGGGATTGATGGCAAAGACCTTGCCCTGATAGCTGTGTCCCAGCAGGTTGCGCATGACGAAGTGGCCGACCGCGTCGGGCCGTTCGGTGGCGCCGATGACGGCCACCGAGCGGGGCTCGAACAGCGAGGCGAGGTAGTGACGATGTTCCATGTCGGTCTCTCTTGACGGTGATCAACGCCGTTGCAGCATAGCGCAACGGCGATTTGTTACCATGACCGAAGTCAGCCCAATCCGTGCACCGAGAGTCGCTTGATGTCGATTGCCTTCATCACCCATCCCGACTGCCTGCTGCATGACAGCGGCAGCCACCATCCCGAGTGCCCGCAGCGTCTGAGCGCGATTCAGGATCACCTGATCGAGACGCAACTGTGGGATCTGCTGAAGCATTACGATGCGCCGCTGGCCGAGGATCAGGCGATCGAGGCGGCCCATGGGCGGGCCCACCTGCAACGCATCCGCGAGGCCGTTCCGCAGTCGGGGCTGTTCTATCTCGATGAGGACACCGCGATGGGTCCCGACAGCCTGAGAGCGGCACTGCGCGCGGCCGGTGCGGCGGTGCGGGCGGTCGATCTGGTGCTGGCCGGCGAGGTGCAGCGGGCCTTCTGCTCGGTGCGTCCGCCCGGTCACCATGCCGAACATGACCGGGCGATGGGATTCTGTCTGTTCAACAACATCGCCATCGGAACGCTGCATGCGCTGCACGCCCATGGACTGGAGCGGGTGGCCGTGGTCGATTTCGACGTTCACCATGGCAATGGCACCGAGAACATCTTTCAGCACGATGAGCGGGTGCTGTTCCTCTCCAGCTTCCAGTATCCGTTCTATCCCTTCACCGACATCAACTTTCCGGCCGAGAACATCATCCACGCGCCCATTGCGGCCGGTGCCGGCGGCGCGGAGTTCCGCGAGGCGCTGCGGCGGCGCTGGCTGCCCTACATCGACCACTTCAAGCCGCAGTTGATCATGGTCTCGGCCGGTTTCGATGGCCACCGCGAGGATGTGATGGCGCACCTGCGGCTCGACGAGAGCGACTACCAGTGGATCACCCAGGAGCTGGTGACGCTGGCCGAGCGCCATGCAGCGGGGCGCATCGTCTCGGTGCTCGAAGGGGGTTACCACCTGCCGGCGCTGGCCCGCTCGGTGGCGGCCCACCTGCGCGCGCTGGGCGGTTTCTGACGCCTCTTCGCAGCGGATGCAATCAGCGCCTGATGCTCACTTTCCGGGGTTGAACGGCGGCAGCTTCTTGGGCACCAGCACCTTTTTCAGGTTGGCATACTGCGGAAGGCCGTTGTGGTAGGGGGGGTAGTCCTCGCCCTGGATCAGCGGCAGCAGGTAGTCGCGGCAGGCGTCGGTGATGCCGAAGCCATCGGCGCTGATGTAGTCGCGCGGCATCTTGCGCTCGACATTGGCCACCTCGGCCAGCGGCGCGGCGCCGATGCTCCAGCGGTAGACCGTGCCGGGCTGACGCACGATGGTCGGCATCACCGCATTGCGGCCGGCCAGGGCGAACTCCACGGCGGCCTCGCCGACCGCATAGGCCTGGTCGACATCGGTCTTCGAGGCGATGTGGCGCGCCGCCCGCTGCAGGTAGTCGGCCACCGCCCAGTGGTATTTGTAGTTCAGCTCGCGCTTGACCAGTGCCGCCAGGGTCGGTGCCACACCGCCCAGTTGGAGATGGCCGAAGGCATCCCGGCTGCCAGCATCGCTCAGAAAGCGGCCGTCGGCATGGTGCGCCCCCTCCGAGACCACGATGACGCAGTAGCCATGCTGTTTGACGCTGGCATCGACCTTGGCCAGAAAGCGCGCCTCGTCGAAGGCGATCTCCGGAAAGATGATCAGATGGGGCGGGTCGCCGGTCTTGTCGGCCGCCAGGCCCGCGGCGGCGGCAATCCAGCCGGCGTGGCGGCCCATCACTTCGAGAATGAACACCTTGGTCGAGCTTTCGCTCATCGAGGCGACATCGAGGCCGGCCTCCCTGGTCGAGACCGCCACATATTTGGCCACCGAGCCGAAGCCGGGCGAGTTGTCGGTGATCGGCAGGTCATTGTCGACGGTCTTGGGAATGCCGACACAGACGATCGGATGGCCCATCTCGACGCTGATCTGCGACACCTTGTGCGCGGTGTCCTGCGAGTCGCCACCGCCGTTGTAGAAGAAGTAGCCGATCCGGTGGGCCTGGAAGACCTCGATCAGCCGCGCATACTCGGCGCGGTTCTCCTGCAACCCCTTCAGCTTGTAGCGACAGGAACCGAAGGCGCCGGCCGGGGTGTGGCGCAGTGCGGCGATGGCGCTGGCCGACTCCTGGCTGGTGTCGATCAGCTCTTCATGCAGGGCGCCGAGAATGCCGTTGCGGCCGGCGTAGACCTTGCCGATGCGGTCGCTGTGCCGGCTGGCGCATTCGATCACGCCGCAGGCCGAGGCGTTGATCACTGCGGTGACACCGCCGGATTGGGCATAGAAGGCATTCATCTGGGTCATGGTGCGTCCCTTGTCGAGGTTGCTGGAGGCATTGCCGATGCACGCGCCGTTCCATCGGGGTCGACCATGGCGCCGGCGAATGTCACTATAATAACCGCGTCCGCGCCAGCCGGCGCTGGCGGTCGCACCGATTCCGCGCCTGCTCCTTCAATCGAGTCATCCTGATCTCATGCATCTGCACATTCTCGGCATCTGCGGCACCTTCATGGGCAGTCTGGCCATTCTCGCCAGCGAACTGGGGCACCGGGTCACCGGTTCGGATGCCAATGTCTATCCGCCGATGAGCGATCAGCTCGCCGCGCGGGGCATTGCGCTGCATCAGGGCTATGACCCGGCTCCGCTCGATGCCCGGCCCGATCTGGTGGTGATCGGCAATGCGATGTCGCGCGGCAATCCCGCTGTCGAGGCGGTGCTCAACCGTGGCCTCGACTACTGCTCGGGTCCGGAGTGGCTGGCGCGCCATCTGCTCAACCGGCGCCATGTGATCGCGGTGGCCGGCACCCATGGCAAGACCAGCACCACCAGCATGGTGGCCTGGATACTGGAGTGCGCCGGCCATGATCCGGGCTTTCTGATCGGCGGGGTGGCGCGCGACTTCGGCTGTTCGGCACGGATCGGTTCGGGCAGCCACTTCGTCGTCGAGGCCGATGAGTATGACACCGCCTTCTTCGACAAGCGCTCCAAGTTCATCCACTACCGGCCGCGCACCCTGCTGCTCAACAACCTCGAGTATGACCATGCCGACATCTTTCCCGATCTGGCGGCGATTCAGCGGCAATTCCACCATCTGGTGCGCACCGTGCCGGGCGAAGGGGTGATCATCGCCCCGACGGCAGACAGCGCCCTGCAGGAGGTGTTGAGCGAGGGCTGCTGGAGTCGGCGGCAGGCGTGGCTCGGCTGTCTCGAACGGGGCGAGACCATTCCGCAGAGCGGCTGGTGGGCGCGACTGGTGAAGGAGGATGGCTCGGCCTTTGTCGTCGGCCGCGATGGCGTGCAACGGGCCGAGGTGCAGTGGTCGCTGCTCGGGCGTCACAATGTGGCCAACGCGGTGATGGCGATGGCCGCTGCCGCCGACGTGGGGGTCGATCCGGTGGTGGCCGCGGCCGCGCTGGGCCGGTTTCAGGGAGTGAAGCGGCGGCTGGAGGTGATCGGCAGCGGCGATGGCATCACTGTCTATGACGACTTCGCCCACCATCCCACCGCCATTGCCACCACGCTGCGCGGGTTGCGGCGCCGCATCGGCAATCAGTCGCTGCTGCTGCTGATCGAGCCGCGCTCCAACACCATGCGCAGTGGCGTGCACCGCAGGCAGTTGCCGGCCGCCTGGTCGTCGGCCGATGCGGTTTTCTGGTATCAGCCGGAGGGGATGGACTGGGTGCCCGCAGCCGATCCGACAGTGCCGGTGCACCGCTTCACCAGCGTGACCGGGATGATCGAACGGCTGGTGGCCGAACGTGGCCGCTGGCAGCATCTGGTGATCATGAGCAACGGCGGCTTCGACGGCTTGCCACGGCGGCTGGTCGAGGCGCTGGGGTTGGCTGTGCCATGAGTTCGCCGTCGATGCTGGTCGGGGCGCCGGTGGTGGTGGCGCTGACCGGTGCTTCGGGGGTGCAGTATGGGCTGCGGCTGATCGAACTGCTGGTGGCGGCCGACCGCCCGATCCAGTTGCTGCTCTCCAAGGCGGCGCATCGGGTGATCGAGATCGAGACCGATTGGAGCCTGCCGGCCAATCCAGCTGCTTTGCAGGCAGCGTTGACCGAGCGGTTCAGGGCCGCGCCGGGACAGATCGCCGCCTTCGGGCGCGAGGATTGGCTGGCGCCACCGGCGTCGGGATCGGCCCCCAGCGCCGGCATGGTGATCTGCCCCTGCAGCATGGGCACGCTGGCGGCGATTGCGCAGGGGCTGTCGGACAACCTGATCGAGCGGGCCGCCGATGTGGCATTGAAGGAGCGGCGCCGGCTGATCGTGGTGCCGCGCGAGATGCCCTACTCGGAGATTCATCTGGAGCAGATGCTGCGGCTGACCCGCATGGGGGCGTTGCTGCTGCCGGCCAGTCCCGGTTTCTACCACCGTCCGCAACGCATCGAGGATCTGATCGACTTCGTGGTGGCCCGCATTCTCACCCATCTGGGCATCGAGCAGCGGCTGCTGCCGGCATGGGGGTATGCCTCTGCTGTGCAGCCGGTTGAAAACGAAAAAGTTTCTTCACATTCAGGATCATAGCCATGGTGTTTTTCTCGCCAAAGAAGAGCTGGGCCCGCGAAGAGCTGCTCCACCTGCTGTCACTGTCGGGCACTCTGGCGGGCCTGTGCATCACCGGAGTGACCCTGCTGCATGGCCTGGCCGGCAGCTCAAGGATGGAGAGTCTGGCCGATGAGATGCTCGCCTTCTCGGCACTGCTGTTTCTGCTGAGCTGCTATCTGATCTTCTTTGCGCTGCGCCACAGGGAGAGTCGCCACGCGCAGCGGCTCGAAATGGTCGCCGACGGGCTGTTCTTTGTGGCGCTCACCGGCATGGTCGCTGCCGGTTTCGTGATGGTCTGTCTGATTCGATGAGGGCAACCCGGATGCATCGATTTCAATGGGCTGATACAGGGTGCAGCCGATGACGCAACGGATCGATCAGCGTCTGGACGTCACCGGGCTCAACTGCCCGCTGCCGCTGCTGAAGGCCAAGCAGGCGCTCAATCGGCTGCCGGCCGACAGTTACCTCGAAGTGGTCGCCACCGACCCCGGTTCGGAGCGCGACTTCCAGATCTTCGCCAAACAGAGCAGTTACCAGTTGCTGCGACAGTGGCACGAGGCCGAGTTCATCCATCACCTGCTCTACAAGCCGTGATGCCGTGGCCCTGCGCGATCAGGTCGCCATAGGCGGCGATCTCCTGCGCACGGTTGAGGTTGACGAAGGCGGCATGCTCGGCCGAGAAATCGACCCACCGGCTGCGACAGCGGCGATAGAATTCGCGTGGCGCACTGCCGCCGGCGGCCAGATGGTCGGCCACCGCGCCGGCCAGCTCGACGCGCCAGAGCGCGCAGAGCGATTGCAGCCGTTCGCCATCATGCACCACTGCCACCTCGGCATTGTGCTCGAGCAGTTGTCGGCCCAGCCGCGCCACCCAGTGCGCTGGCAGCGCCGGCGTGTCGCAGGGCGCGATGGCGAGATAGGGGGTGGTGCAGACCGCGAGCGCGGCAGCGATGCCATGCAGTGGCCCGGCATGGCCTGGCTGCGAGTCGCTGATCAGTCGATCGCCGAACTGGGCGTAGCGGTCGTGGTGGCGGTTGCAGCAGATCAGCAGTGTGCCCACCTGCGGCGCCAGCCGCTCGCGCACATGGGCGATCAGCGGGCGGCCTGCAAGGGGGTGGAGTCCCTTGTCGCACCCCCCCAATCGCTGACCGGCGCCGCCGGCCAGAATCACGCCGGTGATCTGGGCGCGTGGCAGAGCGGGGTCTGGACTGTTTGCGTCACGCATGGCGGGATACTACCATCGCCCAGCAACCAGGTCACAGAGAGCCCCATGCTTTACCAGGTCGACAGACTGATCGAAGAGACCCGCCGCATTGCCGCCGAATACCGGCGCGCAACAGGGCAGGTGTTGCCGGTGAGCGGCGAGCTGGCCCGCCATGACGCGGCGCGCCTGCTCGGTCTGACCCTGCTCCACAACGCCGAGCAGGGGGTGGATGCCATCGATGCGGCGCAGCTCAAGTATCAGATCAAGAGCCGGGTGATCTTCAATCAGGAGCGTGGCGGGCAGCGCATCGGCCAGATCAGCCTCGAGGGTGGCTGGGATCGGCTGCTGCTGGTGACCATGGATGCCAGCTACCAGCCGACGGCGATCTATCAGCTCGATCGGGAAGCGGCCAGCGCGGCGGTCGGCGACGGCAGTGCCGGGCGGCAGAAGCGCGGCGCCCTCTCGGTGGCCCGGATCAAGGCGCTGGCCACGCGGGTCTGGAGCCCGACTTGAGCCAACCGCCGGCCGTCGACGCCGCAACCGGGCCGCCCGCCATACACCCGGTCGCCGCGCTGCTCGATCGGGCCGGTCCCTTTGCCGCACAACTGCCGGGCTTCATGCCGCGCCAGTCGCAGATGGCGATGGCGGCACTGGTGGCCGACACCCTCGAAGCGCGCGACATCGCCGTGATCGAGGCCGGCACCGGCACCGGCAAGACCTTCGCCTACCTGCTGCCGGCCGTCATCAGCGGCAAGCGGGTGATCATCTCCACCGGCACCAAGAATCTGCAACAGCAGCTCTTTTTCCGCGACCTGCCGGCGCTGCTGCGGGTGCTGGGACTCGATCTGTCGAGCGCGCTGCTGAAGGGGCGTGGCAACTACCTCTGTCCGCACCGGCTGGGCCTGACGCTCGAGAGCGTGACACTGTTCGAGCACGAAGATCGGCAACTGCTGGGCGAACTTGCGCAGTGGCACAGCGGTGGCGGCAGTGGTGATCTGGGCGACTTTCCTGCGCTCGACGAGGCCCATCCGCTCTGGCCGCGCATCACCAGCAGTGCCGACAATTGCCTGGGGCAGGAGTGTCCCGATTTCAGCCGCTGTCCGCTGATGGAGGCGCGGCGCGAGGCGCTGAAGGCCGAACTGGTGGTGATCAACCACCACCTGCTGTTTGCCGACATGGTGCTCAAGGAGGAAGGCGTCGGCGAACTGCTGCCGGGTGCCCATGCCCTGATCATCGACGAGGCCCATCTGCTGCCGGAGATTGCCGGCCAGTTCTTCGGCGAGCGGCTGTCGAGCCGGCAGTTGATCGAACTGGCGCGCGACAGCGAGGGTGCGGCGCTCAAGGAGGCGGCCGATGACCTGCCGTTGCGGCAGCTGGCGGCCGGGCTGGAACAGGCTGCGCGGCGGCTGCGGCGGACGCTGGGGCCGAGCGAGCAGCGCGCGCCGTGGAACCGCCTGCTCGACCGCGCCGAGTTCAGCGCCCAGGCCGACCAGTTGCACGAGATGCTCGAGCAACTGCGGCAGCGGCTCGAACTGGTGCAGGGACGGGGCCGCGAACTGGCCCTCTGTTGCGAGCGCGCCGGCCGGCTGTCGACCATTCTGGCCACGCTGCTGAGCGAGCAGGCACAGGAGTCGGTGCGCTGGTACGAGACCAGCGAGCAGGGCTTTGCCTTCAACCGCACGCCGCTGTCGGTGGCCGAACCCTTCCGTCAGGCGCTCACCGGCTACCGTGCGGCCTGGATCTTCACCTCGGCCACCTTGGCCGTCGGTCAGAAGTTCGACCATTTCATCGCCCAGTTGGGGCTCGACCGGCTGCCCCGGCCACCGCGCGGCTGCGTGCTGCCCAGCCCGTTCGACTATTCGCGTCAGGCACTGCTCTATCTGCCGGCGCAGATGCCCGAGCCCAACCAGCCCGACTTCACCCACTGCTGGATCGAGCGGCTGCTGCCGCTGCTGCGCGCCAGCCGGGGCGGGGCCTTTCTGCTCTTCACCAGCCATCGGGCGCTGCGCGAGGCAGCGACGCTGCTGCGGCAACAGATTGACCTGCCGCTGCTGGTGCAGGGCGAGCTGTCGCGGCGCGCCATGCTCGAACGGTTCATCGAGCGTGATGATGCCCTGCTGCTGGGGGCCAGCAGCTTCTGGCAGGGGGTTGACATCCCCGGTCAATCGCTGCGGCTGGTGGCGATCGACAAGCTGCCTTTTGCCAGCCCGGACGATCCGGTGACTCAGGCGCGGGTCGATGCGATGCGTCGCCAGGGCGGCAACCCGTTCAACGACTACCAGTTGCCGCAGGCGGTGGTGAGCCTCAAGCAGGGGGTGGGGCGGCTGATTCGCGGCGTGACCGACCGGGGCGTGCTGGTGATCGGTGACCCTCGATTGCGCAGCCGCAGCTATGGCAGAATCTTCCGCCAGTCGCTGCCGCCGATGCCGGTGACCGACTACGAAGCGCAGGCGGTCGAGTTCCTCGAAGCGCTCTGCTCACCCCTCCCTGCCGCCGACAGCGAAATGCCCGACCATGGCCAGACTGCTTGCCCTTGAGACCTCCAGTGAACGCTGCTCGGTTGCCCTGTGGTGGGAGGGCGCGCTCAGCGAGCGCCAGGTCGATCTGCCGCGTGAACACAACCGCCAGCTGCTGGGCCTGATCGAAGCCTTGATGGCCGAGCACGATGCCCGCTTTGGCGAGCTCGATGCCATCGCCTTCGGCGCCGGACCCGGCTCCTTCACCGGACTGCGCATTGCCTGTGGCGTCGCGCAGGGGCTGGCGTTGGGCGCGGAGATCGGCGTGCTGCCGGTGTCGAGTCTGGCGGCGCTGGCCCATGCGGCCGCGCTGCGTCATCCGCAGCAGCGGGTGTTGACCGCCGTCGATGCGCGCATGGGCGAGATTTACTGGTGCGGCTATCAGTTGCAAGCGCAGCGGCCGCAGCCGCTGCTGGAGGAGTGGCTGGGGCCGGCAGCGCAGATTCCGCTGCCGGCCGGACTCGATCTGGCCGACACGGTCGGGGTCGGCAACGGCTGGAGCCAGCCACAGCCGCTGGTCGAAGCGCTCGGTGGAGAGCCGGCCCGGATCGATGCCGGACTGCTGCCCAGTGCAGCCGCTGTGGTGGCGCTGGCACTGCCGGCGCTGGCGCGCGGTGAACTGCTGCCGCCCGAAGCCGCCCAGCCCAGCTATCTGCGCGAACAGATCTCCTGGCGCAAGCGGGCCGATCGGGGTCTCTCTTCAGGAGGTTGAAGCCGCCTCTGCCGCCTCCTGCTTCGACGGCAGCTTGCGCAGCGTGTAGACATCGAAGCGGCAACTGGAGCCCTCGAGGCTGTGGTGCGCGGTCAGGCCCGCCAGCGGTGGCGCCTGGCGCGGCCGCTTGACCACCACCCGATAGCGCGCCCGCTCCAGCGCCAGCGGCAGCAGTGCGTCGGCATCCTCGTCATGCCCCACCAACTGCTGCAACAGCACCATCGTCCTGCGTGGCAGCGCTGACTTGCGGCGCGGTGGAAACATCGGGTCGAGGCAGATGACATCGTGCTGTCGTCCGCTGGCCAACTCGTCGCGGGCGTCGCATTGCCGCAGGGTGATGCAGGTGACGATGGCGGCCAACTCCGCCTTCTGGCCGGCGCGTGCCAGTGCATCGGCCAGCAGTGCCGCCATCACCGGCGAGCGCTCGCAGAGGGTCACCTGGCAGCCGAGGCTGGCCAGCACAAAGGCATCGGTGCCGAAACCGCCGGTGGCATCGAGCAGTTGCGGACGAAAACCGCCACGCAGACCCACTGCCCGGGCCAGGGGTTCCTGGGTGCCGCCACCGTGACGACGCCGGTAATCGAGGCGGCCATGGCCGAAATCGATCCGCAGCGGCTGTTCGCCCGCTGCGTCCATGCTGTGCAGGGCCAGTCCATCCTGATCGAGAATCAACAGCAGCGCGGCGGAATCGGCCTGTTCGATCGCGATCAGCGGCAACTGGTGGCGCATGGCCAGCGCTTCGGCCTGCTCGGCGAAGCAGGAGGTGGAGTCGTGCAGGATGCCGACGCGCTGAAGGGTCACACGTAGAGGTCGACACCCACCAGGGTGACTTCAGGCGTTTCGGTTACCGGTGGCGTAGCCCACTCGCCATAGGCACGCAGTGCGGCGCGCGCCTGTGCGGTCAGCGTGCGTTGCCATGGGTCGAGATTGGTACCGCCGCGCGGGCTCGACTCGCGCCAGACGGGGCGGCGCAGGGTTTCCACGCTGTCCTTAGCCGCGACGGCCTCCCGCGTGGCGAAACTGGTGCGTTCCGCTGCACGCACCGGCCACTGCGGTGTGGCACTGCGTGGCGCCGGCAGGGTGGAGGGGGTGATTGCGCTGGAGGACATGGGTGCGGTGGCCGGTGTTGGCGGTAGCCATGTGGGTGAGATGGCCGAAGTATAAATGAAAGCGGCATGCCCTGTGATCCGACCTTTGAATCTTCACGCCAACAGAAAGGCCCTGGCTTTGAGGCCAGGGCCTTTCATCGATCGGTCAGTGTGGATCAGACGGGTGGTCTGACCCGCAGCGGGCTCAGGCGGCTGGGATGTAGATGTCCCGCACCTTGCGCCGCTGGATCTTGCCGGCATCGCTGCGCGGCAGTGCGTCCATGAACTCGATCTTGCGCGGGCACTTGAACTTGGCCAGGTTCTGCTGGCAGAAGCTGATCAGATCCTGCTTCAGTTCTTCAGAGGGTTTGACGCCCTCTTTCAGTTCGATCACCGCCATCACCTCCTGACCCCAGTCGGGGTTGGGCACGCCGATGGTGCAGGCATCGCTGACGGCAGGATGCTTGAGCAGCGCGGCATCGACCTCGGCGGGGTAGATGTTGACGCCACCGGCGAGGATCAGGTCGGCGCGGCGGTCGGAGAGGTAGAGCCAGCCCTCTTCGTCGACCCAGCCCATGTCATGCATCGAGTAGTGGGTGCCATTGCGGTAGGCCTTCTGCGTCTTCTCTTCGGCCTTGAAGTATTTGAAACCGCCCTCGGGAGGCACCGGAATCCAGATGATGCCGATCTCGCCCGGTGGCAGCTCCTGGTCGGTCTCTTCGCTGACGATGATCAGTCCTTCCGGTGCCAGACCCACGCCGCCCGGTTTCTTTCTCCATTCGGCCGGGGTGATGGTGGTGCCGACCCCTTCGGTGGCGCCGTAGTATTCATAGATGATGTCGCCGACCCAGTCGAGCATCTGCTGCTTGACGTGCACCGGACAGGGCGCGGCACCATGAATGATGAACTTCAGCGACGAGAGGTCGTACTTCTTGCGCACCTCTTCGGGCAGGGCCAGCATTCGGTGGAACATGGTCGGGACCATGTGGCTGTGGGTGATCTTGTGTTTTTCGATCAGTTGCAGGGTTCGTTCAGGATCCCACTTGTCCATCAGGTAGACGCCGAGGCCGTTGCCGAGCGCGGCCAGCAGGTCGATGCCGAGCGGTGCGGCATGGTAGAGCGGCCCGGTGCAGAGGGTGACGTCGGTCGCCGGCTGGTAGTTGGCATACTGGGTGACGGCCGAGGGCGAAGAGGCGGCCTCGCGGTAGACCCCCTTGGGATAGCCGGTGGTGCCGGAGGTGTAGAGCATCTGGAAGCCGCGGACCGGCGCGTCGATGTTGCTGGTCGGTTGCTCCTTGATGGCGCTCTCCAGGTTCTGGAAGCCGGGAATGTCGCCGCCGATCGACAGCGCCAGTTTGACGTCGGGGCTCTCCTTGAGCACCTTGGCCATGGTGTCGGCGAAGCGGGCATCGCCAAACAGCACCTTGGATTCCGAGTCGTTGACGATGTAGGCCATCTCCGGGGCAGTCAGGTGCCAGTTGACCGGCGATACGCGCATTCCGGTGCGGAAGCAGGCCATCAGCGCTTCGACGAATTCGGCGCGGTTGGAGCAGATCAGTGACACTGCATCACCGGCCTTCATGCCGTTGGCGCGCATCAGATGGGCGATCTGGTTGATGCGGGCATTGAGTTCGCCGTAGCTGCGGGTGGGTCCCTGATCAGCCATGATCGCGACACGGTTGGGGTTTTTGTTGGCATGGAAGGCCACGATCATGCCGCAGCCAGCTGCGGCCATCGGATCGTTCAGGTAGGCAGGTTCGCTCATCGGTTGTTCCTCGATTTTATTCTGGTCGTTGATGTTATTGATCTTGTTGGTCGAAGCGGGCGCTTCGAGCCGGGTCGCCGGATCATCGGCCGGGGTGAACTTTACCGAAAACCGGTGTTGATTACGACTGCTGTTTGCGGTGCTTGAGCGCACGAACGGCAAAGCGTGCCGGGTTGAGTGCCGTCATCACTGTGCTCTCGACCGGCAGGCTGTCACCGCTCACCAGCGCGGCGATCAGTTCGGCGCACAGCGGCGCCTGGACGAATCCGCGCGAGCCATGGCCGGCATTGATGTAGAGGCCCGGCAGGTGGCGGATCGGCTGCGCGCCCGCTGTCACCGGCCCGACCAGCGGCAATCGGTCTGGGGTGGTGGCACGAATGCCGTAGCGTCCAGCAAGGCGGGCTGGATCGAGCTGTTCGTCTGCCAGCTGCTGGTGGAAGGTCGGGAATTCCTGCTGCAGCATCGCCAGATTGCGCCGATGGTCGTCGATGCTTGGCAGGCCGTCGTCATCGTGCAGCCGATAGCTGGCGCCAAAGGTGTGCGCCGCCTGGTCCGCCGGTGCCAGATAGCCTTCACCACACAGCACCAGTTGCAGTGACCGGCTGGCGCTGGAGACGGGCAGTTGGCTCACCTGCCCGCCGATCGGCTTGATCGGCAGCGCTGCCAGCGGTTCGAAGCGGGTCGAGGCAGCGCCGGCGCTGATCACCACGGTCGCTGTGCGCAGCAGGCAGTGACCGGAGCCATCGAGCAACTGCCAGCTGCCATGCTCGGCGTCGTGGCGCAGTTGCGTCACTGCGGTGCCGAAGTGACAACGGATGCGCGGATGGCTGCTCAACTGCTGGCAGAGCGCGGTCGGGGTGAGCCAGCCGCCGGTCGGAAAGAGCAGCCCGCCCTGTGCCAGCGCCACGCCGGCGAGCTGACTGGCCTCTGCTGCGTCGACCCAGCGCACCAGCGTCGTCGGCAGGCCGGAACGGTGGGCGATGTCGAGCAGCCGCTGGCGGGTGGCCGCCTGCGTCGCCAGTTGCAGCAGGCCGCAGCCATGCAGCAGCGTCGCCTGTTCGGCGCTGCGCTGCTGCTCCAGTGCCTGGTAGAACCGCAGTGCGTGGAGGTAGCTGTGCAGCGCAAAGCGGCTCTGTGGCGTGGCGTGGGCCGAGAGCTTGCTGTAGAGCACCGCCTGCGGATTGCCCGAGGCGGCGCGGCCGGCGCCGTTCTCGCTGTCGAACAGTGCGACCTCGATGCCGCGCCGGGCCAGTGCCTGCGCGGTGCTGCTGCCGGCGATGCCGGCGCCGATCACGGCCACCGGTGCAGAGGCCGTGGCGGCATGGCGGGCCGGTGGCAGCCAGCTCCATGGAGGACCTGGCTCGACGACCGGTGCGGTCGCTGCCACGAAATGGCCGAGCAGCCGTTCACGCTTGTGGCCAAAACCGCTGGCGCGCTCCACCCTGAAACCGGCGTCGCTCAGGCCGCGGCGCACTGCACCGGCAGCGGTGTAGGTGCCGAAGGTGGTGCCGGGACGCGACAGCCGGGCCAGTTGCCGGTAGAGCCCGTCGTGCCACATGCCGGGGTTGCGCTGCGGGGCAAAGCCGTCGAGGAACCAGCCATCGATGGCGAAGCCCTGTCGGGTGCAGAGCTGCGCCAGCATCGCCTCGGCGTCGCCGAACAGCAGATCGAGGGTCACAGGGCTGGTGCCGGCATGCAGTTCGAGGCGGTGGATGCCGGGGATGGCGGCCGGATAGGCCGCGAGCAACGGCTCGCTCAGTGCGGTGAGCGGCGGATGGCGGGTCAGTGCGCGGGCCAGATCGTCCGGGTGCAGTGGATGGGCCTCGACCGCCAGATAGTGCAACCGGGCCGCTGCCGGCGCCAGCCGCTGCCAGAGCTCCCAGGCGAGCAGAAAGTTGCTGCCGGTGCCGAAGCCGGTCTCACCGAGTGTGAAGCGGTCACCGCTGCGCAATCCTGACCAGCGCTCGCCCAGCCGGTTGGCATCGAGAAAGACCAGCCGGCTTTCGGCCAGGGCGCCGGCGCGGCTGGCATAGTGGTCACCGAAGCGGGATGAGAAGGGTTCATCGTCCGCCGACCAGTCGATCTCGGCCTGGGGCAGCGCAAAGGGTGGGTCGGCCTCGGACATCGCTCGGCTCAGCCGTTGTGGCTGCTGCTGAACAGCAGCGGCGCGAACGCATCCATGAACAGGTAGAGGTAACCGCTGATCAGCAGGGCGCCGAGCAGGTTGATCGGCAGGCCGGTTCGCGCCATCTGCCCGATCGAGAAGTAACCGGAGCCATAGGCAATGGCATTGGCCGGCGTCGCGGTCGGCAGCATGAAGGCATAGGAGCAGGCGATGGCCGCGCTGCTCATCAGCAGTTGGGTCGGCAGGTCGAAGATCACTGCGATGGCGCCGACCAGCGGCAGGATCAGCGCGGCCGTGGAGATGTTGGAGGTGACCTCGGTCAGGGCCAGCGCGAACAGGGTGGTGATCAGCAGGATCCAGAACGGGGCGATGTCGGGCAGGTTCAGCAGTTGCCCCGCCAGCCACTCGGTCAGGCCGGTCTCCTGAAAGCCCTGGGCGATGGCGAAACCGCCGCCGAACAGCAGAATGATCTCCCACGGCAGTTGCTTGGCGCTCTTCCAGTCGAGCAGCGGCTCGCCGGGTCGACGGCCGGAGGGGATGACGAAGAGGGCGACGGCACCGGCCAGCGCGATGGTCGAATCCTGCACCCAGTCGAAAAACTCGCTCTGGTTGAGGGCGCGCACAATCCAGCCGACCACCACCAGCGCAAAGACTGCGATGAGCCGCCGCTCGGCGCGGCTGAAGTCGCCCAGATCCTGGTGCGCCTTGTGGAACAGCGCGGTGCCGCCGGGCAGGTGGTTGAAACGGGTCGGGTAGGCGATGCGGGAGAGGTAGAACCAGACACCGAACAGCATGACCAGCGCGACCGGCAGCGTCATCAGCATCCAGCCGATCAGGCTGAGGCTCATTTCGTGCTGCTGCGCCAGAATGCCGGCCAGAATGGCGTTGGGTGGCGAGCCGACGATCGTCACTGCGCCGCCGATCGAGGCGGCATAGGCGATGCCGAGTGTCAGACTGGTGGCGAAGGCGCGCTGATCGCGGCCGCGTTCGGTGTAGGGGCTGGGCGCGCTGCCGAACTCATCGTGCAGCAGCGCCAGCGCCACCGTCAGCATCATCATTGCGGTGATGGTGGCGCTCATCCACATGCTGAGCAGCGCGGTGACCAGCATGAAACCGAGCAGAACCCGCTCCGGCGAATGCCCCATCACTGCCAGTGTGCGCAGGGCGATGCGGTGGTGCAGCCCCCACTTTTCGATCGCCAGTGCCAGCAAGAAACCGCTCAGAAAGAGGTAGATCAGGTGGTTGGCGTAGCTGGGGGTCACTTCGGAGGATTTCATCACCCCGAGCAGCGGATAGAGCAGGATCGGCAGCAGCGCGGTGATGGCGACCGGTACGGCATCGAGCAGCCACCAGATGGCCATCATCGCCACCACGGCACCGACCCGCTGCGCTTCGCTGGAGAGCCCTTCGGGCCGGGGCAGCAACAGGATCGCCAACAGCAGCAAGGGCCCCAGCCAGAGTCCGATTCGTTGCCGCATGGGCCATGCTCGCTCCCGGTCGATGAAGCGGGCGATTATACGGTGTCGAACACCTTCTGTAAGCGGTGCCAGAGGGCATGGATGCGGGTGGAGATGCGGTGGTCGACCGCCTCATGCTTGCGCCCCTTGGCCTGATAGAGCTGCATGTCGGCCTGCTTCAGCAGTGCCGTGCCGCTGTCGATGCCGCTCTGCTCGGTGCTGGCGACACCGCAGCTGATGCTGTAGGGGATCGACTGGCCACGGAATGGACAGGGGTGGGTGCGAAAGTAGTGGTCGAGCCGCTGTGCCACCCACTGTGCCTGCTCCTGTCGCTGTCCGGGCAGCAGCAGCACGAATTCGTCACCGGCGTAGCGAAAGGCGCAGTCGACCCGGCGGATCAGCTTCTCCAGTCCCTGGGCCAGATGGCGCAGCACGGCATCGCCGGCATCGTGGCCATGGGTGTCGTTGATCTGCTTGAAGTCGTTGCAGTCGATGAAGATGGCACACAGCGGTGCACCACTGCGCTGGGCACGGCTGATCTCCCGCTCCAGCGCCTGATCGAACTCGCGGCGGTTGTACAGGCCGGTGAGCGCATCGCGGGTCGCCAGGTATTCGAGCTGCTCGCGCGAGGCCAGGTTGGCCAGGTAGAGCGACACCTTCACCGTCAGTTGCGACAGAAAAAAGGTGTCCATCGACGGATCCCAGCGGTTTGGTTTGCGATCGCCCTGCACCAGCGCGCCGATCAGCCGGCCTTCGAGCTGCAACGGCGTCACCGCCATCGACCGCACCATCCCTTGCAGATAGGGGGGAATCAGCCAGTTGTGCCGCTCCGCGCAGTGGCTGACCAGCCAGGCATCGGGAAAGTGGCCAGAGAGTTGCCGCAGGCCGGCTGCCGACAGCGGGACCAGGCTGCGGGTCAACTGGTCGCAGTGGGAGAGGTGGTGAATCAGCGGCGCGGTGATCGGCTCATCGATCAGCGCCACCCAGGCCTCGGGCACGCCGAACTTCTCCTGGATCAGCGCCAGCAGCCGATCGAAGAAGTTGCGGCTGTTGTAGATCGCCAGCACCTCGCTCTCGATCTCGAAGATCTTGCGGGCGAGTGTTTCGTTGGTGCGCAGGTTGTCGAGCAGTTGATTCAGAGAGGTCATCGATCCGGGCCGCGAAAGTGAGAACGGTTTCACACATTTTGAGTATAGACGGGGATCGGCGCTTCGCCGGCGCAGCGCGAACAAAATCGGATCAAGCGCTGCCGGGCCGGTGCGAAATCGCGCTCTAGTGAGGTAACATACTGATTTGATTGATGGTTGGGTTTGCCCGCCTTGAAGTCTCAGCAGTCAGGAGTCATCTGGATGTCGTTGGTCTGTACCGAGAAAAATTTTACCGTCTTTGGCCGCACCATTGCGGCCCGTTTCTGGCCGAATCCGCAGGGGAGGCCACTGCTGGCGCTGCATGGCTGGCTCGACAATGCCGCCACCTTCGATCTGCTGGCGCCGCTGCTGGAGGGGTATCAGACCTGCGCGATCGACTTTGCCGGCCATGGCCGCTCCGACCACCTGCCGCCGGGGGTGCCCTACAGCTGGTTTCTGCAGATGAACGACGCCTTTGCCGTCGCCGATCAACTGGGCTGGGCGCAGTTCACGCTGCTGGGTCACTCGATGGGAGCACACCTGGGCCTCTACATGGCGGCGGCCTTTCCCGAGCGCATCGACCGGCTGGTGCTGATCGATGCCATCGGCCATCCCGGCCTCAAGAGCGAACGCATCGTCGCTGAAACGCGGCAGGCGCTGGAGCGGCTGCATGGGCTGGAAAACCGCACACCGCCGCTGTATGAAAATTTCGAGGCGATGCTGCTGCCGCGCATGAAGACCGTTGGCAACATCACCGAGGCGGCCGCACGCACGCTGCTCGACCGTGGTGTCACGCCCTGCAATGGCGGCTTGACCTGGAGTTCCGATTCGCGGCTGCGCTACCCCGATCCGGCACGGTTGACCGAGGAGGAGGTGCAGGCCTTCATCCAGGCCGTCGAGGCACCGACACTGCTGATTCTGGGCGAACAGGGCTGGCCCTGGAGCACCGACTTCATCGCGCGGCGCACCGCGGTGCACCGCAACCTGCAAAAGCTGATCCTGCCCGGTGGCCACCATCTGCACCTGGAAGATTCGGCGCCCGAAGTGGCGCAGGCCATCCTCGACTTTCTCGGCAGGGCGGCATGAGCGGTTTTGTACTCTACTCCACCTCGGGCTGCCACCTCTGCGAACTGGCGCTGCAGAGCGCGCTGCCGCTGCTGACGCTGCGTGGCGAGATGCTGACCGAGGTGGAAATCGCCGACGATGAGGCGCTGCTGCAGCGCTATGGCACCACCATTCCGGTGCTCAGGCGTCTGGCCGATGGCGCAGAACTGGGCTGGCCGTTCGATGGCGAGCAGTTGCAGGTGTGGCTCGATCGGGTTTGAGCACACAGAGGTTCATATTGCCTGCATGGCGCCGTGGCGGCATCATCCTGCTTCATGATGAGGTGAGCAGGTGAGGGCGGGCCGATGAAGGTGATGATCGATCTCTGCGTGGTGCCGATCGGTGTCGGCGTCTCGGTCTCCGACCATGTGGCGGCCTGCCAGCAGATCATCGCTGCGGCTGGCCTCAGCCATCAGCTCCATCCCTATGGCACCATCATCGAAGGTGACTGGGATGAGGTCTTCGCCGTGGTGAAGCAGTGCCACCAGCGCGTCCACGCGATGGGTGCGCCGCGCATCCACACCACCTTGCGGGTCGGCACCCGCACCGACCGCGACCAGAGCATGCAGCAGAAGGTCGAAAGCGTCGAACGCAAACTGAAAAACCTGTGACAGCGGAGTGAACCATGTCCCCTGCAAACCGCAGCAAACTGGAACCGATCAGCGCCGAGCAGGCCCTGCCAGGAAGGTCGCAGACGATGCCGGTTCCGCCACTGCACACCGTGCTGAAGACCCCGTTGCAGCCGCCCTTTCCGGCGGGTTTGCAGCAGGTGCTGTTCGGCATGGGCTGCTTCTGGGGCGCCGAGCGGCTGTTCTGGCAGACGCCGGGTGTCTACGGCACGGCAGTGGGCTACGCCGGCGGCTTCACCCCCAATCCGACCTATGAGGAGGTCTGCTCCGGCCGCACCGGCCACAGCGAGGTGGTGCGGGTGCTGTTCGATCCCGAGCGGGTGAGCTATCCGCAGTTGCTGACGCTGTTCTGGGAGCGGCATGACCCCACGCAAGGAATGCGGCAGGGCAATGACCTCGGCACCCAGTACCGTTCGGCCATCTACTGCTTCAGCGATGCGCAGTTGGCCGCCACACTGGCCTCGCGCGATCAGTTCCAGCAGGCGCTGGCGGGTGCCGGCCTTGGTCGCATCACCACCGAGATCGCGCTGGCTGGCCCCTTCTACTACGCCGAGCCCTATCATCAGCAGTACCTCGACAAGAATCCGGGCGGCTACTGCGGGCTGAAGGGCACCGGCGTCAGTTGTTCGGTGTGAGCGTGGTGACCGACAACCCGGAGACGCTGCTGTTCGCTTATGGCACCCTGCGGCGGGCTGCGCTGATCACCGCGCTGATCGGGCGCCTCCCCGCTGCCGCTCGGGCCTGGCTGCCAGACCATGCCGTGGTTCGGCTGCGTGGCACGCCCTATCCTTGTCTGCGGCCACGGCGAGGTGCAGTGACGCCCGGAACGCTCTACCGTGGTCTTGCTCCCGACGAATGGCAGCGGCTTGATCGTTATGAAGGCGCCCGCTACCGTCGTCGGTCGCTGCGGGTCACTCCGCAGGCTGGCGGTGCGGCGGTGGCCGCCGCGGTCTATCTGCTGGCGCCGGCCTGCCGTGGTCAATCCGGGCCGCCCTGGCGCTTCGAGCGGCCGGGCCGTGCCGTCCGTCCGCGCAGCAGCGCACCCTTCAGCGCCCGTTTCAGGTTTCATGGAATCGAACATGATGCAACCGCGCCGCACGCCCGTTGAGCAACCGATCATCCTGCTCAGCGTCTACTATCCTCACCATCACGATGTGAAGGTGATCGAGTGGCTGCTCGATCATTTTCATCCGCGCAATGCCCGCATCATCGCTGCCGGGCCGATCCTGCAGGACATGACCCGCTATGCGGTGCTCCGCTTCGTCAGCGAGCTCGATGTCCGCAGGTTCAAGAACTGGGCGCGCGAGCAGAAGTACCGGATCGTCGATCGGGATGTGCGCGGCGAGCCGCTTTGAGTGGCGCACCGTCGTCCTGGCCCCCATTTTGCTGCCGGCTGGACAGACATTTTCTCGCGGTGAGGTGACCACGTGATCATTGGTGTTCCCAGAGAGATCAAGACCGAGGAGTACCGCGTCGGGCTGACGCCCCATGCCGTGCACGAGTTGGCGCTGCATGGGCATCGGCTGCTGGTCGAGCGTGGTGCCGGACTGGGCAGCGGTTTCGGCGATGACGACTATCAGCGCGCCGGTGCCACGCTGATCGACAGCGCTGCCGAGATCTGGGCGCGTGCGGCGCTGATCGTCAAGGTCAAGGAGCCGCAGCCGGGCGAATATGGTCTGCTGCGCGCTGGGCAGCTGCTCTTCACCTACCTGCATCTGGCGCCCGATCCGACCCTGACCCAGGCCCTGCTCGACAGCGGCGCCAGTTGCATCGCCTACGAGACCGTCACCAGTGCCGGCGGGCAACTGCCGCTGCTGACACCGATGTCGGAGGTGGCCGGCCGGCTGGCGATCCAGGCCGGCGCGCACGCTCTGGAGAAGTCGCAGGGGGGGCGGGGGCTGCTGCTGGCCGGCGTTCCCGGCGTCAAGCCGGCGAAGGTGGTGATTCTCGGCGGCGGCGTGGTCGGCAGCAGCGCAGCGCTGATCGCCCTCGGCATGGGGGCCGATGTGACGCTGCTCGACCGCTCGATCGAACGGTTGCGGCAGCTCGAACAGCAGTTTGGCGGCCGCCTCGACACCTGTTACGCCACCACCCACAACATCGAGCGCGAGGCGGTCACCGCCGATCTGATCATCGGTGCGGTGCTGATTCCGGGCGCTCGCGCACCACGACTGATCAGCCGGACGCTGCTGGGCAGCCTCAACCCCGGTGCGGTGCTGGTCGATGTCTCGATCGATCAGGGCGGTTGTTTCGAAAGCTCCCGACCGACCACCCACCGTGCGCCGACCTATGTCGAACAGGGTGTCGTCCACTACTGCGTCGCCAACATGCCGAGCGCGGCGGCCCGCACCGCCTCGCTGGCGCTCAACAACGCCACGCTGCCCTATGTGCTCGAGCTGGCCGATGCGGGGCTGTCTGCCGCGTTGCTGCGCAGCCCCGGGTTGCGGGCGGGGCTCAATGTCCATCAGGGCCGGCTCACCTGTCAGGCGGTGGCCGAGGCGCAGGGACGCGATTATTGTGCGGCCGACACACTGTTCGCGGCCTGAGAAAAGGGTGATGCGATGAGCAGCAGTGAGCGCCGCTGGCCACTGTGGCTGCAACCCTGGGTCACAGTCGCCCTGGTGGCCCTGCCGATCTCCAACTGGATCAAGTGTCCGCTGCTGCTGCTGTTCTGGTGGTGGAGTTTCGGCCCGACCCGGCGCAGCGAGCGCTGGCTGTTCGGGCTCTCCTGCCTGCTGTTCACGGTGATGAACCTGATGGCGCTGCGGCAGGGGATCTTCGCCTTCACTTCCCCTGACCTGCTGGGACTGCCCTGGTATGAGTTCTTCATGTGGGGCTTCTACCTGCTGCATGCCCGGCGCCTGCTCGGACCTGCCTGCTCGGCGCCGGCAACAGCGGTCTGCTGGCTGCTGATGGGGCTCTTCGCGCTCTGTTTCACCGCGCTGAGCGACCCAACCTGGCTGCTGCTGGCCAGTGCGTCACTGCTGGCGGTGACCCGCTGGCTCGATGCCGACCCTCTGGCCTGGCGCCATGCCGGCTATCTGCTGCTGCTGGGCGCGCTGTTCGAATATGTCGGCGTCCACAGCGGCCAGTGGCACTATCCCGGTGCCCCCTGGGGCGGGGTGCCGCTCTGGTTCGTCACGATGTGGGGCGGCATCGGTTTCTTTGCCCAGCGAGTCGCCTGGTCCCCACTGCTGCGGCTGGATGCGCGCCAGAGCGCTGGCTGACTCCCCTTCTGCGTCGCCTTGCCGGGCGGTTTCACCCGAAAAAAAAGCCGGATCAGATCGATCCGGCTTTTTGCGTGGGCCCTTCGGCCGTGGCCGATCAGCCGCGCTCGTACAGGGTCACCACACAGGTACCGCCGATGCCGAGGTTGTGCTGGAGTGCCAGACGTGCGCCCTCGACCTGACGCCGATCGGCGCGGCCGCGCAATTGCTGCACCAGTTCGTAGCACTGTGCCAGGCCGGTGGCTCCCAGCGGATGGCCCTTGGAGAGCAGTCCGCCGGAGGGGTTGACGACGAACCGGCCGCCATAGGTGTTGTCATTGTCCTCGATCAGCTTTTCGGCGCCGCCTTCGGGGCAGAGACCGAGTGATTCGTAGGAGATCAGCTCGTTGGCGGTGAAGCAGTCGTGCAGTTCGACCACATCGATGTCCTGCGGATCGACACCCGAAGCTTGGTAGACCTGCTGGGCGGCCGAGCGGGCCATGTCGTAGCCGACCATCTTCATCATGCTGTCGCCGAAGCTGCTTTCGGTGTCGGTGGTGACGGCCTGGGCCTTGATGGTGACCAGATTGCCGAGGCCATGGCGGGCAGCGAATTCGGGTGAGCAGAGCACCGCCGCGCCGGCACCGCAGGTGGGTGGGCAGCACTGGTAGCGGGTCAGGGGCTCGAACACCATCGGCGCGGCCATGATCTCTTCGAGGCTGAGCGGGGTATTGAAGAGGGCCAGCGGGTTGTTGGCGGCATGTTTGCGCGCCTTGACCGAGATCTTGGCCAGGGTTTCGGCCTTGGTGCCATATTTCTTCATGTGCTCGCGCCCGGCGCCGCCGAACATCTGTGCCGCGCCGGGCGCGTTCATGTCGACGCCCTGGAGTCTGGCCATGGTGGCGCCGTGGCGCTCGCCCGGCGAGCTGCGGTCGCCGAAGTAGCTCTTGAGGGCACCGGCGGTCATCTGCTCGAAGCCGACCACCAGCGCGCACTCGATGGCACCGTAGGCAATCGCCTGGCGCGCCACGGCCAGCGCGCTCGAACCGGTCGAGCAGTTGCTGTTGAAGTTGAAGATGGGGATGCCGGTGAGTCCGGCGCTGTAGACCACCTTGTGGCCACAGCAGCTGTCACCGTAGACGTAGCCGGCAAAGGCCTGCTGCACTTCGCGGTAGTCGATGCCGGCATCCTTGAGGGCGTCGGCGATCGCCTTGGCACCCATGACCGAATAGTCTTCGCTGGCGCCGGGTTTGGTGAACTGGGTCATGCCGACGCCGATGACGTGGACGGGTCTGCTCATACGGTTACCTATCAATGGTGTGATTATTGTGAAGGGTGGATTGGTCAGGTGTCTGGTCAGGTCTGCTTGCGGATGATGGCAGGTCGTCCTGCCGGTTGGCGCAGCGCTGTACAGCCTGCATGAGGCGGATTTCCCTGACAGTGGCAATGGTCACACAGGCAGTCGGCATCGGCAAGATTGGCGGAGGTTCTGGCAAGGGCGCGGCGGTGAAGTATCATTAAAACGGCAGCGCCGGCGTGATGACCAGGCGCCCATGAGGAGAGCGGGTTTTGAAGGTGTGGCGAGAAAGCAGATTGTCTGGCAGAGCAGTGCGCCGTTTCATGATGATGGCGCTGCTGTTTGTGCCGCCCGCCTGGAGTGGCGAGCAGCAGCACGACAACCCCGATCCATGGGAGGGGTTCAACCGCAAGGTGTTCGTCTTCAACGACACCTTCGATCGTTATCTGCTCAAGCCACTGGCGCGCGGTTACATGGTGGTGATGCCCGACTGGGCCGACCGCGGGCTCTACAACTTCTTTGGCAACCTGAGCGAGCCCCGGGTGATCGTCAACGGCTTGCTGCAGGGCAAGTTCAAACAGGCTGGCGGCGATGGGCTGCGCTTCGTGCTCAACTCGACCGTGGGCCTGCTGGGCTTCATCGATGTGGCATCGCGGTTCGATCTGCGCAAGCATGACGAGGATTTCGGCCAGAGCCTCGGCGTCTGGGGTCTCTCCAGCGGGCCCTATCTGGTGCTGCCGCTGCTGGGGCCGAGCACGGTGCGCGACGGTGTCGGGCTGGCGCCGGACTTCATGCTCGATCCGATCGCCCGGATCGACGAGGATGAGACCCGTTACGCAGTGATCGGCTTCAAGGCGGTGATCGTTCGGGCGCACCTGCTGTCGAGCGAAAAGCTGATCAGTGGCGACCGCTACCTGTTCATCCGCGATGTCTATCTGCAGAACCGTGAATTTCTGATCAAGGGGCAGACCAGGGATCCCTTTCTGGACGAGAGCGACGAATAGTCCGCCGACCGTCGGCGTCGCTCAGGCCAGAATCTCCAGCATCAGGCAGCCATGCAGGAAGTGGCCGTTGGCGGTTCGCTCGACGCGGGCCACCTCGGCACGGGTCTGAATCGCCGTTTCGTCGAGCCGGCTGCCGTCGATGCTGGCAAAGGCGGCGGTAAAGTGGGTGCCGGTCGGCAGCGCCTCGTCCAGTTCCACCGACAGGCCGGCACCGCTCAAGTCGCGGCAGCGACCGCGCAGTGTGCGTGGCGGCTGGTCGATTTCGAGAGTGACCTCGCTGTTGAGCCGCATCCGGATGAAATCACGTTTCTCGGCCCAATTTCGTTCAACTGAAGGCATTGGCGGCACTCCTGGCAAAGGGATCAGGGCATGGCCTGCATGGACGGTACGGCAGGCCGGGCGGCCACAGTGTATAACAGCTTGAAAGGGTTCACACTTTCCCCGTTCGTCGGTCGAGGGTCTCTTCTGTTGAACTGATTGCTTCCATCGGGTGCAGCGCCTGTTGGGATGCAATTTGCTTGATATCGTGAAATGGGTGCAGACAGGGTAAGCTGCACGCCCTTTTGCTTCTGATTGACGCAGATTCCAGTAACGGACAACCCAGACGGAGCTCGGCGTGATTCGTAAAATCCTGATTGCCAACCGGGGCGAGATCGCGGTGCGCATTGCCCGCGCCTGCGCCGAGATGGGGATCAAGTCGGTGGCCATTTACACCGATGCCGATCGCCATGCACTGCATGTCAAGAAGGCCGATGAAGCCTATTCGGTCGGCGCCGACCCGATGCAGGGCTATCTGAATGCCCACACCATCGTCAATCTGGCGGTGGCCTCGGGCTGCGATGCGATCCATCCCGGCTATGGCTTTCTGTCCGAGAACCCGCTGCTGGCCGAGACCTGCCAGCGGCGCGGAATCCGCTTCATTGGCCCCTCGGCCGAGGTGATCCGGCGCATGGGCGACAAGGTCGAGGCACGCAAGGCGATGATCGCCGCCGGCCTGCCGGTGACACCGGGCAGCGAGGGCAACCTCGCCGGCGTCGAGCAGGCGCGAACAATCGCCGCGCAGATCGGCTACCCGGTGATGCTGAAGGCGACCAACGGTGGCGGTGGCCGCGGCATTCGCCAGTGTGCCGACGATGCCGAACTGCTGCGCAACTATGAGCGGGTGGTCTCGGAGGCGAGCAAGGCGTTCGGCAAGCCGGAGGTCTTCGTCGAGAAGTGCATCGTCGCGCCGCGCCACATCGAGGTGCAGGTGCTGGCCGACGCCCATGGCAACGTGGTGCATCTGTTCGAGCGCGACTGCTCGATCCAGCGGCGCAACCAGAAGCTGATCGAGATCGCGCCGTCACCGCAGCTCTCGCCGCAGCAGCGGCAGCGGGTCTGCACGCTGGCGGTCGAGGCGGCGCGCGCGGTGGGTTACCAGAATGCCGGCACCGTGGAGTTCCTGCTCGATGCCCAGGGCGATTTCTACTTCATGGAGATGAACACCCGCCTGCAGGTCGAACACACCATCACCGAGACCATCACCGGGCTCGACATCGTGCAGGAGCAGATTCGCATTGCCGCCGGCGAGCCGCTGTCGATGCAACAGGATGGCATCAGCTTTCGCGGCTTTGCCGCCGAGTTCCGCATCAATGCCGAGGATCCGCAGAACAGCTTTCTGCCGAGCTTCGGCCGGGTGAGCCGTTACTATGCGCCCGGCGGACCGGGGGTGCGCACCGATGCGGCGATCTACACCGGCTATGTGATTCCGCCCTACTACGACTCGATGTGCGTCAAGCTGACGGCCTGGGCGCTCGACTGGGAGGCGCTGATCGCCCGCTCGCGGCGGGCGCTCAACGACCTGAGCCTCTCCGGGGTCAAGACCACCATTCCCTACTACCTGCAAATTCTGCAACATCCGGCCTTTCGCGCCGGGCGTTTCGACACCACCTTCGTCGATTCGCACCCGGAGCTGCTCGCCTACAGTCTGCGTCGTCCGCACGAGAACATCGCCGCGGCGATCTCGGCGGTGATCGCCGCGCAAGCCGGCCTTTGATCAAGGAGTCGCCATGTCAAGAGTGCAAATCACCGATGTCGTGCTGCGCGACGGCCATCAGAGCCTCATTGCCACCCGGCTGCGCACCGAGGACATGTTGCCGGTCTGCGCGGCGCTCGACCGGATCGGCTTCTGGTCGCTCGAAGTGTGGGGCGGTGCCACCTTCGACAGCTGCCTGCGCTTTTTGAAGGAAGATCCGTGGGAGCGGCTGCGCAAGCTGCGCCGGGCACTGCCCAACAGCCGGTTGCAGATGTTGCTGCGCGGACAGAATCTGGTCGGCTACCGCCACTACTCCGACAGCGTGGTGCGCGCCTTCGTGCAGAAATCGGCCGACAATGGCATCGATGTCTTTCGCATCTTCGATGCGCTCAATGACCTGCGCAATCTGCGGGTGGCGATCGAGGCGGTCAACGCCGCCGGCAAACATGCACAGGGGGCGATCAGCTACACGGTCAGCCCGGTCCACTCGATCGAACAGTTCGTCACCATGGCCCGCGAGCTGGAGGCGATGGGCTGCCACTCGATCGCCATCAAGGACATGGCCGGCATCATGACGCCGCAGGCGGCCACCCAACTGGTCGGTGCGCTGGTCAAGGCGGTCGGTGTGCCGATTCAGGTGCACTCCCACGCCACGGCGGGTCTGGCCAGCATGAGTCAGCTGAAGGCGGTGGAGGCGGGCGCGACCCTTCTCGACACCTGCATCTCCGCCTTCGCCGAGGGGCCGAGCCACCCGACCACCGAGAGCATCGTTGCCGCACTGCAGGGCACCGCGTTCGACACCGGGCTCGATCTGGCAAAGCTGGAGGAGGTGGCCGAGTACTTCCGCCTGGTGCGCAAGAAGTACTGGCAGTTCGAGGCCGGCGTCAGTGGTGTCGATCCACGCGTGCTGCTGCATCAGGTGCCCGGCGGCATGATCTCCAACCTGATCAATCAGTTGAAGGAGCAGGGCGCCTTGGAGCGGCTCGACGAGGTGCTGGCGGAGATTCCGCGGGTGCGCGCCGATCTTGGCTATCCGCCGCTGGTTACCCCCACCTCGCAGATCGTCGGCACCCAGGCGGTGATCAATGTGATGACGGGCAAGCGTTACCAGTCGGTCACCAAGGAGGTGAAGCAGTATCTGCTCGGCCACTATGGTGCTGCGCCGGGCGTGGTCGATGACCAGGTGCGCCGAAGCGCGGTGGGTGACGAGGTGCCGGTCAGTTGCCGACCGGCCGACCTGCTGCCCGATGAGTTCGACCGGCTGCGCAGCGAGAGCGAAGCCTTCGCCGCCAGCGAGGAGGATCTGCTCACCTACGCGATGTATCCGGAGCTGGCCGAGAACTTCCTGCGCGAACGCGCCGCCGGCACGCTGACCCCCGAGCCGCTGCTGCCGCCGGGCTCTGCCGCGTCGGGAGTCGCGCGCACTGCGCCGACCGACTTCAACGTGACCGTGCATGGCGAGACCTACAATGTCCGGGTCACCGGCAGCGGCCATCCCGGCAGCGGATTGCGTCCCTACTATGTCTACATCGACGGCATGCCGGAAGAGGTGATGGTCGAGACCCTCGGTGAAACCGGGCTGTCGACGGCAGCGACCGGCACGCTGCGGCCCCGTCCGGCCCATGCCGGTCACCTGACCACGCCGATGCCGGGGGTGATCGTCGCGGTCAACTGCCAGCCGGGCGATCAGGTCAAGGCCGGTGATCCGCTGCTGGTGGTGGAGGCGATGAAGATGGAGAACGAGATCCAGGCCTCGGTCACCGGCACCGTCATCGCGGTCCATGTGCACAAGGGCGACAGCGTCCACCCCGATGAGTCGCTGCTGGAGATTCAGCCAGCCTGATCCGATGAGCGGCGTGAGCCCGCAGCCCGCACAGGAGCGTGAACTGGCCACGGTCGCGGCTGCGGAGAGCTCCATTCCGTTCGGGCAGGCCGTGCGCTTCTGGCTCAAGCTCGGTTTCATCAGCTTCGGCGGCCCGGCAGGACAGATTGCGATCATGCATCAGGAGCTGGTCGGGCAGCGGCGCTGGATCAGCGAGCAGCGTTTTCTGCACGCGCTCAACTACTGCATGCTGCTGCCGGGCCCCGAAGCACAGCAACTGGCCACCTACATCGGCTGGCTGATGCACCGCACGCTGGGCGGCATCGTCGCCGGCACCCTGTTCGTGTTGCCGTCGCTGCTGATTCTGATCGCGCTGTCATGGCTCTATGTCAGCTTTGGCGAACTGCCTTGGGTGGCGGCACTCTTTTATGGTGTCAAGGCCGCGGTCACCGCAATCATACTGCAGGCGGCCCACCGCCTCGGCAACCGCACGCTGCACAGTCCATTGCTGTGGGCGATTGCCGGGAGCGCCTTTGTGGCAATCGCCGTTTTCGAGCTGCCTTTTCCGGCCATCGTCGCCGCAGCGGCGCTGATCGGCCATCTGGCGGATCGTGTCACGCCTGGCCAGTTCGCTGCCGGCAATCTGCCGAGCCACTCCGCAGGCAGCTCCGGCGCGGCGCTGATCGACGATGACACCCCGCCGCCGCCACATGCACGATTTCGCTGGCAGCGGTTTGTGCGGAGCATGGTGATCGGACTGCTGCTGTGGGGTGCGTCGATCGGCCTGCTGACCCTGCGGTTCGGCTGGCAACACACCCTGACCCAGATGGGCTGGTTCTTCACCAAGGCGGCCCTGCTCACCTTCGGCGGTGCCTATGCGGTGCTGCCCTATGTCCATCAGGGGGCGGTGGAGCAGTTTGGCTGGCTGACCCAGACGCAGATGATGAGCGGTCTGGCTTTGGGTGAGACGACACCGGGACCCCTGATCATGGTGGTGGCCTTCGTCGGTTTCGTCGGCGGCCACGGCAAGGCGCTGTTCGGACCGGATGCGCTGTTTCTGGCGGGCGCAGCGGCGGCAACCCTGGTCACCTGGTTCACCTTTTTGCCCTCTTTCCTGTTCATTCTGGCCGGGGGCCCGCTGGTGGAGTCTACCCGTGGCAAGCTCGGCTACACCGCTGCGCTGACCGCCATCACTGCGGCCGTGGTCGGTGTCATCCTCGATCTGGTGCTCTTTTTTGCCCGCGCCACCCTCTGGCCGCACGGCTTTTCCGGTTCCTTCGATTGGCTGTCGGCACTGATCACGCTTGGTGCGGCGATTGCGCTGCTGCATTACCGGCGCACGACGATCGAGGTGATCGCGGGCTGTGCCCTGGCTGGACTGCTCGGCCAAGTGCTGCCGGTCTGAGCAGCCGATGATCTGCAGGGCGAAGGCTTCGAGTGAATAACGTGGCGATGCCTGCGTTTCAGTGACCGAGCTGTTCGAGCAGTTGCCGGGTCAGCGCGGCGACCTCGGCGGGACGCTCCTGCATGAAGTTGTGGCCGCCCTCGATCTCGATCGCGCTGATGACCGGGTTCAGGCTGGCGGCCTTCTGGCAGTTCTGCGGAATCGGCGAGCGTGGATCGTTGCCATGCAGCAGAAAGGTCGGCACGCGCAGCGCCTGCAGGTGCTCCCAGATGGTCACCAGCGGGTCGGCCAGCACCTGGGCTTCGGTGACCGGGTCGCAGCGCAGTGTCAGGCTGCCATCCGGCTCCGGTTGCAGGTTGTGGTCGATGAAGCTGTCGAGGGCCTGTTGGGTCCAGTCGGCGAAGGCCGGTTTGTCGCGCAGGAAGTCCCGTGCCTGCTCGGCGTTCTGCCACTGCCGGCGCCGGCGCAGTGTCTTCTGCACCGCCGGATTGCGCTCGAACGGCAGCACGTTGGTCAGTTGTGCCTGGGGCATGATCATCGGGTCGAGCAGAATCAGCGCATCGAACAGCTTGGGCTGCTCGGCCGCCAGAATCAGCGTCAGACCGGCGCCATAGCTGTGGCCGCCGCCAATCAGCGGGGTGCCCGGTTGACGCCAGCCGCGCGCGGCGATCACCTCGGCCAGCCGATCGACATTGCGGCGCCAGCCGGCATAGTGCTGGCCACGGTCGCTGGCGCCATGGCCTTCCAGATCGTGCAGGCAGAGCTGACAGTCGGGCAGCAGTTCACGCAGATAGGGCCAGTAGAGGTGGCCGCAGAAGGCGACGCCATGCAGAAAGTGCAGGATTGGCCGTTCTGGCCGTTGCAGCCACTCGTTGCCGCGCAGTGTCAGGCTCTCTTCTTCAAAAAGGTGGGTGAAGGGCGTGCCTTCGGCCAGTTGCGGGCAGTCTCTCATCGTCGGCTCCTGATCGGGTTGACATCTCATGGACGGCGGCCGTGTACCGCTGCGATGCAGATGGTAACGGATCGATGCGATTGTCTAGAACAGCGGCAGCGGGCTGGCTGCGCCGTTTCGGATCGAAGCGGCCAGCCCGAGGCTCTGCGGCAGCAGTCGGGCGAAGAAGAAGCGGGCGGTGGCGACCTTGCCCTGATGGAATGGCGTCGACTGGCGCAGGGCCGCGCGGGCCGTCAGCGTCCAGACGAAGGCATAGGCGGTCAGCCCGACCAGCTTCAGGTAGTCGCTGGCCACCGCGCCCGGCAGTTCGGCATCGCGCGGTGCCGCCCCGATCAGCCAGTCGCTGGTCTCGCGCAGCCGCGCCAGCGCCGCCGCCAGCGGCTGGGTGAACTCCGCCAGTGACGGGTTGTCCCGTTCAGCGGCCAGGCAGTGGTCGATCTCGCCATAAAAGTGCCGCAGCATCGCGCCGCCATCGCGCAGCACCTTGCGCTCCAGCAGGTCCATCGCCTGGATGCCGTTGGTCCCCTCGTAGATCTGGGCGATGCGTGCATCGCGCAGCCGCTGCTCGATGCCGGTGGCGGTCATGTAGCCCAGTCCACCGAACAGCTGCTGGGCGCGCACACAGTTCTCGAAGCCCTGATCGGTCATGAAGGCCTTGGCCACCGGAGTCAGGAGTGCGACCAGCGCAGCGGCCTGTTCGCGCTGCTGCGCATCGGGGTGAAAGCGGGCCAGATCGAGTTGCAGCGCGACATAGCAGGCGAAGGCGCGCCCCCCTTCGTTCAGCGCCCTCTGCGTCAGCAGCGAATGGCGCACGTCACCATGCAGCACGATCGGATCGGCCGGCAGTTCGTTCCGTTGCAGCGAGGTGGTGGCGGCACGCCCCTGCTGCCGCTCCCGCGCATGGACCAGCGCGGCCTGATAGGCCGCCTCGCCAAGGCCGAGCCCCTGCAGCGCGATCGACAGCCGCTCGTAGTTCATCATCGTGAACATCGCCGCCAGCCCCTGATGCGGGGCGCCGACCAGCTCACCCATGGCTCCTTCGTAATCGATGGTGCAGGTGGCCGAGGCGCGGATGCCCATCTTCTGCTCGATGCCCCGGCAGAAGATCCGGTTGCGCGGGCCGGTACCACCGCTGGCCGCAGGCAGGAACTTCGGCACCAGAAACAGCGACAGACCGCGGCTGCCGGCCGGTGCATCGGGCAGGCGGGCCAGCACCAGATGGAGGATGTCGTCGCTGAGGTCGTGCTCGCCGCCGGTGATGAAGATCTTGCTGCCAGTGATGAGGTACTGGCCGTTGTCATCCGGCTCGGCCCGGCTGCGGATCAGCCCCAGGTCGCTGCCGGCCTGCGGTTCGGTCAGGCACATCGCACCACTGCAACGGCCCGCATAGAGCGCCGGCAGGTAACGCTCGCGCTGTGCCGCAGTGCCATGACTGGCGAGGGTGAGGGCGGCACCGCTGGTGAGCACCGCATAGAGGGCAAAGCTGCTGTTGGCGGCGAACAGCCGTTCTTCGAACAGCACGGTCACCAGCTTGGGCAGGCCCTGTCCGCCATGCTCCGGCTCGCCGCCCAATCCCATCCAGCCGGCTTCGGCACAGCTGCGCCAGGCCTCGGCAAAGCCCGCCGGCGTCAGCACTGCGCCATCGACCCAGCGGCAGCCCTGTTCATCGCCCCGGCGGTCGAGTGGCGCCAGCAGCTGATCGCAGAGCCGGCCGCCTTCGTCGAGAATCTGCTCCACCAGTTCGGCGTCGAGGTCCCGGGTGGCCGGCATCTGCGGCCAGAGCCGGCCGACCTCGAACAGCTCGTGAAGCAGAAAGCGGGTCTCTTGGTGCAGGCTCAGCGGGTTCTGCATGGCGACTCTCGACGGTGGCAGGCTGGGGTGAGGCAGCCCAGTGTGCCGCAAAGTGCGTCGAAGCTGTAGCGCGGCAGGCCGATCGGTTCCGATCGGCCTGCCGGGGCGGCGTCAGAGGATGTAGCGGCTCAGATCTTCGTTGCGCGCCAGTTCGCCCAGATGGCGCTCGACATAGGCGGCATCCACCACGATCGGCTTGGCCTCGCCGGTGCCGGCATCGAACGAGATCTCTTCCAGAAGCCGTTCCAGCACCGTGTGCAGCCGGCGGGCGCCGATGTTCTCGGTGCGCTCGTTCACCTCCCAGGCGGTGCGGGCGAGGGTGGTGATCGCCTCGGGGGTGAAGCTGAGTTCGACCCCTTCGGTCGCCAGCAGCGCGCTGTACTGCCTGATCAGCGAGGCGCTCGGTTCGGTCAGGATGCGCTCGAAATCCTCGGTGGTCAGCGCCTGCAGCTCGACGCGGATCGGCAGGCGCCCCTGCAGCTCCGGAATCAGGTCGGAGGGTTTGGCCAGATGGAAGGCGCCGGAGGCGATGAACAGAATGTGGTCGGTGCGCACCATGCCGTACTTGGTGCTGACGGTGCAGCCCTCGATCAGCGGCAACAGGTCGCGCTGCACCCCTTCGCGGGAGACATCGGCCCCCACCGTTTCGCCACGCTTGCAGACCTTGTCGAGTTCATCGATGAAGACGATGCCATTCTGCTCGACCGCCTCGACTGCCCGCGCCTTCACCTCCTCCTCGTCGATCAGCCGGCTCGCCTCCTCTTCGCGCAACTGCTTGCGGGCCACCGCCACCTTGATGCGCCGCTTGCGCTTCTGGCCGCTGGCGAGGTTGGAGAAGAGCCCCTGCAACTGGCTGGTCATCTCCTCCATGCCCGGCGGCGCCATGATCTCGACGCCGACGGCGCGGTTCGACAGCTCGATCTCGATCTCCTTCTCGTCGAAATCGCCATTGCGCAGCTTCTTGCGGAAGGTCTGCCGGGTCGAGGACTCCACCGTCTCGCGCGGCTCGAAACTCTCGTGGCGTGGTGGCGGCAGCAGAGCGTCCAGAATCCGTTCCTCGGCGGCCAGTTCGGCCTGCTCGCCGACCCGCTGCAGCCGCTCCTCGCGCAGTTGCTTGATGGAGATCTCCACCAGGTCGCGCACGATCGACTCGACATCGCGGCCGACATAACCCACTTCGGTGAACTTGGTCGCCTCGATCTTGATGAAGGGCGCGTTGGCCAGCCGGGCCAGCCGGCGGGCGATCTCGGTCTTGCCGACCCCGGTGGGGCCGATCATCAGAATGTTCTTCGGGGTCACTTCGGCGCGCAGCGTCTCATCGAGCTGCATGCGTCGCCAGCGGTTGCGCAGCGCCACCGCCACGGCACGCTTGGCCTCGGCCTGGCCGATGATGTGCTGGTCGAGTTCCTGGACGATCTGTAACGGGGTCAGAGTGGGCATGGGGTCTGGCTCAGCGGCTCTCCAGCTCTTCGATCGTGAGCTGATGGTTGGTGTAGATGCAGATGTCGGCGGCAATGTGCAGCGCCTTCTCGGCGATGTCGCGCGCCGACAGCTCGCTGTGTTCGAGCAACGCCCGCGCCGCCGACTGTGCGTAGGGGCCGCCCGAGCCGATGGCGATCAGCGCGTTCTCGGGCTCCACCACATCGCCGTTGCCGGTGATGATCAGCGAGTGGGTGTGGTCGGCCACCGCCAGCAGCGCCTCGAGCCGGCGCAGGGCGCGGTCACTGCGCCAATCCTTGGCCAGCTCGACGGCGGCGCGCTGCAGGTGGCCCTGGTACTTCTCCAGCTTGGCCTCGAACCGCTCGAACAGCGTGAAGGCATCGGCGGTTCCGCCGGCAAAACCGGCCAGTACCCGATCCTGATAGAGCCGGCGCACCTTGCGCGCGTTGCCCTTGAGCACCGTGTTGCCCAGGGTGACCTGCCCGTCACCGCCGATCACCACCCGGCCGGCGCGCCGGACCGAGATGATCGTCGTGCCATGAAACTGTTCCAAGCGTGGCTCCTCATGCGTGCCAAAAGTCAGAAGTGGCGTGATGAGGGCATCCGCCGGCTTTTCAAGTCGGGCTCCGGCAATTCAGTGCCGGGGCGGGGAGAGGCCGGATCGATTGGCGCGAGATGCCGACCGATCCGGTCGTGCGCGGCCTACTGGTTGACCCAGGTGCCATTGGCATCGCGACAGGCGGTGCCATGCACCTGTTCCGGCCGCCCATTGATCTGGGCCTCCATCACGTAGTCGCGGCAGGGTCCGCCGCTCGACTCGTAGGTGCGGGTCGGGGTGACGCGGTAGCTGTTGCCGCTGTCAGGGTTGCGCCAGCTCGATGCACTGCCGGTGCGGCTGTTCTCCAGCGCCTGGGTGGTGCGCAGCCGGTCGGTGTCATCCATCGACTTGCCGACCGCACCGCCGATCATGGCACCGGCCAGCGAGCCGGCAATGATGGCCGCGGTACGTCCATCGCCGCCGCCCACCTGCGAACCCAGCACCCCTCCCAGCACGCCACCGATCACCGTGCCCGCCTGTTGCTGCTGCCCCTGCTGGCTGGCGCAACCGCCGAGGCCAAGGGTGGTGGTCAGGGCCATGATCATCGTCATCTTGCCTTTGTGCATTGCTGCTCTCTTGTTCCGGGTTGATTGATCGTCGGGATCGTCGATCCCGCCCGGTTTGACCCGTGGGTGGCCGATTTGTTTTGATTCCGGGTCAAAAGCGCTGCGGGACAGCGTGTGGATTTTCTGCTCCCGCACCTTCCGGCAACCACACAGGAGCCCCGCCCATGCATGAGACCATCGAGCTGACCGCCAGTGATGGCCACCGCTTTGCCCTTTATCAGGTGCTGCCGAGCGGCGCGGCCAAAGGCAGCGTGCTGGTGATCCAGGAGATATTCGGCGTCAATGCCCACATCCGTGAGCTGTGCCACCGCTATGCGACGGCGGGGTACCGGGCCGCGGCACCGGCGCTCTATGACCGGGTGCAGCGGGGCGTCGAGCTGAACTACGACGCCGCCGGCATCGAAGCCGGCCGCGCCATCGTGGCGCAGATTCCGCAACAGAAGACGCTGGACGATCTGGCCACTGCGGTGGCGGCACTGCGTTCGACCGGCCGGGTCGGCGTGGTCGGCTACTGCTATGGCGGCGCCATGGCCTGGCTGGCCGCCTGCAAGATCGACGGCGTGGCGGCGGCCTCCTGCTACTACGGCGGCCTGATTCACCAATATCGCCAGTTGCAGCCACACTGTCCGGTGCAGCTCCACTTTGGCGAACTGGACGCGATGATTCCGCTGACCAAGGTCGACGAGATCGCCGCCGCCCACCCCGAACTGCCGGTGTACCGCTATCCGGCCGACCATGGATTCGGCTGCGACCACCGCGCCAGCTACCACGCCCCTTCGGCAGAACTGGCTGAACAGCGCACGCTGCAACTCTTTGCCGAGGCGCTGGTACAGGGAACATGATCACGCAGTCCTTGGAGAACCCATTGCCCACAAACTCAAGATGGCGATGCGGAGCTGCATCGACAGAGTGATGCCATGTTTGTCGTGGCGCACAGCCTCATGCCACACTGCAATGGCCGTCGAGTTCGCAACCGGAGAACGACCATGTCCGAGCAGCAGGCCGCCACGCTCATCCGCGTCGAGCAGGGTGACGACTTCGTTGCCCTGGTCGAGCTGTGCAATCCCCCGTTCAACTTCTTCGAACTGGGCATGGTGCAGGCGCTGGGCAATGCCTTCGACCGGCTCGATGCCGACCCCGACTGCCGCGCCATCGTGCTGGCGGCGGCCGGTCAGGCCTTCTGCGCCGGCGCCAACTTCGGTGATGGCCGCGACACCGACAACGCGCTGGGTGGCGTGCCGCAGCAGGGCGCGGTGACAGCCGGTGCTGGCTTCAGCTTCAGCTCGGCGCGACTCTATGAGCAGGCGGTGCGGCTGTTCGGCAACCGCAAGCCGATCGTCGCGGCCATCCATGGCGCCGCGATCGGCGGTGGTCTGGGGCTGGCACTGGTGGCCGATTTTCGCGTCACCTGCCCGCAGGCGCGCTTCAGCGCCAACTTCACCCAGTTGGGCATCCACCCCGGTTTTGGTCTGACCCACACGCTGCCGGCGCTGATCGGTCCGCAGCGGGCGCAGTGGCTGTTCTACACCGGCGGTCGCATCAAGGGCGACGAGGCCGTTGCCATCGGCCTGGCCGACCGGCTGGTGGAGCAGGATCAGGTGCGCGACACGGCCCGGGCGATGGCCCGCGAGATTGCCGCCGCCGCGCCGCTGGCGGTGGTGTCGCTGCGACAGACGCTGCGGATGGGACTGGCCGAGCGGGTGCGGGCGGCCACCCAGCGCGAGCAGCAGGAGCAGGCCTGGCTGATCCAGACCGCCGACGCCCGTGAGGGCATGAGCGCCAGCTTTGCCCGGCGCACGCCCCGGTTCGAGGCGCGCTGAACCGGCGCGCCCATCCATCCTCTTCCTGTCATCACCCCATCACTGCCAGCGGGCCGCGCGGCCGGCCGTGCGGCTGTCCGATTGAAATTGGCTATCGCGCCCATTTAAAAATTGAATTGGCCGGCGCCGACCGGCGTCGATAGAGTGGCCACCGTCATCTTTCGTGACGTTTTGTCCCGCTTTCTCATCGGAGTACTGAAGTATGCAGAGTCTCATCAACAGCGAAATCAAGCCGTTCAAGGCAATGATGTTCCATGACGGCAAATTTTCCGAGGTCAGCGATGCCGATCTGAAGGGCAAGTGGTCGGTGCTGTTTTTCTATCCGGCCGATTTCACCTTCGTCTGCCCGACCGAGCTGGGCGACCTGGCCGACAATTACGCCGAGTTCCAGAAGCTGAATGTGGAGATCTATTCGGTGTCGACCGACACCCACTTTACCCACAAGGCGTGGCATGACACCTCCGAGACCATCGGCAAGATCAGGTACCCGATGATCGGCGATCCCACTGGCACCCTGACCCGCAATTTCGGGGTGATGATCGAGGAGGCCGGTCTGGCCGAGCGGGGTACCTTCGTGATCGATCCGCAGGGCCGCATCCAGATCATCGAAATCAATGCCGGTGGCATCGGTCGGGATGCCGGGGAGCTGCTGCGCAAGGTGAAGGCGGCGCAGTATGTGGCGAACCACCCCGGCGAGGTCTGCCCGGCGAAGTGGAAGGAGGGTGAAGCCACACTGGCGCCCTCGCTCGATCTGGTGGGCAAGATCTGATGATGCCTGTCCCTCCCAGCGGGCGGGGCAGCCGAATCTGAACCGAGGCGTCGGCCGCCGTGCGGCTGCCGGCGCCTTTTTGTTGCCATGCAAATTCATGGCGGGAGATTCTGATGCTCGACAACAGCCTCAAGGCACAATTGAAAGGCTTTCTGGAGCGACTGGTCGCTCCGATCGAACTGGTGGCCTCGCTCGACCAGAGCACCAAATCACAGGAGCTGCACCAGCTCCTCACCGAGATCAGCGAGCTTTCCGACCAGGTTCGGCTGCGCGAGGATGGCAGTGATGCCCGTCGACCCTCGTTCAGTGTTGGGCGACTCGATCAGCCGGCGCGCATCCGTTTTGCCGGGCTGCCGCTGGGCCACGAGTTCACATCGCTGGTGCTGGCGCTGTTGCAGGCCAGCGGCTATCCGCCAAAGATTTCCGACGAGCAGGCGGCAAGGATCGCGGCCCTCAGAGGTCGACACCGCTTCGAGAGCTATGTGTCGCTGTCGTGCCACAACTGTCCTGATGTGGTGCAGGCGCTCAATGTGCTGGCGGCGCTGAATCCGGACATCGAGCATGTGATGATCGATGGCGCGCTGTTTCAGGATGAGGTCGATGCGCGCCAGGTGCTGGCGGTGCCGACGCTCTACCTCGATGGCGAGCCCTTCGGCAGCGGACGCATGACCCTCGATGAGCTGATTGCCCGGCTGGATGAAGGGAGCGCCGTGCGCGAGGCCGAGCGACTCTCCGGGCAGCCGCCCTATGAACTTCTGGTGGTGGGTGGTGGGCCGGCTGCCGCGGCGGCCGCCATCTATGCGGCGCGCAAGGGCGTTCGCACTGGTGTGGTCGCCGAGCGGTTCGGTGGGCAACTGCTCGATACCCTGGCGATCGAGAATCTGATTGCAGTGGCGCATACCGAGGGGCCGACGCTGGCGCGCACGCTGGAGGCGCATCTTCGGCAGCACCAGGTCGACATCATCAACCTCCAGCGTGCCGATGCGCTGATTCCGGGCGCGCCCGGCGGCTACCACAGCCTGAAACTGTACAGTGGGGCCGAACTGAGGGCGAAAAGCCTGATCATCGCCACAGGAGCGCGCTGGCGCGAGCTGAATGTGCCAGGCGAGCGCGAATACCGCGGCAAGGGGGTGGCCTACTGCCCGCACTGCGATGGACCGCTGTTCAAGGGCAAGCGTGTTGCCGTGGTGGGCGGCGGCAACTCGGGCGTCGAGGCGGCGATCGATCTGGCCGGCATCGTCAGCCAGGTCACGCTGATCGAGTTCGACAGTACGCTGCGGGCCGATGCGGTGTTGCAGGAAAAGCTTCGCAGCCTGCCCAATGTCAGCGTGATCACCCGTGCGCAGAGCAGGCAGATCAGCGGTGAGGCCGGCCGGGTCAACGGACTGCTCTACACCGATCGCGCCACCGGTCAGAGCCGGCAGATCGCGCTGGAAGGAGTGTTTGTGCAGATCGGCCTGCTGCCCAACACCGACTGGCTGAAGGGGGTCGTCGAGCTGTCGCGCAGTGGCGAGATCATCGTCGATGCCCGCGGACAGACCAACGTCGCGGGTGTGTTCGGTGCCGGCGACTGCACCACTGTGCCTTACAAACAGATCGTCATCGCGATGGGCGAAGGAGCCAAGGCCAGTCTGACCGCCTTCGATTACCTGATCCGCACTTCTGCGCCTGCCTGATTCCGTGGCCGCGGTTGCGGCGAGCCGACCAGTTCCATAGACTGGTTCGCACACATGGAGGGAGCGACATGAAAAACATCGGTGCCTACGAGGCGAAAACCCATTTTTCCAGGCTGCTGCAGGAGGTCATGGCCGGTGATGGCTACATCATCACCCATCGCGGACAGCCGGTGGCGCAGTTGCTGCCGATCGGTCGCGAGACCGGTCAGCGGGCCGTGCCGCAGGTGATCGCCGACATTCGGGCGCTGGCGCCGAGCGGTGGCGAGACGGTCGATCTGAAAAAACTGCGTCTGGAGGGACGGCGATGAATTTCGTGCTCGATTCGTCGGTGACGCTGCCGTGGTTCTTCAAGAATGACCTCACCGGCTATGCCGATGCAGTGCTCGAACAGTTGCAGAGCAACCAGGTGCTGGTGCCACGCCTGTGGTATGAAGAGGTGGCCAACATCCTGCTGTCATGGGAACGACAGCGGGGGCAGAGCTCGCCGGAGGCCGAGCGCTTCATGGCCTGGTTGACCGAACTGCCGATCAAGGTGGCGGATGACAACTCGCCGCGCACCTTCAACCGCATCTATCAACTGGCACACAAATATCGCATTTCAGCTTATGACGGCGTCTATCTCGAACTGGCGATCCGTGAGGGGTTGCCGCTGGCGACACTCGACACCAAACTGAAACGGGCGGCCGAGAGCGCCAAGGTTGGCGTCTTTTCGGTCTGACGTCACAGGATTCCTCAGCCAGCCTGACCGTTCAGGCCAGAATATCGAGCAGACTGCCGACCCGTTGGTTTTCGGCCTCGATCACCTTGATGCCGAGTCTGGCATCACGTTCGACCAGCTTCAGTCCTGTCAGTGCGTCGGTCATCTGATTGACTTCCGATGTGTTGCCTTCGGCACTGAGCCGGGCCAGGGTGTTGGCATGGCGATTCAACTGCTGCTCGGCCCGTTGCAGGATGCCAAGGCCGCTGGCGATTGGCGTGATCATCATCGCTTCGCTCCGCTATTGAACATGTTCGGCAAGATAGAACGCCAATGCGGCTGCCGCGAGCAGAAATGGTCGAGGATGAGAACGGGTTGGCATTATCGGGTCTGGTCGCCAGGGTGGCACGCTTCAGTCCCTTCGCGACAGCAGGCAGTGCCTGCTCACCGGATTCAAGTCTGCACAGGCGCGCGTGCGGGCTGCTCCACGGGGCAGGGGCTTTTCAGCATGAACGAGATGAGGTAAACAGAGCACTGCCAGTTTGGCCCGGCCGAAAAGCCGGGGACGGATTGAAACAGCCAAGGAGTTGCGACATGGCCACCTTCGACCCCGCCTTTGACAAGATGATCCGCAACGAAGGCGGGTTCAAACTCACCCACATCGAGGGCGACCGTGGCGGGCAGACCTACGCCGGCATCGCCCGCAATGCCCACCCCGACTGGCCGGGCTGGCGCTACGTTGATGCCAATGACCTGACTCAGGTCGAGCTGACCCAGAGCGTGCGTGACTTCTACCGCCGCGAATTCTGGAACCGCATCGGCGGAGACGCCATCACCCATCAGACCATTGCCGAGACCCTGTTCGACTTTGCCGTCAACGCCGGCAGCGGCACGGCTGCCAAGTTGGCGCAGATCGTGGTGGGGGTGGTGCCGGATGGCGGCATCGGTCCCAAGACGCTGACCGCACTCAACGGCTGTGAGCCAGAGCTGTTCGCGCTCAAGTACGCGCTGGCCAAGGTGTCGCGCTATGCGGAAATCTGCAACCGCGACCGGACGCAGAGCAAATTCCTACTCGGCTGGATCAACCGCACGCTGAAGGAGCTGACATGAATCTGTTAGGCATCGGCGAAATCATCGGCGGGGTCGGCAAGATCGCCGATGACCTGATCACCACCGACAAGGAGCGGCTGACACTGGCGATCGAGGAGAAGAAGATCGAAGCCGGGCTGATCCAGTCGCAGGTCGAGGTCAACAAGGTCGAGGCGCAGCACGCCAGCGTCTTCGTGGCCGGCTGGCGACCGTTCATCGGCTGGGTCGGCGGCTTCGGCATGGCCTACCAGTTTCTGCTCTACCCACTGCTGACGTGGGTCTGGCCGATCCTGATCGCACGCGGCACGCTGCCGGCCGGCACCACCATCCCGCCAGTGCTCGATGGTGATGTGCTGTTCGCAATGGTCAGCGGACTGCTCGGCATCGCCGGGATGCGCAGCTTCGACAAGATGAAGGGGACCGACCTGAAGATGGTCGGTCGCTGAGTCGATCGGCCGTGCCTACTTCAGCAGGTTGGCGATGGTCTGGTGGTAGCGCTCGATCGCCTCGAGCAGACTGGAAGCGCCCATGCCGAGGTCGCGCAGCAGGCCATCCTCGATGCCGTAGATCCAGCCGTTGATGGTCAGCGGCTGGCCGCGGTCCCAGGCATCCTGCACCACGGTGGTCTGGCTGACATTCAGCACCTGTTCGATGACGTTGAGTTCGCACATCCGGCGAATGCGCTCCTGATCGCAGTCGATCGCATTCACCGTGCCGGCGTGCTTCTGATGGACATCCTGCACATAGCGCAGCCAGTTGTCGATCAGACCGAGCTTGTTCCGGCGCACGGCCGACTGCACGCCGCCACAGCCATAGTGGCCGCAGACGATGATGTGCTTCACCTGCAGCACGTCGGTGGCGTACTGCATCACCGACAGGCAGTTGAGGTCAGTGTGGCCCACCACATTGGCGACATTGCGGTGCACGAAGAGCTCGCCCGGCAGCAGCCCGACGATCTCATTGGCTGGCACCCGGCTGTCGGAGCAGCCGATCCAGAGATATTCCGGCGCCTGCTGGGCGGAGAGACGATGGAAGAAGTCTGGATCCTGTGCGGTCATCGAGGCTGCCCAGCGGCTGTTGTTGGTGAACAGGTTGGTCAGATCGGACATGGGGAACTCCTGGATCGGTTGAACGGCGAGGTTGTCATCGATGAGGCTGGCGCGGCATTCTAGGGCAAAATCGGCCGCTTGGGTCCGCGCCAGGGCTGAGTTCCCGGTGTCAGGTGTTTGGGGTTGATTGGAACAATTGCCTGTTACAGGAGCCATGCAGATGAATCAGAGCGTGAATCCAGCCCTCATCGGGCAGGGCGATCAGGTCGGGCAGCTGCGTGCGCTGCTCGATCGGCAGCGGCAGGCGTTCAATGCGCGGCCACCATCGGACCATCGCGAGCGCATTGCCCGGCTCGATGCGCTCGCCGCTGGCATCGGTCGTCATCAGCAGGCGCTGGTCGATGCGGTGATGGCCGATTTTGGCCACCGTTCCCGCCATGAGACGCTGATCAGCGAGGTGATCAGTGCGCTCGGGGAGATTCGCTTCACCAAGGCCAAGCTGAAGGGCTGGATGAAACAGCGGCGGGTGCGGCCGACGGTACAGAGTCTCGGCTCGGTCGGCCGGATTCTCTATCAGCCCAAGGGGGTGATCGGCATCATGGGTGCCTGGAACTATCCGGCAGCGCTCTGCTTCTCGCCAATGATCGGCGCCATTGCCGCCGGCAACCACATGCTGGTCAAACCCTCCGACCTGACGCCGCGCACCGCCGAGGTGATCCGGCAACTGGTGGCGGAAACCTTCGAGGAAAGCTACTGCGCGGTCGTCACTGGCGATGTCGGCGTCTCGGTGCTGTTCAGCACGCTGCCCTTTGACCACCTGCTCTACACTGGCGGCACCGCAGTGGGCTGTCAGGTGATGCAGGCCGCGGCCCGCAATCTGACCCCGGTCACGCTGGAGATGGGCGGCAAATCCCCGACCTTGATCGGCGAGCGGTTCCCGATGGCGCGGGCGGTGCAGAGCATTCTGATGGGCAAGCTGCTCAATGCCGGTCAGACCTGCATCGCACCCGACTATCTGCTGTTGCCGAAGGCACGGTTGCAGGAGTTCCTCGAAGTGGCGACGGCGGCGATTCTCGAGCGCTATCCGCGGGTGGTCGACAATCCCGACATCACTTGGATCATCAACGAGCGCCATCATCAGCGGATTCTCGGTCTGATCGAGGATGCCCGCGACAAGGGTGCCAGAATCCACGAACTCAACCCGGGTCATGCCGAGATTCCGGCCGGCGTGCGGGTGATCGCACCGACCCTGCTGTATGAGGTGACCGATCAGATGAGGGTGATGCAGGAGGAGATCTTCGGCCCGCTGCTGCCAATCGTTACCTACGACAGCCTCGATCAGGCCATCGACTACGTCAACCGGCGTCCCAGGCCGCTGGCGCTCTATCTGTTCGAGGAGGATGACGACAGGATCAGGCGGGTGGTGAACGGAACCATCTCGGGCGGCGTCTGCGTCAACGACACCATGCTGCACATCGCCCACCAGAATCTGCCTTTTGGCGGCATCGGCCCGAGCGGGCTGGGTGCCTACCATGGTTTCGATGGTTTCGTGGAGTTCTCGCACAAAAAGGCGGTGCTCTACCAGGGACGCTTCTCTCCGGCTGCACTGCTGAAGCCCCCCTACAACGAGCGTGCGCTGAAGGTGCTGAACTGGGTGGCCAGACGTCTGGCCTGAGCTGGGTTAGGCAGCGCGGAAACCGTTTCACACGCTGTCACAAAGCATGATCATTGCGCTGGCAGAGCGGCGAATATGCGCCTGGTCGCCAGATCGACGTGACGGACTCATTCATCGCGAAAGGCCGAGATGGTTTTTGTGTTGATCTTTGGCGAATCTTTTAGGACAATGCGCCGCTCGATTTTGGAGGGGTTCCCGAGCGGTCAAAGGGATCAGACTGTAAATCTGACGGCTCAGCCTTCGGAGGTTCGAATCCTCCCCCCTCCACCAGATCGCCTGCCGGGTTCAGGTGCTGGCCGCGTGCAAGGCGAAAGAAGTGTTGCGGGTATGGTTCAATGGTAGAACCTCAGCCTTCCAAGCTGATGGCGCGGGTTCGATTCCCGCTACCCGCTCCAGTTTCAAATGATGTGCAGCGCTGTTGTCGGTTTTTGAGTCGCTCATATAGCTCAGTCGGTAGAGCACTTCCTTGGTAAGGAAGAGGTCACCGGTTCAAATCCGGTTATGAGCTCCAGTTTTTGTGATGCATGGTCGCCCCCTGCTGGTGGCCTTTGGTCTGAACTTGGTCGAGGAGAAAGGTGCCATGGCGAAAGAGAAGTTTGAGCGTAAGAAGCCGCACGTCAACGTGGGGACGATTGGACACGTTGACCACGGCAAGACGACGCTGACGGCGGCGTTGACGCGGGTCTGTGCCCAGGAGTGGGGTGGCGAGATGCGTGCGTTCGACCAGATCGACAATGCGCCGGAAGAGCGCGAGCGCGGCATCACCATTGCGACCTCGCACGTCGAGTACGAATCGCCGACGCGGCACTACGCCCACGTTGACTGCCCGGGTCACGCCGACTATGTCAAGAACATGATCACCGGTGCGGCACAGATGGATGGCGCCATTCTGGTCTGCTCGGCGGCGGATGGTCCGATGCCGCAGACGCGCGAACACATTCTGCTGGCGCGTCAGGTGGGCGTGCCCTACATCGTCGTCTTTCTCAACAAGGCCGACATGGTCGACGATGCCGAGCTGCTCGAGCTGGTCGAGATGGAAGTGCGCGAACTGCTCGACCAGTATGACTTTCCGGGCGACGACACCCCGATCATCATCGGCTCGGCGCTGAAGGCGCTGGAGGGCGACACCTCCGACATGGCCGGCGGTGCGGTCAAGAAGCTGGTGCTGACGCTGGACGAATACATCCCTGAGCCCGAGCGCGCGATCGACAAGCCCTTCCTGATGCCGATTGAAGATGTTTTTTCCATCTCTGGTCGCGGCACCGTGGTCACGGGCCGGGTCGAGCGGGGAATCATCAAGGTGGGAGACGAGGTCGAGATCGTCGGCATCCAGGCGACCACCAAGACCACCTGTACCGGTGTTGAAATGTTCCGCAAGCTGCTCGACGAAGGTCGCGCGGGTGAGAACGTCGGCGTCCTGCTGCGTGGCACCAAGCGTGACGACGTGCAGCGTGGTCAGGTGCTCGCCAAGCCGGGCAGCATCACCCCGCACACCAAGTTCGAGGCTGAGGTTTACGTGCTGAGCAAGGACGAAGGCGGGCGACACACCCCGTTCTTTGCCGGCTACCGTCCGCAGTTCTACTTCAGGACCACCGACGTCACTGGATCGGTCGAACTGCCCGAAGGGACCGAGATGGTGATGCCTGGAGACAACATCCGAGTCACGGTGACACTGATTGCGCCGATTGCGATGGAAGAGGGGCTGCGTTTTGCGATCCGCGAAGGCGGCCGCACCGTCGGCGCCGGCGTCGTCTCCAAAGTGATTGCCTGAGCGGCTCGACAGGGCAGGCATCGGGAAGAGTAAGAGGTTTCGATGGGTGGAGCGAATGCCGAAGTGGCAGAGGCTTCCGCTTGCCGGAATAGGCCAGTAGCTCAATAGGCAGAGCGGCGGTCTCCAAAACCGCAGGTTGGGGGTTCGATTCCCTCCTGGCCTGCCATATCGGCAGGCAGTTTCACTGGCTCACCTGTCTGATTCATTTCCCGCTTGACAAGAGAGTTTTTGATAAAAGATGGCTGCAAGCAGCAACTCCGAGAGCGGCGCTCTCGATAAGCTCAAGTGGGGTGTGGTGGTTCTGCTGGCGTTGGTCGCCGTGGTGGGCAACCAGTATTACGCCGAGCAGTTTGCCGTCATCTATCGTGCGATGGTGCTGGTCGTCGTGGGCGCTGTCGCCGCGGTGATCGCCCTGCAGACCGACCAAGGCAAGCGTTTCATTGCGTTCGCCAAGGAGTCCAGGGTCGAAATTCGCAAGGTCGTATGGCCGACCCGGCAGGAGACCCAGCAGACCACGCTGGTGGTCGTGGCAATCGTGCTGATTGCCGCGCTCATCTTGTGGGCGCTCGATTCGCTGTTGGGTTGGCTGGTCTCCATCGTCATCGGCTAGGAACCAAGATGAGCAAACGCTGGTACGTGGTGCAGGCCTATTCCGGCTACGAAAAAAAGGTGAAGGGTGCCCTGCAGGATCGCATTGCCCTGCATGGCATGGAGGAGAAATTCGGCGAAATTCTGGTGCCAACCGAAGAGGTGGTGGAGATTCGTTCCGGACAGAAACGCAAGAGTGAGCGCAAGTTCTTCCCTGGCTATGTGCTGGTGCGAATGGAGCTCGACAATGACACCTGGCACCTGGTCAAGGAGACGCCCCGCGTCATCGGGTTCATCGGTGGCACCGCCGACAAGCCGGCACCGATCAGTGATCGCGAGGCCGCAGAGATCCTCGATCGCATCGAGGCGGGGGTCGAAAAACCCAAGCCCAAGAAGATTTTCGAGCCGGGCGAAATGATCCGGGTCGTCGAAGGACCGTTCAACGATTTCAATGGAGTCGTCGAAGAGGTCAATTACGACAAGAACCGCATCAGGGTGGCGGTGCTGATTTTTGGCCGCTCAACGCCGGTGGATCTCGAATTCAGTCAGGTCGAAAAGGTCTGACGGCAGAGTCAGTCGCTTGGCGGCTGGCATCAATGGGGAGCTTTCGAGCGCTTGCACCCGTCATAGGAGTCGATAGAGATGGCAAAGAAGATAGATTCGTACATCAAGCTGCAGGTCAAGGCCGGGCAGGCCAATCCAAGCCCGCCGATCGGTCCGGCATTGGGTCAGCGTGGTCTCAACATCATGGAATTCTGCAAGGCGTTCAATGCGCAGACCCAGGGTGTCGAGCCGGGTCTGCCGCTGCCGGTGGTGATCACGGTCTACTCCGACAAAAGCTTCACCTTCATCACCAAGACCCCGCCTGCGACCGTGCTGCTGAAGAAAGCGGCAGGCATCAAGAGTGGCAGCAAGGTGCCCAACAAGAACAAGGTGGGCAAGGTCACCCGGCAGCAGGTCGAAGAGATCGCCAAGCAGAAAATGCCCGATCTGACGGCGGCAACGCTGGAGGCGGCCGTGCGCACCATTGCCGGCAGCGCGCGCAGTGCCGGCATCGAAGTGGAGGGGCTGTGACATGGCGAAATTGAGCAAACGGGCGCAGCAGATCCGCGCTCGCATCGAGCCGGGCAAACTCTACAGCGTCGAAGAGGCGGTGGCGTTGTTGACCGATCTCTCCAAGGTCAAGTTCGTCGAGTCATTCGATGTCTCAGTCAACCTTGGAGTTGATCCGCGCAAATCCGATCAGGTGGTGCGGGGCGCCACCGTGCTGCCCAACGGCACAGGCAAGGAGGTGCGGGTTGCTGTCTTTGCGTCAGGCGAGAAGGCAGACCAAGCGCTGGCGGCCGGTGCCGATGTCGTCGGCATGGAGGATCTGGCCGAGCGCATCAAGGGCGGTGATCTCGACTTTGGTGTGGTGATCGCCTCGCCCGATGCGATGCGTGTGGTGGGCCAGCTTGGTCAGATTCTGGGTCCGCGTGGCCTGATGCCGAACCCCAAGGTCGGCACCGTGGCGGTGGACGTGGCGCAGGCGGTCAGAAACGCGAAGTCGGGTCAGGTGCGCTACCGGACCGACAAGGCCGGGATCATCCATGGCTCGATCGGCCGGATCGGTTTTCCGGCTGACGCGATCAAGGGGAATCTGCTCGCGCTGCTCTCCGATCTGAAACGAGCCAAGCCGTCGACCTCCAAAGGGGTGTACATGCGCAAGGTGAGTCTCAGCACCACCATGGGGCCAAGCCTGACGATCGATCAGTCCAGCCTCGAGCTGTGACCCCTCCAAAAACCGAATTGGTCAGAGTCGGAATCTGACGAAAAGACTTTGCACTTGCCGGCGAGGCCTTTTTGGCGATCACCGGGAGCTGTCAGAGACCATAGGTCCTTTATGTGTGGGTAACCACGCAGTCGAAAGGTTAATGTTGCCTATGTAGGCGGTGCGACTGAGACCTCAGTCTCTCCCGCGTTGTTGTAAAGAGGCGAACCCTTGATCTTCAAGGCTCGGAGGGTTCGCTGGCGTGCTCTCGACCGATGGTCGTTGATCATCGACCGAGGGTTAATTCTGGAGTAAACCGATGGCATTAAGACTCGAAGACAAAAAGGCGATCATCGCTGAAGTCAATGAGGTGGCCGGACGTGCTCTGTCTGTGGTCATTGCTGATTACCGTGGCGTCACTGTGGGCGATATCACCGGATTGCGCGTGAAGGCGCGTGATTCGGGTGTCTATCTGCGGGTCGTGCGCAACACCCTGGCAAGTCGAGCAGTGGAAGGAACCGAATTTCAGTGTCTGCAGCAGGCGCTGGTCGGTCCGACCATTCTCGCGTTCTCCATGGAGGACCCAGGTGCTGCGGCGCGGCTGCTGAAAGAGTTCGCAAAGCAGAACGACCGCTTTGTCATCAAGGCATTGGCCGTGGGCGGAAAATTGATGGGCGCCGAGCAGATCGATGCTCTGGCGACGCTGCCGACCCGTGAGGAGGCGCTGTCTCGCCTCATGAGCGTCATGCAGGGTCCGATTGCCAAGCTGGCTCGCACCATCAACGAAGTGCCTTCCAAACTGGTACGCACCCTGGCCGCTGTCAACGATCAAAAGAGAGAGGCGGCATGACGCTCGACCTTCGAGCGTGATCCCGGCTTAAGACGAACAGCAAACGAATAGAAGTGGAGAAACGTAAATGGCTCTGAACAAAGACGAGATCCTTGACGCAATTGCTTCCATGACTGTCATGGAAGTGGTCGATCTGATCAAGGCGATGGAAGAGAAATTTGGTGTCACCGCCGCCGCCGCGGTGGCCGTGGCCGCACCGGCAGCCGCTGGCGAAGCTGCCGCCGCCGAGGAGCAGACCGAGTTCAACGTGATTCTGAAAGATTCCGGCGAGAAGAAGGTCAACGTGATCAAGGTGGTCCGTTCGCTGACCAATCTGGGTCTCAAGGAGGCCAAGGATCTGGTGGACGGCGCGCCGGCGACGGTCAAGGAGGGTGTTTCCAAAGCCGAAGCCGAGGACATCAAGAAGCAACTCGAAGAGGCTGGCGCGACGGTGGAGGTCAAGTAATCCTCTTGTCCAACACGCTAAAAAGCAGCGCAAGGCTGGTGGCATTCCGCCATCGGCCTTTCGTTGTTGTACAGAATTCAGTTCCGGATCAGTTTTAGTTTTGAAGAGCGGTGCGCACCTTTGCACCAGTGTGCACGGTGCAAGGATTGCAGCGATCGGTTCGCTGATCGGCGCAACCACCGTCAGTCGATTTCGTATTGATGCCCGATGTGATTGAAACTGTCTCGATAACCCGTTGAATGAGGCTCGGATAGGCGAATGGCATACTCCTACACTGAAAAAAAGCGGATTCGCAAGGCGTTCGGCAAGCTGCCGCAGGTCATGGAAGTCCCTTATCTTCTGGCGATTCAGCTCGACTCCTACCGGGAGTTTCTGCAGATCGACAAAGATCCGCTGGCACGTATGGACATCGGTCTGCACGCCGCCTTCAAGTCAGTTTTTCCGATCGTCAGCTATTCGGGCAATGCCGCACTCGAATATGTCTCATATGCGCTCGGCGAGCCGCCCTTTGACGTCGGCGAGTGTCAACTGCGTGGTGTGACCTACGCAGCGCCGTTGCGGGTGCGGGTGCGGCTGATTCTGTATGACCGGGAGTCTTCGAACAAGGTCATCAAGGACATCAAGGAGCAAGAGGTCTACATGGGCGAGATTCCGCTCATGACCGACAACGGCACCTTCGTCATCAATGGCACCGAGCGGGTCATCGTCTCGCAGTTGCACCGTTCGCCCGGGGTGTTCTTCGACCATGACAAGGGCAAGACCCACTCGTCGGGCAAGCTGCTCTACTCTGCCCGCATCATCCCGTACCGCGGTTCATGGCTCGACTTCGAGTTCGATCCGAAAGACATCCTCTTCGTGCGCATCGACCGCCGCCGCAAGCTCTATGCCACCATTCTGCTGCGGGCGCTGGGTTACAGCACCGAGGAGATTCTTGCGCTCTTCTTCGACAACGATGTGCTTCATCTGCAGGACGACAAGTATGTGCTGGATCTGATTCCAGGGCGTCTGCGTGGCGAGTCGGCCAGTTTCGACATCGTCGACGGCAAGGGCAATGTGCTGGTCGAGAAGGGGCGGCGGATCACCGCACGCCACATCCGTGCGATGGAGAAGGCCCTCCTCAAGCAGATCGAGGTGCCGGAAGAGTATGTGCTGGGCCATGTCACCGCCAAGGATCTGATCGACACCGAGACTGGCGAAGTGATCTGTCCCTGCAACAGCGTGATCACCGAAGAGCTGCTGCAACTGATCAAGGCCAAGGGCATCGCCAGCGTCGAACTGCTCTATACCAATGAGCTCAACTGCGGGGCCTTCATCTCCGAAACATTGCGTCTCGATCAGACCCGCAACGCGTTCGATGCGCGGGTCGAGATCTACCGGATGATGCGGCCGGGCGAGCCGCCGACCAAGGAGTCGGCCGATGCACTGTTCCACAATCTGTTCTTTTCGCAGGAGCGCTACGACCTGTCGGCAGTCGGCCGCATGAAGTTCGGCCGCCGGGTCGGCAGCAAGATCGACGAGTCGGTCGGCATCCTCTATGACGGCAAATATTGCGCCGGACGCAAGAACGACGACTTGACCGAAATGCTGCATGAGGAGTACGGCAGCGAAATTTCAGACATCGTTGACGTGATGCGCACGCTGATCGCCATCCGCAACGGTTTCGGCGTGGTCGATGACATCGATCACCTCGGCAACCGTCGGGTGCGCTCGGTCGGCGAGATGGCCGAGAACCAGTTCCGTGTCGGCCTGGTCAGGGTCGAGCGCGCCGTCAAGGAGCGGCTCGGCATGGCCGAGACCGAAGGCCTGATGCCGCAGGATCTGATCAATGCCAAACCAGTGGCGGCCGCAGTCAAGGAGTTCTTTGGATCGAGCCAGCTCTCCCAGTTCATGGACCAGAACAACCCGCTCTCCGAGGTGACACACAAACGGCGGGTGTCGGCCCTGGGGCCGGGTGGATTGACCCGGGAGCGGGCCGGTTTCGAGGTGCGCGACGTGCATCCGACCCACTATGGCCGGGTCTGCCCGATCGAGACGCCGGAGGGGCCGAACATCGGCCTGATCAACTCGCTGGCGACCTATGCCCGCGCCAACTCCTACGGTTTTCTCGAAAGCCCCTATCGGCGGGTGGTCGATGGCCGGATCACTGATCAGATCGACTACCTTTCGGCCATCGAAGAGGCCGAATTCGTCATCGCGCAGGCCAGCGCCGAGGTCGACGTCGAGGGCCGCCTGATCGATGAACTGGTGGCGGTACGGCATCAGAACGAATTCACCGTGATGGCGCCGGAGCAGGTGCAGTACATGGATGTCTCGCCGCAGCAGGTGGTGTCGATCGCGGCCTCGCTGATTCCCTTTCTCGAGCATGACGATGCGAACCGCGCGTTGATGGGCTCGAACATGCAGCGTCAGGCGGTGCCGACGCTGCGTGCCGAAAAACCGGTGGTCGGCACCGGCATGGAGCGCACCGTGGCCGAGGACAGCGGGGTCTGTGTCGTCGCCCGGCGTGGGGGTGTCATCGAGAGCGTCGATGCGGCCCGCATCGTGGTGCGCGCCAGCGATGCCGAGACCGAAGCGGGCGATGCCGGGGTCGACATCTACAACCTGACCAAGTACACCCGTTCGAACCAGAACACCTACATCAACCAGCGGCCGATTGTCCAGAAGGGCGATCGGATCGAGCGCGGCGACATCCTGGCCGATGGCCCCTCCATCGACAAGGGCGAACTGGCGCTGGGTCAGAACATGCGCGTCGCCTTCATGCCGTGGAATGGCTACAACTTCGAGGATTCGATTCTGATCTCCGAGCGGGTGGTGCAGGAGGACCGTTTCACCACCATCCACATTCAGGAGCTGACCTGTGTGGCGCGCGACACCAAGCTGGGACCCGAGGAGATCACCGCCGACATTCCCAATGTCGGTGAGTCCGCGCTTGGCAAGCTCGATGAGGCCGGCGTGGTCTTCATCGGCGCCGAGGTCAATGCCGGCGACATTCTGGTCGGCAAGGTCACACCGAAGGGCGAGGCACAGCTGACCCCGGAAGAGAAACTGTTGCGGGCGATCTTTGGGGAAAAGGCTTCGGATGTGAAGGACACCTCGCTGCGGGTGCCTTCCAGCACCAAGGGCACGGTGATCGACGTGCAGATCTTCACCCGCGACGGCGTCGAAAAAGACAGCCGGGCGCTGCAGATCGAGCAGATGCAGTTGAACGAGATTCGCAAGGATCTGAAGGAAGAGCAGCGCATCATCCGCGACGCCAGCTACGAACGGCTGCGCGCGGCACTGGTCGGACAGCCGGTGGTGCGTGCGCCTGGTCTCAAGAAGGGTGATCCGATCCAGCCGGACTATCTGGATCAGCTGGCGGCGGCCGACTGGTTCCGTATCCGCATGTCCGACGAGCTGCTCAATGAACAGCTGGAGCAGACCGAAGCCCGGCTGAAGGAGCATCAGCAGGAGCTGGATCGCAAATTCGAGGACAAAAGGCGCAAGCTGACCAGCGGGGCCGATCTGGCGCCGGGGGTGTTGAAGATCGTCAAGGTCTATCTGGCGATCAAGCGGCAGGCGCAGCCCGGCGACAAGATGGCCGGGCGGCACGGCAACAAGGGGGTCATCTCGGTCATCATGCCGGTCGAGGACATGCCCTATGACCAGAATGGCGAGCCGATCGACATCGTACTCAACCCGCTGGGTGTTCCTTCGCGGATGAACGTCGGGCAGGTGTTGGAGACTCACCTGGGGTGGGCAGCCAAGGGGCTGGGGCGCAAGATCGGCGAGCTGCTCGAGCGCAAGGCCAGCATCGACGAGCTGCGCAGCTTTCTCGACCAGATCTACAACCGTGTCGGCGGGCGCAAGGAGCGGCTGGATGAGCTGACCGAGGCCGAGCTGATCGAGCTGTCCGAAAACCTCACTGCAGGGGTGCCGATGGCCACGCCGGTCTTCGATGGCGCCAGCGAGGACGAGATCAAGTCGATGCTGCGGCTGGCCGGCCTGCCGGAGAGTGGCCAGACCCTTCTGTATGATGGACGCACCGGTGAAGCCTTCGACCGTCCGGTGACGGTTGGCTACATGTACATGTTGAAGCTGAACCACCTGGTCGATGACAAGATGCATGCGCGCTCAACCGGCTCCTACAGCCTGGTGACCCAGCAGCCGCTGGGTGGCAAGGCGCAGTTCGGCGGGCAGCGGTTCGGCGAAATGGAGGTCTGGGCGTTGAAGGCCTATGGTGCCGCCTACACGCTGCAGGAGATGCTGACGGTCAAATCGGACGACGTGAATGGCCGTACCCGCATCTACAAGAACATCGTCGATGGCGACTATCGCATGGATCCGGGCATGCCCGAATCGTTCAATGTGCTGGTCAAGGAGATTCGCTCCCTGGGCATCAACATCGAACTGGAGAACCAGTGAGTCTGCGCGGCCCCGTTCGATTTCAGGTCATAGATAGTCAAGTGTCGCTCCGGATGGAGGTATTGCTTTGAAAGATTTACTCAGCCTGCTGAAGACCCAGACCCAAACCGAAGAGTTCGACTTCATCCGCATCGGACTCGCCTCGCCGGAGATGATCCGCTCCTGGTCCTATGGCGAGGTCAAGAAGCCGGAAACCATCAACTACCGGACTTTCAAGCCGGAGCGTGATGGGCTGTTCTGCGCCAAGATTTTCGGCCCGATCAAGGATTACGAGTGCCTCTGCGGCAAGTACAAGCGGCTCAAGCACCGCGGTGTGATCTGCGAGAAATGCGGTGTCGAGGTGGCGCTGACCAAGGTGCGCCGCGAGCGGATGGGCCACATCGAGCTGGCCAGTCCGGTGGCGCACATCTGGTTTCTGAAGTCGCTGCCATCGCGCATCGGTTTGCTGCTGGACATGACGCTGCGCGACATCGAGCGGGTGCTCTACTTTGAATCCTTTGTTGTGCTCGATCCGGGGATGACCACCCTGGAGAAGGGGCAGATGCTCAGCGACGAGCAGTATTACGAGGCGCTCGAGGAGTTCGGCGACGAATTCACCGCCAAGATGGGCGCGGAGGCGATTCAGGAGCTGCTCAAGGAGATCGACCTCGAAGCTGAAATCACCCGCCTGCGTGCGGAGATTCCAGAAACCAGTTCCGAGACCAAGCTGAAGAAGTACTCCAAGCGGTTGAAGCTGCTCGAAGGGCTGCTCGGCTCTGGCGATCGGCCGGAGTGGATGGTGCTGAAGGTGCTGCCGGTGCTGCCGCCCGACCTGCGTCCACTGGTGCCGCTGGATGGTGGCCGCTTCGCCACCTCCGATCTGAACGACCTCTATCGCCGCGTCATCAACCGCAACAACCGCCTCAAGCGGCTGCTCGATCTCAATGCGCCGGACATCATCGTCCGCAACGAAAAGCGCATGCTGCAGGAGGCGGTCGATGCGCTGCTCGACAACGGCCGCCGTGGCCGCGCGATCACCGGATCGACCAAGCGTCCGCTGAAGTCGCTGGCCGACATGATCAAGGGCAAGCAGGGTCGGTTCCGGCAGAACCTGCTGGGCAAGCGGGTCGACTACTCGGGCCGTTCGGTGATCGTGGTCGGCCCGACATTGCGGCTGCATCAGTGCGGATTGCCGAAGAAAATGGCGATCGAGCTGTTCAAGCCCTTCATCTTCGGCAAGCTGGAGCACAGCGGACTGGCCACCACCATCAAGGCCGCCAAGAAGATGGTGGAGCGGGAGACCCCCGAGGTGTGGGACATCCTGGCCGAGGTGATCCGCGAGCACCCGGTGCTGCTCAACCGGGCGCCGACACTGCACCGTCTCGGCATTCAGGCGTTCGAACCGGTGCTGATCGAAGGCAAGGCGATCCAGTTGCATCCGCTGGTCTGTGCCGCCTACAACGCCGACTTCGACGGCGACCAGATGGCCGTACACATTCCGCTGACGCTCGAAGCACAGCTCGAGGCGCGCAGCCTGATGATGTCGACCAACAACATTCTCTCACCCGCCAACGGCGAGCCGATCATCGTTCCGTCACAGGATGTGGTGCTGGGCCTGTACTACATGACCCGCGAGCGCATCAATGCGCGTGGTGAAGGCATGTGTTTCAGCGATGTCGAGGAGGTCGACCGCGCCTACCACTGCGGTCAGGTCGATCTGCATGCCAAAATCAAGGTGCGCCTCGATGAGATGCTGATCAACGCAGAGGGCGCCGCCGCCCGCAGCGCATTGATCGACACCACGGTCGGTCGCACGCTGTTGTCGAAGATTCTGCCCAATGGGGTTCCCTTCGACTTGATCAACCGGCCAATGACTAAGAAGGCCATCTCCCGCATCATCAACGCCTGCTATCGCAATGTCGGGCTGAAGGAGACGGTGATCTTCGCCGACCAGTTGATGTACACCGGCTTCTTCTATTCGACCAAGTCAGGCGTCTCGATCGGCATCGACGATCTGGTCATCCCGCAGGCCAAGGCGCGGTTCATCGACCAGGCCGAAGAAGAGGTCAAGGAGATCGAGGCGCAATATGCCTCGGGATTGGTGACCCAGGGCGAGAAGTACAACAAGGTGATCGACATCTGGTCGCGGACCAACGATCTGGTGGCCAAATCGATGATGGCCACCCTGGGCAGTGAGCAGGTGCGCGACCGCGACGGCAACGAGGTGCAGCAGGAGTCGTTCAACTCGATCTACATGATGGCCGACTCCGGCGCGCGGGGCTCGGCTGCACAGATCCGGCAGTTGGCCGGGATGCGCGGGCTGATGGCCAAACCGGATGGCTCCATCATCGAAACGCCGATCACCGCCAACTTCCGCGAGGGGCTGTCGGTTCTGCAATATTTCATCTCGACCCACGGCGCGCGCAAAGGGTTGGCCGACACGGCGCTGAAGACCGCCAACTCGGGCTACCTCACCCGGCGACTGGTGGATGTGGCGCAGGATCTGGTGGTCACCGAAGTCGACTGCGGCACCCGCAACGGTGTGCTGATGGCACCGGTGATCGAAGGCGGCGATGTGATCGAGGCGCTCGGCGAGCGCATCCTCGGCCGCGTGCTGGCCGAGGATGTGATCAATCGCACCACCGAAGAGGTGGCGATTCCGGCGGGTACATTGATCGACGAACAGTGGATTCAGCGCATCGAGGAGCTGGGCATCGACGAGGTGCAGGTCCGTTCGGCCATCACCTGCGAGACCCGCCATGGCATCTGCTCGAGCTGCTATGGACGTGACCTGGCCCGCGGCCATGTGGTCAACGTCGGTGAGGCGATCGGTGTCGTCGCGGCGCAGTCGATCGGCGAGCCGGGCACCCAGTTGACGATGCGTACCTTCCACATCGGTGGTGCGGCGTCTCGGGCATCGGCCACCGACAGCATCCAGGTGAAGCATGGCGGCAAGATTCGTCTGCACAACCTCAAATTCGTCGAGCAGCACAATGGCAACCTGGTGGCGGTCTCCCGCTCCGGTGAACTGGCGATCGCCGATCAGGATGGCCGTGAGCGCGAGCGTTACAAGGTGCCCTACGGTGCGGTGCTGACGGTGCGCGATGAGCAGGTGGTCGAGGCGGGAACGGTCGTGGCCAAATGGGATCCACACACCCATCCGATCATCACCGAGGTGGCCGGAACCGTCCGCTTCGTCGGCATGGAGGAGGGTATCTCCATCCGCCACCAGACCGACGAGGTGACCGGACTCTCCAGCATCTCGGTGATGGACCCTTCGGAGCGTCCGGCGGCAGGCAAGGATCTGCGTCCGGCCATCATGCTGCTCGATGAGCAGGGCAACGAAATCCTGCTGGCGGGCAGCAACCTGCCGGCGCACTACCTGCTGCCTGCCAAGGCGATCGTCAGTCTGGCGGCCAATGCCCGCGTCGACGTCGGCGATGTGCTGGCGCGCATCCCGCAGGAAGGTCTGAAGACGCGGGACATCACCGGCGGTCTGCCGCGCGTGGCCGACCTGTTCGAGGCGAGAAAACCCAAGGAGTCGGCGATTCTGGCGGAGATCTCCGGGGTGGTCAGTTTTGGCAGGGAGACCAAGGGCAAGCGGCGGCTGATGATCACGCCGGCCGATGGCGTCAATCCGATCGATGGCAGTTCGCACTACGAGGAGCTGATTCCGAAGTGGCGCACACTGTCGGTCTTCGAGGGCGAATTCGTCGAGAAGGGCGAGGTGGTCTCCGAGGGGGCGACCAATCCGCACGACATTCTGCGTCTGAAGGGCGTCAACGAGCTGGCCAAGTACATCGTCAGTGAAATCCAGGATGTCTACCGGCTGCAAGGGGTCAAGATCAATGACAAGCACATCGAAGTGATCATCCGGCAGATGTTGCGCAAGGTGGACATCGTCGATGCCGGTGACTCCAGCTTCATCAAGGGTGAACAGTCCGAGTATGCGCTGGTGCTCGAGGAGAATGACCGTCTGGTTGCCGAGGGCAAAACCCCGGCGCTGTTCGAGCGGGTTCTGCTGGGCATCACCAAGGCTTCTCTGGCGACCGAATCCTTCATCTCGGCGGCCTCCTTCCAGGAGACCACCCGCGTGCTGACCGAAGCTGCCGTGACCGGCAAGCAGGATCAACTGCGCGGTCTGAAGGAAAATGTCGTCGTCGGCCGGTTGATCCCGGCTGGAACCGGGCTCTCCTACCACAGCGAAGCGCGGCGCAGGCGCCGCCGCGGCGAGATGGAGAGCACCTCGACGGCCAGTGAGGTCGAACAGGCGCTGAGTGAAGAGCTGAAGTCGATCTGAGAGGGTGCTGGACCCATCCGGTCGCCTGCGCGGCCGGATGGGTCGGCTTGCAGCAGCAGGAAAAGTTGACGTGAAGTGGCGTGATCATTAGAATCCGCCGGCCTGTTGGCAGGGGCCTTTTCGAGTGTTCCTGCCTTTTTTATTTATGAAGAAATCTTGATATGGAGTTTGGTTGTATGGCGACGATCAACCAATTGGTTCGCAAGCCGCGCAAGCGCAGGGTCGTGAAGAGCGATGTCCCCGCGCTGCAATCCTGTCCGCAGCGTCGTGGGGTCTGCACCCGCGTCTACACGACGACCCCGAAAAAACCCAATTCGGCGCTGCGCAAGGTGTGCCGGGTGCGGTTGACCAACGGTTTCGAGGTCTCCTCCTACATTGGCGGCGAAGGCCACAATCTGCAGGAGCACTCGGTGGTGCTGATTCGTGGCGGGCGGGTCAAGGATCTGCCAGGGGTGCGCTACCACACCGTCCGCGGCAGCCTCGACACCTCCGGGGTCAAGGACCGGCGGCAGGCGCGTTCCAAGTATGGAACCAAGAAGCCAAAGTCGTAAAAGACGTTGGCAGTAAGGCCGGAGAGCTGCTTGTGCAGCTGTTCCGGATCAACCTGAAGAGCATCAAAAGAGGTAACTGTTGTGCCAAGAAGACGCGTCATTGCCAAGCGTGAGATCCTGCCCGATGCCAAATATGGCAGCCCGCTGGTCGCCAGATTCATGAATCACGTGATGGAAGATGGCAAGAAATCCATCGCCGAAAGAATCGTCTACGGTGCGCTCGATATCGTCGCCGAGCGTACCAAGGGCGATCCGCTCAAGATTTTCGAGAGTGCGCTCGATGCAGTGGCGCCACTGGTCGAGGTGAAATCGCGACGGGTGGGTGGCGCAACCTACCAGGTTCCGGTCGAAGTCAGGGCTTCGCGCCGTGGTGCGTTGTCGATGCGCTGGCTGGTGCAATACTCCCGTGCCCGCAGTGAAAAATCGATGCCGCAACGGCTGGCGGGCGAAATCATGGATGCCGCGCAGGGTCGCGGCGCAGCGGTCAAGAAGCGTGAAGATGTCCACCGGATGGCCGAAGCCAACAAGGCGTTCTCGCACTACCGTTTTTAATCTCGCAGTAATCTCTGATCCAAGTTCAGGAGCAGTTTCGTGGCACGTACGACCCCGTTGAAACGATACCGAAATATCGGCATTTGCGCGCATGTGGATGCAGGCAAGACCACCACCACCGAGCGGGTGCTGCTCTATACCGGCGTCTCGCACAAACTGGGTGAGGTCCACGAAGGGACCGCCACGATGGACTGGATGGCGCAGGAGCAGGAGCGTGGCATCACCATCACCTCCGCGGCCACCACCTGTTTCTGGAAAGGGATGGACCAGCAGTTCGACCAGCACCGCATCAACATCATCGACACCCCGGGCCACGTCGATTTCACGATCGAGGTGGAACGTTCGCTGCGGGTGCTGGACGGTGCCGTGGTGGTCTTCTGCGCAACCGCAGGGGTGGAGCCGCAATCGGAAACGGTCTGGCGTCAGGCCAACAAATATGGCGTGCCGCGCATCGTCTTTGTGAACAAGATGGACCGGGCGGGGGCCGATTTCCTGCGTGTCGTCGATCAGATCAAGAACCGTCTGGGTGCCAATCCGGTGCCGATTCAGTTGCCGATCGGCAGTGAGGAGAATTTCGAGGGCGTGGTCGACCTGTTGCGCATGAAGGCGATCTACTGGAACGAAGCCGACGCGGGCATGACCTACGAGGCGCGGCCGATCTCTGCCGAAATGAAGGAGATCTGCGACAGCTATCGCGAGCTGCTGATCGAGAGTGCCGCCGAGGCCAGCGATGAACTGATGGAGAAGTACCTCGAAGGCAGTGAGCTCACCACCGACGAGATTCGTCAGGCGCTGCGTGCGCGCACCATCCGCGGCGAAATCGTGCCGGCGCTCTGTGGTTCCGCCTTCAAGAACAAGGGCGTGCAGGCCATGCTGGATGCGGTCATCGAATATCTGCCAGCGCCCGACGAGGTCAAGGCCATCAGCGGTATGCTGGAGGATGGCGAGACGGTAATCGAGCGCAAATCTTCCGACGACGAGCCCTTTGCGGCGCTGGCCTTCAAGATCGCCACCGACCCCTATGTCGGCACCCTGACCTTTTTCCGAGTCTACTCCGGCGTGCTGAGTTCGGGCGATGCGATCTACAACTCGGTCAAGGGCAAGCGCGAGCGTGTAGGCCGCATGGTGCAGATGCATGCCAATGACCGCACCGAAATCAAAGAGGTTCGCGCGGGTGACATCGCTGCTGCGGTGGGTCTGAAAGATGTCACCACCGGTGACACGCTGTGCGACCTCAACAAGCCGGTGGTGCTCGAGCGGATGGAGTTCCCGGAGCCGGTCATCTCGGTTGCGGTGGAGCCGAAATCGAAGCCCGATCAAGAGAAGATGGGGGTGGCGCTCGGCAAGCTGGCGCAAGAGGATCCGTCATTCCGGGTCAAGACCGACGAAGAGTCGGGTCAGACCATCATCTCCGGCATGGGCGAGCTGCACCTCGACATCATCGTCGACCGGATGCGGCGTGAATTTGGCGTCGAGGCCAACATCGGCAAGCCGCAGGTGGCCTACCGCGAAACCATTCGCAAGAAGGTCGAGGTTGAAGGCAAGTTCGTCCGGCAATCGGGCGGTCGTGGCCAGTATGGTCATGTCTGGCTGCGGCTCGAACCGCTCCCCGAGGGTGAAGAGTATCAATTCGTCAACGAAGTGGTGGGCGGCACCGTGCCCCGCGAATATATTCCAGCGGTTGACAAGGGGGTGCGCGAGCAGATGCAGAATGGCATCTTGGCCGGCTACCCGCTGCTGGCACTGAAGGCCACGATTTTCGATGGCTCATACCACGATGTCGACTCAAATGAGATGGCCTTCAAGGTCGCAGGATCGATGGCGCTGAAGAAGGGTGCGCTCGAAGCGGACCCGGTACTGCTCGAACCGATCATGAAGGTTGAAGTGGTCACGCCAGAGGATTACATGGGAGATGTGGTGGGCGACCTGAACCGGCGCCGCGGCATGATCCAGGGCATGGATGATTCCCCTTCTGGCAAGGTGGTCACCGCCGAGGTGCCACTGGCCGAGATGTTCGGCTACTCCACCGACCTGCGTTCCGCAACGCAGGGGCGAGCGACCTATTCGATGGAGTTCAAGCGCTACGCCGAGACTCCCAACAACATTGCTGAAGCCATCATCAGCAAGAACAAGTAAAACAACTGATTCATTCCCTTGATGCAAGGAGGGGTGTGCCATGGCGAAAGAGAAGTTTGAGCGTAAGAAGCCGCACGTCAACGTGGGGACGATTGGACACGTTGACCACGGTAAGACGACGCTGACGGCGGCGTTGACGCGGGTCTGTGCCCAGGAGTGGGGTGGCGAGATGCGTGCGTTCGACCAGATCGACAATGCGCCGGAAGAGCGCGAGCGCGGCATCACCATTGCGACCTCGCACGTCGAGTACGAATCGCCGACGCGGCACTACGCCCACGTTGACTGCCCGGGTCACGCCGACTATGTCAAGAACATGATCACCGGTGCGGCACAGATGGATGGCGCCATTCTGGTCTGCTCGGCGGCGGATGGTCCGATGCCGCAGACGCGCGAACACATTCTGCTGGCGCGTCAGGTGGGCGTGCCCTACATCGTCGTCTTTCTCAACAAGGCCGACATGGTCGACGACGCTGAGCTGCTCGAGCTGGTCGAGATGGAAGTGCGCGAACTGCTCGACCAGTATGACTTTCCGGGCGACGACACCCCGATCATCATCGGCTCGGCGCTGAAGGCGCTGGAGGGCGACACCTCCGACATGGCCGGCGGTGCGGTCAAGAAGCTGGTGCTGACGCTGGACGAATACATTCCTGAGCCCGAGCGCGCGATCGACAAGCCCTTCCTGATGCCGATCGAAGATGTTTTTTCCATCTCTGGTCGCGGCACCGTGGTCACGGGCCGGGTCGAGCGGGGAATCATCAAGGTGGGTGACGAGGTCGAAATCGTCGGCATCCAGGCGACCACCAAGACCACCTGTACCGGTGTTGAAATGTTCCGCAAGCTGCTCGACGAAGGTCGCGCGGGTGAGAACGTCGGCGTCCTGCTGCGTGGCACCAAGCGTGACGACGTGCAGCGTGGTCAGGTGCTTGCCAAGCCTGGCAGCATCACCCCGCACACCAAGTTCGAGGCTGAGGTTTACGTGCTGAGCAAGGACGAAGGCGGGCGGCACACCCCGTTCTTTGCCGGCTACCGTCCGCAGTTCTACTTCAGGACCACCGACGTCACTGGATCGGTCGAACTGCCCGAAGGGACCGAGATGGTGATGCCTGGAGACAACATCCGAGTCACGGTGACACTGATTGCGCCGATTGCGATGGAAGAGGGGCTGCGTTTTGCGATCCGCGAAGGCGGCCGCACCGTCGGCGCCGGCGTCGTCTCCAAAGTGATTGCCTGAGCGAGGGATTCCAAGCGGATTGTGCCGGCATCCTTTCTTGACAGCAGGAGCGGCCATCTATAACATGCTGCTTCCTTTTTTGGCCGGCATGGATTCGGTGTCTGATAGACAGTGTAGGACCAAATGCAAAATCAACGAATACGCATACGTCTCAAAGCTTTTGATCATCGCCTGATCGATGTTTCAGCACAAGAGATCGTGGAAACTGCCAAGCGCACTGGTGCGCAGGTCAAGGGGCCGATTCCGCTGCCGACTCGCAAGGAGCGTTTCACGGTGCTGATTTCGCCGCACGTGAATAAGGATGCGCGCGATCAGTATGAGATCCGCACTTACAAAAGACTGCTGGACATCGTCGATCCGACAGACAAGACGGTCGATGCATTGATGAAGCTCGATCTCGCTGCAGGGGTTGATGTTCAGATCAGTCTCGGCTGAGTTGGTCTGCTGATGGTTAATCATCGCGCAAATCGCGATCCCATGAATAATGATGTGTAGCACTTTGAAATAAGTGGCCATAGCGGGTGAGAGCCCCATGCACAGGAGAGAGTCTGATGTCGATTGGTTTAGTGGGGCGGAAGAGCGGCATGACCAGGCTTTTTACGCCTGCGGGTGAATCGATTCCGGTCACGGTTTTGGAGGTTTCGCCCAATCGCGTAGTTCAGGTCAAGAGTGCCGCGCGTGATGGGTATTGTGCCGTTCAGGTCACGACGGGTTCGAGAAAAGCGTCGCGGGTTGCAAAGGCTGAAGCGGGTCATTTCGCCAAGGCGAATGTCGAGGCGGGGCGCGGGTTGTGGGAGTTCGTGATTGAGGGTGAGTCGGAGTTGGTGTCTGGCGGCGAGCTCGATCTTTCGATCTTTGAGGTCGGCCAGCATGTGGATGTGACTGGAGTGTCGAAAGGCAAGGGCTTTGCGGGTGTGGTGAAGCGTTGGAATTTTCGTACGCAGGATGCGACGCATGGCAATTCGCTGTCGCACCGCGCGCCTGGCTCGATTGGTCAGAACCAGACGCCAGGTCGGGTCTGGAAAGGAAAAAAGATGGCTGGGCACATGGGGGCCGAGCAGGTCACCGCGCTCAATCTGGAAATTGTCAAGATCGATCTCGAGAAGAATGCGCTGCTCGTGCGGGGTGCCGTACCGGGAGCGGCAGGTGGTGATTTGATCGTCAGACCATCTGTGAAGTCAAAGTGAGGCCGATCATGGAGCTTGAAGTTAAATCCTTTGTCGATGGCGAAATTCCTTCTGGATCGATTTCGCTTTCTGATCAGGTCTTCGGTCAGGAGTTCAACGAGTCGCTGGTTCATCAGATTGTCGTGGCCTACTTGGCGGGTGGTCGGCAGGGCTCGAAGGGGCAGAAGACGCGCGCCGAGGTGCGTGGTGGCGGGAAAAAACCGTGGCGACAAAAGGGTTCAGGGCGTGCGCGCGCTGGATCGAGCCGCAGCCCGCTGTGGCGATCGGGTGGTAAAAGCTTTGCGGCCACTCCGCGTGATCATGGGCAGAAGGTCAACAGAAAGATGTACCGGGCAGCGCTTCGCTCGATTTTTTCTGAGCTGGTTCGGCAGGAGCGGGTCACTGTGTTGGCTGACTTCTCTCTTGAGTCGCCCAAGACCAAGAATCTCCTGGAGAAACTGAGTGGAATCCAGGAGCAGAAGATCCTGATCGTTACGCTGGAGTTTGAGAACAATCTCTATCTGGCCTCACGAAACTTGATCGGGGTTGATGTCCTTGAGGCCGATTCGGTCGATCCGGTTTCCTTGGTCGGAAGCGAAAGGATTCTAGTGACTCTTTCTGCATTGAAGAAAATTGAAGAGGCGTTGGCATGAATCAGGAGCGCATTTACAGCATACTGCTGAGTCCTCATGTCTCCGAGAAAGCAGCCGGAGTAGCTGGGAAATACAACCAGTATGTCTTCCGGGTTGCAAAAAACTCGAACAAAAGAGAGATTCACAAGGCGGTCGAGACGCTTTTCAAGGTAAAAGTTTCTTCTGTTCAAACGCTCAATGTAAAAGGCAAAGTCAAAAGAAACCGGCATGGGCTGGTTAACAGGCCGGACTGGAAGAAAGCGTATGTGCTTCTTGAGCCCGGCAATGACATCGACTTCACTTCGATAGGCTGATCTGGGGATTTCTGATGGCAGTTTTGAGTAAAAAACCGACTTCGCCGGGGCGAAGATTCCAGATCAGTGTCACCAATCCAGAATTGCACAAGGGTGCGCCGTGCGCGGCGCTTCTGGAAAAGAAGCGCAAGAATGGCGGGCGAAACAACGCTGGGAGAATCACCGTTCGGCATCAGGGCGGCGGGCACAAGCAACACTATCGAGTGATCGACTTTCGCCGCGACAAGGATTCCATTCCATCTGTCGTTGAGCGAATCGAGTATGATCCAAACCGCAGTGCCCACATCGCGCTGCTTAAATACCGCGACGGCGAGCGGCGCTACATCGTTGCGCCAAAAGGGTTGAAAGCCGGCGATGAGGTTGTTTCAGGTCCATTGGCGCCGATCAAGGCGGGTAATGCATTGGCGCTCAGAAGCATCCCGTTGGGAAGCCTGATTCACTGTGTTGAACTGAAACCTGGAAAGGGTGCGCAATTGGCCCGAAGTGCCGGTGCGTCGATCCAGTTGGTGGCGAAAGAGGGTGTTTATGCGACCCTTCGCCTTAAATCTGGAGAGATGCGCAAGGTTTCGATCGAGTGTCGGGCCAGCATTGGCGAGGTTTCTAACAGCGAGCACAACCTGAGATCGCTGGGTAAAGCGGGCGCGTCGCGCTGGCGTGGTCGCAGGCCCACAGTGCGTGGTGTGGCGATGAACCCGGTTGACCATCCGCATGGAGGTGGAGAGGGTAGAACATCCGGTGGTCGGCATCCGGTAACGCCGTGGGGTATTCCGACCAAGGGTTACAAGACGCGGTCAAACAAGCGCACCCAAGACCTTATCATCAAGCGTAGAAATCAGAAGTAATTGAATTTTCGGAGATTCTTGTGCCTCGCTCATTAAAAAAAGGTCCATTTTGCGATTTTCATCTTTTCAGAAAGGTGGAAGTTGCAGCGACAAAAAGTGACAAGCGGCCAATTAAGACGTGGTCGAGGCGGTCGATGATTCTTCCGGAAATGGTTGGTTTGACCATTGCGGTTCACAATGGCAAGCAGCATGTTCCGATCTTTGTTTCGGAAGACATGGTTGGGCACAAGCTGGGAGAGTTTGCGGCAACCAGAACCTTCCGCGGGCATGTGGCGGACAAGAAGGCCAAGCGCTAACAGCGGTTTTAGAGAGGATTTACGATGGAGACGATGGCGCGGCTGAAGATGGCGGGGATGTCTGCCCAGAAAGCCAGATTGGTCGTGGATCAGATTCGAGGTAAGCGTGTTGATGAGGCGCTGAATCTTCTGGCCTACAGTCCTAAAAATTCTGCAAAAGTGATCAGAAAGGTTCTGAGTTCAGCGATTGCCAATGCGGAGCATAATTTTGGCGCGGATATCGATAGGCTCAAAATTTCAACTGCATATGTTGATGAGGGTGTAACGCTCAAGAGAATACGGCCGCGTGCCAAGGGCCGCGCTGACCGCATTTCCAAGCGCAGCTGCCACATCTCCATTAAAGTGTCCGAAATCTAGGAGCTGATCATGGGTCAGAAAGTCAACCCCACCGGAATTCGCCTGGGCATTACCAAGGGGCACAATTCAGTCTGGTATGCGGACCGTGATCGTTATCAGAAAACCTTGCTCGCTGATGTCCGGGCACGGGAGTATATATTCAAGAAGCTCGCGGGAGCATCGATCAGCCGCATAGAAATCGAGCGGCCGGCGCAGACGGCCAAAATTACGCTCTATACGGCGCGCCCAGGAATTGTGATCGGAAAGAAAGGCGAAGATGTCGAAAAACTGAAGAAAGAAGTCTTCGGCATTCTGAATGTTCCGGTGCAGATCAGCATTGAGGAGATCCGAAAGCCGGACATCGAATCGCAGCTGGTTGCAGACAGTATTGCGCAGCAGCTGGAGCGCAGGGTGATGTTCCGTCGTGCCATGAAGCGAGCGGTTCAAAATGCACTTCGCCAGGGGGCTGAAGGGGTCAAAGTGCAGGTTTCCGGTCGCCTTGGTGGTACTGACATTGCGCGGACCGAATGGTATCGGGAGGGGCGCGTACCCTTGCACACATTGCGTGCAGAGATTGATTACGCCACATCGACCGCCAAGACCACTTATGGAATCATCGGCGTCAAGGTGTGGATTTTCAAGGGCGAAGTTTTGGATCGCCGCGAGCGCAAAGAGTAAGGTGCGCAGGTTAAACTTGAAGGAAATTCGATCTAAATTGCTTCGAAGATAAAAGGCCAAACAATGCTTCAGCCTAAAAGAACCAAATTCAGAAAACAGTTTAAAGGACGCAATCGCGGTCTGGCGCATCGCGGCAGCGAGGTAAGCTTTGGTGAGTTCGCGCTGAAAGCGACGTCAAGAGGTCGGATTACTGCCCGTCAAATTGAATCAGCGAGACGCGCCATGACGCGCAAGGTCCGTCGTGGTGGTAAGATCTGGATACGGGTTTTCCCGGACAAACCGATCACTCAGAAGCCCTTGGAAGTCCGGCAGGGCAAAGGCAAGGGTTCGGTCGAGTATTGGGTTGCTCTGGTTCAGCCAGGCAAAATACTCTATGAAATCGAAGGGGTCTCCGAAGAGCTTGCCAATGAAGCATTTACGCTTGCAGCAGCAAAGCTTCCGGTACAGACTTCTTTTGTCAAGCGGGCATTGATGTAATGAAATACAGTGAGCTTTCAGGCAAATCTCTCCAGGAGCTGAAAGAGATGTTGCTTTCGGCGCGAAGCAGTCAGTTTCGTTACCGGATGCAAAAGGCGACTTCACAGCTTGCACAAACACACCTGCTTGGTGAAGTGAAAGCGGATATCGCCAGATTGAAGACGGCAATCAGGCAGAAAGCGGGTGAGAGCAATGGCTGAAAAACACGAAAGTGTGAGGACGCTGGCAGGCAAGGTTGTCAGCGATAAAATGGACAAGACCATAACCGTTCTGATCGAAAGAAAGGTCAAGCACCCGGTTTATGGCAAATATGTGCGCAAATCGACCAAGGTCCATGCGCATGATGAAAAAAATGAGTGCCGTATTGGGGATAAAGTGCTCATCAAGGCTTCCAGACCACTGTCGAAGACAAAGTTTTGGGAATTGGTAAACATTGAGAGTCGAGCGGTACAGCTTGATTGAAGCTGGCAGGCGACTTTCTGGGAGCGCTAAATGATTCAGGTTGAAACTGTTTTGGATGTCGCCGACAACAGTGGAGCGCGACGAGTGATGTGCATCAAGGTTCTTGGCGGCTCTCACCGCCGCTATGCGGGTGTCGGCGACCTGATCAAAGTCACGGTCAAAGAGGCTATTCCGCGTGGCAAGGTGAAAAAAGGGCAGGTGATGAACGCGGTCGTGGTCAGGACCAGGAGTGGCGTGCGCCGTTCTGATGGTTCGATCATCCGTTTTGATGGTAATGCAGCCGTGCTGCTGAACAATCAGAAGCAGCCGATTGGGACCCGCATCTTTGGTCCGGTCACCAGAGAGCTGCGCTCTGAACAGTATATGAAGATCATTTCTCTGGCCCCGGAAGTTCTATAGGAAAGGTTGAGATGAACAAACTTCGCACGAATGATGAAGTCATCATCCTTGCTGGTAAGGACAAAGGAAAGCGCGGGAAGATTCTCAGAGTTTTTCCAGATGACAGAATACTTGTCTCTGGGGTCAATCTGATCAAGAAGCACCAGAAGCCCAATCCGCAAATTGGCGTCCTTGGTGGAATCATTGAGAAAGAGGCTCCAATACACGTTTCCAATGCCTCGATCTTCAATGCGTCACTGGGGAAGGCTGATAGAGTTGGATTCAGGTATCTTGAAGATGGCCAGAAGGTTCGCTTCTTCAAGTCAAGCAATGAAGTGATAGAAAAGTAATTCTTTGGTGGGCCAAATGCCAGCGCTGAAAGATAAATTCAAGAATGAGATAATGCCGAAGCTCAAGGACGAGTTCGGTTACATGAATCCACATGAAATTCCCCAGATTGTCAAAGTGACTTTGAACATGGGGGTTGGGGAAGCGGTTGGTGACAAGAAGATTCTTGATCATGCTCTTGCTGACATGGAGAAGATCAGTGGACAGAAGCCGGTTGTGACCCGTGCCAAGAAGTCGGTCGCTGGATTCAAGGTCAGAGAAGGTTGGCCGATTGGTTGCAAGGTCACGCTTAGAAGGGATCGGATGTATGAGTTCCTTGAGCGTCTGTTGCAGATTGCGCTGCCGCGTGAGAGAGATTTCAGGGGGCTGAACCCAAAATCCTTCGATGGGCGTGGAAACTACTCGATGGGGGTCAAGGAGCAGATAATTTTCCCGGAGATCGACTACGACAAGGTCGATCGCGTCAGAGGTCTTGATATCTGCATTACAACAACGGCGCAGACCAATAAAGAAGCGCTTGCCTTGTTGAAAGCTTTTAATTTTCCCTTCAGGGGGTGAGTGATGGCACGGCTTTCGGTGATTCAACGCGAGCTGAAAAGAGCCGCGACTGTCGAGAAGTATGCAGAGAAGCGAGCTGCTTTGAAGGAGGTAATACTGAGCCCTTCATCGACAGATGAGCAGAAGTGGAATGCGCAATTCGCGCTTCAGAAACTTCCGAGAGACTCGAGCGCGGTTAGGAAGCGGAATCGCTGCCAATTGACTGGACGTCCCCATGGCTATTACCGGAAATTTGGCCTGGCCAGAAACAAACTTCGTGAGCATGCCATGAAAGGTGATATTCCTGGCCTGGTTAAGGCCAGTTGGTAAGGTCGCACTGGAGAGAAAATTTATGAGCATGCAAGATCCATTGGCCGACCTTTTGACTCGAATCAGAAATGCGCAGATGGCAGGACTGAAGCAAGTCTCTATATCGGCGTCGAAGATAAAGATTGATGTGGTGAAAGTTTTGAAAAGCGAAGGCTACATCGCTGACTATTCCTGCGCGTCGGATGATCTAAAACCGCTCCTGACAATAAATTTGAAGTATCACGAGGGTGCAGGAGTCATCTCGGAAATCAAACGAATCAGCCGTCCTGGACTGAGAAGATATTGCGCGAGCCAGGATATTCCGAAAGTAAAAGATGGTCTGGGCGTTGCCATACTGACGACCAGTCGTGGGGTGATGACTGATAGAGATGCGAGAAAAGCAGGTGTGGGCGGAGAGGTTATCTGCACCGTTTTTTGATGTTTTACGAATGGTTGCTGGGACAAAGTTATGTCTAGGGTTGCAAAAAAGCCGATCTCTGTTCCTAAAGGCGTGGAGATAAAGCTGGAAAATAATGTCGTTTCGATTGTGGGTCCGAAGGGAACGCTTTCGACGCTGTTGAATTCGGATATTGCGCTGGAGCAGCAATCGGGATCACTGGCTCTTTCAGTGAGAGACAGTCGTGCGTGGGCGATCGCAGGAACGACGCGTGCCCTGTTGAACAATATGGTTTCCGGGGTCGCTCAAGGATTTTCGAAGAGATTGCAGCTGGTTGGTGTGGGTTACCGGGCTAAGGTGACTGGCGATGTATTGAATCTTTCGCTTGGCTATTCACATCCGATTGATTACAAGCTTCCAGAGGGCATTACCGCAGAGGTGCCGTCCCAGACGGAAATCGTTCTGTCAGGGATCGACAAGCGTTTGCTTGGCCAGGTTGCTGCGGAAATCCGCGCCTTCCGTCCGCCAGAGCCATACAAAGGCAAAGGGGTTCGGTATTTCAATGAGCAGATTCATCGTAAAGAAGCCAAAAAGAAGTGATTTTCATGATCAACAAAAAAGCATTACGCTTGCGGCGCTCGATGCGGACCAGAGCGAAAATCAAAGAGAATGGCGTGCACCGTCTGTGCGTACATCGTACTCCAAGACATATCTACGCACAGATCATTCAGTCAGGAAGTTCGAATGTCGTGGCCTCTGCCTCAACTTGTGAAAAGGGTGTTGTTGAGGGCGTGACTGGCAACAGCGAGTCGGCCGCGAAGATCGGTTCCTTGATCGCAGCCCGGGCATTGGCCGCCGGGGTGGATAAAGTGGCATTCGATCGTTCCGGTTTTAAATATCATGGCAGAGTCAAGGCCCTGGCGGAAGCCGCCCGCGCTGGCGGTTTGGAATTTTAGAGGAAAAGATCATGGCGCTGACTGAAAAAGTTGATGCGAACGAAGGGCTTCTTGAGAAGCTTGTTCAAGTAAACAGAGTTGCCAAGGTTGTCAAAGGCGGGCGTATATTCTCTTTTACCGCGCTGACTGTTGTGGGTGATGGTCAGGGGCGTGTTGGCTTCGGTCGCGGAAAAGCCCGGGAGGTTCCGCAGGCGATACAGAAAGCCATGGAAGCAGCACGAAAGAACATGGTTGATGTGCGTCTGAATGGCTCGACCCTGTTTTACCCAGTCAAGGCCAGTCATGGTGCGGCCAAGGTCTACATGCAGCCGGCATCGGAAGGCACCGGAGTCATTGCGGGCGGTGCCATGCGTGCTGTTCTTGAGCTGGCGGGCGTACAGAATGTTCTTGCCAAGTGTTATGGATCAACCAACCCTGTCAATGTCGTGCAGGCAACTCTCAATGGGCTCAAGCAGATTCAATCTCCCGACATGGTTGCGAATAAACGCGGAAAGAGTTTGGAAGAGATCGTTGGGTAACTATATGAACAAGTCTGGAAAAATCAGAGTAACGCTCAAGTCAAGTTTGCATGGCAGACTGAAAAAGCACAAAGCTTGTCTCAAGGGGCTGGGCCTGAGTCGTATCGGTCAAACTGTCGAAGTGATGAATACCCCAGAAAATTGCGGGATGATTTTCAAGGTCAATTATCTGTTGCGCGTCGAGGAGTGTGAATAAATGGGCAATTTACTCTCCCTGAATGAGCTTTCTCCCGGGTTGGGTTCCAAGACTGGAAAAAAACGGGTCGGCCGCGGCATTGGTAGCGGGCTTGGAAAGACATGCGGTCGCGGACACAAGGGGCAGCGGGCACGCAAAAGTGGCAATGTCAAAGCCGGGTTTGAAGGTGGTCAGATGCCGCTCCAGCGGCGGTTACCGAAATTTGGCTTCACTTCGCAGATCTCTCTGAGAACGGCTGAGGTTCGGCTCCAGGAATTGAACGCTCTCCCTCAAGAGGTGATCGAAGTCGATTTTTCGACGCTGAAGAAATTCGGCATCGTCAGAAAAGACATGAAGCGTGCCAAATTGATCGGTGCCTCTGGATTCGATCGCGCCATTACTCTGCGAGGTATAATGGTCAGCGCCGGTGCGCTTGCTGCGATTGAAGCCGCTGGCGGAAGACTTGATTCGTAATCGAACGATGGCGCAAGTTCCACAAAAAGCTCCAGCTGGATTCAATGAGCTCATCAACCGGCTGGGCTTTCTTCTGTTGGCGATTATTGTCTATCGGATTGGAACACATATACCTGTTCCTGGCATCAACCCGAATCGGTTGGCTGCACTGTTTGAGAAGAGCCAGGGAACGATTCTCGGTCTTTTCAACATGTTTTCAGGTGGTGCGCTTGAGCGGATGAGCATTCTTGCGCTTGGGATCATGCCGTACATATCGGCATCGATCATCATGCAGTTGCTGTCGACCATCACTCCTCAGCTTGAGCAGTTGAAAAAGGAGGGAGAGGCTGGTCGCCGGAAGATAACGCAATATACCCGCTATCTGACGCTTGTGCTGGCATCCATCCAGGCGGTAGGCATGTCTCTCGGGCTGGCGGGGCAGAATTTGGCTTTTGCTTCAAACTTGAGTTTCCATTTCGTGGCGTCAGTCTCCTTGATCACGGGCTCAATCTTTTTAATGTGGCTTGGCGAACAGATTACTGAGAGAGGCATTGGAAACGGCATCTCCATGCTCATTTTTGCTGGAATCGCTGCAGGTTTTCCTTCTGCAATTGGTCAGGCGATCGAGCAGACTCGGCAGGGTGAGTTGAATATATTTGTTCTTTTTGTGATTGCACTGGTTGCATTGGTGGTCGTGGCCTTTGTGGTCTTCATTGAGCGTGGTCAGCGACGTATCACGATCAACTATGCAAAGCGACAGCAAGGTCGGACAAGCTATGCCGCGCAAGTTTCTCATCTGCCACTCAAGATCAACATGTCAGGTGTGATACCTGCCATTTTCGCCAGCAGCATTCTTCTGTTTCCTGCCTCGATTGCGCAATGGTTAGGACAGTCCAATGGCTTCTCCTGGCTGCAGGAGGTTGCGATGATGCTCAGCCCCGGGCAACCGCTGAATATCATTCTTTTTGCGGTTTTGATAATATTTTTCAGCTTCTTCTACACGGCTATGATGTTCAACCCTCGTGAAGTGGCGGAAAATCTGAAACGATCTGGCGCTTTGATCCCGGGGATTCGACCTGGGGATATGTCTGCGCGCTACATCGATGGAGTGTTGATGAGGTTGACGCTTTTTGGCGCGATTTATATTGCCGCTGTCTGTCTGTTGCCGCAGTTTCTGGTTGTTTTGTTTAATGTGCCGTTCTACCTTGGTGGAACATCGCTGCTGATCGTTGTGGTTGTCGTGATGGACTTTGTGGCGCAAATCCAGTCGCATCTAATGAGTCATCGCTATGAATCGTTGATGAAGAAGTCGGCCAGAAAATGATAAAGGATCGAATTTATACTCTTTACGTGATCATGAGCATGGGGTTGTTATGAAAGTCAGAGCGTCTGTCAAAAAAGTTTGCCGAAATTGCAAAGTGGTGAAGCGCAAAGGCGTGGTCCGGATCATTTGTGCAGTCGAGCCACGGCATAAGCAAAGGCAAGGCTGATTCAATTAATTTGTCATTGGAGCATCTGAATGGCTCGTATTGCGGGAATTAACATTCCAGACAACAAGCATGCTGTCATATCTCTGACTTACATCTACGGGATTGGCAAGACCACTGCGCTCAAGATATGTGCGAATTCTGGAATTGATCCTGCGAAAAAGATTCAGGATCTCTCGGGAGAGCAACTTGATGTCATCCGAAATGAAGTCGCCAAGTTTGTTGTGGAGGGTGACCTCAGACGTGAGACGTCGATGAGCATCAAGCGATTGATGGATCTTGGCTGCTACCGCGGATTGCGCCATCGTCGTGGTTTGCCGTTGAGAGGCCAGCGTACCCGTACCAATGCGCGAACCCGTAAAGGCCCGCGCAAGCCGATCCGTAAGTAATTTTTTTCTACAGATTTGGACAGAATCCATGGCTAAGAACGATAGCAGTTCAAGAAAGAAGGCGAAAAGGAATGTCACTGAAGGGGTTGCGCACATTTTTGCCTCCTTCAACAATACCATCGTCACGATCACTGACCGTCAAGGAAACACATTGTCATGGGCCACCTCGGGTGGTTCTGGCTTTCGTGGTTCAAGAAAGAGCACACCCTTTGCGGCTCAGGTTGCCTCGGAGCGCGCTGCCACGGCTGCCCAGGAGTATGGCCTGAAGAATGTGAATGTCGAAGTAAAGGGCCCGGGCCCTGGAAGAGAGTCGGCAGTGCGTGCACTGCACAACAGTGGGCTGAAAGTTGGCAGTATTACTGATGTTACACCGATTCCGCACAACGGTTGCCGTCCTCCGAAACGGCGCCGTGTCTGATTGGATTGTAGTCACACCACTGGCTGGATTAACAGATAGAGAGTTGATAAATGGCTAGGTATATTGGATCTACCTGTAAGTTGGCGCGGCGTGAAGGGTCAGATCTTTCGCTTAAGAGTGGCGTCCGACCCCTTGAGTCAAAATGCAAGATTGCGGCTTTGCCAGGGCAGCATGGGCAGCAGAAAGGCAGGCTTTCTGATTATGGAGTCCAGCTTCGAGAAAAGCAGAAGGTTCGCCGAATCTACGGAGTGCTTGAGAAACAATTCAAGAACTACTACCTGAAGGCAGCCCGTTTGAAAGGCGCCACCGGTGAGAATTTGCTCAGATTGTTGGAGTCGCGTCTTGACAATGTGGTGTATCGCATGGGGTTTGCTTCAACGAGAGCGGAAGCACGCCAACTGGTGAGCCACAAATCCATTCTGGTTGATGGAAAGGTTGTAAACATTCCCTCGTTTCAGGTTGAGGCCGGTTCTTCAATTGAAGTTCGTGAAAAAGCGAAAGGGCAGTTGCGGATCCGTTCTGCGCTTGAATTGTCTGAAGGCCGAAAAAGCTGTGATTGGATTTCGGTGGACATGACAAAGCTGCAAGGTGTCTTCACGCGATTCCCGGATCGACAGGATCTGCCATCCGAGATCAATGAAAATTTGATTGTCGAGCTGTATTCGCGATGATTTTGTTTGGTTACAGGTACCTATAGATGCAAAATTTCACAGCTGATCTTTTGGCTCCCGGATCTATTGAAGTCCAGGAAATATCGCGTCACAGAGCCAAGATCATTCTGGAGCCGTTGGAATCTGGCTTTGGTCATACGCTGGGCAATGCATTGCGGCGCATTCTGCTCTCATCGATGCCTGGTGCTGCCATTAGCCATGTTGAAATCACTGGTGTCGATCACGCTTACAGCACCATCGAGGGTGTACGGGAAGATGTGGTCGAGATCATGCTCAACTTGAAAAATGTTGCAATTCGCATGGATGGGCGTTCGCGCGCACTGTGCACTTTGACCAAGCAAGGTCCAGGGACCATTACCGCAGGCGACATCAAACTGTCTAATGACATGGAGGTTGCCAATCCTGATTTCGTCATTGCACACATCGTTGACGATTCAGAAGTGAAAATGTCACTGGAGGTTTCGAAGGGCACTGGCTACGTGACCAGCGACTCTACACGGGCTCTTGACAGCGATACGGTGCCAATTGGCAGACTTTATCTGGATGCAAGCTTCAGCCCGATCAGAAGGGTTGCTTACAGCGTTGAGTCGGCACGAGTCGAGCAGCGCACAAACCTGGATAAACTGATCATTGAAATTGAAACCAACGGCACCATTGGTGCTGAAGAGGCAGTACGTGGTGCTGCATCAATTCTCCAACAGCAGTTGGCAGTCTTCATTGATTTGAGAGATGAGATCAAGCGTGAGCCAAGCCGCCACAAGAGCCAGGTTGATCCGATTCTTTTGCGGCCCGTCGATGAGCTGGAGCTGACGGTACGTTCTGCCAACTGTCTGAAAGCAGAGAATATCCACTATATCGGCGATCTGATCCAGCGCACAGAAGTCGAATTGCTGAAGACGCCAAACCTGGGCAAAAAATCGCTGACCGAAATCAAGGATGTGCTGGCGGTTCATGGATTGTCGTTGGGTATGCGGTTGGATGATTGGCCTCCTTACGAGTTGAAGAAGCCGGATTGATTTCTGTTTTTTGCGATTATTCATACGAAGTGATAGGTGGGAGATTCTATTTATGCGCCATAGAAACAGTGGGCGTTCATTCAGTCGAACCAGTGCGCATCGCAAGGTCATGTTCCGGAACATGGCGGCCTCCCTTTTTGAGCATGAATTGATCAAGACCACTTTGCCCAAGGCGAAGGAACTGCGCAGTTTTGCGGAGCCGTTGATCACTTTGGCCAAAGTGGATACGGTTGCCAACAGAAGGTTGGCGTTTGATCGGGTCAGGGATAAAAAGGCGGTCGGTAAGCTGTTTTTGACCTTGGGTCCACGCTATAAAAACCGCCCAGGGGGTTATTTGCGTGTTCTCAAGTGCGACTATCGGGCAGGCGACAATGCACCGATGGCCTATGTGGAGTTGGTCGATCGTCCCGAGGAGTGAAACTCCCGGCGGAGTGCCGAGTCGACAGTGATTCGATTCGGCACGTCGATCACGGATGATGGTTGAGAAAAAACGAAACCAGTGAGATGGCCTCGCCACCACTGGTTTTTTGATTTATGGGTCCGTGATCCAGTACGCCATGTCTGCCTGATGCCATCCCGCGGTGAAGAGGCGAAAATCACCTGTTTTTGCTGCCTGCTGGACGGCCCTTTTGCTTTTCTGCAAAGGGGGGATATTTTGTCTTGGCTGCGCCCTTTGTAGTGGTGGGCTGCTCATAGCGGCTGATCTTGAGCTGTTTGCCGGCGACCCAGACCTTCTTGAGCAGATGCAACAGCTCTTTGGGCATGCCTTGCGGCAGTCCAACTAGGCTGTAGTCGTCGAATATTTCGATGCGGCCGATATATTTGCTGTCGATGCCGGCTTCATTGGCAATGGCGCCGACCAGGTTACCGGGCTTGAGGCCTTGGTTGCGACCGACTTCGACGCGGTAATTCTCCAGCGAAGCATCCACTGGAGCGGTCATTTTTCCGCGTTTCGGTCCGGTGTCTGATGTCGCACGTCGAACGCTGGGGGCCTCGCGTTCGCGAGTACGACCCCCATCTCGACTGCGCTGTTGAAGCTGCTCTTCTTCTTCACTTGGTTGCGGCAGTAGCAACTCTCCACCGATCAGCATGGCGGCGAGTGCCGAGGCGATGTCGATCAGTGGCCGTTGACTCTGTGTCTGATACTCCTGCAGCAGTTTCTGATAGAGCGTCAGGTCGAAGGTGTCGAGGGCGCTGCTGATGTGTGCATGGAAACGTTCGATGCGCTTCTGGTTGACTTCAGCCACTGTGGGCAGGTACATCCGCTCGATTTTGTGCCCAGTGGTCTGTTCGATGGCATGCAGCAGGCGGTTTTCGCGCTGGGTGACGAAGAGGATCGCCTCACCGCTGCGTCCAGCGCGGCCAGTGCGTCCTATGCGGTGGACGTAGGCTTCGGGATCGTAGGGGATGTCGTAGTTGATCACATGGGTCACGCGGTCGATGTCGAGTCCACGTGCGGCGACATCGGTGGCGACTAGGATGGCGGTCTCGCCACTTTTGAGCCGGGCGATGGTCTGCTCCCGCAGGCTTTGCGGGATGTCGCCATTGAGCGGTGCAGCAGTGTGTCCACGGGCGTTGAGCTGCTCCGCCAATGCCAGGGTTTCGGTCTTGGTGCGCACGAAGATGATGATGGCATCGTGGTCGATGGTCTCGAGAATTCGGCTCAAGGCCTCGAACTTGTCGACACCGCCGACGCGCCAGAAGCGCTGGCGAATCGCTTCGACCGTGGTGGTCTGCGATTTGATGGCGACCTCTTCGGCGTCATGCAGGTGCTGCCGGGCGATACGGCGGATCGGCACTGGCATGGTGGCGGAGAAGAGCGCAACCTGCCGCTTGGGTGGTGTCTGTTCCAGGATCCATTCGACGTCGTCGATGAAGCCCATCCGCAGCATTTCATCGGCTTCATCAAGCACCAGGTGGTTGATGGTGCCGAGGTCGAGGGTGCCGCGGCGCATGTGGTCCATGACCCGCCCCGGGGTGCCGACGACGACATGGACCCCCTGCCGCAACTGTATCAACTGCTCGCGGTAGCCCTGACCGCCGTAGACCGTGCAGATCCTGAAGCCAGGCAGATGGACTGCATAGCTGCGGAAGGCTTCAGACACCTGCAGTGCCAGTTCGCGGGTCGGGGCCAGAACCAGCCCTTGCAGTTGCGGACGGCTGAGGTCGATCTGCGTCAGCAGCGGCAGTGCAAAGGCGGCAGTCTTGCCGGTGCCGGTCTGTGCTTGCCCCAGCAGGTCCCGACCCGCCAGCAGAAAGGGGATGGTTCGGGCCTGGATGGGCGAGGGGCTTTCATAGCCGAGATCATCGAGTGCGCGCTGGATCGGTTCCGGCAGGCCAAGGTCGGCAAAGTTGAGGGGTTGTGGAGCGTCGGCAGTGGCAGAGTGCATCATGGATTGTCTGGTAACCTGAAAATGTAAATAGGCCGCCGCGCGGAAGATGGGTCATCCCGTCGCGGGCTTGCGGAGTCGGTTGGGTGGCTTCCCGCCAGATATGAACGAAAAAGTCAGTGTCTGTTGGATGAAGGGGTGTGGCTGCCGTCAGCCGGCAAGATGTTCGGCCAGGGGCAGCGAGAGCTCATGCAGGGCGCGGCGGTACACCTCACGCTTGAACTCCACCACGCGGCTCAACGGATGCCAGTAGCTCACCCAGCGCCACTGGGAAAATTCGGGATGGCGGCTGTGATCGACCCGTACCCGGCTCTCTTCGCCCTGCATCATCAACAGGAACCACTTCTGCTTCTGACCGACGAAGTGGCTGTCAGGCTGGTTGCGCACCAGTCGCTTGGGCAACTGGTAGTGAAGCCAGCCACAGGTGCAGGCGAGGATGCGGACATCGTGCGGCTCAAGACCGACCTCTTCATGGAGTTCGCGGAACAGCGCCTGTTCAGGCGATTCGCCACGTTGAATGCCGCCCTGGGGAAATTGCCATGCCTCTTGTCGTCCGATGCGTCTGGCCCAAAATAGTTGGCCCTGTGGATTGGCCAGGATGATGCCGACGTTGGGACGGTAGCCGGATGCGTCGATCTCATCGCGGCTGCGGCCACCCCGCGCCGGCGAGCGCGGCATTATAATGCCATTGGCGCCGGTTGGGGATGGTGCAAGACTTTCACTGTTTTCCATATTTTCACTATTGCGACTTTCAGCGGGGAATGCAAGCAGTGCCACTGGCAATCTTTGATCTCGACAACACCCTGCTCGGTGGCGACAGCGACCATGCCTGGGGAGAGTTTCTGGTGAGCGAAGGCTGGGTCGATGCGGAGCGATTTCGTGCCAGCAACGATCTGTTCTATCAGCGCTATCTCAATGGTGACCTTGATATTTTTGAGTATCAGGCGTTTGCCCTGGCGCCGCTGAAGGAGATGGGGCGCGCGATGGCAGAACAGTTGCGTGCACGATTTCTGACTGAGCGCATCGCTCCGCTGATTCTGCCCAAGGGGCTGGCGCTGCTGGAGCAGCATCGGCGTCGCGGCGACTTTCTGTTGATCATCACCGCCACCAGTCACTTCATCACCGAGCCGATTGCCAGCCAACTGGCGGTGGATGATCTGATTGCCACCATGCCGGAGCTGGCCGATGGCGAGTTCACCGGCCGGGTGGCCGGTGTTCCGAGCTTTCGCGAGGGAAAGGTGGCGCGGCTGCGGCAGTGGCTTGACGAACGTGCGCTGTCGTTGGATGGCAGCAGCTTCTACAGCGACTCGCACAACGATCTGCCGCTGCTGAGCCTGGTGGAGAATCCGGTGGCGGTCGATCCTGACCCACTGCTGGAGGCCCACGCGCGCGGCGCGAGCTGGCCGGTCATCTCGCTGCGATAGCCGCTAGCAGGCGCGCACCGTCAGGCTCTTCAGGTACTGGGTCTCCGGCATTGCTGGATGGATCGGGTGATCCGGTCCCTGATGCCCCTGCTCGAGAACCTGTGCCAGACGGCCGTCATGGCGGGCCGCACTGACCACCACCTCCCACAGTTCGGCAGGTTGCAGGTGGCTGGAGCAGGATGAGGTGATCAGAATGCCCTCGTCGCTCAACAGCTTGAGCGCAAGCTGATTGAGCTGGTGGTAGCTCTTGAGCCCCTGAGTGTGGAACTTGCGGCGAGGGATCAGGCTCGGCGGATCGAGCAGAATAAGGTCGAACTGGCGCCGGCTGTCGCGGCACGCCTTGAGGAAGTCGATGGCATCGCCCTGTTCGGTGCTGACCCGCTCGGCCACGCCATTGCGGCGGGCGTTCTCGTTGACCCACTCCAGGGCATGGGCCGAACTGTCGACACAGGTGACGCTGCTGGCACCGGCCAGTGCCGCCTGAATACCCCAGCCGCCGACGTAGCTGTAGAGGTCGAGCACCCGCCGTGCGCGGGCGTGGATGCCGAGTCGGGCGCGGTTGAGGCGATGGTCATAGAACCAGCCGGTTTTTTGCCCGCCCTGGGCCGGCGCCACGAAACGGCCGCCATTCTCGCTGATCTCAAGCTGTTGCGGCAGTTCGCCGCTGGCCACCTCGGTGTATTCGTCCAGCCCTTCGATGGCGCGAAAGCCACCTTGATTGCGCCAGATCAGCGTGGCGGGCGCATAGACGGCCGCGATGGCGGTTTCGAGCATCGGCTTCAGCTGCTCCATGCCGGCGCTGCTGATCTGGCCGACCACCACCTCGCCGTAGCAGTCGAGCACCAGTCCCGGCAAGGCATCGCTGTCGCCATAGACCCAGCGATGGTGATCGCTGGCGAAGAGTTGCCGGCGCAGCCGCAATGCGGCCTCCAGTCGCCGCGTCAGCATCTCTTCGTCGATGACCACATCGCCCTCACGGCTGTAGAGTCGGGCCGCAATCAGGGTGCTGGGGTTGACCAGGGCACTGCCGAGCGGTTTGCCCTGGGCGCTGGTGACCGTCGCCAGGGTGCCGGGGGCGAACTGGGTCAGCGGTGAACGGTTGGTGTCGACTTCGTTGCTGTAGACCCAGCGGTGCCCCTTCTTGATGCGACGGTCATGGCCTGATTTGAGGAGGAGTCTGGGCAGGGTGCTGGTCATGTCGATACCGGATGTGAAGGAAGGTGAAGCAATCAGCTCGGATTGCGGTTGAGATTGGCATCGGGGCGCCAGACCAGATCGGGATTGCGGCTGGCGCGGGTGTCATCCAGGCGACGTACCGGCAGGCTGTGTGGTGCCTGGCGCAGCCGCTCCGGGTCGTGTGTGGCCTCGGTGAGAATTTTTGCCATCGCATCGATGAATCCATCGAGCGTCTCCTTGCTCTCGGTTTCGGTTGGCTCGATCAGCAGCGCTTCGGGCACGATCAGCGGAAAGTAGGTGGTGGGGGCGTGGTAGCCGTGGTCGAGCAGCCGCTTGGCCACATCCATTGCAGTGATGCCAAGCGCCTTGGCGCTCTGTTGCAGCGTGATGATGAACTCATGGGTGGCGCGCCGCTGCGGATAGGCCAGCTCATAGCCGATCTCGACCAGACGCTGGGCGAGGTAGTTGGCGTTGAGGGTGGCGTGGTCGCTGACTCGCGCCATGCCTTCGCGCCCCAGCATCAGCGCATAGGCGAGGGCGCGCAGCAGGATGCCGGCATTGCCCATGAAGCTGCTCAGATGGCCGATCGAAGCGGGGGCCTGCGCCTGATCGATCCAGCCGAACCGGGGTTGGCCGTCGGCATCGACCACCTTGCCGACATAGGGCGTCGGCAGGTAGGGCAGCAACCGCTCGTTGACCGCCACCGGACCGGCACCGGGTCCACCGCCGCCATGGGGGGTGGCGAAGGTCTTGTGCAGGTTGAGATGCAGGACATCGAAGCCCATCGCACCCGGCTTGGCGCGGCCGAGGATGGCATTGAGATTGGCGCCGTCGTAGTAGAGCAGGCCGCCGGCGCCATGCACGGCGTCGGCGATCTCGCTGATGCCGCGCTCGAACAGGCCGCAGGTCGAGGGGTTGGTCATCATCAGCCCGGCGGTGTGGGGGCCGAGCGCCGCCCGCAGTGCGGTGAGGTCGACATCGCCATCGGGCTTGAGCGGAATCTCCCGCACGCCGTAGCCGCACATCGCTGCCGTGGCCGGGTTGGTGCCATGGGCGGCAGCCGGGATCAGAATCTCGCTGCGGGCATGGTCGGCGCGGGCCTGGTGGTAGGCGCGAATCATCGCCACGCCGGCGAATTCGCCCTGGGCCCCGGCCATCGGCGTCAGTGAGACACCGGCCATGCCGGTCACGCTCTGCAGAATCTCCTGCAGCCGATGGAGCGCGCCGAGAAAACCCTGGCTGAGGCTGATCGGCGCCAGCGGATGGCGGTTGAGAAAGCCCGGCAGCGAGGCGGCCTTGTGGGCGCCGCGCGGGTTGTACTTCATCGTGCAGGAGCCGAGCGGGTAGAAGTGGGTGTCGATCGAGAAGTTGCGCTGCGACAGCCGGGTGTAGTGGCGCACCACCTGCAGTTCGGAGAGTTCCGGCAGCGGTGGCGGTGTCGCACGCAGCAGTTCGGTGGGCAGGTCGCTGCAATCGGTCGATCGATCGGGCGCCTGTGCATGGGCGGCGCGCTGGGGACGGCTCTGGTCAAAAATCAGCATGGCGGCAACTCCGTGAGCGGGCAGATCGATCAGCCGAGGGCGCGTTCGAGCGCGGCGATGTAGCGGTCGATGTCGGCGGCGCTGCTGGTTTCGGTGGTGCAGACCAGCATGCAGTCGGACCACTGTGCAAAGTCATCGGCCAGTGGCACGCCGCCGAAGATGCGCTCATCGGCCAGGCGTGCCAGCGTCTGGCGGGGATCGCGCGGCAGCCGCACCACCAGCTCATGAAAACAGGGGCCATCAAGTGGCAGCTCGACACCGGGAATGGCGCGCAGCCGCTCGGCCAGCGTGCGGCAGTTGTCGTGACAGCGGGCGGCGATCCGGGCCAGACCCGGCCCCATCAGGCTCAGGTAGAGGGTGGCGGCTGCCACCAGCAACCCCTGGTTGGTGCAGATGTTGGAGGTGGCCTTGGCGCGGCGGATGTGCTGTTCACGCGCCTGCAGCACCAGGGTGAAACCAACCCGGCCGTCGCGGTCGAGGGTGCGACCGATCAGCCGGCCGGGCAGTTGGCGCACCAGCGCCTCACGGCAGCAGACGAAACCGAAGGAGGGGCCGCCGGAGGCCATCGGAATGCCCAGTGGCTGGCCATCGCCCACCGCGATGTCGGCGCCGCGGCTGCCCCATTGACCCGGTGGCTTCAGCAGCGCCATCGCCAGCGGATTGACCAGCGCGATGGCGAGCAGGCCGTTGGCGTGGGCCCAGTCGGTCAGTTGATCGACCGCTTCGAGGCGGCCCAGGTAGTTGGGCTGTGGAATGACCAGGGCTGCATGGTCGTCACTCGCAGCGGGCAGTGCCTTGAGATCGACCACGCCGCTGGCGTCGAGCGGCAGCAGATCGAGTTCGATCTGCTGGTTGCGGACGATGTCGCGCGCGGCGCGCAGATAGAGCGGGTGGATGGTGCCGGCGACCCACACCCGTCTTGCCGAGGCCGAGCGGTTGGCGCGCAGCGCCATCAGAATCGCCTCGGCCAGCGCCGACGCACCATCGTAGAGCGAGGCGTTGGAGACCTCCATCGCCATCAGCGTGGCCATCATGCTCTGGTATTCGTAGAGCAGTTGCAGCGTGCCCTGGCTCGCCTCGGCCTGATAGGGGGTGTAGGCGGTCATGAATTCGCCACGGCCGATGATGTCCCAGACCGCGGCCGGAATGTGGTGGGCATAGCAGCCGGCGCCGGCGAAGCAGAGCACATTGTCATCCTGCGCCGCCAGCGTTCGCAGTTCGGCCAGCATCTCCCATTCACTGAGGCCGGCATCCAGCCCATCGAGGCTGCTGTCGTGCAGGTGAGGCGGAATTTCGTCGAACAGCGCATCGATGCGGTCGACACCGATGGTGGCGAGCATCTGCGTCACTTCGGCTTCGGTATGGGGGATGAAGGGCATGGGGTGGACTGCTCAGAGGGTGGGGGAGAGGGCGGGGTCAGCTTCGTGTGCGATGAGCGTCGCAATGCGCTCCGGATCGGTTGTCTTGAAATGTTCTGGGAGGTACATGCGAACTGAATTCCAGCATCGTTATTGGTCCGCTCTTTGGAGCACGCGCTCGCAGCGCGTTTCATTCGCTAATCCAACCTGCCGTGAGATCAAAGATTACCTCCATCGGTGTATCCGAGAAGGAATGAGAGATTTTGATTCGAGCGTAGCTTATTGATTTTCCGTTTTTCTCTCTGATGAAAAGCGGGCATGTATCCACGAGTCCGATCAGTTGGCACGGGTTCTGTACGTTACCTAGTCGATCAATCGCGTCAGACCACGTGACGTCGATCTTCGTGCCATTCTTGTCGTAAACCGATACCGCGTTTACGTATGCCTTTCTCTTCGATTTGTTAAATAGAGTGCATTGAATGACGCAGTCAGAATGCATGTGTTCGTGTAAATCAGGATGGATCGAGGTTCCAGCGACAATCCGTTCGTCTGTTTTTAAATCGTCGTGGATCTTGCGCGCCAGCCGATAGCTAAGAAAGGCGCACCAGCCCGAGAAAATCGCCGCCAATGCCGCCAGCGACGCGGCGTAAGTGGATGTAGATTGGAGTATCTCCGGAGCCATAGCGGACCTCGAGCCTCCAACTACCCTTCGACCACATCGGCATAACCATCGGCATCGAGCAGGCCGTCGAGTTCGGTCAGGTCGCTCGGTTCGATGCGGAAGAACCAGCCCTGCTCGTAGGGTGACTGATTGACCAGCTCCGGTGCCGTGCCGAGTGCATCGTTGACCTCGACCACGGTGCCGGAGACCGGGGCGTAGATGTCCGAGGCCGCCTTGACCGACTCCACCACCGCCACCTCCTGTCCGGCGCTCACCTTGATGCCGACGTCGGGCAGTTCGACAAAGACCACATCGCCCAGCTGCTCCTGGGCATGGTCGGTGATGCCGACGCTGACCAGGCCGCCCGGTTCGAGGTTCGCCCACTCATGGCTGCTGAGGTATTTGAGGTGATCGGGTATCTGGCTCATGGCAGTCTCTCTTGTTATGAAGTTGAAAGGGTCAGGCAGAGGTGGGGGTGACCGGTGGATGGAGCGGTTGGCCATGGCGCACGAACGGCAGCTTCACCACCTGGGCCGGCAGCCGTCTGCCGCGGATCTCGGCCTCGACCCGGCCGCTGCTGCCGAGCGGCAGCCGGGCGATGGCGATCGAATGGCCCAGCGTCGGCGAAAAGGTGCCGCTGGTGACGATGCCTTCGCCGGTGGCGGTGAAGATGCGCTGTCCGGCACGCAGCACGCCGCGGCCTTCGAGCAGCAGGCCAAGCTGGCACTGCTGCACCCCCTGTTCGCGCAGTCGGGTCAGCGCGGCGCGGCCGATGAAGTCACGCGTGGGCGGCTCCCAGGCGATGGTCCAGCCGAGGTTGGCGATCAGCGGGTTGACGCTCTCATCCATCTCGGCGCCATAGAGGTTGAGGCCGGCCTCGATGCGCAGCGTGTCGCGGGCACCCAGGCCGGCCGGCGTGATGCCGGCGCTGCGCAACTGCTCCCACAGTGCGCCGGCGCTGTCGCCGGGCAGCAGGATCTCGACGCCCTCCTCGCCGGTGTAGCCGGTGCGGGCGATGAAGCGGTCGCCATGCTGCATGGCCATGAAGGGGGGCAGGTCGAGCAGTGCGGGCAGTGCAAGCAGTTCGGCCAGTCGGTGCCGGGCCGCGGGGCCCTGTACCGCAATGATGGCGAGGTCGCGGCGCTCCTGGCAGGTGACGCTGAAATGGCGGCCATGTGTGGCGAGCCAGGCGAGATCCTTGTCGCGGGTGGCGCAGTTGACCACCAGGCGGTAGCCCTCGGCAAGACGATAGACGATCAGGTCATCGACCACGCCGGCCTCTTCGTTGAGCATCAGGCCGTAGAGTGCGCTGCCGATGGATTTCAGCTTGTCGACTTCATTGGCGAGCAGATGGCGAAGAAAGTCGCGGGCGTCGGGGCCATGCAGGTCGACGATGGTCATGTGCGAGACATCGAACATGCCAGCGGCCCGTCTGACCTGCAGATGCTCCTCGATCTGCGAGCCATAGTGCAGCGGCATCTCCCAGCCGCCGAAATCGACCAGATGGCCGCCGGCGGCGACATGGTGGGCGTGAAGGGGGGTCCGTTTCAGCATTGGCCGTCCAGAACAAAGAGCGCCATTCTACGCCGGTTTTGCCGTGGCAGCGGCATCATCACCGCGACACCGCGCGAGCGATGTCAGGCAGATCGCCGGCCATGCCGCTGGCGCGCCCGATCAGCCAGCGCTTGAGTGGCGCGCTGCGATCGACCAGCGACAGCCCGCGGTTGCGCAGCAGCCGCAGTGGCAACGGATCGGCCGCGAACAGCCGCTTCAGCCCCTCCATTGCTGCCATCATCGCCAGATTCTCCCCCTGACGGCGGCGCTGGTAACGCTGCAACAGCAGTGGATCGTTCAGCGGCAGGCCGCGCGCCACTCCCTTGCCCAGCTCCTCGGCCAGCACCGCGGCATCGAGCAGGCCGAGGTTGACCCCCTGTCCGGCCAGTGGATGGATGCTGTGGGCGGCATCGCCGATCAGCACCAGTGCGCCCTGCACATAGTCGACACTGTGCGACTGCCGCAACGGGAAGCTGTAGCGGCGATCGGCCAGTTCGAGCGCACCCAGCCGCGCTTCGCTGGCGCGGGTCAGCGCCTGATTGAAGCTGGCCTCGTCGCTGGCCAGCAGGCTGTCGGCCGCTGGTTCCGGCAACGACCAGACGATCGAGCAGTGGTGCGGATCGGTGAGTGGCAGCAGCGCCAGCGGCGCGCCATCGCGAAAACATTGCCAGGCGGTGGCCGCATGGGGTTGAGTCGAGCGCACCGTGGAGACGATGGCCCGTTGCCGGTAGGACCACTGCCGGCAGCGAAAGCCGGCCATCTGTCGCAGCGGGGAGTGGCTGCCGTCGGCCGCCACCAGCAACTGGGCGGTGACGGTCGAGCCATCTTCCAGTTGCAGCAGTGGCCTGCCGCCAGTGGTGCTGCCGAGCGCGGTGACCGGGCTGCGCCAGCGCAGCTCGACACCGTGCTGATCCGCCAGCGTTGTCAGCAGGGCATGGCGGGTCACCTCGTTTTCGACGATGTGCCCCAGCGCCGGCTGCTGGATGGCGGCGGCATCGAACTCGATCTGCCCGCTGCCCTCGCCATCCCAGACCACCATCCGCTGGTAAGGCGAGACCCGCTGCGCCCGCATCAGTGGCCAGGCACCGACCCGTTCGAGCAGCTGCTGCGACGCGAGGCTGAGAGCGCTGACACGTGGCTGGTAACGGTCGGGTTGCAGCGGCAGGTCGTCTCGTGGCGGCGCATCGGCGTCGAGCAGCAGCAGCTTCAGCCCCTGCCCGCGCAGCAGTGCGGCCAGCGTCAGTCCCACCATGCCGCCACCGACGATGGCGATGTCGCAGGCAGTATTCATCGTCCAGCACCTCCGTGACCGCCTGCCCGCAGCGGATTGGGCGGGTTCAGCCCCATGGTGAAGCGGGAGAACAGCTGTTTGGCGGGCAGGCAGAGGTCGAAGGCCAGCAGACCGAGGCTGCGGCCGCCGCGCAGCCACAGCGGCGCCTGGCCGAACAGCCGTGGCAGCTGGTGGCTCAGTGCCACGGTCTGCCGTTGATCGTCCTGGCGAGTTGCCAGATAGTCTTGCAGGGTCGAGAGTGCGCCCAGCGGCTGGTCCTGCTGCCGTGCTCGTTGCAGCACGGCAGCGAGGGTGGCGGTGTCGCGCAGCGACAGGTTGAAGCTCTGCCCCGCCACCGGATGCAGGGTATGCGCGGCATTGCCCAGCAGCAGCAGGTGGGCGCGGATCTGCTCCAGCGCCTCGACCCGCTCCAGCGGGTAGTGGTGACGCTCGCCGACGTGCTCGATCAGCCCCATGCGCAGGCCGAAACAGCGTTGCAACCGGGCGATGAAGTCAGCCTCGCTGCACTGCATGAGCGTCTCGATCTCGGCTTCGGGCAGCGTCCAGATCAGCGCCGATCGCCCTTCACTCAGCGGCAGCAGGGCGATCGGACCCTGTGGCGTGAAGCGTTCGAATGCGCGGCCGTCGTGCGGTGTGCCGGTGACCAGGTTGGCAATCAGCGCATGTTGCCGGTAACCACGGCGGCGGATGGCGATGCCGAGTGCCTCGCGCAGGCCCGAGCGACCGCCATCGGCAATGACCGCCAGCGCCGCCTCCAGTTGGCGTGGACCGCTCTGGTCGGTCAGGGTCAGCCGCATGCCGGCGGCGAGCGGTTGCAGCGCTGTCACCTCGGCCGGCGCCAGCAGTGTGATGTTGGGATGCCGTGCGGTGGCCGCCAGCAGGACATGGCCCAGGGCACGGTTCTCGATCACATGGCCGAAGGCCTCGACGCCGGCTTCGCGGCAGTCGAGGTGGGCCATGCCGAACTGCCCCTGGCTCGATACCTCGATCTGGCAGATGGCGGTCGCCCATGGGGCCAGCAGCTCCCACAGGCCGAGCGTCTGATAGATCTGCCGGCTGCCCTGTGACAGCACCGTGGCGCGGGCGTCGAAGCTGGGCTGCAACGGGGGTTCGTTCTGCTGCGGGAAGGGATGCCGCTCGATCAGCGTGATGCGCGGTGGGTCGTCGCCGCACTGGTGGCTCAGCGCCAGCGCCAGACTCAGTCCGGCCATGCCGCCGCCGATGATGGCGACATCGCACGCAGGCGGTTTCATGGCTGTCGGCCTCGGGCCTCGGCCATCAGCGCCTCGATCTCATCGATCTGTTTCGGTACACCCGGTGTCAGCAGTTCGACACCGTTGCGGGTGACCGCCACGTCATCCTCGATACGGATGCCGATGCCGCGCCAGCGCGGGTCGATGCCGGGCTGGTTGAGGGCGACGTAGATGCCCGGCTCCAAGGTCATGGTCATACCCGGTTCGAGCATCCGCCAGGCGCCGGCCACCTTGTACTCGCCGACATCATGCACATCCATTCCCAGCCAGTGGCCGGCGCGGTGCATGTAGTAGGGTTTGCAGGCTTCGGTCTCGATCAGCTCGTTCAGTTCGCCGCTCAGCAGTCCCAGTGCCAGCAGCCCCTCGGTGATCACCCTGACGCTGGCATCGTGCGGCTGATTCCAGCTGGCGCCGGGGCGGGTGGCGTCGATGGCGGCCTGCTGGGCGGTCAGCACCACCTCGTAGAGGGCGCGCTGTTCGCCGCTGAATGTGCCGTTGACCGGGAAGGTGCGGGTGATGTCGGAGGCGTAGTACTCGAATTCGCAGCCGGCATCGATCAGCACCAGTTCGCCGTCGGCCATCTGCCGGTTGTTTTCGCGGTAGTGGAGGATGCAGCTGTTGGGGCCGGAACCGACGATCGAGGAGTAGGCCGGCGCCCGGCTGCCGCTGCGGATGAATTCGTGCAGCAGTTCGGCCTCGAGCTGATACTCCCACAGGCCGGGACGGCAGACCTGCATTGCCCGCACGTGGGCGCGGGCCGAGATGGCGCCGGCTTCGCGCATCAGCTTCAGTTCGGCCGGACTCTTGTAGAGCCGCAGGTCGTGCAGCAGATGTTCCAGCGCAATCAGCTGGTCGGGGGGGTGGGCGCCGCTGCGCACCTTGCCGCGCACCTGGTTGACCCAGTCGATCAGCCGGCGATCGAACTCGGCATCGCGCCCCAGTGTGTAGTAGAGGTGGTCGCGCCCTTCGATCAGTCCGGGCAGGATGTCGTCGATGTCGGTGATCGGAAAGGCATCGTCGGCGCCGTACAGCTCCGGCGCCCGTTCCGGTCCGCAGCGGTAGCCATCCCACAGCTCCCGTTCCGGATTGCGCTCGCGGCAGAACAGCAGAAAGCGGCCTTGCTCACGGTCGGGCAGCAGCACCAGCACCGACTCCGGCTCGACAAAGCCGCTGAGGTAGTGGAAGTCACTCTCTTGTCGATAGAGATAGTCGACATCACGGTTTCTGATTCGCACCGGCGCGCTGGCGAGGATGGCGATGCTGTTGGGCGCCATCCGCTCCATCAGGGCGCGGCGGCGGTTGCTGAACTCTTTGGCGGGCAGACTCATGGGGTTCCCATCGATGAGGTTCGGGTTCAATGGAGTCGGGATGGCGCTGTTGCGGTCCGATCGGCATCGGTTGTGAGCTCGGCATGGAGCGCGATTGCCGTGCAGCGCAGATGTTCGCTCAGCGCCATGTAGTCGCGTTCGCTCTCCTCGCCCTCTTCACACTCGTCGCAATCGAGGTGGCTGATTTCGATCACGTCGGCCACCATCTGCCGCAGCGCGTCGCCCATTCTGGCATCGTTCAGCCGCCCGTTCGAGGTGAGTCCGGCGATGAAGCCCTGGCACCAGGCGACCAGCGCAGCCAGTCGGTCACCGAGCGGGGCCTCATCATCCGGCAGCAGCAACTGGTAGCTGAAGTCGCCAGCCCGCATGGCCAGTGCGGTACGGGCCTGGAGCGAACCGAGCTGCTCCAGCAGCGGCTCGGCCTCGGGCGCAGGCTGATCGAGGTGGCGCCACAGCGCGCGCAGCGTCTCGCTGGCGGGCTGCCGGCCGGCCACGCAGAGCTGTCCGGCGAAGAAGCCATCGATCTCGGCCGCCTCTGCCGCCACCTGATAGAGGTAGAGCAGCTCGTCGAACTGGTCATGGTCGGGTGGAGAGGTGCTCATGGTGATGGAGTCGTGATGGGTCCGAAGAGGGGCACGCAATCGGTGTGCCGCAAGGGTGGCTGTCTGGCTGAAGCGCCTGGACAGCCTGTCCGGGAGATGAGCATGTTATCAGTTTGCACGGCGGATGAAGCCCGAGGATGGGTGTTGCCGCCGGGGAGGTCCAATTGTAATCATGGCGCTCTGGTTCTATACTCCCGTCCCATTCCGAGCTCCTCTGCCGGCAATTCTACGGGCCGGCGAGTCCTTCAATCGGCTGTTTTTCGATGGGCGGACCGGCGTTTCGCTGTCCGCGTTTTGTTGTACAACAAAGCGAGCCTGCTGTGAACAAAAAAAGACCGGTCAACCTCGATCTGACCACGATACAACTGCCCCTTCCTGCATTCACCTCCATCCTGCACCGCGTTTCCGGCTTTGCGCTCTTTGCCGCCATCGCGCTGCTGCTCTATCTGTTGCAGCGTTCGCTCTCTTCGGCCCAGGGGTTTGCCGAGATCAAGGTGCTGCTGAGCGGCATCGGCGCCAAATTCATCATCTGGGCGGTGCTGTGCATGCTGGTCTACCACCTGGTGGCCGGCATCAAGCACCTGCTGATGGACATTGGCATCGGCGAGTCACTGGAGGGTGGCCGGCTGGGGGCCCAGGCGGTGCTGGCCATCACGCTGCTTCTGGCGGTCATTCTGGGGTTCTGGCTATGGTAACCAACGTCACCAATTTCGGACGCAGCGGTCTGCATGACTGGCTGGTGCAGCGGCTCTCGGCGCTGGTTCTGGCAGCTTACACGCTGTTTTTGCTGGTTTTTCTGCTGATCAATCCCGACCTCGATCATGTGCGCTGGATGGAGCTGTTCCAGCAGCGCTGGGTGCGCGGCTTCACGCTGCTGGCGCTGGTCGCGCTGATCGGCCATGCCTGGGTCGGCATGTGGACCATCTCCACCGACTACCTGAAGCCGTTGCTGCTGCGTTTTCTGTTTCAGAGTGGTTGCAGCCTGGTGCTGTTCGTCTATCTGGTCTGGGGTGTACGGATTGTCTGGAGTATCTGATCAATGACGAAGCTGCAAACTCTTTCGTTCGACGGCATCATCGTCGGTGGCGGTGGCGCGGGAATGCGCGCCGCGCTGCAATTGGCACAATCGGGTTACAAGACGGCGGTCGTCAGCAAGGTGTTTCCGACACGCTCGCACACGGTGTCGGCCCAGGGTGGCATCACCTGCGCGATCGGCAGCGATGACCCGAATGATGACTGGCGCTGGCACATGTATGACTCGGTCAAGGGGTCGGACTACATCGGCGACCAGGATGCGATCGAGTACATGTGCAGTGTCGGCCCTCAGGCGGTGTTCGAACTCGAGCACATGGGGCTGCCTTTCTCGCGCACCGAGACCGGGCGCATCTACCAGCGGCCGTTCGGCGGGCAGTCCAAGGATTTCGGCCGCGGCGGCCAGGCTGCCCGCACCTGCGCGGCCGCCGACCGCACCGGTCATGCGCTGCTGCACACGCTTTATCAGGCCAACCTGAAGAACAATGCGGTCTTTCTCAACGAGTGGTACGCGATCGATCTGGTGGTCAACCAGCGCGGCCAGGTGGTCGGTGTGGTGGCCCTGTGCATCGAGACCGGCGAGATGGCCTATCTGCAGGCCAAGGCCACGGTGCTGGCCACCGGTGGCGCCGGACGCATCTACCAGTCGACCACCAATGCCCTGATCAACACCGGAGATGGCGTCGGCATGGCGCTGCGCGCCGGATTCCCGGTGCAGGACATCGAGATGTGGCAGTTCCACCCCACCGGCATTGCCGATGCCGGGGTGCTGGTGACCGAAGGGTGCCGTGGAGAAGGCGGCTATCTGATCAACAAGGATGGCGAGCGCTTCATGGAGCGCTATGCACCCAATGCCAAGGATCTGGCGAGCCGCGATGTGGTGGCACGCTCGATGATTCTGGAGATTCTGGCCGGACGTGGCGCCGGCCCCAAGGGCGACCATGTACTGCTGAAGCTCGACCACCTCGGCCCGGAAGTGCTGCACAAGCGGTTGCCGGGCATCGTCGAGCTGTCGAAGACCTTTGCCCATGTCGACCCGGTCAAGGAGCCGGTCCCGGTGGTGCCCACCTGCCACTACATGATGGGTGGCATCCCCACCAACATCAATGCCCAGGCGCTGACCCAGGACAGTGCCGGTGCCGACCGGATCGTCGACGGTCTCTATGCGGTGGGCGAAGTGGCCTGCGTGTCGGTCCATGGTGCCAACCGTCTGGGTGGCAACTCGCTGCTCGACCTGGTGGTGTTTGGCCGTGCTGCCGGACTGCACATCGAGCAGGCATTGCGCCACGGCATCGACAGCCAGCCGGCCAGTGACAGCGATCTCGATGCCGCGCTGGCGCGGGTCAACCGCTGGAACGCATCAAAAAGCGGCGAGAGCGTGGCTGAGTTGCGTGCCGAGTTGCAGAAGACCATGCAGAACTACTTCGGCGTGTTCCGCAAGGAGGAGTCGATGAAGCAGGGCATCCAGACGATCGCGGCGCTGCGCGAGCGGTTGCGCGATGGCTTTCTGGTCGACAAGAGCATGGTGTTCAACACCGCACGGGTCGAGGCGCTCGAACTCGACAACCTGTTCGAGGTGGCGGAGGCGACGGCCATCGCCGCCGAGGCGCGCAAGGAGAGTCGGGGTGCCCATGCCAGAGAGGACTACCAGGAGCGTGATGACGAGAACTGGCTGAAGCACTCGATCTACTTCCCGCGCGAACGCAGGGTCGGCAAGCGCGACGTCAACTTCTCTCCCAAAACTGTCGAGCCCTTCGAGCCGAAAGTCCGGCAGTACTAATCGCAGCCCGCCCCAGACAGAGTACGACGATGCAAGTCAGTGTCTATCGCTACAATCCCAACACCGATGCCGAGCCGCAGATGCAGCAGGTCGAGGTCGAGATCCCTGCAGGCCGGGATCTGATGGTGCTCGACGTGTTGCAACTGATCAAGGAGCAGGATCCCACCTTTGCCTACCGGCGCTCCTGCCGAGAAGGGGTCTGCGGTTCCGATGGCATCAACATGAATGGCAAGAATGGTCTGGCCTGCATCACCCCGCTCTCCTCCCTCGTCAAGGGCCAGGGCGGCAAGCTGGTGCTGCGGCCGCTGCCGGGTCTGCCGGTGATCCGTGACCTGGTGGTCGACATGGCGATCTTCTATCGCCAGTACGAGAAGGTGCAGCCCTACCTGATCAACGATGAGGTGACCAGCGGCATCGAGCGGTTGCAGTCGCCCGAAGAGCGCGAAAAGCTCGATGGACTCTATGAGTGCATCCTCTGCGCCTGCTGCTCGACCAGTTGCCCCTCGTTCTGGTGGAATCCAGAAAAATTCATCGGTCCGGCCGGTCTGCTGCAGGCGTATCGATTCCTGGCCGACAGCCGTGACCGTGCCACCGATGAGCGGCTGGCGGCGCTCGATGACCCCTTCAGCGTCTTTCGCTGCCGCGGCATCATGAACTGCGTCAATGTCTGTCCGAAAGGGCTGAACCCAACCCGGGCGATCGGACACATCCGCTCCATGCTGCTGAGGCGGGCGACCTAGAGGCTCAAGCGGTCCGTTGCGCGCTATCATGAAAAGGGGTTGTGTTCGGTGGAACCAATCCCTTTTTTGTTGCGCAGGCAGTCAGGGTGATGGGCTGTCGACCATGAAGCAGCAATAGCGGCATTTTCTTTGCTTTAAAAACGCGAATTGAAATTCAGCAGGTGAGATCGGCGATGACTGAACCTTCAATGGAGATGTTGTGGCGCAGTGGGCATATCTCTGGCGGCAATGCCAACTATGTCGAGGCGCTTTACGACAGCTATCTGCGCGACCCCAACAGTGTGCCCGAGGCGTGGCGAAACTACTTCGACTCGCTGCCGCAGGTGGCGAATGTGGTGGTGCAGGATGTGCCCCATTCGACGATCCGTGAGCAGTTTCTGCAAATCGGACGACAGGCGCATCGCGGCGAATTGGCGCTGGCTGCCGACCGTGACCATCAGCAGCTCCAGGTCAGGGTGCTGCAACTGATCGATGCCTATCGCCATCGGGGGCATCAGAAGGCGCGGCTCGACCCGCTGGGCCTGCAGCAGCGGCCGGCCGTGCCCGATCTGGAGCTGACCTACCATGGCCTGTCGGCCGCGGATTTCTCCACCCGGTTCCAGACTGGTGCACCGTCGCTGGCGCAAGGCGAAGCCACGCTGAAGGAGATCGTCGAGGCGCTGGAACAGACCTACTGCCAGACCGTGGGCGTCGAGTACATGCACATCGTCGACAGCCAGCAGAAGCTCTGGCTGCAACAGCGGCTGGAGAGCGTTCGCTCCCATCCCGACTACAGCGTCGAGGTGAAGCACCACCTGCTGGAGCGGCTGGTCGCGGCTGAGGGGCTGGAGAAGCTGCTGGGATCGCGCTTTCCCGGCACCAAGCGCTTTGGGCTGGAGGGTGGAGAGAGCCTGATCCCGCTGGTCGATGCACTGATTCAGCGCGCGGGAGGCTACGGCGCCAAGGAGATCGTGATCGGCATGGCCCACCGTGGTCGCTTGAACGTACTGGTCAACAACTTCGGCAAGAATCCTGCCGAACTGTTCGAGGAGTTCGAGGGGCTGCATGCCCATGGTGCCGGCTCCGGCGACGTCAAGTACCATCAGGGCTTCTCTTCCAATGTGATGACATCGGTCGGACAGACCCATCTGGCGCTGCTGTTCAACCCTTCGCACCTGGAGATCGTCACCCCGGTCGTCGCCGGATCGGTGCGGGCACGGCAGGACCGCCGCAACGACCCGCTGGGCAACCAGGTGGTGCCGGTGGCGATCCATGGCGATGCCGCTTTTGCCGGCCAGGGGGTGGTGATGGAGACGCTGCAGATGTCGCAGGTGCGTGGTTACCGCATCGGCGGCACCATTCACATCATCGTCAACAACCAGGTCGGTTTCACCACCAGTCGGGCCGATGATGCCCGCTCCACCGAGTACTGCACCGACGTGGCCAAGATGGTGCAGGCACCGATCTTCCATGTGAATGGCGATGACCCCGAGGCGGTGCTGTTCGTGACCCAGTTGGCGGTCGACTACCGCGAAACCTTCAGGCGTGATGTGGTGATCGACATGGTCTGTTACCGCCGCCGTGGCCACAACGAAGCCGACGAGCCTTCCGGCACCCAGCCGCTGATGTACGCCAAGATCCGCACGCTGCCGAGCACGATGCAGCTCTACTCCGACAGGCTGGTCAACAGCGGGGTGATCAGCCGCGAGCTGGTCGATGCCTGGATCGCCGACTACCGCAAGGCGCTGGAGGAGGGCAGGCATGTCGCCAAGAGTCTGGTCACCGAACCCAATCTCAAGCTATTCGTCGACTGGACACCCTACCTCGGCCATGACTACTGGTCGGCCACCGCCGACACCCGTTTCGAATTGAGGCAGCTGCAACAGCTGGCGGCGGAGGTCTGCAAGGTGCCCGAGGGGGTGGTGGTGCAGAAACAGGTGGACAAGATCATCGACGATCGCCGCAAGATGATCGCCGGTGCACTGCCGCTGAACTGGGGTTTTGCCGAGACGATGGCCTATGCCACCCTGTTGACCGAGGGCCATCCGGTGCGGCTGATGGGGCAGGACAGCGGTCGGGGCACCTTTTCGCACCGGCACGCGGTGATTCATAACCAGAAAGATGGATCGCCCCATGTGCCGCTGGCGAACATTCCGGGCGTGACGGCACGCTTCACGCTGCATGATTCATTGCTGTCGGAAGAGGCAGCGCTGGCCTTCGAGTATGGCTACGCCACCACCAATCCGCGGGCACTGGTGATCTGGGAGGCGCAGTTCGGCGACTTCGTCAATGGCGCCCAGGTGGTGATCGACCAGTTCATCGCCAGTGGCGAGACCAAGTGGGGGCGTCTCTGCGGTCTGGTGATGTTCCTGCCGCACGGCTATGAAGGGCAGGGGCCCGAGCACTCCTCGGCGCGGCTGGAGCGCTTCATGCAGCTCTGTGCCGAGCACAACATCCAGGTCTGCATTCCAACGACGCCGGCACAGATCTTCCATCTGCTGCGGCGACAGATGCTGAGACCACTGCGCAAGCCGCTGATCGTGATGACGCCCAAGAGCCTGCTGCGGCACAAGCTGGCCATCTCGTCGCTGGAGGATCTGGCCGAGGGCGAGTTCAAGCTGGTGATTCCAGAGAGCGTCCCGCTCGAGGCCAGTCAGGTCAGGCGGATCGTGCTGTGCAGCGGCAAGGTCTACTACGATCTGATCGAGGCGCGCGAAGCGGCGCAGCGCGAGGATGCCGCGGTGATCCGCATCGAGCAGTTCTACCCCTTTCCACATGAGCAGCTGCAACAGGCGATGGCCCCCTTCGCACAGGCGCAGCAGGTGATCTGGTGCCAGGAAGAGCCGATGAATCAAGGGGTCTGGTACAGCAGCCAGCATCACATGAGCCATGTCCTGGGCCGGCTCAATCCAGGCTGGAAGCTCGACTATGTCGGCCGTGAGGCCTCGGCGGCACCGGCGACCGGTTACCTGAGCCTGCATGTCGAGCAACAGCAGCGGCTGGTCAAAGAGGCCCTGGGGCTCTGATCGATTCAATGATTTGCACTGATGACAGGAACAACCATGATGCTGGAAATTAAAGCGCCGAGTTTTCCGGAGTCGATCTCCGACGGTACTGTGGCCACTTGGCACAAGAAGGTGGGCGAGGCGGTGTTGCGCGATGAAGTGCTCGTCGACATCGAAACCGACAAGGTGGTGATGGAGGTGGTGGCACCGGCGGATGGCCGGTTGAGCGAAATCCTGAAGCCGGAGGGTGAGACGGTGCTCAGCACCGAGCTGATCGGACTGTTCGAGGCAGGCAGTGCCCTGACCGGGACGCAGCCCAGTGCCGAACCGCCGGCAGCGGCCGCCGCGCAATCGCAGCAACCGCTGGTCAATCCTGCCGCCCGCCGACTGGTGCAGGCGCATGGGTTGACGCCGGAGCAGATCGCCGCCACCGGCAAGGGGGGGCGTCTCACCAAGGGCGATGTGTTGCAGCATCTCGAACAGGGTCAGCCGCCGGCGCAACCGGTACCGGCTGTTTCTACCGCCACCTCGCCGCGTGCCGCCGAACCGGCTGTCGTGGCCGAGTCGGGTGCGCGGATCGAAAAGCGCGTACCGATGACCCGGCTGCGCGCCAGCGTCGCCAGACGGCTGGTCGAGGCGCAGCAGACGGCGGCGATGCTGACCACCTTCAATGAGGTCAACATGCAGCCGGTGATGGAGTTGCGCACCAAGTACAGGGATCAGTTCGAGAAGCGCCATGGGGTGCGGCTCGGTTTCATGTCCTTCTTCGTGCGCGCCTCGGTCGAGGCATTGAAGCGGTTTCCGGCGGTGAATGCCTCGATCGACGGCAATGACATCGTCTACCACGGTTACCAGGACATCGGCGTGGCGGTCTCGACCGACCGCGGACTGGTGGTGCCGATACTGCGCGATGCCGCACAGATGAGCCTGGCCAGGATCGAGGCGCAGGTGCGCGACTATGGCCTGAAGGCGCGTGATGGCAAGCTGACCATCGAGGAGATGCAGGGCGGTACCTTCACCCTCTCCAATGGCGGTGTTTTTGGTTCGCTGCTGTCGACGCCGATCCTCAATCCGCCGCAGACCGCCATTCTCGGCATGCACAAGGTGCAGGAGCGACCGATGGCGGTCGATGGCAAGATCGAGATTCTGCCGATGATGTATCTGGCGCTGAGCTACGACCATCGTCTGATCGATGGTCGCGAGGCGGTACAGTTCCTGGTCGCCATCAAGGATTTTCTCGAAGATCCCGCACGCATCCTGCTGGATCTGTAAAGGCCCGTGACAGGGGATCAATCACCACCACGCTGGAGAAAAGCTCATGGCAGGCAAGTTTGATGTGATCGTCATCGGCGCCGGTCCGGCCGGCTATGTGGCCGCGATCAAGTGCGCGCAGTTGGGCCTCAGCACCGCCTGTGTCGAGCAGTGGCGTCGTGATGGGCAGACCGTGCTGGGTGGCACCTGCCTCAATGTCGGCTGCATTCCCTCCAAGGCGCTGCTCGAATCGGCCCACAAGTACCGTGAGGCGAAAGAGCAACTCGCCGACCATGGCGTGCTGGCCAAAGAGGTGTCGCTCGATCTGGCGACCATGATGGCGCGCAAGGAGAAGATCGTCGGCAATCTCACGGGCGGCATCCAGGCGCTGTTCAAGGGCAACGGCGTCACCACGCTGGCCGGTCGCGGCCGGCTGCTGGCGGGCAAGCGGGTCGAGGTGACCGATGCCGCTGGCGCGGTCGAGGAGTACGAGGCCGAACATGTCATCATCGCTGCCGGTTCCGAGCCGATTCCGATTTCACAGGCGCCACTGGATGGTCACCATGTGGTCGACTCCTCGGCCGCGCTGGCCTTTGAAGAGGTGCCGAAGCGGCTGGGTGTGATCGGTGCCGGTGTCATCGGTCTGGAGCTGGGCAGTCTGTGGAGTGCGCTGGGTGCCGAGGTGGTGCTGCTCGAGGCGCAGGAGCGCTTCCTGCCGATGGTCGATCAGCGCATCGCCAAGGAGGCGCAGAAGCTGCTGACCCGGCAAGGGCTCACGATCCAACTGGGTGCCCGGGTGACCCACACCGAGGTCAAGGAGGGCGAAGTGCTGGTCAGGTACAGCAACGCCAAGGGCGATCAGGCGCTGCGGGTCGATCGCCTGATTGTTGCGGTGGGTCGCCGGGCGCAGACGGCCAACCTGCTGGCGGCCGATTGCGGTGTCAACCTCGATGAACGGGGCTCGATCTTCGTCAACGACCACTGCCGCACCGACGTGCCAGGGGTCTATGCGATCGGCGACGTCGTGCGTGGTCCGATGCTGGCGCACAAGGGCATGGAGGAGGGCATCATGGTGGCCGAGCGCATCGCGGGTCAACTGAGCCAGGTCAACTACGACTGCATCCCGTCGGTGATCTACACCCAGCCCGAAGTGGCCTGGGTGGGTGACACCGAAGAGGTGCTCAAGGCGCGCGCCGAACCGTACAAGGTCGGCAGTTTCGCCTTTGCCGCCAATGGTCGCGCCTTGGCCGCGCATCAGTCCGAAGGGTTGGTGCGGGTGCTGGCCCATGCCGAGAGCGATCGGGTTCTTGGCGTTCACATCATCGGCCCGCAGGCGTCGGAGCTGATCGCGCAGGCGGTGGTGGCGATGGAATTCTCTGCCAGTGCCGAGGATCTGGCGTTGACGGTCTTTGCCCATCCCACTCTCTCCGAGGC